>JBOFKD010000142.1:0-1806 GCA_051657165.1 Bacteroidales bacterium | reverse complement strand
CCTCTTCCAGGTCAATATTACCACCATTTACTGTGCCCCAGTCAATAATATTTGCCTGACCTACAACCTGAACTTTATTGTCCGGTTCTGTAGTTGAGATTAATTTAAGTGTATAAGCATAGTTTTTACCCGGCTCCAGAGTGATATTTGATATATCCCAGGTGAAATTCTTGTCTTGTGCCGTAAATACGATTTTACCGCTTGCAGATCCCGGTAAAACTAATGCAGACGCAACATCATTAGTGACCTGAGCTGCAAGTTCTTTATCACTATCCGGTGTGATTGTCAATACACCTGTTTCGATATTGAAATCAGCTTTGGTAGGGATCGTTATTTTTGCATCGAATCCTGTAAGATCATTGCCATTCTCATCCTGGATTGTCAATGTTAGTTTCGATAACTGATGTTTGAAATTTAATGCAATCGCCTCTTTATTTGTTTTATCAAATTCAGCCGTTGCTTCTGTGTAAAGCAGGTCATGATCCGCAATTGTATTATCAGCCAAGTCAACTTTGTAGATATGGTCCTCACCTACAGCTGCGTGTGGGTGATAGCCGACAAATTTCACCTTGCTGCCATCTTCAGGGTAATAAAGGTGCTCACTGTCAGATGGAGATAATGTGCCGTTTGTTGTTACATTAAACATTTTGTTTCGTACAACAGGTACGAAAGTTTCACCTGAGCTAATCATAAATAGCCCTAATTTTTCACGACCTTCCCAAGCAGTTCCGACACGTGTGTTCGGGCCATTGATAAAAGCACTTAATTTAATTGGTTCATTACCCATAGGAATAGTTTCATCACTTGTACACGAGAAGAAACTTAATGTTGCTACTAAAGCTCCTGTAACTAAACGATTGATTTGCATCGTGTTTTAGAAATTAGTTTATAAATAAATGTAAATATAGACAGTTTTAAATTCAGCTAACTGATTTATAGTAAGTTCAAGCAAAAGAGCAGCAAGCTGATTTTTATGCAAGAAGATTATTTTATTTAGCAGGAGTATGTTTATCTGTTACCTCCTTCTGAATACTACAATGCACTGATTTTCTTACGAGTTGATCAGTGTGTTAATTAGCTGTATATCCTTAATAATAGTATATTGCACAAACGTATATATTTATTTTAAACTAAATATTACAATTTTATTTCCGGTGAGTAATTATTGTTTTTTTATTGTTTACCTGGTGTATTGTGTGTAAGATTAACATAAGATGAATTATTCCTTCTGTTTAAATGTTAAATTGATTAATCGCTTAAATGCTTAAATGCTTAAACGTACAATCGTACAAACGCTTAAGCAGTTAAGCAGTTATACAATTAAGCAAAAATCTCGTTCATTGTTATTCGGTTGCCGTACGATTTTGAAAGACGGATAGGCATAAAGCGCTATCCCTACAGCTAACGCACGATTTCATCTCCTTGTTAAATCGCTTAAACGTAAAAACGTAAAACGTTTAAGCAGTTATAATCAATTAAGCGCTTAAGCGTTTATACAATTAAGCAAAAATCTCTTTCATTGTTATTCGGTTGCTGTACGATTTTGAAAGACGGATAGGCACGAGGCACTATCCCTACAGCTAACGCACGATTTCATCTCCTTGTTAAATCGCATAAACGTAAAAACGTAAAACGTTTAAGCAGTTATACAATTAAGCGCTTAAGCGTTTATACAATTAAGCAAAAATCTCGTTCATTGTTATTTGCTCATTGTTATTCGGTTGCCGTACGATTTTGAAAGACGGATAGGCATAAAGCGCTATCCCTACAGCTTACGCACGATTTCATCTCCTTGTTAAATCGCTT
>JBOFKD010000141.1:0-3592 GCA_051657165.1 Bacteroidales bacterium | reverse complement strand
TGTCAATATAGCTTGCTGGAACGGCTCCCGATTCAATTGCTGCTTGTTTATCAATCTTAAGTTTGAATTTCTTAGCAGGAACAAAATCCATTCGTCCGTCATAACCCGGGATACGTTTGAATCTTTCGTCTTCAGACTTGACAATGTCAAGTGCAGTTTTCAGATCAAGGGTATCTCCGCTAAGCATATCCATCAGATAAACAACATCACGCGTTCCCTGAATATACTGATCTTTTGTAAAATCGATTGGTAGCGGAGCTGATTCATAAGCCTGACGTTTCATCTGATCTACGTACCAGTCTGTTTGCAGGTAGCTAAGATTGGCAACGCGAACGTCTGTACGATATCCTTCTACTTCTTGCGCGTACCACAACGGGAATGTATCGTTATCTCCATTCGTAAAGATAATACCGTTAGGCGCGACTGTTGTCAGATAATTCTTACCGAAATCCCGAGCCGTATATCTGCCTGAGCGGTCATGGTCATCCCAGTTTTGGGCAGCCATCTGAATCGGAACGAATAAAGAAGCGACAGTAGCCAGTGCAGCAGCTGTCGTAGGGTTGATGTATTTCGATAGGAAATTAGCAATTGCAGCTACACCTAAACCAATCCATATCGTGAAAGCATAGAACGAACCTGCATAAGCATAATCTCGTTCACGTGGCTGATAAGGTGTTTGGTTCAGATAAATCACAATAGCAATACCTGTCATAAAGAACAGGAAGAATGTGATCCAGAATCCCTGAATCCCTTTGTTACCTCGGTAAGCCTGGAAAAGAATTCCGAATACACCCAGTAATAAAGGAAGCATATAATATACATTGCGACCTTTGTTATTTTTTAAATCATCCGGTAAATAAGTCTGATCACCAACCATATATTTATCGATCGCATTGATACCGGTAATCCAGTTACCATTTGTAATTTCTCCATGTCCCTGAATATCATTCTGACGACCGGCGAAGTTCCACATAAAATATCTCCAGTACATGAAGTTTAACTGGTAACTTAGGAAGTATTTGATGTTTTCAAGGAAAGTTGGAGACTGAACTGTAATTTGTTCGCCGCAACGATTCAGACGAACAGGTTTCCCCTGAAAGTTAGTCCACGATTTATAGGATTCGATATGTGTAGGCTGTGAGCTATACATACGAGGGAACAGCATTTTAGTTCCGTCCATATATTCATAGTTTCGCTTGCGACCAGTGATAATATACTTATCTGCTTCAGTAGAATCTTTTTTCGCAACTTGTGCATAGATAGGAGCACCTTCTTTAAATTTAGCCTGACAATCTTTATCTCTGGCTATTTCCGAAGCAAAAGTTTCTCCGTAGAATAAAGGTCTGTCTCCGTATTGTTCACGGTTCAGGTAACTGCCTAAAGAGAAAATATCTTCCGGAGAGTTCTGATCCATTGGCGTATTAGCAGCCGAGCGAATCATGATTAAAGCATATGAAGAATATCCGATAAGGATTACCGTCATACACATCAATAAATTATTGATCAGGCGGACACTGAAATCTCTTTTCATGAAAAGATAGGCAGCACCACCAGCTAGCAGAGTCAATCCGATAGCAACACTTTTAAAACCGCCACTGCCGATAAATGGAATTCCCATCATAGCAACAGACAGTAGAAGTGCTGATTTCATGCGGATTTCGTTTTTCTGAACTACAGTTTCGTAGATACCCCAGATCAAAGCGGCAGCTAAAGCTACAATATAAATGATTACGCCTGAATTATATGGCATACCTAATGTGTTCACAAAGAACAATTCGAACCAACCGGCAACTTTAACAAGTCCCGGTATCATACCGTACATTAATACTCCTACAATAACGAATGAAACTAAAAGAGCAATGATTGATCCTTTCAGGTTTGCATTCGGATTGCGCTTGTAGTAATAAACCAATACAATTGCAGGAATACATAACAGGTTCAGAAGATGGACACCGATAGAAAGTCCCATCAAATAAGCAATCAAAATAATCCAGCGATCAGAATGTGCTTCATCAGCATGCTCTTCCCATTTCAGGATAAGCCAGAAAACGGCCGCCGTAAATAAAGAAGAATAAGCATAAACCTCTCCTTCGACTGCTGAAAACCAGAATGTGTCAGAGAAAGTATATACCAGCGCGCCTACAAGACCACTTCCCAGTATCATAATCCCTTGTGCAAGAGTCATGTCTTTTTCTTTGTCGGAAACAACAACGGCTTTTGCTAGGTGGGTAATACTCCAAAACAAAAACAGAATAGTCAGTGCACTGAAGATAGCTGACATGATATTGATCATCATAGCAACTTTTGAAGGGTCACTGGCCAATGTGGCAAAAATGCGTCCTGTGATCATAAAGAATGGAGCTCCGGGAGGGTGGCCGACTTCTAATTTATAAGCCGAAGAAATAAATTCTCCACAATCCCAAAAACTTGCAGTTGGCTCAATCGTCATGGTATAGACTATAGCTGCAATAGCAAATGTAATCCAACCAAGAAGATTGTTAAACAATTTGTACTTTCTCATTGTAAACTGAATATTTTTTGATTTTCTTTTTTTCAAATATCTGCAAAAATAGAAAAGTATCGCGAGTTAACAACACTCTGATACAGATAAGAGTATAAATAACAGAAAAGGCAAGGTTTGGAATTGCTCCTGTACCTTGCCTTAGATCTTATTTTAGCGTGTCTTAGTTTTAAGATGTTCTAAGAACACGACCTAATTTTAATGTTGTTGTTGGCGTAATTTGATTTAAATCACACAGTTTCTTAACTGTCGTTCCGTAAATCTTAGCAATACGACTTAAAGAGTCTCCCTGACGGATTTTATGATAAGCGATGCGACTGTTTTCTTTGTGTTGAGTCGATGTTTTCGCTTGTGCATAAGAAACTCCGTAAGGAGTTGTCGAAAAGCGCCCCGATTTTCTGTAGAATGTATAAGCATCTCTGTGAGCTACTTTATTATCAAAATCGAAAATTTCGGATGGATTGATCGGAACTCCAAGAATTCTTGTTTCGAAATGGAGGTGCGGACCAGTAGAACGTCCTGTGTTACCACCGTATGCAATAACATCGCCGGCTTTCACTTCCTGATCTCTTTCGGCAACGAAGCCGGATAAGTGACCATAAACGGTTTCTAATCCATTGTTGTGACGAACAACCATAAACTTACCATATCCGCGAGCTGTAGAAACAACACGAACTTTACCGTCAAAAGGAGCGTGGATAGGATCTCCGATCTGAACTTTGAGGTCAATACCGTAATGAAAACGGCGACGTCTTGGTCCAAATTTAGAAGTTACGCGACCCATCGTTGGCATAAACCAGTCGGCACAGTTGATTTTAATAGAATCCGGAATTTGAGCATTGCTTCCATAAGGGTTAACAGTCGTTGCATTCCAGTTATCATCATATAGGTTAAGGGCCGGGTATAAGTCGATTTCCTCATATTCTTCTTCAATTTGAAGAGAATCAAGGCGTAACTTTTCCTTGTTGATCTTAACCTGATCTGCTAATAACTCTTTCATCGAAGAGGGAACGACTGTACTTGTGTTCTTCTTCTCTTGTGCTTCAACCGTTAAGCAATTAAAGCTTAAGG
>JBOFKD010000140.1:0-1174 GCA_051657165.1 Bacteroidales bacterium | reverse complement strand
ATCCGCGCACCACAGCATTTGCATAAAACTTCTTCGGAGCATTACGATCCTGTGGATTCGGACGCTCAACCAACACATACTTAATAGCCATAATTCTTTTGTTTTTTGAAGATTAAAAATTCTGAGAAACAAGTCATTGGCTGATCTTGTATGACAAAGGTACGGCGCGTCCAAACCGCGCAGGCGATTAGCGATGGTTATCGATGGTTGGTCGGTTTTTTTAACAAAAAACAAAGAGCAGATATATCAAAGGACTTGAAAATTATCCCTTTTATATTAAGTACCCAGTTATAACTTCTGCTTTGAATTAGGCTTTGAAAGAGAAGATCGAAATCTACAGGAAATTATAAGACTCAGATGAGTTAAGTTGTGTTAAGAATTCTATCTCCAGGCACGATTTTGCTCAAAACAGGCATTTTAGGGGGTAATCGTTAAGTGTAAATTTGGTGATCCCGATAATTATCCGTATCTTTAAGAAAGATTTAGCAACAAAGCTGAATTAAAATAAATTTAAATAACTGGTTTATGGGCAGGATTTTTCTTACCAAATTGTCTGATAGTATTCAGGTATATCACTATTCGAGAGAGTTTAAGAAGTGTTTTAAAGAGAAATTGAATGGACGTAACCGATATCCTGAAATTACATACGTATGAAAATTATTTTACATACGTACCAAAAATTATTTTAATACGTATGTAAAAATATTTTGATACGTATCAAAATCCGGGAAGATAAGGCCATTGAAAATTCAGTGTAAATCTAAGCGAAAATGGGACTGATAAGTTTTGGGGAAGTAGCCGTAAAATACTTTCCGCTCCAGCAGCGGAAGAGTGCAACGAACAGCTTGGGTAAATATATCCGTCGTTGCAAACAACTGTATGCGGATCTTTGCTTACAGGGATTCGGGAAACGTAACAAATATCTGACACCTGGTATGGTGCGAAGTATTTATGCCCATCTGGGTGAACCATGATAAAAAACCGTTTTATTCAGGACACTGCAAAAATACGAACTGTGTTTTTCGTGTGTGAAAATGGCGGAGAAATATGATATTTCGGAGCCCTTCTTTAAAAGATACTTGAATAAACTTGTCGAACACAAAATAATTGAAAAACGAAAGCGCAAATTCGTTTCTGTTTCGTGTTCTGAAAAGCGACCTGACAAACGGACTGG
>JBOFKD010000139.1:0-2453 GCA_051657165.1 Bacteroidales bacterium | reverse complement strand
GGAGGTATTGTTCAACCTAATCCAAGTAATAATAAATAAGAACGGAGCAATCTCAGTTGCTTCTATAAAATATAAGAGTAGATGAAAAAAAATATCTTCTTTACCCTTGCATTAGGTATCATTCTTTCAACAGCTTTTTCAAGCTGTTCGAAAGAAGAAGTAATGTATAGCGGACAGGATTATGTCATGTTTGCAGATTCTATGGATTATATGCCGGTTCGTCCGATCGAAGACTCTTTATTCGATGTTGAGGTCTCAGCAACCAATGTAGCCTCATACGATCGCCATTATGCAGTAGAATTAGTAGTAAATAAAACAAATGCAATCGAAGGTTATCATTTTGATTTCGTAACGCGCAACCTGACTATCAAAGCCGGGGAATTAAGCGGAGCAATTCAGCTAAAGGGACACTTCGAAAATATTGTTTATGGTGAAAAACTGGAAATCGCACTTCGTTTGCTGGCACCTAAGACAGAGCAGTGGGAACTATACGGAAATGAAGCAAAAGTATCATTGATTAAATGCCCGGATTTCAATATTCAGGAATTTGCAGGTAATCTGGAAATGATTGCAGCTTTCCCGTTCAGTGATAAATATATCAGTTTTTATGTTGAATCGGAGATTCAGGATGATAGTACATTAATTATCAGAGAGCCGTTTGATAATGCTTATGACCTGAAAGTACGTTTCCATTCAAATAACATCAATCCGTTTGAAAACGGTATTTCAGTTCTTGAACAGGTTGCTTTTCCGGATGCCAGCTACGGGCAGGTTTATGTAAAGGATGTTAGTTCAAATCCATCTTATTATTTAGGTGAAGGACGCGTATTTGCATTATTCCTGGATGTTTTTGTTCCGCGTGTAGGATCATTCGGTGTTCATCAGTATTTGTTCCGTTGGGTTCCGCAATCGCAAGTAGATGCGGACAACAACAATACCGGAACTCCAATGATGATGAATCAATATAATTTCGTGCCTAAGCACTGATTTTTAATAACATCAGATAAACCGGTTCGTTAAGTTCCGGTTTACCCGACGAATATTTGACATTAAACTAACGTACACAATGAATTACAATAAAATATTTTTCGCATCTTTCTTTGCACTACTATTGATGGTAGTAGGCTGTAGTAAAGATGATACTGTGATTAAAGAATCGTCAAAAATTGACGCAAAAGATATTCTTTTATCACTGGAAGCCGATAAAGAAACGATTTCATTTTATGCTGCTGATGCATGGACAGCATCGCTAAGCACAACTTCATGGATTAAAATTGATCCGACGACACGTGCAGGTGAGGCAGGTGATTCGAAAGTGATTATCGAGTGGGACAAAAACACAAATATCAAAGAGCGTGTTGCTGATTTAACGATTGCCGTAAAAGGTGAAAATCCGGTGAAAATCCGTTTAGTACAATTTCCGGATGCTCCTATGTTGACTACAGATAAGCAGGAGTTGAATCTCTTTGTTAAACCTGCTGCCGGTAATGGTAAAGGTCAGTTTGTGGATACAATCAGTGTAAAATCAAATATTAAATGGACGGTTAAGAACATGCCTTCATGGATTGAGTATTCGACAGTGGGTGATAAAGAACCACAGGAAGGTGTTGCTTCAGATATCCAGTTGATAATCTCTGCAAATCCTGCTAAGTTTGATCAAACACTTATGGATGCTACAATTCAGTTGGGACAAAGTGGAAATACCGATAATGATGTTGCCGTGCGTGTTACAGCAGAAACAATCATGAAAGCGATTGGTGCAGATAACGCGGATATCACTTCACTTCAGTTGGAGTATTCTTCGGGAACAGGCAATCAGTATGCGGCATCATTTAATTTAGTGTCAAATACATCGTGGAAACTGACTGAATGTCCGCAATGGCTTCAACCCTCTAAAACAGATAACTCAGAAGAGTATGCAGCTAATCTGAATACAAATATCAAATTCTGGTTTCATGTTGAGACAGCAGATTTGGATACAGAAGCAATGAAAGGAAATGTTGTTTTTGTAAACGAAAAAACAAAAACAACTTTATCTCTTGAGGTAGTATTCCCGGGTACAGGTTTGGATTACTTTGAAAACAACCTGGAGCTTAATCCGGATGTGCCGTTTAAAGCTAAGCAGTTTGATGAAAGCTGGAATCCGATTCCGGGTGCGACATCAAAAGATTTCGATATGTTCACAGCAGTTGACTATCAATCGTTGAATGAGGCACCGTTTACAGTACACTTTGTAAGCAGTCGTTTTGGTATCGCTGAAAATGCACCTGCTTACTGGGCTGGTGTTGAAATGAAACAGGAATTCAAAACAGAAAAATCGCCACTTATTTCGAAACGATTATCACTTTATGTACGTGATCGCAACGAATATATGGAAGCGAATCCATACGAAAAACGCTTTGCTTATATGATCGTTACGCCTAAAAATGTAACATTCGATGATCTGTTTGATC
>JBOFKD010000138.1:0-1348 GCA_051657165.1 Bacteroidales bacterium | reverse complement strand
TTTTTTATATACGAATGATTTAGTTACGAAATACGGTTGATTTATATTTCCGCTCCGGACCGGAATACAATCCGCTCCGGAGCGGAATCAGAACCGGTCCGGGGCGGAATTACAACCGCTCCGGACCGGATTTCTAAAGAATATGGTTAAACAAACTAAATCTCTTATATACAGTTATTAATTACCGGTTTATTCTTACGAAAATATACGGTTAAGAAAGCAAATTTTTACGGTTGTTGCTTTTGAAGGAACAGAGATGTATCAGACAATATCTGTTAGCTATCGGCAAATGAAAGTTTCCTACTTGCAAAACTTATTTTGCTACTTGCAAAGTTCAGTTTGCTACTTGCAAACGGACATAATCATGCAGTTAGAAATTCTCTTAAGAGAAATTCGAAATTCTCTTAAGAGAAAATGGAAAATCACTTAAGAGAATCTGCGGAAGCTCTTAACTCTCTTGAAGAAAAACTATACACAGAGTTTTGCAGTTTGAATTGCAACCAATTGCAATTGATGACGATTGGTTGCAATTGAATTTCTTGTGTTGCAACCTGTATAGTATTGTGTGATAGTTAATTACATCGGGTTGCAAATGGTTGCAATTGAAATCAGTAAAAATAGGGAGTGAGAGTTTTCGGGAAGATTTTACGAGCATAAGAAACTTAATTCGGACTCGTTCATTCATTATTTATACACAGAGTTTTGTGGTTTGAATCGACACAATCAGCACTTTTAGATTAAATAAATGATTAACAGGTGTATAGGTGTGCTGATTCACCTCAGTTCAATCAGCACTCAGAGCTCCAATCAGCACTGAATCAGCACACTTATTATTAGTATATATGCTTGATTATGCGTTAATTACATCCCACAGGTGCTGATTGTGCTGATTGTGCTGATTGAAAATCAAACTTTATGGTAAGCGTCTCCGGAATAGTCTCTTTCAGGAAATCAAGCATCAACCTACCTTTGTGGCAATAAAACTAAACAACTTATGAAAGCAGTAGAGCGCTACCAACTTACACTTGATCAATTCAGGGCTATACGCCATGAGGGCAAAGAAATAACTTTACGTGATTTTTGTAAAGAGAAACATGTGAATTATCCACCAATGACAGCATGGTTATCCAGAAAAGGGATTTTTGTATCCAGCTTAAATCCGGTTAAAAAGAAAAATACAAGTAAGCCACCGATTAAAAAAGAGAAGGCTCCTGATATTATATCCAATCAAACATTTGTTCCGATTCAGCCACAAGATTCATTAAAAAATGAGATGTGTGGTCTCACTGGAATATCAATTACATTCCCTGACGGTGTATGTATTACCATAAAACAGTCTTCTGCCAGT
>JBOFKD010000137.1:0-2472 GCA_051657165.1 Bacteroidales bacterium | reverse complement strand
GTTTAGCGAAGAAGCATGATGGGCTTAAAAGACGTGATGTGGTATTCTGCTCGTTGGTTTTAGCAGGACTACAGACTAAGGAAATTGCAGAAATACTTTGTATTACCTCAGAATCGGCTTATAAATTCAGAAAAAGATTAAGAAAGAAAATGGATCTGACAGCAAAGGATGATTTATTCGAATACCTCAAAACAATTATAGTGGAGAATCAGCTATAGATTCTCCCGTTCCAAATGTGTGCCGCAATTTTTGCAGTAGCTGGCATCACTGTCATCAATATCCTTGCCACAGCCCGGACAGGCTGCACCGCTGATTTTCTTTTTGGCATTACGACTGAACTCGGCTGAAATGATACCGGTTGGTACAGCAATGATTGCGTAACCCAGTAACATGATGATCATGGATATAAATTGCCCCAGATAGGTAATAGGGGTAATGTCTCCATACCCGACTGTTGTGAGCGTTACAATAGCCCAATAGATACATCGGGGAATATTATTCATGCTAGGATTTACAGATCCTTCTACAACATACATCACAGAGCCCAGAATAATGACAAGAATGGTTACAAAGAACATGAATACAAAAATCTTAGGGAAGCTTCGCTGAACCGCACTTAAGATAGTAGATCCTTCCGAAAGATACTCCGTGAGTTTAAGTATTCTGAAAATACGTAAGAGGCGGAGCGCACGTATGACTATTAAATAGTGCGTTCCGACAATAAACAGACTCAAGTAGGTAGGTAGTATGGATAAAAGATCGACAATCCCAAAGAAGGAGGTTGCATATTTGCGTTTATTACGGACACAATACAAGCGAAGAATATACTCAATTGTGAATGCGATGGTTATGATCCATTCTGTTATACGTATATACTTCAGGTACTGCTGATGAAAAGATGCCACGCTGTCTAAAAGCGCTAAAGCAACACTTAAAACAATAAATACGAGGAGTACAAGATCAAAAGCTTTACCTGCTTTGGTATTGGACTCAAAAATGATTTCATGCAGTTCTTCCTTAATGTTCTGGTTATTCATATTTGTCAAGTAGCTTAATCCTGAAAGTAATGTTTTTGGTTATCTGATTATTTCCTTTTTCTCGATACGTTTATTCATCGCATTTACAATTCCGGGTCCTGAATAGATAAATGCTGAATAGATCTGAATCAGATCAGCTCCGGCTTTGATCATAGCTTCGGCATCATCCGGAGTCATTATTCCGCCTGCACCAATAAGTATAAATTCATCATTGGTCTTTTGAGACAGATAGCGGATAATTTTACGTGATTTTTCTCCAATGCCTTTACCACTGACTCCACCCGCTCCAAGTTTATCGCTTTCATCTTTGCTGAGATGTGTCAGAAGGCTTCGGTCCATAGTAGGGCCGGTAGCTATAAATCCATCTATCCCGTATGTTCGTGCAAGATCTATGACATGATCCAACACCTCTGTAGGGATATCAGCAGGTAGTTTAATAAAAATATTTTTCTGTACGTTCTTTTGCATTCTTTCTGCCTGTAATGCTTGACATACATGCGTGAAGTCATTAGGTTCAATGCTACCCCAGTTAATAGTAAAATAATCAACAAGGTCATACAGTTTGTTGAAACTATAAAGAAAGTCCGAAACAATCCGGATATCAATAGAGGATGCATCACGGTTAATATTTGCGCCAAGTATATAATTGCGCTTATTGTGAGCTTTTAGCCGCTCTGCAATGATATCTGTACCCGGATTGTTGAAGCCGGTACGAGAGATCAGAGAGTCGTCCTCAATTAATCGGAATATACGTGGCTTGGGATTACCCGATTGAGAATGAGGCGTAACGGTCCCGATTTCTATAAAGCCGAATCCGAAGTCAGCCAGTTCATCATAAACTTCGGCAGCTTTATCAAATCCGGCAGCTAGTCCGATCCGGCTTTTTAGCTTCATATTGCGTATATGAATCTCTTGTCTATTGCAATAGTTATTACGACAAACTGAACGGGCCGGAGTCAGATATTTATAGGTTTTTAGTCCGCTGAAGAGTAATTCATGAACATTTTCAGGGTCTATTCTGAATAAGACAGACCGTATGATAGATTTGTACATCATATTGTTGAATTTAGGAGTAAATACTTTCCTGATATAACAACTGAGCACAAAACTGGTTTTTAGTTAATCATACGTTGAGCTTTCTGCTTTCTTATCGATAACCATTCATTAAAGGCTATACCTGTCACAATCAGAAATAAACCAATATAGGTTGTCGGATAGATATGTTCACCTAAAAACAGATGTATCAGAAAGAGCGAGAGAAACGGAGACAAATAACAAAGTTGATTCACTAATGCTGGATTGCTGGTCTTTCGTATGGCAAGACCGAAGAAAATAAACGGAATTCCCATTTCGAACATACCGACATACATACTGGATAAGAATCCTTTAACCGAATAAAGAGATACAGGTATAAAGCATGCAGCCACACATAAAT
>JBOFKD010000136.1:0-2425 GCA_051657165.1 Bacteroidales bacterium | reverse complement strand
GGATCAACAAATTTCAATACATCCGGCTGATTCTCTTTTGTTTTACATCCTCCTAAGGATAATGCAATAAAAGCACAAGCTATTAATTTCGACTTCATCAAAAAAAGTTTTGTTTTTTAGAGACTGGTTTCTTAACTGACAAATTAATTGATAATCAATTCATCGACAAACATTACTGCACCTACTTTATCAATCGCTTTTACTTTCATCTTCACATAGCGCCCTTCTGTCTTTCCGTCAAATGTAAAGTCTTTAAAAAGCATTGTATCCGTATCTAACGGAATATCGTGTGTCAGTGTTGCAACCGGTGTGAAATTCACGTTATCATCCGAAACGGAGTATTCTACTTCTTTCGGTAACCAGATCCACGGACCGACAAGTTGCATAAATTGTGCTCTGATTTCGCGGATCGGTTGTACCTCTCCCAAATCAACCACACATTCAATTCCTTTTACATACCCTTGCCACAATTGATCTTTGTAACTATATGTTCCTACCAAACCATCAACCAAAGCTGTTTTACCTCCGGCTTTGTAACCATCAAGGAAACGAGATACTTCAATCGGTTTGCCTAGTCCTTTGTGTACATCGATACGGAAAGGTTGAATATCTGATGCCGTCTTCCCATTTTTAAACAATTGAGCTTTAAGATCCGATGTTGCCGTAAACTTAATCGGAGCTTCATAAAGCAAGGAGTTCATTGTCGGTGTTGAACCGTCCAATGTATAACGTATCTCCGCAGAATCCATATCCGCAAGTAAGCTTACCCAGATAATTTTATTCTCTAAGTCAACTTTACGCTCCTGAGTAATAATTGTTGAAATCGGTTTCGGTGAAATTCCGATTGATTTCAGGTATGGATAATTATTTGAAACACGAGATTTAAAACTTTTCCAATCCTTCATGTCAGGATTTGTCCATGCTACTTCACTTAATGCAAGAAGGCGCGGATAAATCATACTTTCTGTGTGAGGCATGGTTGACATATATTCAGTCCATACATTTCCCTGTATACCCCAGATTAGTTTCTTTTCTTCGTCTGTCAGATCAATATTCAACGGATCATACGAGTAAACTTTCTTCAAAGGCATGTATCCTCCGATAGCTTCAGGTTCAATCATCGGATTTTCCTGATATTGATCCAGATAGCAGTATTCGCCCGGAGTCATAACAACTTTGTTTCCTGCTTTTGCTGCTTTAATACCACCTTCTTCGCCTCTCCATGACATAACGGTCGCTGTTTTACTTAATCCTCCTTCAAGGATTTCATCCCAGCCGATCATTTTACGTCCTTTTGAATTGATATATTTCTCAATACGCTGAACGAAGTAACTTTGAAGTTCTTCTACATCAGTCAGATTGTTGTCTTTCATTCTTTTCTGACACTTAGGACACTCTTTCCAGGATCCTTTAGCTGCTTCATCACCTCCAATGTGAATATACTCAGATGGGAATAATTCAATCACCTCATCCAGCACATCTTGCAAGAAAAGGAATACAGAATCATTACCCGGACAAAACTCTCCGTGCTTGAACGGTTGTCCCGAACAAGACAGTTCCGGATATACAGCCAGCACTTCTTCAGAGTGGCCCGGCATCTCAATTTCAGGGATTACTGTAATGAAGCGTTTTGCGGCATAATCCAGAATATCTTTCACATCTTCCTGTGTATAGTATCCGCCGAATGCATCCGGCTCACCCTCTACTGCATATTTACGATCTCCAACCCACCAGGTTTTCCAGTCGGGCGATTTGCGCCACGCACCTTTTTGAGTCAGTTCAGGATATTTCTTAATTTGTAAGCGCCATCCTGCTCCATCTGTTAAATGCCAGTGAAAACGATTGAATTTATAATATGACAAGGCATCCAGGTGCTTCTTTATGAAGTCAACCGGAAAGAAATGACGGGACACATCCAGATGAAGCCCGCGATAACCAAATCGTGCATGATCTTTTATTTCTACAGAAGGAATCATCCATTGAGATCCTTCCTGATAAGCCAATTGTCGCAACGTCTGAAGGCCATAAAAAAGCCCTGCTGCTGTAGCAGACTTAATCTTCACCTCTTTTGGATTTACGACCAGTTCATAAGCATCAAACTGATCATTCACTGAAGGATCAATCAGCAACTGAATTGAAGCCTTTCCTTTCTTGCCTGTACTTGAAACAGGTGTTCCGAAAAGAGATAACTGCTCTGCAAAAATCTTCTGATCTGTATCTGTAGCATCTGTAAAGAACTTCGTATTTTTCTTTACGGTAAATACACCCTTATGCTCGGTAACCGATTGCGGATAAGGTAATAACTTGGACAATGATTGTGCTGTGGTTAAACTGCAAAACGATAAACTACCGACAATCAGTAGCAAATTCAAAACGGTTCTCATTTGTAGTAGTGGGTTCTTTTAAAGTCATTAATGTCACAAAT
>JBOFKD010000135.1:0-5007 GCA_051657165.1 Bacteroidales bacterium | reverse complement strand
AAGCGCCTGCATTTACAAATACCGTTGCGGTACTTAAAGAATCGGACGTTCCGGTCATCGCTAAACTTGGAAGGACAATACGCTCACCATCCTTTTCCAACGTTATTTTTACGGATGCAATATCCTGAAGATCTTTAATATCATACGTCGTAATCTTTAAGAATTTAAAGTTAACAGCGCCCTGACCAGCTCCCATTCCTACCTCCTGTAAGTCATCACTACACGAAGTGGCAAAGAATGTCATGCTGCATAAAAGCAGCATGATCATATATAGTTTATTGATTTGTTTAATCATTCTTATTGAATTCAAATAATTACTTATTAGTTATTTAACGGACAATCCGGAACCTTGTTAGGAACATTATTGAAGCCCGGACGATTTCCATTCGAATCTTTAATACCATCCTGTGTAAAGATAAAAGTATAAGGATTCCAGCAACCCAAATATGGATGTTTCAAGATCCACTCAGGAAGTGATCCGCTCAGAAAGTTGAAATTCAATGACAATTGCTTTAGATTCGGCATAGAGCCTACCGGCATATCAGGGACTGATCCTTCAAAGAAGTTCGCAGCTAAGTTCAAATACTCCAACTGATCCAACTCGAAAATTTCTGCCGGGATAGCTCCACCTAATCCGGCATCCGAATCATCTAATATTGACAAATCTTCTGTATCATATCTTCTGTTACCTGTAAATGACAAAGATGTCAGATTCGATAAGTTTTTCAGAATATCCATCGGGATAGAGCGGAACTGATTACTGCTTAGCTCTAAAGACTCCAGTGATTTCATCTGACTCATTTCTGCCGGTAAAGAACTAAACCCATAGGCAAATAAATCCAGATGTTTCAGATTCTTCAATTCGCAAATTTCTGCTGTCATCGGAATACTTTTTCTATGACTATCGGTATTACTGCGGACAGATAAGATTTCCAGTTTAGTCAGGAATTTAACCTGATAAGGTAAAGATTCTTTAGTATCAACTAAGAACAGTCTTAGACCTGTTACCCTAGATTCAGTCTGACCCGGCTCACCATTTTCAACCGGAAATTCATCCAATTTTACAACATCCCAGTTAAGCATGGTTTTACCACTCAAAGAAGGATCCTGCGTACGCAGCATGCGACAAATCGCTACAACAGCCAAAGAATCTCCCTGACGTGATGGGATAATCTCAGGTGCAGCACTCTGACGAATATTCAAATAAGCAGGTTCTGCTTCCTTATCTTTATCTAAAGCCGGAACCAGTTTGATTTTCGCAATACGCTCTTCGAAATTAGAGTTAATGCCGTATTTAACTTTAAGCTTACGAGGTCTTGGAACAGACGACACATGTGCATCGTTTTTCGTTACTTCAACCCATTCTGCTCCGGCAGGAAGCTCTATATTAAAATCTATATTTGAGAATACAGTTGCTTCGAATACAGCTTTATCGATTTGCTCGTAATCAGGAACCAGATACTCAGGCTCTTCCACACGAATTACTTTTTCGAATCCGAATTGTTTCACACTAATCTGACGAGCTTGTGAACCCGAATGGAAAGTCAGGATCGCATCGCGCTCTTTGTATAAATAACTTGTATCTACACGCAGTTCCACATTCGTGCTACCCAAACCGTTACCCGGAGAAACCAGACACCACTCTACATTCGACTCAACCGTCCATGCTTCTGAAGACACGATTTTAATATCTGCATGACCTCCTTCAGCATTAAATTGAAGATCAGACTCCGAAAGTGAGAATTCTTCTTTTACATCCAGCTCTTCTTTACATGATGTTGCTCCTAAGATTATACCCGAAAGTAAAGCTGTGAAAGCTATATTTTTTATAAATGTTTTTATCATTACCTGTAACTTTGGAGATAACTCTTCCGGACGGAAGAGTTATCTCTGTTATTAAATGCCTATAATATCTTGATTTTCGTCAAATAAGAATTTGAACTCACCTGTTATAATACGATAAAGAATCACTTCAGGTACAGTAATGCTCATATTCGGATTATCATGAATATCCAAATAGTTCAAAAAAACCGGGAAGTTGAGAACTTTTCTCATATCATTTCCATGAACATCCAATACACGTAATGTAGGCTGTTTGTCCACTCCATCAGGCCATTCTTTCAATGATCGTTTACCCGTTGCAGGATCAAACTGATTCGAAATACGCAACTCTGCCAATTGACAATAAAGAACTGAATATGGGAAACGGGCAAAATTATTGTAGCTCAAATCCAAACCTGTCAGATACGGAAGTGTTTCTACATTAAATTCACTAATCACTGACTTCAGTTTGTTCCCCTTCATTTCCAATGCTTTCAATGGTTTAAGATCAGCAATGGATGCTTCTGAAATCGTGTCAATTTCATTGTTTGATACACGTAAGAAGTTAACATTTGAAGCAGTCTCTGAGAACTCCTCCGGGAATGATGTCAATTTATTTGAATTCAGGTTAAGTACCTCAATATTCACACCACGGAACTGATCTGTAAAGGATGCAATCTTATTTCCTTCAAGACTCACTTCTTCCACCTGGAATTTTGATTTAGCCGAAAATAAATTCGGGAAAGTAGTCAACTGATTGTTATCTGCCAATAATTTCTCTAAATCTTCTGTTACAAACCAATCATCCGGAATATGCTTAATGCGGTTTTCACTTAATAAACATTGGATTAATGACACCTCTTTGCCCAACATTGGCAATGTCTCGATTTTATTTGCTGTAAGATCAAGCAAACCAAGATTAGTCAAATTAGCCAGATTAGCAGGAAGCGTTGTCAATCCATTCTCGTTCATATAAAGAATCTGCAATGTTGCTTTCGATCCAGAAGCACAAAAGCGCTCAAAAGAATCCATAAACTTTGCGTTATTAAGACCTTTAATACGAGAGAAGTTGAATGCCACTAATGTATTCATGCGTGTAATACATTCCGGTATCTGTGTCATATTTAAGTTATACAACTCAATATCTGTCAGATTCTGAAGTTCGCTTAAAGACTCAGGAAGATCTGTTACCAGATTGTTGCCAACTGTCAGCATGCGTAATTCCTTACATTTCGAAATTTCAGGAGAAATACCAGTAATACGGCTTGAATAACCTGTATAGTCATGTGCATAATAAGGCACTGCATATTTTATCGGCGAACTACCTGTTGCTGATTTATACTCCAATGAGTATTTTTTTGCCGGATATCTTAACTTCAATCCGTCTTTCGCAATCTCTATACGGTTTTTGAAAATATCAATCCCTTGACGCTGAAGTTCAGACTTATCAACCACTACTGTTCCGATTGCCGGATCAATTTGTGCTGCATCTGAGTGATTCCCCAGATAAAGATTTTGAAGTTCAGTCAATTCTCCGATTTCATCCGGAACCATTCCTTTCGGATTAAATCCACCAATCGTTAAAGAAATAACACGTCCACGGGCATCTACAGTTATACCTGGTTGTGATCCCCACATATCTAACGGACGAGGTGTCCCATCCGAATAGCGGAATAACCAGTTTGAACCTTCTTTAAAGCCCATTCCATTCCAGTACCAGTTCTCTCCATCCATTTTTTTCCAGATATTATACAAGGCAATATAATCACTGAAAGCTGGTGTCAAAGGCATATCAACTGACACCGTGTCAATTGTATGAATCTGGTTGCGAAGTGCGATTACAGATGGTTGATCGATAACCATTATCAGTTTATTCTTTTTATCCAAAAGACGTACCTGATTTACCGTATAATCGTTTTCACGTAATGAAATCGTATCGGTATGGAATAAATATTCGCTTTTATTTCTATGCGTTTTGAACACATACTCACGAGTAGGACCACTCAATCCTGCTTTCATATCCACCTGAATCGATGCGATATTACTGTAATTGAAATCGTCCGGATTGTATCCTGCACGAGCCGGCTGAATATTTGAGAAATCCTTACCAATAATCAATGACAGTTTACCTTTAAGCTGAGCAACCACATCCAGATCGATCAATGTCAGACGTTGATCGTCGATCGTGAAATAAGTTGGTTCATCCGGTTCTCCCTCTTGAAGGATCGGAGCTTTATCTCCATCAACAGAACCTTCTACATACTCACCATAAATTCGGTAAGCTGTAAGTGTATAACTACCTGTAAGCAATTGCATCGATTCGGATGTAATACCAAACTCAGCTGCCTCATCGCTTACCGATAATAAATTCAATGTCTGTGTGATTTGTCTGTTGTCATACAGCAAATCAACCTGAACTTTCTTCGCATCTTTCAGATTTTCCAACTCAGATCCGGCTGTAATACCTTTGGTCTGAGCTTTACGAAGTTTCAATTGAAAGTAACCGAATGACTGGTTATTTTTACCTAATTCATTGTCATCTGAACATGCAGATACGATCATCATACATGCCAGAAAACATAGAAACAGGTTTATATTCTTCATTATTTTTTTCATCGATTCTCATAAATGGAGGAGAATCAGTTGTCCTCCTCCGGTTTGTAAATTACATGAATTCCTAATTGTATGCTTATTTCGCTTCCTGAGTTACAATAAACTCATATACAACTTCTTCTGATTGTGTTGCTTCAACCCATTCGATGATTGACACATTCTGAGATCTGCGTTTACCTGAAGTATTGGCTTCTGCTTTCACTAATACCTCCAGTGTGTGTTCTTCAGTCCAGTTAAAATCAACAACTAACCACGAAGCATCTTCAACAATAGAACCTAATGCTTCTGGACCTGAAAGTACAGCAAATCTTTGCTCCGATGCACCTGCTTTGAATAATACTTCAGCCGGAATTTCCGATTCAAACGGAGGACGTGAAAGACCATCCTGTCCAAAAAGTTTGGCTGTATTCTGATATTCAAGTTTCAATTCGCCTGACTGATCAAACAGATCATCGAATGTTACATTTTTAGGCGTAACGATCATATAAGCAAAGCGTTTTTCGTATGGATTCGCTTCCATATATTCGTTGCGATCACGTACATAAAGTGATAATCGTTTCGAAATAAGTGGCG
>JBOFKD010000134.1:0-2233 GCA_051657165.1 Bacteroidales bacterium | reverse complement strand
CTGAAAGTTTCGTTCCTATCGGCATCATATACAAGGTACCGAATGCATCAGCAGCTTGAGGTATTGTTGTGATCAACGATACTTCCTTAACCTCTGCAGGCAGGACATTAGCCGGAATCTCCATCGCTACAGGCATACCATTATGTGCTGATTCCTGTTCGATTTTATTTAGTTGTGTCGGATCAACTTTTGTTGCCTTTGCTTCCGGATAAAGCAGTACATTGAAAATAACGGTTTTTGTATTCGATGCTATTTTCGATAACTCAACTTCATACTCTCCATTATAAAAACCATTCTTTTTGAACACAACTTTTGTATCCCCGATTTTATCTGTCGAATAAGTAAAATCTCCGTTACGATCTGTTTTTGCAATTTCTTTATCCCCTATAAAAACAGAAACATCGCTCATTGGTGTAAAGTCAAAAGATGAATTTACATTCCCGTGTAAGTACATCATATCTTTGACCTCTACTCCGGGCTCTACAACTGGTTCATCTTTCCCCTTACACCCGGTAAATAAAACACAAGCCAGCATAAATGCCGTAAGACCATACTTTAATTTAAAAATCATGATAATTCTAATATAAAATTAAACAATTAAAAATTTCTACATACGATTAAGAGATTGCTGAATACAAGATCCGGACAATTTCTTAATGCACCCCGATAATCATTCATCGTCTTCCGTATGTTACTACTGACTTTTTTCATCTTCGCTGATATCTTACTTTACGGGGAGCTTTTAAAAAACTAAAGCTATAACAATTTATATTAAGGATTTGTTGCTTTTCGCTTAGATTTACTCTCAGGCAAACCGCGATTCGCGTGTGTCATCCAGTACTTCATACTCGGAGTTTTTACTCAAAAACTCAGGTACAAGTGACTTCATCGCACCCACCGTTGCCATCTTTTCTCCCGAAACGGCCATTTCACGAAGATCCTCTATCGATTCACGAACCAGAGCATATTCATATTCCCGCACCTTGGCGATTAAAATCTTTTGATGGTGTGTAGGAAGTGTCTGCTCCTCGTCGTTCAATAACTCTTCATACAGCTTTTCACCCGGACGAAGACCTGTCTCCACAATCTCAATATCTTTACCCGGAGTCAGACCCGCCAGACGAATCATACGTTTCGCCATATCATAAATCTTCACCGGTGCTCCCATATCGAAGACGAAGATCTCGCCGCCTTTACCCATACATCCGGCTTCCAACACCAAACGGCATGCTTCCGGAATCGTCATAAAGTAACGGATTATATCTTTGTGCGTAACGGTGATCGGACCACCCTTCGCTATCTGATTCTTAAACAACGGTACAACCGAGCCGTTCGATCCCAATACGTTTCCGAAACGGGTTGTGATAATCTTTGTCTTTGCTGCTGATTTCTTTGCCAGTTCCAGATACAACGATTGCACATAGATCTCTGCAATACGTTTCGAGCAACCCATTACATTGGTCGGATTCACCGCCTTATCGGTCGAAACCATCACAAAGCGATCTGCTCCGTATTTCACAGACAGATCCACCACGTGACGCGTACCCACAATATTCACCATCACCGATTCACACGGGTGATTTTCCATCATCGGCACATGTTTATAGGCGGCAGCGTGGTAAACAAAGTTCGGTTTAAAGTCCTTAAACAATGCCTCCATCCGTTTCAAGTTACGTATATCGCAAATATAAACTTCCAGGTTCAGTTCCGGGAAAGCACTCTGAAGTTTCAGCTGTATCTCGTGCAACGGGCTCTCTGCCTGATCCAGAAGTAATAACCGCAATGGTCTGGCTGCTGCCACCTGCATCACGATCTCGCTACCGATTGATCCGGCGGCTCCGGTCACCAGCACTGTCTTTCCCTGCAACATCTGCTGTACTTCACAATTATCCGTCACAATAACTTCCCGGTTGAGTAAATCTTCAATCTGGATATCATGAACCGAAACACCCTTCTTTGCATTCGTTTCACTCATATCATGCGGATGATTCATCAGCAAAACCTTTATATCGGCATCCAGCAACTGATCAAGCATTTCATTCTGCAACTTTTCTTTATGCGTATCCGTAATCATCAAAGCTTCGGCTCCGCACTTTTCGAAAAAGCCAATCAGATTAGTGATTTTTGCCAGATCATAGACCTCCACGCCCATCAGCTTCTTCCCTGCATGCAAGCTATCCGAATCAATAAATGCCACAGGCTTATAATCACTCTTCACATCTGTTTTCATCAT
>JBOFKD010000133.1:0-1143 GCA_051657165.1 Bacteroidales bacterium | reverse complement strand
CTTGTTATTTTCTCTCATTGTTTTCGTATACTTAATTTTCGTTCTATTGTATGCAAAGATAAGTATAAATAGTAGCAAGAGAACCATTATCCTTTATTTTGAGTTTAGTATAATGTAAGATGTTTTCAAAAGAAGAGTGACAGATACACTGTTATTTGTAAGTTTGTAGTTTCGCTAATAACCAGGATATGAAAAAAACGTTTTTAATTTTAAGTCTTTTACTTGTATTTATAGGAGTTTATGCTCAGGAATCATTTGTTGTGAGTTCTTATATTCGTGGCAATTTTTATAATCAGAATCGTATTAGGCCTGTCAGTATGAATGCTTGTACGGATCTGATTTGTTTAGGAGTCGAGCCGGACCAAAATGGCTCCCTTGTATATGAGAAATTTCGTGTGTCTGACTTGGATACCGGTGGTTTGACAGATCTTATACAAAAAGTGAGACAACAAATCTCAGATTCTGTATCCTTGCGTATAGGTATAAGTGGAGGGGATAATTGGAAGGTAATGATTACACGTGCGTCTTCCAGAAAGAAATTCGTTTCTCAGGTTAAGCAACTTTTAGATCGTACAGCCGCAAAAGGGGTTGATCTGGATTTTGAATGGGCGCAGACAGAGCAGGAATATTCAGATTACAGTTTATTAATAACAGAACTTCGTCGTGAGATAGGGCCGGATCTGTTGCTGACAGTTTCACTTCACCCGATATCTTATCGGATTCATTCGGATGCTATCGATGCAATAAACTATGCCTCCCTTCAATGCTACGGTCCCTCGCCTGTACGTTTTTCTTATGCTCAGTATATCAAAGATGTTAATAAAGTGCTTACTTATGGGATTCCTCCCCATAAACTTGTTCCCGGGATTCCGTTTTACGGAGTGACAGCAGATGGCTCCAGACAAAGTACAGCCTATTTTAATTTTGTAGAGGCTGATCTGATAAATAATCCTATGATTAATAAAGTGATTTATAACGGACAGTCTTATATATTTAACGGGCAAGATGAGGTGAAGCAAAAAACAACTTATGCGCGTTACAAGAATTTGAGAGGAGTCATGTTTTGGGATCTGGCGACGGATGTGTCGTATGATAACCGTTGGTCTCTGTTGAGAGCAATGAAAGAGGCTTTGGATTAAAATT
>JBOFKD010000132.1:0-1156 GCA_051657165.1 Bacteroidales bacterium | reverse complement strand
GAATATCAAGGATTCGCTCACGGATCGGACTAGTTACAGCAATAATATCAGCAGCCAATTGTTTTTTCAAATCACCGTAACGAATTTCACACTTATTCCATTTATCTACGAAAAACTCTACCGTATCAGGTGTTGATACAACGTTCAGAATAGTGAATAAGTTTTCAATATAATCAGGCTTAACCGAATTCATTTCTGAAGGACCCTGATCTGTCAAAGCGCGTTTAACCTTTTTCTCAATCGTTTTCGGATCATCAGCAAGGTAAATACAGTTACCTTCACTTTTACCCATTTTACCACTACCATCTAATCCCGGAATCTTAACTAACTCACCGCCGAAATTATATGCAGCGGGCTCTTTAAAGTATTCAACTCCGTAAAAGTTATTGAAACGACGACCAAATTTACGCGTCATTTCAAGATGCTGCTCCTGATCTTTACCTACAGGAACTTTATCTGCATTATGCATCAAAATATCAGCAGCCATCAAAGTAGGATAAGTCAACAAACCTGCATTTACATTTTCAGGTTGCTTTCTTGCTTTCTCCTTGAATGAAGAAGTCTTAGCTAATTCACCCATATAAGCGTGCATATTCAATAACAAATATAATTCTGTTACTTCAGGCACATCACTCTGAACATAGATAGCCGAAGTCTCCGGATCAAGACCCGCTGCTAAATATTCAGTTAATACATTCTTTACGTTTGTATGTAGAGATTTTGGATCCGGATGTGTGGTCAATGAATGATAGTCAGCAATAAAGAAATAGCAATTATTCTCTTGCTGCATCTTAATAAAGTTCTTAAGCGCACCGAAATAGTTCCCTAAATGCAGGTTTCCTGTCGAGCGAATACCGCTTACTACTGTTTCCATATATATGATTTTTTAATTTCTTTGTTCTTATCCTAAATGATAAGACAAAAGTATAACTATTACACAATAAAATAAAATTAATCGGCAGCCGAAACTATAATTCCTCCACCGATTACACGATCTCCGCAATAAAATACGGCAGATTGCCCCGGCGCAATAGAATTGACTGGTTCATCGAAGCGTACTGTTGCACAATTATTTTCTGTCAGTTCGATTGTACAACCATTTTCTTGTTTCCGATAACGGATCTTACAGGTCAAAGGCAATGTATTAATATCTTCG
>JBOFKD010000131.1:0-1070 GCA_051657165.1 Bacteroidales bacterium | reverse complement strand
CCTTTGGGATAAAAACGATGGAGGAATTTGATCAGGGTTGGGGATCGATTATCTATTCGACTACAGCTCCTGACGTATCAGAGAAAAGTGTAATGACGATTTCTGATCCGAAAGATTATGTTCAGGTTTTTGTTAATGGAAATAAGGTTGGAGTAATAGATCGCCGCTTAAATGAGAAAAGTATTGTAATGCCTCCGCTTAATAAAGGAGATCGGATAGATATACTTGTCGAAGCAATGGGACGTGTCAATTTTGGTGGATCCATCAAAGACTTTAAAGGAATTACGGATAAGGTTGAATTGAGCTATGCTCTGGAAACAGGGAGTACCGTAACCATTGATCTTAAAAACTGGAAGGTTTATAATCTGCCTGTTGATTATAGTTTTGCCCGAAACCAAAACTATGAGCCATTGCAAACAGAGCAAGGCCCCGGATTCTATCGCGCTACATTTAACTTGAAAAAACCGGGAGATACCTTTATAAATATGGAAAGTTGGGGCAAAGGACTTGTCTACGTAAATGGATATCCGATTGGACGTTTCTGGGAGATCGGACCGCAACAGACATTGTATATGCCGGGATGTTGGTTGAAAAAAGGCGAAAATGAAATCATTGTATTTGACATTATCGGGCCGAAAGAGGCTTCGGTTGAAGGTTTGAAAACGCATATTGTAGATAAACTGAATCTGCAAAAAGCACCTTTAAACAGAAAAGAAGGAGAGAATCTTGACTTATCTGGAGAGGTACCGGTTATCAGTTCTTCCTTTATGCCCGGCAACGGATACAAAGAGGTGAAGTTTGATAATCCTGTTTCGGGAAGATATATTTGTATTGAGGCTCAGAATACTCATGATGGAAACGGATCGGCAGCAATAGCCGAATGGTATATGCTTGGTAGCGACGGTCAGCGTATTAGCCGTGAGCCATGGAGCGTGGTTTATTGTAGCGATGAGGATGTCAGATCGGGAAATAAAACGGCTGAAAAAATATTCGATTTGCAGGAATCTACCTACTGGAGTACCAATTCGGGAGTTAAAGGTCCCCATTATCTGGTATTTGATTTAGGTTCA
>JBOFKD010000130.1:0-34043 GCA_051657165.1 Bacteroidales bacterium | reverse complement strand
TTTATCCTGAAGGGATAATTTGTCTGTAACCGGGGCGTTGAAATAATCCTCCGCAGGAGTTTGATTGTTTCTACCCCCGGAAAGTAATCATCCTCCCTCTCCACAACCCCGAAGGTGGTTGTTTGTGCAGCTTTCATACTAACCGGATTTATCCGCAGATCTTTAATTGCCATTGGAGTCTATTTTTATGGGTAATTAGTTAGGTGACAGTTAGTTAATGTATGGCAATTGCTATGGCAAATACTATGGCAAATCAAATTCAATTGCCATGAATTGCCATAGTATTTGTTATAATGTATAATATTGATAATTAGTTTGTTACGTGGCTTTTTAGCGCGTATGGCAAATGATGGCAAATGAAAATCAAAAACTTCATGTAATGTGTTTATTGTAAAAGGAGGGATAGTCTGAATTTTCAACCGTATAAACGTGCGCGTTCATTCCTATGAACGTACAAGATCATTTAAATGAAAATATATTTTCATACTTAAGAACGCGCAAGTTCTTTTAAATGAACTTTCTAAGAGATACGTATGAAAAATTAACCGCATTTGTATGCTGTGATTTTTACTGAAAAGGTTGACAGGTTTAGAAGCTAATTACGGGTTCAGTATACAATGTAAGGTAAATTGAGCTTGGTGATAATCACTAAATTCAGGACGATACAAAATACGCATTTCTGCTCAACGAAATACGTATTTGTGCGCCGGGAAATACGTATATTAATGGAAAGAAATACGTATTTCGTAGCTGAGAAATACGTATTTCGTGGCAGGCAAATACGGGAATAAATAAATTTATATCCGCATTTGTCTGAATAGGCATATGGGTATATTTTTATTTTCAACCGGTTCTTTTCTGAAACCCGGATTTAATTTGGGCTGAATCTAGAATTTATAACCAACATATACTCCTACATTCACATTTCTCATAGAAGCATATTCAACCAGGTCAGTAAAACCTAGCTGAGTGTCCAGACCAACCAGGAATTTGTTGAAGTCGAATCCAAAACCAATATTCCACCCGATATCAAATCTTCTGTAATCCATTCCGCTATCACTAAAGGTGTCTAGTTTGTCTTTTGCTTTATCATAACCTGATGAAAGTTTTACTGTTGTTTTTCCACCTACTCCGCAAGCAATGTATGGACCTGTAGCTATGATAAAGTTTGTTTTTTTATCAACTTTGAATTTTAACTGAGCATTAACAGGTAATTCCAGGTAAATTTCGTCTACAGTAACATCTCCTTTTAGCATTATATCATCAAATACAAAATCTTCAGATGCTCTAGATCCTTTTTGAGACAGAAACAATGACGGTTGTATCGAAAATAATGGAGTAAACTGGTGTTCAAGTCCGAGTCCGACGCGTACCCCTGGTTTTATTTTTGCACCTTCGGCATCACTGCCCATGTATGAGCTAAGATTTAATCCAGCTTTTACATTAAATGAAGTCTGCGCAAAAGAAAATAATGTAAAGCAAGCGAAGATTAGTACGAGTAGATTTCTTTTCATAATATACATATTTGATTGTTTATAGTGTTTGTTTTGTTAATCGTTAGAATTTATAACCAACAGCTAACCCTAAGCTGAGTGTTTTTAGATTATACGAATCGTAGATTTCGGCCAATCCGAGTTGCATATTCGTTTCGATTATGAATCCGGAGAAATGAAAACCTAATATGGCATTAATACCTCCATCAAAACGATTAATGTCCATACCTTTTTTGCTGAATGTGTTCGTCTTTTCGGAATATTTCTGTTCATGCTGACCGATACTCATATTACGTGTTGTTTCGATTTTTGTTTTACCGTCTATGCCATAGGCAATATATGGTCCGGCCCCTAATACAAAGTTACTCTTTTGACCTATTGGTAAATTGAGTTGTACATTAACCGGTATTTCCAGATAATATCCTCTGATTTTGTTATCCAGCGAATAGGTATTGCTAGGTGTGCTTTTTAGTTCGTGAAGTATTCCTCCTTTTTGCGTAATATAAGCAGAGGGTTGCAGTGAGAATAACTTTGAGAACATATAATTAACTCCAAATCCGATGCGGGGTCCTATAATATTGCCGTTGGCTGAATTCCCTTTGTGTTGAAATGTGTTTATGTTTGCACCGGCTTTAATCTGATAAGAAAGCTGTGCAGATAATGTTGTGCTTGTGAGTAAGAGGCAAATAAGGATAAAGTGTTTCATTGTATTAAGTGCTTTAATAGATACTGTTATTTATTTTTTTTGCGAATGTATATAAAAATATTAACAAGGCTGAGCGTTGGAATAAAAAAAGCCCTTAATCTGTCTTATTGCAGATTAAGGGCTTGTGTCTGATGTATCTTAATTAGAATTTGTATCCTAATGAGATCGCAATATTAGCATTGTGTGGAGCTGCTCCATCGTAAATTTTGCAGAACCCTAATTGAGTGTCTAGTCCTACAAGGAACTGTCCGAATTCTACACCCAGGCCGATATTCCATCCGGCATCGAATCTGTTGTAGTCAAGTCCGTCTTCTCCGAATGTGTCAATTTTATCTTTTCCATTCATGTTGATTCCTCCTAAAGAGGCATTACCGCTGAATTTAGTTTTTCCTCCTACTCCGGCAGCAATGTAGGGTCCTGTTGCAACGATCAGATTCGTGTTGTCGCTGATGTTAAATCTTAGCTGAAGGTTTACGGGCAATTCCAGGTAAAGCTGGTTGATCGTAATGTCAGCATTTGCATTAAAGAATTTACCTTCATAATTTCCTGAATATTTAGCTCCTTTCTGAGAGAAAAATAATGAAGGTTGTAGTGAAACCATATCAGTAAACTGATACTCCATGCCTAATCCGATACGGGCACCTGGTTTGAATTTTGACCCATCGGAGTTTTTACCGATATATGAGCTTAGGTTTAATCCTGCTTTTGCATTGAATGATACTTGTGCAAAAGAAAATGCGCAAATCAGCGCAAACAAAGTTGTGAAGATTCCTCTTTTCATAACAATTGTGTTTTTAGGTTAGTAACTTTTTAGTTTAGCGGCGCAAATCTATATGTTTTAATTTTCTTATTCTTTCTTATTTTATAATTTATAGATTGTTTGAAACTCTTTGCGTACGAACTTAGGTGGATCTCTCGTATGCTCTGTTTGCAGTGTCCGAAAGGAGTTTTGTATTTGTGATACATTTAAAAACGGATAATCTGATAAATAAATTATAATTTTATTTTAATGATGTATTTATTGATTTATAGCCTGTTAGGAGTCGTAGATGATTTTTTTTGAAAAAAAACTAACTTTTGCAGTAGGGTATTTTCATTCTGTTTCGTCTTTCTTATGTAAGCCGGTTGATAAATAGCCGGATATGTAATAATCTATCTATAGGATTTTGAATATCCTTGATTAAAGTTTAACCCTTAGGTTAACTGATTAGATCAACCAGTATAAGAAAAACAAGATGAAAGAACCTATAATAAAGTATCTGAACCGGGTTGCCGATAAAGATAATTTAAAAGAATTGTATGACTCTCTGAGCGATGATGAAAAGCGCAAAGAGTTTGCAGAGCAAAAAAATAACCATGCACTCGTAAGTATGCTTTCCGGGGGGGGAGAGACTGATAGTGTTTTGTGGGATAACATAAAATCTAAGATAGAGAGTAGTAAAACTGAAAAAACCAAATTTAATGAGAAAAAGAAATATTCTATCCGATTGTTGTATTATGCAACAAGCGCGGCAGCAGTTCTTCTGCTACTGACAAATGCAATTAGCTTATTGTTTTCAGAAGAAACAATACTTGAAGTCCCGAAAGGGCAGAAGGCGATTGTTTTTTTATCTGACGGAACCAAAGTGACATTGAGCTCTGATTCGAAGTTAGAGTATCCCGCGCGTTTTTCAATCTTTAATAGAAAAGTAGAACTGAAAGGAGAGGCTTTTTTTGAAGTCAGTAAAAAGACTTTTTCATCGTTTATCGTATCTGCAGGCGAAATTGATGTGAAGGTTCTTGGAACAAAGTTCAATGTTTCGGCTTATCCGGGTGATACATTGGTATCTGTTTATCTGAAAGAAGGTTCAGTTTGCTGTTATGCTAAAGCAGATAAAAAGAATTCTGTTTTGCTTGAGCCTAATCAGCAAATTGTTTTTGGGAAATCTTCGATGTCTTTTGAAGTACCGGTTGATCAGGAAGAGGAGCCGTTATGGACAAAAGGTATTTATCAGTTAAAAGATAAAACAATGGGGGATGCATTAGAATTATTCGAAAGAATATATAATGTTGAATTTTACGTTACGGATCCATTGATCCATGATATCAGAATAAACGGAAGTTTCAGTAGTGATGATTCACTGGATGACATATTGTCAGCAATTAATAGCGATAAAAAACTTAAAATAACTAGAAAAAACCAACAGATTGCTATATCGATGAAATGACATCTGAATGAAACTTAACTGAAACATTAAATATCTTTATTTGCCTTCGATTTCAAACAGGGGGGCTGATTGAGATTTAAGTTAAAAAAAGAACCTTTCCATTGCGCCAACAACGAAAAGGTTCTGAAGATTAACAACCTCTTTTTCGATACGTTTTGCAAGGATGACCGGAAAAGAAAATAATTAACCAAATAACTAAAAACAAAAGTATGCTAAAAAAATCATTTTTAGTACTGTTTTCTCTACTCTTTTTTTCAGCTACAGAGATTACAGCTCAGAAACTTACCTTGAACCTGAAGAACCCGACTGTTGACGAGGTATTCTCTTCGATTAAGAAACAAACCGGCTACTCGGTGTGGTACAAAACAGGCACAATTGATCCAAATGCACGCATTCAGATTTCTGCTGCAGATACTTCAATTGAGGATGTTATGTCACAAGTTTTGAAAGATAAATCGTTGACTTATACTATCAGCGGGAAGCAAATCTCTATCACGAGCAAAAGTGATGCTACTCCGAAAAGCAATAAATCAAAACAAATAAAAGGAACAGTTGCCGATAAAACAGGGGAGCCTATTATTGGTGCAAATGTTGTCGTAAAAGGTACAACAAACGGAACTATAACTGACTTTGACGGGAATTATATATTAGATGTTCCTGAGGATGCAGTATTGTTAGTTTCTTATATTGGTTATACTGATGTGGCTCAGACTGTATCGGGAAAATCAATACTAAATATCGTCATGAACGAGGATACTAAAAATCTGGACGAGATCGTAGTTGTAGGTTATACTACGCAGCGTAAAGCCGATCTTTCAGGTGCAGTATCATCTGTGAAACTGGACGATGTGAAAAATACAATGGTGACAGGTATTAACCATGCAATGCAAGGGAAAATGTCAGGGGTAACCGTTATGCAGAATGGTGGTGCTCCGGGTGCTTCAGCCTCGGTTCGTATTCGTGGTCTGGGTACTATTGGTGACAATAATCCATTGTATGTGATTGATGGTGTTCCTGCCGATAATATGAATGATATTAATCCATCCGATATTGAGCGTATCGATGTATTGAAAGATGCTGCGTCATCTGCTATTTATGGTTCGCGTGCTGCGAATGGTGTGGTTATTATTCAGACAAGAAAAGGAAAAGAAGGCGAAAAAACAAATGTATCCTTCAGTACAAGCCAGGGTTTTCAGCAACGCATGAAAACATTGGATGTTATGGATGCACAGCAACGTAACCTGATCCACTCAGAGGCTTATATGAATGATGGAAAGGAAGTTCCTTCGTATTATTCATCTCCTTATGCTCAGGAAACAAGAACAAACTGGCAGGATGAAGTCTTCCAGAATGCGTATATGGCAAACTACGATTTGGGTGTATCCGGTGGTAGTAAACTGGCGAAATATAGCATTATGTTAGGTCACCTGATGAATGATGGTATTATTAAAAGATCAGGATATAACCGTACAACAGTACGTGTGAACTCTGAAATTAAAGTTTCGCCAACGATTACTGTAGGTGAGAACTTAATGCTGACACGATCAAACCAGGATAAAGTTGATACCCGCGGAGCGAGTGGAGCTCTTTCGACAGCTCTTCAATATCAGCCGGATATTCCAGTTTATGATGAAAACGGAAACTTAAGTGGTTCAGGCGCTCTGGGTGCTGACCTTCAGAATCCGGTAGGTATTATCAATCGTTCGGATCGCAGAGAAAAACGTGACCGTGTATTCGGTAATCTTTATGCTCAGTGGGAAATCATTAAAGGTCTTACTTTGAAAACAGACTTTGGTTATGATTACACAAACTGGTATGATAAATGGTTCCAGGAAGCAGTTACGGAGGCAGGTCGTGCTACGGATGATAATGCTTTGGAAGAATATAAAAGAAACAGTGTAAGATGGTTGAATACAACGACATTGAAATATGATGTGAATTTCAAAACCAGCAAATTAATGGCTTTGGCAGGAACATCTTACGAGTCGTATGATATTCAGAAATCAAAAGCAAGAGGTGTTGACTTCTTATCTCAGGATCCGTCACAACGCTATATGAGTTCAGCAGGACGTATTCAGTACTTAACAGGAGACCGTGCAGAATGGGCACTTCAATCTTATTTTGCCCGTCTAGATTATTCATTACTTGATCGTTACATCTTTTCAGCGAATGTTCGTGTAGATGGATCTTCAAAATTTGCAAAACATAATCGTTGGGGTGTTTTCCCTTCATTCTCAGGAGCATGGCGTATCTCGGAAGAAAAATTCTTCCAGCCTGTATTGCCTTATGTTGATAATTTGAAACTGAGAGCGAGCTGGGGTCAATTGGGTAACCAGAATATCTATGACTACTATCCGACTTATTCGCAATATACAAATACGATCGAATCAGATACTTATGATCCGGTATTTGGAACAGATGAGTCTATCAATCCGGGACGTCACGAAGCAAATATTCCTAATAAGGATATTAAATGGGAATCAACGACTCAAACGAATATTGGTTTCGATATCAACTTCCTGAAAAATTTCGAATTAGTATTTGACTATTTCAACAAAGAAACTTCAGATGTATTGGTAGAAGTTCCGGTTCCATCTTTGGCCGGTGTTTCTCAAAATCCATATATGAATGCTGCAAGAGTTAGAAACCGTGGTTGGGAGATGAATCTGAACTATTCGAATAAGGCCGGCGATTTTACTTATACGGTATACGGAAACTTAAGCTCGATTAAAAATAAAGTACTTTCATTAGGTGGTGGTAAATCAGCTATTTATCACAGTTCATACAGAGGTGATCAGATCACACGTACAACAGAAGGTCTGCCAATGGCTCACTTCTTTGGCTACAAAACAGATGGTATCTTCAAAACAGATGATGAAGCTGCTGCTTATGTAAATAAAGACGGTAAACCTTATCAGTCTAAAGCAAAAGCGGGAGATTTGAAATTTGTAGATATTGATGGTGATGGTAAAATTGACGGAAATGACCGTACAAACATTGGTGACGGATTCCCGGATCTTACTTATGGTTTTGGTGCGAATTTAGGATATAAAGGTTTTGACTTATCATTCTTATTCCAGGGTGTAGCCGGATATGATATCTACAATGCTTTGAAATGGGAAGGTAACTTCGTAAAACCGGAGTACAATCAGTTTGCTTCTATCATGGATCGTTTCCATGCAACAAACAATCCGAACGGAACGGTGCCAAGAGCAACTATTGATGACCCGAATACAAACAAACGTGCATCTGACTATTATGTAGAGAAAGGTGATTACCTGCGTTTGAAAAATATCACAATTGGATATACATTCAAAGGTGAATGGATGAAGAAAGCAAGAATCCAGAGTCTGCGTGTATACGGAACAGCTCAAAACTTGTTCACGATTACTAAATATTCAGGTTTAGATCCTGAGTTGGGTGAGACTTATGCAGACAATGTTGACTGGTTCGGTATTTCTGAAATCGCGGTAGACCGTGGTCAGTTCCCTCAGGCAAGATCATTTATCTTCGGTGTGAATGTAAACTTCTAAAAAAAGAAACGTCATGAAAGTATCAAAATATATAACGATTGTATTAGCAGCTCTTACATTGGGTAGCTGTGAATTAAATAAAGAACCTTATGGAGCATCCTCATTCTGGACTTCTGAAGGAGAAGCACAAAGAGGTTTGAACGCAATATATGCTCCTTTGTATGAAGAAGAGGGGTACGGACGCGGTCACTGGTGGTTTGGTGCTGCAAGTGATGATATGATTATCAATAGCAATAAAACTGCTGATCTGAATATGACAGAGTTTAATGCTACAACGAATACGTCCAGCGGTAACTATAACAACTGGAAATACATGTATCGCGTGATTAAACGTGCGAATGATGTAATTGCCAATGTACCGCAGATTAAAATGTCAGAAGATAAGAAAAAACAATTTATAGGTGAAGCTCACTTTATGGCTGCATTTGCATATTTCCATCTGGCAAAACGTTACGGAGGTCTTCCGTATTATGACTATACAAAACCGGAGGAAACAAATAAACCTCGTGAAACAAAAGAACAAACCTATAAAAATATTGAGGCTCACCTGAAAAATGCAATTGCAAATTATGAAGAGCTTCAGCTGTGGGTTCGCTCAGATGCAGACTGGGGTCGTCCGAATCTCGGAGCTATGCACGGCCTTCTGGCAAAAGTGTATGCTCACTGGGGTAAATTTGATCTGGCAAAGGCTGAGTCGGAAAAGGTAATTACCCGTTCAGAATATGAACTGGCTCCTTCTTTTAAAAAGCTTTTCTCTGTAGAAGGTGAGAAGTCGTCAGAGGTACTTTATAATCTGGCTAACAAAGAAGGAATGGGTGATAACTCAACAGTAGCAAGTATTATTACTATCTCAAAAAGATTATCTGGTGGAAAAGGCTGGAACTATTTCCCTCCGACACAAAGCTTGGTTAATGCTTTTGAAGCAGGTGATGAAAGACGTACAACTACGTTTGTTGGTCCTGGTGATAAGTTCGGTCTGAAAGATAACTTGCAGGATATTACGTCGGAGAACATCGGAGATCTGGCAACCGGATATATGTGTGTTAAGTTCAGTCAGAATTATCTGAATATGTCAGTTTATGACTGGCGCTCGGGTAATGATCAACCTTTACTTCGTCTGTCTGATGTTTATCTTATTTATGCAGAATCAGTGATGCAGCTTGCAGGAGCAAACTACCAGAACAGAAATACAGAGGTGCCTGCTGCTGCTGAAGCATTAAATAAAGTAAGACGCAGAGCATTTGGCGTGACGGATAATTCTAAAGATCTTCCGGCTACATTCCAGAATCTGATGGATGAACGCCGCAGAGAGTTGGCTTATGAAGATGAACGTCACTATGACCTTGTTCGCTGGGGTGCGGCTAAAGATGTTTATGCTGCTGCTACTACAGCTACAGACCCTCGCGGTGCGCGTGTTTTCGTGCCGGGTACACATGACCACTTCCCGATACCACAATCGGAAATTGACAATACAGACGGTTTATTGATTAATAATCCTGCAAAAGGTTATTCTTCATTTGAGTAATAAAGTGATTATAGATTAAGGTAATTAAGATTATTAGTTTTTTAAGGGGGAGTATTCACTAGATTAACGAAGGAATACTCCCTTTTTACTCCAATTTTAACTGAAGATTCGATATGCAAATGAAAAATATTGCGGGGGGAATATCTCTTCTGATGATGACGGCATGCCAGACGGCAGACAAACAGCCGGTAGATTATGTAGATCCTTTTATAGGAACAGACTTTCACGGACATACATATCCGGGAGCAACGATGCCTTTTGGCGGGGTGCAGCTTAGTCCGGATACACGCAGAGGTAACTGGGATGCCTGTTCGGGCTATCATTACAGTGATTCTACGATTATCGGATTTTCACATACGCATTTGAGCGGAACAGGATGTGTCGATTTAGGCGATATCTTGTTTCATCCAACAGTTGATACTATTACACCAAATCCGGAAGGTTATCCGTTTGAGTTCTTAACCTTCACTCATAAAAATGAAAAATCTATTCCGGGATATTATTCCGTTCGTCTGAACAATGGAGTGCAAGCTGAATTAACAGCTACCAAGCATACCGGGATTCATAAATATACTTTTCCTCAAAACGGGACTCCTAAAATCGTGATTGACCTGGCACATGCTCTGGAGAATGAATCAATAGACTCCTCATTTGTGAAGGTGGTATCTCCGACAGAAATTGAAGGAATGCGTATCACTACGGGATGGGTTCCGGGACAACACGTTTATTTTGTTGCTCGTTTTTCTCAGCCATTTGATGAAACTAGTCTCATACAGAATGGTATTGTGAAAGATACTACAGCAGCCACAAACGGAAATCTGCAAACAGTTCTGACCTTTAAGGATGCAAACGGTAAGTCAATAACTGCGCTTGTTGGTATTTCAGCAGTAAGTATTGATAATGCACGTAAGAATCTGGATGCTGAAGCTGCCGGTTTTGATTTTGATAAATACAAACAGGCCGCAAATGAGACCTGGAAAGATAAACTATCTGTGATTACAGTAGATGGTAAAAACGAAGATCAGAAAAAGATATTCTATACAGCTCTTTATCACAGTCTGATTATTCCGAATACAATGAGTGATGTGAACGGGGAGTTCAGAGGTAATGACGGAACTGTTCAGACTACAAACGGAAAACATTACTCTACTTTATCATTATGGGATACGTTCCGTGCATGGCATCCGTTAATGACACTTACCGATACAACATTGGTAAATGATATGATTAACTCTATGCTAAGCATGTATGATACAACAGGGGAACTACCTATATGGCCACTCTCATCGGGTGAAACCGGAACAATGATTGGTTATCATTCAGTATCGGTTATTGCAGATGCATATCTGAAAGGTATTCGTGGATTTGATGCTCAGAAAGCTTTGGAAGCAATGAAGAAATCCTCATGGGTTTCGCGTAAAGCTACTGATATTTATGCCCGTAACGGATACATTCCGGCAAATATAAAGAAAGAAAGTGTTTCCTGTCTGTTGGAATATGCTTATGATGACTGGTGTATTTCGCAATTTGCTAAAGCACTGGGAGATGATAAAACAGCTGAAGAGTATGCACAAAGAGCATTATCATATATAAATGTATTTGATAGTTCAACCGGTTTTTTCAGACCGAAAAACGAAGATGGAAGTTGGGAAGCTCCTTTTAACTCATTCGAGGTCGGGCGTGCATATACAGAGGCTACAGCTTGGCAATACCGCTTCTTTGTTCCTCATGATGTGAAAGGGATGGAGTACTTATTCGGTTCAAAACAAGCTTTCGAAAGTGCTCTGGATTCAATCTTTACGGTAGAATCTCAGGTAGATGGGGATATGCCGGATATCACGGGGCTGATAGGCCAGTATGCACATGGTAATGAGCCAAGTCATCATATTGCTTATCTCTATAATTATGTAGGGAAGCCATGGAAGACTCAGGAGCTTATTCGCCGTATACAGACGGAGATGTATAAATCATCACCTGATGGTATCGTAGGGAATGAAGACTGTGGGCAGATGTCAGCCTGGTTCATTCAGTCAGCCTTAGGATTTTATACGGTTTGTCCGGGATCAAATCAGTATATATTGAATACTCCTCTTTTTGCAGAAGCCAATATGAAGCTTTCGAATGGTAAAACACTTCAGATCAGAGCAAATAATCCAGAGAAGAATCTTTATATCGATGAAGTTATTCTAAACGGAGTGACTGTCCCTCAGAACTTCATCACACACGAACAACTGATGCAGGGAGGTGTACTTGAATATAAACTTTCAGACAAACCGAATATGGGAAGAGGTACAAATGCTGTATCTGAACCATACTCTATGACTCAGTCTCCGGTAGTTTCTATCCCGAATATCGGAACAAGCCTGGCGCTGTTTGTAGATGATGTTACATTTGAAATTAAATCAGTAACTCCGGAGGCTGCAATCTATTATACATTAGATGGTAGTGAACCAACAGAGCAATCATTACGCTATGAATCTCCGGTAACTATTAATAAAAGTCTGACAGTTAAAGCAAAAGCTTATGCAAATGGAATGCAGCCAAGCAAAACGCTGACAGTAAACGCAACAAAAGCAGACTTCCAGCCAGCTGTAAGTGTGAATCCAACTGAAAACGGAGCGTCTTATACCTATTATGAAGGTAATTTTCAGATGACAAAAGATCTGGATAAAGCGAAAAAGATTTCAGAAGGTAAAGTTGCGAAAATAGACTTAAGTAAAAAGGTTATTGAAGATCATTTCGGATTTATATTTAAAGCATATATCTATGTGCCTCAGGATGCTGTATATGAGTTTTATACTAAATCAGATGATGGAAGTGTGCTGTATGTAGGAAACAAGAAAGTTGTTGATAATGATATGTCACATGCCGCAATTATTGCAACAGGCAGAGTGGCATTGAAAAAAGGATACCATCCGGTTACGCTTTACTATTTTGAAGATTATGAAGGTGATCATCTTAGCTGGGGATGGAGAAATCCACAAACAGGGAAACAGGAAGAATTTCCGGTAAATCAATTATTTGTTAGATAAACAATAAGAGAAAATGAGAAAAAATTGGGTTGTAGGTTTAGCGATGCTGACTATTATGTCAGCATCCGCTCAGAGCAGAAGAGATAAAGAGCAGACTTATGTGATGGAAAACCCTTATGAAACGGTGGTTGTAAAACCGGTGAAGGGTAAGAAGGTGAAGAACGTCATTCTGATGATTGGCGATGGAATGAGTTTGATGCATCAGTATTCAGCCTGGTCTGCGAATGGCGGGAAGTTGAATCTTGAAAATTGTCCTGTTGTAGGATTGTCAAAAACATATTGTGCAAACAAGCTTATTACTGATTCCGGAGCATCCGGTACAGCAATGGCAACGGGACAGAAAACCAATTACCACTCAGTAGGTGTAGATGTAAACGGAAATGCTTTACCATCTTTGACTGATTTTGCTCAGGATAAAGGTCTGGCAACAGGAATTGTTGTTACATGTCGTTTGAACGATGCTACTCCGGCAGCTTTTTGTGCAAACAATGCAGACAGAGATGCTGCTGAAAGTATTGCAGCTGATTATCTGAATTGCGGCGTCGATTTCGTTTTCGGAGGAGGTCGTAAGCATTTTACAGAACGTTCGGATAAAAGAAATCTGGTGAATGAGTTACAGACTAAGGGATATCAGACTCCTTATTCGTGGGATGAATTAGCAAAAGTTAAAGATGGAAAGGTTTTTGCACTGGTAGATACATTAGACTTGCAAAAACCAAAGGAGCGAGGTGATATTTTAGGCGATGCATCTATGAAAGCAATAGATATGCTAAGCAAAAATAAAAAAGGCTTCTTCATGATGATTGAAGGTTCTCAGCTTGATGATTATGGACACTTTAATGATCTGGATCTTTTGATGCAGGAGGTACATGATTTTGACCGCACAATCGGTCGCGTTCTTCAATGGGCTGAAAAAGACGGTGAAACTCTGGTAATCGTTACAGCAGATCACGAAACAGGAGGACTTACTCTTGTAAATGGGGATAAAAATACAAATACGATTGTAGGAAAATTCTCTACAGGAGGTCATAGTGGTGTGATGGTTCCGGTTTATGCTTATGGTCCTATGGCTGATCAGTTTACCGGTATTTTTGAAAATACAGCTATTTTCGATAAGATTAAAAAATTGCTTAAGTTGTAACAGAACATCCGAAAAGAGGGTATAACTCTGTTTATCCCTCTTTTCTTTCTTAAAATTAAATCTCATGAGAAAGATCTTTTTTTCATTGTTGACTCTGATTGCTTTTTCTCTTCATGCGCAATCAATTAAGTTCAACAAAAATGGTGAATGTAAAATTGTGCAGTTTACAGATGTCCATTATAAAGTGACGAATCCGGATAACTCGGCTCTGTCTCTTCAGGTTATTAATCAGACATTGGATAAAGAAAAACCGGAAGTTGTAATTCTTACCGGAGATATTGTAACCGGAGCGCCGGTAGAACAAGGCTGGAAAGAGGTTTTAACTCCGATTACAGAAAGAAATATTCCTTTTGCTGTGACGTTTGGAAATCATGATGATGAATCAGGTGTTTCGCGAAAAGATCTGATGAAATATATACGTACATTCAAAGGTTGTCTGAACTCGGAAATCGGGAGTGAAACTCAGTATGATGGTGCTATACGTGTAAAGGCTAGTGACTCAGATCAGACGAAAGCAGCCTTATATTTATTTGATAGTAACTCTTACAGCACTATCAATGGGATTGATGGTTACGGATGGATTAAGCCTGAGCAGATTGCTGCTTATAATGAGTTGAGCAAGTCTTTAACGAAAGAGAATGGAGGCGAACCTCTTCCGGCACTGGCATTCTTTCATATTCCTCTTCCGGAATATGTGACAGCTTTTAATAGTAAGAAGGTAAGCCCGGTGGGTGAACGTCTTGAAGATGAATGTCCGGCTGCAATCAATACGGGATTATATTCAGCTATGAGAATTAATGGTGATGTAATCGGAACTTTCTGCGGACATGATCATAATAATGACTATCTGGCTGATATGAATGGTATAGCGATGGTTTATGGTCGTTTTACAGGTAGTAAAAATACATATACTGATACGGAAAACGGTGCACGTATTATTACGTTGAAAGAAGGTTTGAGAAGCTTTGATACGAAAGTGATGTTAAGAAGCGGTAAGGTAATTGCCGAAACGACTTATCCGACAACGAAGCTGAATGCAATGTCTTTCAATATGCGTTATGATAATCAGGGTGATGGTGCAGATAAATGGGATAACCGTAAATATGATGTGGCCAATCTTATCCGTAATTATCAGGTAGATCTTTTAGGTACTCAGGAACTATTGAATAATCAGGTTGAATTTCTGCAGAACGAACTGGCTGGATACAATAAGGTTGGTGTAGGACGTATTGATGGAAAGACAGAAGGTGAATACAGTGCGATATTCTATAAAAAGGATCGTTTTACAGAATTGAACTCAGGAAATTTCTGGTTATCCAAAAATCCTCAGGCTATAGGAAAGAAAGGCTGGGATGCTGCTTGTGAACGTATCGCAACATGGGCGCTGCTAAAAGATAACCGTACAGGTAAAGAGATATTCTTTATCAATACTCATTTTGATCATGTTGGTAAAAAGGCACAGACAGAAAGTGCAAAGCTTATCAAACGTAAAATTAAAGAACTAAAAGGTAATGCCGATTGTGTTTTGCTGACAGGTGATTTTAATATAAAACCGACAAATCCAGCTATTGCCGAGTTGCAGAAACCGGAAAAAGAGATTCATTTAATGGACTCTCGCACGATTGCAGCAGAAGTTGACGGACCGGCATGGAGTTTCCATGATTTTGGAAAATTGGATTATAATAAGCGTTCATTAATTGATTATATCTTCGTATCAGAAGGAGCGAAAGTCGATGTTCAGTCTGTGATCTTTAATCCGGAATCAGCTAAACATGTTTCAGATCATGCTCCTGTATTGTCTGTTGTAGAATTTTAAAATCATATATTCTAAATACTGCATTCCTTAAAAGAAACACCAAACTAGTGAAAGCTCTCTTTTTTAAGAGGGCTTTCCTGTTCTAACAATGAAAAAACGACTCTGTTTAATGAAAAAATTTATTCTATCTCTATTTATTTTTAGTTCGTTATTAGGGGCAAGCAGTTGTCAGGATAAGACGAATGACTATACAATTATTCCTGCGCCTCAATCTCTGATGCCCCGTGCAGGGAATTTTAAAATCAATGATAAAGTAGTCTTCATTAATGAAGGACTTGATTCATTATCCTCTCTTGTTGCAGAGAAATTTATCACTCAGATTAATCAAAATTCTGATTTTGAAATTCAGAAAGTATCAAATAAAAAGCAGACAGCTCCTTCTGTCTGGTTTCAGATTGACTCAACGCGAAAAAAAGAATCCTATAAATTAGATGTCTCCAATGATCATATCAAGATTCAGGCATCAGATGCTTCGGGATTTTATTATGCTATCCAGACATTGACTCAGTTGTTTCCTGATAATTTTGCAGGTGAAAATTCAGATACTCAGTCTCAATGGCTCATTCCGTGCGTTACGATTACAGATGAGCCACGCTTTTCATACCGGGGATCAATGCTGGATGTGGGACGCTATTTTATGCCAAAAGAGTTTGTACTGAAATATATTGATCAGCTTGCATATTATAAAATGAACCGACTGCATCTTCATCTTACTGAAGATCAGGGATGGAGACTTGAAATTAAACGTTATCCTGAATTAACACAAACCGGATCAAAACGTCCTCATTCACAGATCGGGCATTCAGATCATTCTTATCCTTTTGTCTATGATTCTGTTCCTCATGGAGGATTTTTTACTCAAGATGATATTCGTGAAATTGTAAAGTATGCATCCGACCGCTTTATAGAGGTTATCCCTGAAATAGAGATGCCCGGACATGCTTCAGCAGCTCTTGCTACTTATCCTCAATTGTCATGTGGACTCGAATCAGAGTATTATGTACAGGGGCGTTGGGATGTTTTTGATCAGGTTTATTGTCCGCAGGAGCAAACCTTTGAATTCTTACAAAATGTACTGGACGAGGTTATTGAATTATTCCCAAGTAAGTATATACATATCGGAGGAGATGAATGTCCTAAAAAGGCATGGGCGAAATGTCCTCATTGTCAGAAGCGGATTAAAGATCTTGGATTAAAGGATGAGCATGAATTGCAGAGTTATTTTATCACAAGAATGGAGAAATATCTCAATTCAAAAGGACGTGATATTATTGGTTGGGATGAAATTCTTGAAGGAGGTCTTGCGCCCAATGCTACTGTTATGTCGTGGCGTGGTGAAAAAGGAGGGATTGAAGCTGCTAAGATGAAGCATAATGTTATCATGTCTCCCGGCGAATATTGTTATTTTGATTTTTATCAGGAAGATCCTGAGTATGCACCATTATCAATCGGAGGATTCGTTTCTCTGGAAAAAGCATATTCGTATGATCCACTACCGAAAGAATTGAGTGATGAAGAAAAAAAATACATTATAGGAGCTCAGGCAAATATGTGGACTGAGTATATTCCCGACACGACAGATATGGAATATATGGCATTCCCGCGCCTGGTAGCTTTTTCGGAAGTTCTATGGACTAATCCGGAAAATAAAGATTTCGGATCATTCTGTAAACGACTTGAAAGAGAGTTTCCCCGAATGGAAAAAAGAGGTCTCAATGCCTGCCGTAACTTCTATGATGTGAATTTTACAGTAAATACAGATAATGATGGAATCGCACTGGCAATGCATACTTATCTTCCGGATGCGAAAATTCATTATACTATTGATGGCTCAGAACCTACAAAAACAAGTCCCGTATATACGAAACCATTACGTCCGGGCTCTTCAGCAACCATTAAGGCTCTGGTATTTAAGGACGGAGAAGCTGCCGGTTCAGTGAAACAGAAAAATCTGACAATCCATAAAGCAACCGGATTGAAATATACAACAACGCCCGTATATGAATGGGCTGAAAGAAATGGAAATACTCAGCTGACAGATGGTATTCTAGGTTATACAAAAACGCTTGGTGAGTTTGTCGGATTCATTCAGGACTCTACGGAGATAGAATTAAAATGGGATAATCCGGCAAATATATCAAAAGTAGCTCTGCGCTTTCTTAATAGCCCGTTGAATGATATTTATCTGCCGGCTCAGGTTATATTATCAGCCAGTAAAGATGGTGTATCTTTCACACAGATAGCCGGTAAAGATTTAGTAGATACAGAGTATACTTTAAATCGCGAAATTTATCCGCTGGACCTCACTTTTAATGCTGATAATTATAAAACAATTCGTATCTTGCTGACGATGCGAAATGCATTCAGGGGGAATTTACTGGGGAATAATAAACCTGAGATAGCTTTGGATGAAATTGTTGTAGAATAACCTAAAATCAAGAAAAGTATGAGCTCAAGAAGAAACTTTATAAAGAAAGGGATGCTGGCTGTCGGTGCGACAGCTATTCCTTCTTCTATATTAAAAGCGCAGAATCAGACAGAAGAAAAGATAATCTATAAATTACCATATAAGAATACTTATAATAAGGAATCTCTCGTAACCGAAAATGAGTATCGGGTAGCAAAACCTGAAACTATTGATCCGAAAAGCTTTGATGAAGCAAAGAATATACTGCCTGAGCCGATCTGGAAAGGTCATGATCAGGAAATAGAAATGTACTGGAAAGCATGGCAGATCGGTATTGGTAATATTAAAGCACCACAGGAGGGATCGGGCTTTGTATCCAGTTATATAGATACGGCTTACAATGGGAATATTTTTATGTGGGATTCAGCTTTCATCACAATGTTTGCACGTTACGGATCCCGTTTCTTCCCTTTTCAGCGTACATTGGATAATTTTTATGCCAAACAGCATCCGGATGGATTCATCTGTCGCGAAATTAAATCTGACGGATTTGATTGTTTTGAGCGGTACGATCCTGTAAGTACAGGCCCTAACCTGTTGCCATGGAGTGAGATGGTTTATTATAAGCATCTGGGAGATCAGGATCGTCTGAATCAGATCTTTCCGGTTTTATGTGCATATTATAAATGGTGGAAGTTAAACCGTACCTGGCAGGATGGAACCTACTGGTCAAGCGGATGGGGTACAGGAATGGATAATATGCCACGAGTGAAACCTCAGTATAATATGATTTATAGTCATGGTCATATGGTATGGCTTGATACTTGCCTGCAACAGATATTAGCAGCGAATGTATTACTCGAAGTCGGGTTGTATCTGGAGCGCTGGCAGGAGATTGAAGAGTTTGAAGACGAGGTGCGTCATCTGACAGACTATGTCCGCAAGCATATGTGGAGTGACGAAAACGGATTCCTTCATGATCGCTATGCTGACGGATCTCTGTGTGATACGAAAGGTGTCGGGGCGTACTGGGCTTTATTAATACCCGGACTTCTGACCAGGGAACAGGAGAAAAAGATGATAGCGCATCTTGATAATGAAAAAGAATTTAAGCGTACACACCGGGTTCCGTCTCTTTCGGCAGATCATCCTAAGTATAAGGATAATGGACGATACTGGCAGGGAGGCGTATGGTGTCCGACTAACTATATGATTTTGCAGGGACTCAGAACCTCAGGTCATCCGGAACTGGCTTATGAGATTGCAATGAATCATTATAATAATGTATTTGAAGTCTATAAGAATACAGGTACATTCTGGGAATATTATTCACCTGAACGTACAGAGCCCGGTTTCATGGCACGTCCGGACTTCATCGGTTGGACAGGTCTTCCGCCGATTGCTGTATTACTTGAAAATATCATAGGATTATATCCGGATTTTGCCAGAAAGGAAATCGTCTGGGATATTCGTCAGAAAGAGCAGCATGGTGTTAAGCGCTATCCGTTCGGACCTCAGGGGAATATATCATTCCTGGCTTCAGAAAGATCCGGGAATTCATTACCTCAGTTAACTGTGGATTCGAATGTGCCGTTTACGCTGATTGCTAAATGCAACGGGAAAGAGAAACGATTCGAAGTAAAAGAGGGAAAACAGACCTATCAGTTTTAATTAATTAAACAACAGAACACAATGACAACAAGAAGAAACTTTTTGAAAAGCGGAGCGCTGGCATTAGGCGGGTTAATGTTTTCTCCTAAAAGTATCATTGCGCAGATGAATCAAAATATGGATTATAAATCTTTACGTCCTGAACTGGCAAACAGAGGATTCTCGTCAGTTGCCGTAGAGAAAAAAATAGCAGAAATGAAACAGGTGATCAAAGATCCGAAACTAAACTGGATGTTTGAGAACTGTTTCCCGAATACACTGGATACAACCGTTAAATACAAGCTGGAGAATGGTCGTCCGAATACTTTCGTAATTACGGGCGATATTGATGCAATGTGGTTGCGTGACTCTTCAGCTCAGGTATGGCCTTACCTTCCTTTGATGAAAACAGATGCCGGTTTGCAGCAAATGATTAAAGGATTGCTTAATCGTCAGTTCGAATGTATTATCTTTGATCCGTATGCAAATGCATTTAACGATGGACCTACAGGCAGCTACTGGGAGACTGATATGACGGATATGAAGAAAGAGCTTCATGAGCGCAAATGGGAAATAGATTCCTTGTGCTACCCGATTCGTCTTTCGTATCACTACTGGAAAGAAACGGGCGATACGTCTGTTTTTGATGCAACCTGGGAAAAGGCGATGACGCTTGTTATTCAGACCTTTCAGGAGCAGCAGCGTAAGGATGGTTTAGGACCTTATTCTTTTATGCGTGAAACGGAGAATCAGGGGGATACCTTATTAAATAAAGGTTGGGGTAGTCCTGTCAATCCTGTAGGAATGATTTTCTCTGCTTTCCGTCCGTCGGATGATGCAACGATGTTTGGATTCCTTATTCCTTCTAATATGTTTGCAGTCGTATCAATGAAACAATTAATTGAGATTATTGATGCCACAGGCAAAGCTAAAGAACTCAAAGCTCCGGCCGCTAAACTGGCTAAAGAGGTTGAAAAGGCAATTCGTAAGCATGCCGTGATTACACATCCTGAATTTGGAGCTATCTATGCTTTTGAGGTAGATGGTTTTGGCGGACGCAATCTGATGGATGATGCTAATATTCCAAGCTTGCTTTCAGCTCCGTATCTCGGGTATTGCAAACCGAATGATCCGGTTTACAGAAATACGCGCCGTTTTATCTGGAGTAAGGCTAATCCGTATTTCTTCTCAGGGACTGCCGGTGAAGGTGTCGGAGGTCCCCATATCGGAATCAATTATGTATGGCCAATGAGTATAATTATGAAAGGGCTTACATCAACGGATAAAGAAGAAATGCGTGAGTGTCTGACTCAACTGGTAAATACAGACGGAGATACAGGTTTTATGCATGAATCATTCCACAAAGATGATCCGAAGAACTTTACACGTAAATGGTTTGCATGGGTGAATACTCTGTTCGGGGAGTTTATATTGAAAATAAACAATGAATATCCTGAGCTTTTAAAAGAGCAATATGCTAAATAATCAATCTTTAAAATGAAATTGAAATTTTTCTTGTGGGCGGCTTGTGCCGTATCTTTCGTATCCTGTAATAGTGTGCATAAAGCGCAGACTGATAGTAATACAGATGTTACATTTGTTGTGGCTGCTGATCTTCATTTTGATCATCTTCCTGAGAGTGATCAGTTCTGTCATGTAGTAGCTATGAACAGGCTGGAGAATAATTTTGTATGGCCGTCTCAGACTTATTTTACGGGCGATACATTAAAAGCGCTTTCATCTGTTATTATAGCCGGTGATATTTTTGATAAACCTCTGCCCGAAATAATAGACCTTTTTAAAGCACGTTATCTGGCAGACGGGGGAGACAGATCATTGAATTATATATGTTATCCCGGCTACGGAAATCATGATATAAATCCCTTTTCCAAAGATTCAGTGCTTAATATGCAGGCAAGAGAGAATGCTGTCAGACTAATGGACTCAGTTATCTATACGCGTCTTACGAGAAATGAGATATTGTCTTATCATCCATCCAGCCGTAATTATTCATGGACAGATAAAGGAGTTCATTTTCTGAATCTTCAGACCTTTGGAGGCGATACAACATATTGCCTGAGTAGTCTGGAATGGCTTAAGGATAATCTTCAGAAAAATGCTTCAGACGGAAAACCGGTTGTCGTTGTTCAGCACTATGGATTTGATGACTGGGCCATTGAATGGTGGCCGTCAGAAACACGTAAGCAATTGTTTGATATACTTGAGCCCTATAACGTAAAAGCAATGTTTGTGGGTCATACGCATGAGTCATCTGTACAGGAACACAGAGGAATCAAAATTTATCAGGTGAACAATGCCTGGCCGGATCAGTCAGGTAAAGCTTCGTTTTGTGTAGCTCGTCTGAAAGGCGATCAAATGTCAATGGTCAATTGTCAGTGGACAGACTCTCTGGGTACTTTTGAAATAACAGATCCGATACTTAATATACCATCCTTATAATATAATAAGGATATAATATTGGACAGACTATCAGCATACTTCATGCCGGTAGTCTGTCTTTTTTTATATTTGTGTATCTTGTGAGGTTGTCAGAGAACAATTTTTTGTGTTTTTTCTGAATCAATATAGACTTACGGATTGGGGCTAATAGTGAAAACATCGTATCTTTGTACGAAAATTTATTTGAGATCAAAAAAATGGATTTTCAGCATTATTATCACCCGTATCGAAAAAGGAAGACAGGCCCGGCTTGTTTTTACTTAGTCTGCGTGTGCGCTGAAAAATTGCGTCAGAATATATAGCGGAACATGGTGCCCTCGTGTGTACTTTGTTTCGCTTTTTTTTATGCTTATAATTCAAATTCAATAATCAAATTTTCAAATGAACACTGTAGAAGAAACATTGAACGATGCAATGAAACATGGAGTTGAACCGATTGCCCAGACGGATCTTGTTTACGGACTAAATGAACGTCCGCCGTTTAAGGATGCATTCTTTGCTGCACTTCAGCACTTACTGGCCATTTTTGTTGCAATTATTACTCCGCCGCTGATTATCGCAGGAGCTCTTAAGCTGGATCTCGATACAACCAGCTTTCTGGTATCCATGGCATTATTCGTTTCCGGTATTTCTACTTTTATACAGTGTAAGCGTGTAGGTGGAGTAGGTGCAGGTCTGCTTTGTATCCAGGGTACGAGTTTCTCATTTATCGGACCGATTATTACAGCCGGGCTTTCAGGTGGGCTTCCGCTCATCTTCGGATGTTGTATGGCTGCCTCACCGATGGAAATGATCGTAAGCCGCTGTTTTAAGTACCTGCGCAATATCATCACTCCGCTCGTATCCGGAATTGTAGTAATGCTAATCGGGTTAAGTCTTATCAAAGTAGGCATTATAGCTTGCGGAGGAGGCTTCAAGGCTATGGAGAACGGAACGTTCGCTTCTTTGGAAAATCTGGGTGTATCAGCACTCGTACTGGTGTGCGTACTTCTGTTTAACCGTAGTAAAAACAAATACCTGCGCATGAGTTCCATTGTGCTCGGACTGGCCGTAGGATATGCACTTGCGTTTGTACTGGGAATGGTTGATATGTCAGCTTTATCCGGAGTGACGGGTGGTTTCCATATTCCGATGCCGTTTAAATATGGTCTGGATTTTAATATCTCCTCTTTTATTGCCATTGGGCTGGTCTATGTGATTACCTCTATCGAGGCAATCGGTGATATCACTGCAAACTCAATGATTTCCGGAGAACCTCTGGAAGGAGAGAAATATCTGAAACGTGTCTCAGGTGGTGTACTGGCTGATGGTGTCAACTCCTTACTGGCAGGTGTACTTAACTCATTCCCGAACTCGATCTTTGCTCAGAATAACGGAATTATCCAGCTGACAGGTGTAGCCAGCCGCTATGTAGGTTACTATATTGCCGGGATGCTGATTATACTGGGCCTTTTTCCGGTAGTAGGAGTTGTGTTTTCCCTGATGCCTGAGCCTGTGCTGGGAGGCGCTACCTTGCTGATGTTCGGTACTGTTGCCGCAGCCGGAGTCCGTATCATTGCTTCTCAGCAGATTGACCGTAAGGCTACCTTGGTACTTGCCGTAAGTTTATCTCTGGGTTTGGGTGTCGAACTGATGCCGGATATCTTAAACAATGCTCCCGAAGCAATCAAAGGAATCTTCTCTTCGGGGATTACAACCGGAGGATTGACTGCTATTATTGCTAATATTGTTATTCGTGTAAAAGAAGAAGCAATCGCTTAAATATATCATTTCGGGGCAAACATAAAACTAATTTTTTTCAGTTTTGTTTATTGTATTGAGAGGTTACGTTTCTCTCTTTCTTTTGACTTAGCGAAATAGTAATGTGTGCGAGCATGGTTAAATCTGCATTTATAATGTTAATTTATGCTTATTTTGATGTCTGAAAAGCGGTAGATGTCAAAATAAAATATTTGTTCTTTGCACATTAATAAAGGATTAAGTATATTTGCAGCGGAAAAAGGAGTAAGAGGGGGACAGGAGTCTTCCTCTTTTCTTTTATTGCATTCGCATAGCGTAGAAAAATAAAAAACTACTATGATAGTAAAAGATACAGTTTATCAATTAGTGGAGCAAGCTCTGGCTGACTCTGAAAGTTATATCGTGGACGTAATTGTTCGTCCCGGTAATCAGATTATTGTCGAACTGGACAATGATGAAGGAATGGATCTGGATGAGTGTATTCGCGTAAATCGTTTTATCGAGGAACACTTAGACAGAGAGGTCGAAGATTATGAACTTGAAGTCGGCTCTGCCGGTGTGACATCTCCATTTAAAATCCTTCGCCAATATCAGAAAAATATCGGTAACGAAGTAGAAGTTTTGACAAAAGACGGTCGTAAATTTACTGCGGTACTTAAAGATGCGAATGATGATAATTTCACGGTTACTACAACGAAACGGGTGAAATTAGAAGGAGAAAAACGTAAACGCGACGTAGAAGAGGATACTACCTATAGTTACGACGATGTAAAATATTGCAAATATCAAATCAGATTCAAATAAAAGCTATGGCAAAGAAAGAGGAAGTAATAAGCATGATTGATGCACTTTCGGAATTTAAAGATTTGAAAAGCATTGACAGAAGCACTCTGATCAGTGTACTTGAAGAATCATTCCGTAATGTTATCGCCAAAATGTTTGGCACTGATGAAAATTATGATGTGATTGTAAATCCGGATAAAGGGGATTTCGAGATCTGGAGAAACAGAACAGTGGTAGAAGATGGTCAGGTTACTAATCCGAGTATGGAGGTTTCTTTGTCTGATGCCCGTAAAATTGATGCTGCTGCAGAAGTAGGTGAAGACGTTACGGATGAGGTGATCTTTGCAAGCTTTGGTCGTCGTGCCATTTTGAATCTGCGTCAAACTCTTGCTTCTAAAGTACTGGAACTTCAGAAAGATACTTTGTATAACACATATAAAGAGAAAATCGGTCAGATTGTTTATGGTGAAGTTTACCAGATCTGGGCGAAAGAAGTTCTTCTGATTGATGATGAGGGTAACGAACTATTGTTGCCTAAAGCAGAACAAATCCCGGAAGATTTTTATCGTAAAGGCGATAACGTTCGTGCGGTAGTTGCTCGTGTTGATAATCGTAACAATAATCCTAAAATCATTGTTTCAAGAACTTCTCCATTGTTCCTTCAACGTTTGTTCGAACTAGAGGTTCCTGAAATTCAGGAAGGGATTATTACTATTAAGAAAATTGCCCGTATTCCTGGTAAACGTGCGAAAGTATCGGTTGAATCACGTGATGAGCGTATTGATCCGGTAGGTGCGTGTGTAGGTGTGAAAGGTGCTCGTATTCACGGGATCGTTCGCGAACTGCATAACGAGAATATCGATGTAATTAATTATACATCTAACGTAAGCTTATATATCACCCGTGCATTGAGCCCGGCTAAAATCTCTTCAATTCGTCTGAACGAAGAAGCGCACAAAGCTGAGGTATTTATGAAGCCTGAAGAGGTTTCTCTTGCTATCGGTATTGGTGGTATGAACATCAAACTAGCATCAATGCTGACTGAATATCAGATCGATGTTTATCGCGATATCCAGGAAGAGGATGAAGATATTTACTTAGATGAATTCTCAGATGAAATAGAAGGCTGGGTAATCGAAGCTCTGAAAAGCATCGGTTGTGCTACAGCGAAGTCGGTTTTGAATACTCCGAAAGAAATTTTGGTAGAGAAAGCCGATTTGGAGGAGAATACTGTTGATGAAGTTATTTCTGTATTGAAAACTGAATTCGAAGACTAATACCGGCACACTCTCCTGAGTATTCTATTTAATAATGGGTAGCAACCCCCGATAAGGTTGTGTAATTCGTAATAAAAAAAGAAAGGATTACTTAATATGTCAAATATAAAGTTAAACAAAATAGTTCGGGAACTGAACGTAGGGATTTCAACAGCTGTTGAGTTCCTTCAGCAAAAGGGCTATCAGGTGGAAGCTAATCCGAATGCTCGTATTGGCGAAACAGAGTATGAACTGCTAAAGAAAGAATTTAGCACAGATAAAAATATGAAGGAAGAGTCTGAGCGTATCAGTCAGGAACGTCACAGTAAAGACAAAAATAAAGCTTCTGTCTCAATTGAAGAACCGGAATCATCTGTAATCATAACTGAAGTTGCCGAAGATATACGTCCGAAAATTAAAGAGGTAGGAAGAATAAACTTGGAAGATATAAACAAAAAAATGCAGAAGCCTGAGAAGGTTGCAAAAAAAGAGGTGGTGAGTAAAACACCAAAAGCCGCACAACTTGCTGAAGAAGCACCTAAATCGGTAAAAACAAATGCAACCAAGGCTGAAACTGAAACTATAGAAGTCAAATCAGAAAGCGTGAAAGAAGAACAAAAGGCAAACATCGAGGTGAATAATACGGAAGAAGAAAGCGGTAATGTATTCCGTATTAACGCTCCCAAAGTAGAACAGCAAATCAAGCAAGTTGGTTTCATTGATTTGTCATCAATTAATGACAGAACACGTCCTCAGAAAAAAAGCAAAGAGGAAAAGAAAAAGGAGCGTGAAGATAAGCGCAAGCCTAATCATGCACCGGGTAAACCGACAGGTGACCGTCCGGTTCTTAAATTAAGAGACAAAGACGGGAAAGAAAGCAATGATGCTGAAAAGAAAAAACGTAAGCGTATTGATAAAGAGAAAATTGATGTTAATAAGGCTGCCCCTAAAGCAGGCGGAGCTAATGCTAACAACAATAACAACAACAATAATCAGCATAAAGACAGACATGCACGCAAACCTCTTAAAAAGCCTGTGCTTAGATCAGAGGTAAGCGATGAGGATGTTCAAAAGCAGATTAAAGAAACTCTGGCTCGTCTTACGGCTAAACCTTCTAACAAAGGTGCGAAATTCCGTAAAGAGAAACGTCAGGCTATTCAGGATCGTCAGCAAGAGCGCTTAGAGCAGGAAGAAGCTGAAAGCAAAGTGTTGAAAATTACTGAATTCGTTACGGCGAATGACCTGGCTAACATGATGAACGTACCTGTAATTCAGGTAATCAGTACATGTATGAGCTTAGGTATGATGGTTTCTATCAACCAGCGTCTGGATGCTGAAACTATCAATATCGTTGCTGAAGAATTTGGCTATACAACTGAGTACGTAAGTGCCGAAGTTGTTGAAGCAATCTCTGTAGAAGAAGACAAAGAAGAGGATATGATTTCTCGTCCGCCGATCGTTACGGTAATGGGACACGTTGACCACGGTAAAACATCCCTTTTGGACTACATCCGTAGTGCAAACGTAATTGCAGGTGAAGCAGGGGGTATCACTCAGCACATCGGTGCATATCACGTTACAATGGAAGACGGTCGTATGATCACATTCCTTGATACTCCGGGTCACGAAGCCTTTACGGCGATGCGTGCACGTGGTGCTCAGGTTACGGATATCGCCATCATTATCGTAGCTGCTGATGATAGCGTCATGCCTCAGACAATTGAAGCAATCAACCACGCTTCTGCTGCAGGTGTACCAATCGTATTTGCAATTAATAAAATTGATAAACCGGGAGCTAATCCGGACAAAATTCGTGAAGCATTATCTGCTATGAACTACCTGGTTGAAGAATGGGGTGGTAAATACCAGTCACAGGAAATCTCTGCTAAAAAAGGTATCGGTATCGAAGACCTTATGGAGAAAGTATTGCTGGAAGCTGAAATGCTTGATCTGAAAGCGAATCCTAACAAACGTGCTGTTGGTTCTATTATTGAATCTTCTCTGGATAAAGGTCGTGGTTATGTAGCTACTATCCTTGTTCAAAGCGGTACATTGAGAATCGGTGATGTGGTATTGGCTGGTACAAACCACGGACGTGTGAAAGCGATGTTCAACGAACGCGGACAACGCGTGAAAGAGGCGGGTCCTTCTGAACCGGTATTGATTCTGGGCTTGAATGGTGCTCCTCAGGCGGGTGATGCATTCAACGTTATGGAAACTGAACAGGAAGCTCGTGAGATTTCTAACAAACGTGAGCAGTTACAGCGTGAGCAAGGACTTCGTACTCAGAAACTTCTTACTCTTGAAGATATCGGTCGTCGTATTGCTATCGGTAACTTCCAGGAATTGAACGTAATCGTGAAAGGTGACGTGGATGGTTCTGTTGAGGCACTGTCTGACTCATTGATCAAACTTTCGACTGAAGAAATTCAGATCAACGTTATTCACAAAGCCGTTGGTCAGATCTCTGACTCAGACGTTGTTCTGGCAGCAGCTTCGAATGCGATTATCGTAGGTTTCCAGGTTCGTCCTTCAGTGTCGGCTCGCCGTCTGGCAGAGAAAGAGGGAGTAGATATCCGTATGTACTCTATCATCTATACTGCTATCGAAGAGTTGAAAGATGCGATGTCTGGTATGTTGTCTCCGGAAATCAAAGAAGAAATTACCGCTACTATCGAAATCCGCGAAGTATTCAAAATCACGAAAGTGGGTACTGTTGCCGGATGTATGGTTAAGGAAGGTAAAGTTAAACGTGGCAACAAAGCGCGCCTGATCCGCGACGGTATTGTTGTTTACACCGGAGAACTGGCTTCATTGAAACGTTTCAAAGACGACGTGAAAGAGGTTAACTTTGGTTACGAGTGTGGTTTGAACCTTGTAAACTACAACGACATCAAAGTAGGTGATATTGTTGAAACATACGAAGAAGTAGAAGTTCAACGTACCCTGTAATTTTAGAAGTCTCCATAAAATAGATATTCTATCATATAAGTAGAGTTGCATGGATGTATAAGGAGATATTAGCTCCTTATACGCCTTGCAACTTATATTGTAATAAGGCTATGGATAGTATTGACATATTTTTTCTAATCATACTTGGTATTGCCTTTGTATCTGGTTTGTTCAAAGGTTTTGTGCGGCAGTTAGCTTCATTGCTGGCTCTGATTGCGGGTATGTGTGTATCCTATTTCTGGGCTGATAAAACTCTGAACTTTCTTCAGCAACTGGATCTTTTTTCGGCAGAACTCTTACGTCCTGCCTCCTTTATTATTACTTTTTTAATAACAGTCTTAGCTGTAAATTTTGTTGCCCATTTGATATTGAAGGGGATTAACACCATTGGTCTCGGTTCTGCCGATAAACTCATGGGGGCGATCTTTTCGGTGTCTAAATGGGTTTTACTTTTAAGTATAATTCTTAATTTATATCAAAGCATTGATCAAAAGGGATACTTTTTGAGTGAAGAAAAGCGCAAAAAATCATATCTTTACTCCCCGATACAAAAAGTTCTGCCTTTATGCTTTCCCTATGTAAAAGAATATCTGTCTCAGGATAATCTGTTTACGCTTAAATTTATAGATACGGATAAGTTATTAAACGGCATGAATCTGTTTGAAGATTAAAATGATTACAAACTTGTTATTCGTAATATACTGATAAAGCAATGCAAGAAAATAATAAAAATAATATTCTTGATGAAGTAACCTCCAGCGATTATAAGTATGGATTTGTTACCGATATCGAGACTGAGGTTATCCCGGTCGGTCTGAGTGAGGAGGTTGTTCGCCTGATCTCACAGAAGAAGAACGAACCGGAGTGGCTCTTAGAGTTCCGCCTCAAAGCTTACGAATATTGGAAAACGTTAGAGCTCCCGAAATGGGCGCATCTTGATATTCCGGAAATTGACTATCAGAGCATCAGTTACTATGCGGCACCTAAAACAAAAGAAGGTCCGAAAAGTATGGATGAAGTTGATCCGGAGCTTGTGAAAACGTTCAACAAACTGGGTATTCCGTTAGAAGAACAAATGGCACTCGCAGGAATCGCTGTGGATGCCGTAATGGATAGTGTTTCGGTAAAGACAACTTTCAAAGAAAAGCTGGCTGAACTGGGCGTTATCTTCTGTTCGTTCAGCGAAGCAGTACATAACTACCCGGATTTAGTGAAAAAATATATGGGATCGGTTGTTTCTTACCGCGATAACTTCTTTGCGGCTTTGAACTCGGCTGTATTCTCTGACGGTTCTTTCGTTTACATCCCCAAAGGGGTTAGATGTCCGATGGAACTTTCTACCTATTTCCGTATCAATGCAGCCAACACCGGACAGTTTGAGCGTACGCTTATCGTTGCTGACGATGAAAGCTACGTGAGCTACCTCGAAGGTTGTACGGCTCCTATGCGCGATGAAAATCAGCTTCACGCCGCAATCGTGGAAATCATAGCCATGGATCGTGCCGAAGTGAAATACTCTACTGTACAGAACTGGTATCCGGGCGACAAAAACGGAGTAGGGGGTATCTATAACTTCGTAACCAAACGCGGTATTTGCAAAGGGGATAGCTCTAAAATCTCATGGACTCAGGTCGAAACCGGTTCTGCGATTACCTGGAAATATCCGAGCTGTATCCTTGCAGGCGATAACTCCGTAGGTGAATTCTATTCGGTAGCCGTAACCAACAATTATCAGCAGGCCGATACAGGTACAAAAATGATTCACCTCGGACGTAATACGAAAAGTACAATCGTATCGAAAGGTATTTCTGCCGGTAAGAGTCAGAACAGCTACCGCGGATTAGTGAAAGTGTCGCCCAAAGCTGAAGGCGCCCGTAACTATTCGCAATGTGACAGCCTTTTATTAGGTGATAAATGTGGTGCTCACACATTCCCGTACATGGAGATTGCCAACGAAACAGCAATCGTGGAGCACGAAGCAACAACTTCAAAAATCAGCGAAGATCAGATCTTCTATTGCAATCAGCGTGGTATCTCTACCGAAGATGCAGTAGGACTGATCGTAAACGGTTATGTAAAAGAAGTTGTAAATAAATTACCGATGGAATTTGCCGTTGAGGCTCAGAAACTTTTACAAATCAGTCTTGAGGGATCTGTCGGATAAGAGTAATCATTCGTAAAAAAGAAGTGTTATGTTAGAAATAAAGAACCTACATGCCAATATCAACGGCAAAGAGATATTAAGAGGTCTGAACCTTACAGTTCGTCCCGGAGAAGTTCACGCAATTATGGGTCCTAATGGTGCAGGTAAGAGTACCTTATCTTCTGTTCTGGCCGGAAATCCTGCTTTTGACGTAACAGAAGGATCTGTTTCGTTCTATGGCAAAGATCTGCTGGATCTTTCTCCGGAAGACCGTTCGAGAGAAGGCCTTTTCCTTAGCTTCCAGTATCCGGTGGAAATTCCGGGTGTAAGCATGGTGAACTTCATGCGTGCCGCTATCAACGAACACCGCAAATACAAAGGTATGGATCCGATCTCGGCTACTGACTTCCTGAAACTGATGCGCGAGAAACGCGAAGTGGTTGAGCTGGACAACAAACTGGCTAACCGTTCCGTGAACGAAGGCTTCTCGGGTGGTGAGAAAAAACGTAACGAGATCTTCCAGATGGCTATGCTTGAGCCACGCTTGTCTATTCTTGACGAAACAGACAGTGGACTGGATATCGATGCGCTGCGTATCGTTGCCAGCGGTGTAAACAAACTGAAATCTGCAGATAATGCTACGATTGTGATCACTCACTATCAAAGACTGCTTGATTACATTCAGCCTGATTTCGTACATGTGCTATACAAAGGTCAGATCGTGAAATCTGCCGGACCTGAATTAGCACTTGAACTCGAAGAAAAAGGGTATGACTGGATTAAGAAAGAGTTGGGCGAGTAAGCATCAAAATCGTATCAGACTATGACACAAATAGAACAACAATATACTGATCTGTTTAAGCAGCATCAGGCTCTCATCGAGAAGCCTTGTGCAGAGCTGCTTAATACAGCGCGGAGAGAAGCCTTTGACAGTTTCTGTAAACTGGGCTTCCCCGTAAAGAAAAACGAAGAATATCTTTATACAAACGTACAGGAGTATTTCGCGCCTGACTTTGGATTAAATATTAATCGTTTACCTGTTCCGGTAAATCCCTACGAAGTCTTTCGTTGCGATGTCCCGAATCTGAGCACTGCCCTTTATTTTGTAGTAAACGATAGCTTCTATCAGAAAGAATCTGCAAAAAGTGTGTTGCCGGAAGGTGTGATTGCCGGAAGCCTCAATGAGATTGCAAAATCTCATCCGGAGCTGATTGAGAAATATTACAACAAGCTGGCTCAGAATGAGACCGACGGTTCGGTTGCTTTCAATACATCATTCGTACAGGATGGCTTTGTATTGTATGTACCTAAAAACGTAATTGTCGAACGTCCGGTACAGCTTGTAAACATTCTGCGCGGAGATGTCGATTTTATGGTTAACCGCCGTATTCTGGTTATCATCGAAGACGGAGCACAGGCAAAATTGCTCATCTGCGATCATACGATTGATAATGTAAACTTCCTGGCTACTCAGGTATCCGAAGTTTTCGTTGGCGATAATGCAGTCTTCGATTACTACGAACTGGAGGAAAACAGTATCAAAACCACACGCGTAGCGTCTACATTCGTTCGTCAGGGTGCAAACTCAAATACCATGTTTAACGGTATTACTTTGCATAATGGCAAAACACGCAACAATGTATTCGTGACATTTGCAGGCGAAAACTCCGAAGCAAACGTTACCGGAATGGCTATTGCCGATCAGGAACAGCATATCGACAACCACACGTTCATTGATCATGCCGTACCACGCTGCCATAGCAATGAGTTATTCAAATACGTGTTGAACGACTCGGCTAAAGGTGTGTTTGCCGGACGCATTCTTGTGCGTAAAGATGCTCAGAAAACAACCGCATTCCAGTCCAACAAAAACTTGTGTGCTACACGCGAAGCCCGCATGTACACCAAGCCTCAGCTTGAAATCTATGCCGACGATGTAAAATGTTCGCATGGTGCAACCGTAGGGCAGCTGGACGAAAATGCATTGTTCTATCTTCGTTCACGCGGTATTTCCCAACCGGAAGCCCGCATGCTTCTCATGTTTGCTTTCACCAACGATGTGATCGAAAACATCCGTCTCGATTCATTGAAAGACCGTTTGAGACACCTGGTTGAAAAACGTTTCCGCGGCGAACTGGCTAAATGCTCAGGCTGTGCCGTTTGTCAGTAAACAGATCAGTCATAGATATTACTTAAATATACAGCTGACTATATATCCAAAGAGGATTCCTGCTCTCGTGGCAGGAATCCTCTTTTTGCTTATCCCTTTCTTAGACGGTAGAAAAAACACATCAGCAGCAAGACTACACACATCATCATCCACGCCTTCCACGGCCGGCCGCCAGCCGTCCCTGCGGTATCCAGATCCATATACTCGTGGCTGCAAACCGTATCACCCCTGATCCGCACCGTATCTCTCCGGCTCTCAATCTCGATCAGCCCGTCTGCCCGCTTTTTGACAGTCAAACCACTCGAGTTACTCTTAGGCGTAACGAACTCCGTTGCAGGAGTCAGACGGTCAAGCGTCGAAATATCCACAATCAACCGTTCCGACTCAGGCAGCAGGATCACCTCTTGCCGCAGCTGTTCGGTCTGTATCATCCGCTCCGACGTTTCCGTCCGTTTCATCGACTGGCAACCCATGAAGCAAAGGACAATGCCTGCGGTAAGGACAGCGGTTAATCTCCTCAAAAGCCTTTTCAAGCCGGAACACCTTATTTCGTAATTTCGCATAATCCGCATTTTGTTTTTTGATTAATACTCTCAAATCCTCATAAAGCTCCCGGTAAACCGAGTGCTCTTCTTTTATATCCTTCAGCCTCTCCCGCCTCCGGTTCACAAGCCAGGTTAGCAGCGAAGCTATAAAGCCCGAAGGCAGCAAATACATCCAGATATCTTTCATAAAATTCAAATTTTAAAAAAGGTAATGCCGAAAAGGCAGTGACGACGTGGAGGACAATGGGGACATGGACGACCATGAGGACGGCATTAAAAGGCAGAAGGCAAAGAAAAACAGCGTCGCTGTTGTCCCCTCTCTGGTGCAAGGTTGTACCTTGTACTTCATATTCGGTGGTTTTCAACCACCAGTTGTTTGAAAAACAACCTCTTACGCTCACAAAGAGGCTTTCTTGCAGAAAGCTGTCAGGTACAACCTGACGAATAGTAGATCCAAGGCAAAGCCTTGAACCAGAAACAGCGT
>JBOFKD010000129.1:0-1911 GCA_051657165.1 Bacteroidales bacterium | reverse complement strand
AGACATTTACGCCCCGATCTACCAGCTTCTCACAAATCCAGTCAACAGCAGTGTTACTTTGAGCACAAACCATAACCTGACTCTCTCTGTGTAAGGTTTCATAAATAGCTTCGACCAGCGTTGTTGTTTTACCTGTACCGGGAGGTCCATGAATTATAGCTGTTTCTTTCGCATTAAGAACTTTATTCACGGCTTCGTCCTGACTGATATTCAACCAGGGGAAACGTATAGGAAAAGATTCGCGAAAGGATGCAGGTTTATTACCCAACAGAACATCCCGCAGGAAGGCTAAGCGATTATCCCTGGCTGTAGCTACCTGAGCCAAAGCAGCAAACATCGTTTTATAGGATGTTTCATCAAAATACAGCTGAACTCCTAATTCTGTTGTTTGGTTTAATTGAGCCAAAGCCTGAGTATGTGGCAGAACAACCATCATTCTGTTTTCATCCACATAACTTACCTGTGCTGTAAAATCAAGATATACGGGTTTATTATTCTTATCCTTGATAAAGAAGCGTAATGGCTTTCCCGGATCAAAATCATGATCAATTTCACGTATATCTAATTTTTCAATTTCAAGTATATATTGATTAATCGAGTTGTGGTAGCTTCGTCCTAACTGAATCGGATACCAACAGCTACCTCGTTCTACATTATTCAATACATTGGATTGTCTGGTTTGCTCCTCATATTGCTCCTTCTCGTAATTATATTCTAATTGCAGAAGATCATATGTTTCCTGAAGCTCAGTTATCGGGTTTATCTGTTTATTCATTTTTTTGAATGTCTTGTCTGGAGTAGATTCAGCAAAGATAGAGAATAAAAAAAGAAAGAGATGTTCCGATAATTCGAAAACATCTCTTTCTGTCCTCTTTTAAAATAAATGCATAATTATTTAACCCTCAAGCCTAAATCTCTTTTTTAATAGAGAGGATCTACTTATCTCAAGCAGATCCCCTTTCTAATTACCTCTTAATAACCCAGATATTAATATTGTATTTAAATATTAGGAACGTCTTTATCCCACCATACGAGAGTTCCTATATCGTCTTTTCCTCCCAGATAAGTATCTACAGCTTCTTGTACAAACACAGCATTTACTTCGTACTGAGACTGAGGAATACCTGCTTTACGTGCGTTATTCACAATTTTCGGACCATATCCAACAGTTATCTGTGGCTGGAAATAGGTCATATATGGAGGAAGTTGTCTCGGATAACCCGTTCTTCTGTATTCACTCCATGCAACTGAAGATCCGCCGGGGAACATAGCAATCCATTTCTGAGTGATGATTTTCTCCAATTTAGACTCACTATCCGTTGCATCCGCAAACTTCGGTGTTACCTTCGAAGCAGCATCTACACTCTTAGCTATTTCCAGATTCATTGAAGTCCAGTTTTTAGGTTTAGCTTGTGAATTCTGATAAGCAGTGATCGCAGCATCATCCTCAATACCGAATTGCTTCATAGAAAGCTCAATTCCCTTATTGTAAGCTGTCTCCACATCACCGGCTCCGGAATAACCTCTAAGTGCTGCTTCGGCTCTTAAGAACCATGATTCGGCAGCATTCATCAAGAATATCGGAGATGTCTGATAAGTTGCACCTGCCGGGAATGATGTACCAAGTCCTGAGTAAAGCGTTCCTGAATTTTGATTAAATTCCGAACCTACACGGATACCTCTGTAACCTCCTTCTTTATGTTCCGAGAAGAATTTAGGCAGGCGAGGATCATCATATCCAACTAATATACTTTCCATATCAGCGCTCATACGTGTATCTCCCCACACTTGTGCAAGTACGTTCAGACCATTGATATAAGCACCTGTATATCCTGCATTCTGTGTATTATCCTCAATCATTCCGAATGGATGATTCAGCGCTTTCTCAGCCTGTGTTTTAGCTAAATCAGG
>JBOFKD010000128.1:0-34268 GCA_051657165.1 Bacteroidales bacterium | reverse complement strand
AATTTGCAGATATAAAAAAAAGCACTACTTTTGTAACCGTAATCGTCATGCGGATGTGGCGTAATTGGTAGCCGCGCTAGACTTAGGATCTAGTGCCGAGAGGCGTGGGGGTTCGAGTCCCTTCATCCGCACCAATTCAAAAAAAGGAGTTTCAGAAATGAGACTCCTTTTTTTTGTTTTAAAATAATAAGTTTGTGCAAACCGGAAGAGGGGAGCAGTCGAATTGATTTGGTTGATGAAGTTCCTGTTTTTGTCAGTTTTTTTATGAATAACCACCTTCAGCGTAAAAGAACAAAACAAATGCAATGAGAATCGTATCTACATGTTGCCGCACTGATCCTAAAAAACGATACACAGAGTTTTTCTTTTTTGAATTGCCATGAATTGCCATTGGAGTGTGTTTTTATAGGTAATTGATTAGATAACAATTAGTTACTGTATGGCAATTGCTATGGCAAATCAAATTCATTTGCCATGAATTGCCATACTAATTGCCATAATATATAGAGTTGATAATTAGATATTTATGTGTGTTTTTAGCGTGTATGGCAAATGATGGCAAATGAAAATCAAAAACTTCATGTAGTGTTTATTGTAAACGAAAGGATAGTCTGAATTTTCAACCCTATAAACGTGCGCGTTCATCCCTATGAACGTACAAGATCATTTAAATGAAAATATATTTTCATACTTATGAACGCGCATGTTCTTTTAAATGAACTCTCAGAGAGATACGTATGAAAAATTATCCGCATTTGCATGCCATTACTTTCCCTGAAAAGGTTGACAGATTTAGAAACTAATTACGGATTTCGTTTACAATGCATAATAAATTGAATCTGGAGATAATCACTAAATTCAGGACGATACACAAATACGTATTTATGCTCAACGAAATACGTGTTTGTGTGCCGGGAAATACGTATTTTAATAGAAAGAAATACGTACTTCGTGACTGAGAAATACGTATTTCATAGCAAAGATATACGTATTTCGTGGCAGGCAAATACGGGAATAAAGCTGATCATACATAAAGTTTGATTTTCAATCAGCACTATCAGCACATTCCTGTCGCTAATAGTTACTAATTATATGTATACACAAAGAGTACTTGTGGTGATTCAGTGCTGATTGAAGTTCTCAGTGCTGATTCATTTGAGGTGAATCAGCGCATATATACACCTGTTTATCAGCTGTTTAGTCTAAAAGTGCTGATTGTATCGATTTAAAACTCAAAACTATGTGTATAAAAAAATAAGCATCTCCGGGATAGATTTCTCATACAAGTATGATCATCCCGAAAATGCTTACTCCTCTTTTTTTTATTTCAATTGCAACCAATCGTCATCAATTGCAACCTCAATTGTCACCTTTTAAAGAGTTTGTAAAATGCTGCTATACAGTTTTTTATATTGTTTTTGTCTGCACGGTTGCAATTGGTTGCAATTCAAACAGCAAAACTCTGTGTATAGTTTTTATCACTTCTGAGCTTTAGGTAATTCTCTTAAGTGATGTTTAATTTTCTCTTAAGAGAATTTCTGAAATCTCTTAAGAGAAAAAATGAAGGTCTGATTCTGTTGATTTGCAAGTAGCAAACTGAATTTTGCAAGTAGCAAAATAAGTTTTGCAGGTAGCAAATTTTTATTTGCTCTTATTCTTCTATTCCCTTGATACGTACTAAATCTATACGTGTGTCAGATGCTTTTATGATTTTAAACTGATAAGGAGGTATCTCTACAACTTCGTTTGCAGCCGGAAATCGTTGTGAATGATGCAGGATATATCCTGCTATAGTTGAGTATTCCTCGGATTCAGGAAGATCCAGTGAAAAAAGATCGTTGATCTTATCTATCTCATATCTGCCCGAAACAATATACTCATCCGATTCAATTTGTTTGGCAATCAAAGAATCCGTATCATGTTCATCCTGAATATCGCCGATAATTTCTTCAAGTAAATCTTCAAGCGTTACGATACCGGCAGTTCCACCATGTTCATCAACAACAACAGCAATACTCTTCTTTTGTTGCATTAATACTTTCATAAGCTTATGTGCCGCCATTGTATCGGGAACAAATGGCATCTTATTGATCCGTGTATGCCAGTCTTCCGGGCTGTTGAACATTTCAGATGAATGAAGATATCCAATGATATTATCAATACTTTCTTTATAGATCGGCAGCTTCGAGAAACCACTTTCTGAAAATGTTGAAATTAATTTAGGAATATCGCTGTCCCACTCAATAGCTACCAGATCTGTTCGCGGAACCATACAATCCCTTAATCTGACATTCGAGAAATCGAGTGCTTTCTGGAATATTTTCACCTCCGTATCCATCTCTGAATTGTCAAGGGCATCGTCAATACTCTCTTTGATGAAATAGTTTAGGTCTATCTTTCCAAATACTTTCTTTTCAGAGCGAGGATGAACCTTTACACGCAGAAGTTTAAGTATCAGTTTTGAGATTAAAGACGATATTTTACTCACCGGATAAAGTGCTATGTAAATCAGCAGAAGTGGCATAGCAAAGAGCTTCAATGAGAAATTCGGATTAATACGGAAAACTGTTTTAGGAATAAATTCAGCTGTAATAAGTATGATGAATGTTGAAATAATAGTCTGAATAAACACTACAGCTGCTTCATTCGGTATGAACTGAGCGATAAATGGTTCAAGCATATTTGCCATAATCATACCATAAACCACCAGTGCTATATTGTTCCCGACAAGAAGAGTTGAGATAAAATTCTCGGAATTGTCATAGAACAAAGAGAGGATTGAAGCAGATAAGCTTTTCTGTTTCTTATCAAGTTCAAATCTTAATTTGTTGGATGAAACAAAAGCTATCTCCATTCCTGAAAAAAATGCAGAAAAAGCAATAGAGAGAATTATTCCGGTTATCGAGTTCATTATTTAGCTACATTTGGTTGTTGTTGAGAGGTTGAGTCTGAAGCAGTCTCTTCTTCCCTTACAGAAAATATACCGTTAGTTTCACGTATGGTGTAACGGGTCATTTGTTCATTGGATTCAAATCCTTTTCCAATAATTATCCTTTCCGGCTGTTCAATCCGGATCGTGCTGTCGGAGTAGATCCGTTGCAGATTCTGATCCCAGAACAGCAATTGTGTTTCGAATTTCTCATCCTGTATATTCTTAACACGTACATTGCCTTTTAGTTCCCATAGTTTCTTCTGTTCCCAGAAATATGCTGAATCAGCTTCAATACTAGCTTCCACATGAAAGAGAGAATCGAATTTTTCAACATAAATACCTTTTGGGAAGTGCCAGTATGGCGATTGTGCTTTGCTGTATACGAGCCATTCTTTTGTGATGAATTTATAACGGGTTATTCCTGAATCCGAGATAAGGGATTCTACATCTTTCGTTTTCATCGTTGGAACAAGAGATGTGTTTACAGGATCTACACCTCCTTCGTCTTTCTTTGTGCAGCCAGAAACAAAAAGAAGCATAACAGTTACCAAAAGGGTAACTGTTATGCTTACAGGTTGTATCTTATTATTTTTCTCTTTATAAGAAACTTTCATTCGATAAAATATTTGATAATTGCCTGGTTAAGCAAACGCGGCAATTACTCCATTTGATCATTAAATCAATCAGACTATTATCTGATTGTTGTTCTTTCGCCAATCCAGCCACCTACAGTGAATGGTTTGCCTTTTTCAAGATCACCGTGCATGAAGATATCTTCATTTTTAGGGAAATGAGCACGATAAGATCCGATCATTCTGTTTACATCGTCTGCTACGCCAGGGTCAACCTGACGAGCTTTTTCTAATTTGTCAACAGCTGCATAATAAACAACTTGTTGAAGAACGCGGTCGTTCGGATAAATAGAAGGAGCTGATTTAGCATACATTGATGCGATCAAAATATATGGTGCACCAAAGTTTGGTTTCAGTTCAGCTGCGTTCAAAGCGTACTGACGAGCTTTGCTGTATTGGTTTAGTTGATTTAAAACCTGAGCAGCTGCATAGTAGAAGTCGCCTTTTGCTTCGTTCTCTTTTTCCATGCTGATTGCTTCATCCAGATATTTAGCAGCATCGCTGTAGTTTTTATCTTTAATCGCCTGCTGAGCAAGACCTGCAGCAGATTCAGCAGTAGGAGCAATTTTGTGTGCGTAGTTAGAAGCAGCAAAATAAGCATCGATTTCCTGGCATCTTACTTTACGCATAAGTGCAAGAGCATCTTGTAACCAAGGAAGATTTTCTTTGTTTTCTTCTACTTTAGCAGCATAGATATTCTGAAGAGTCTGACAGTCTGCTGCGCCACTTTGTGCGAACATCACGTCCATATCTCCTTTTACTTTACCGATTTTCTTAGCATCTTTCGGATCTGCTTCAGCCATAGCTTCAAGCACTTTGGATGTTTCCATGTAATCCTGAATGTACTGATCGCGGAAAGCAGCGTCGCTTTTGTACAACAAGTAAGAAAGATTTGCGAAATATTGAACTACACCAAGCTCTGATTTTTCGTTCATGCCTTTAACAGACTCTTTCAACCATTCGTAAGCTTGTTTTTTTGTAGGGTCCTGAACCGCATAAGTTACATAGTCCAAACCTTTTCTACCAAGAATCCATGCTTTTGGATAGCGTGCATCTTCTCCGAAGTATTTGATACGTTTGTCGTATACTTCCATAAGTTTGTCAAGATACTCCTTTTGTTTAGCAGCATCTTTTTCGTGTTCGATTTTCCATCCCATAATACGCGCACCGTATAGGTAAAGGTCGCGTGAAGAAGCAGGACATTCATCGTAAACGATTTTCCAGAATTCGTAAGCATCTTTATAGTTCTGACTCTTAGCATACGGAACATAAAGGCTGATATTCGTAATACAACGGATACTGTCTTCACCTTTTCCATACTTTGAGCCATCGTCCACTCCTTTTTGAGCCGACATGCTGCTAAAACCAAACACAAGGGCAGCAGCAACAAGTATAAATTTTTTCATCGTAGTGTGAGTTTGTTATTTGTTTGTTTTATTAGTCTAGTTTGCGTTTGAAGAACCAAAGTTCATTAAATGTCATATTTAATGTTACTCTAAAATAGTCTTCTTTAATTAAACGTCCGACAGTTGGTCGTGTATTAATATACTCAAATGATAAATTAATCATTGAACCCGTTGTCATCATATATGATTTAACAGGGATTCCGACTCCGGCACTAATTCCAAATTCATGTATTCCTGAATTAGAATTTGTTTTGATATAAGAATCAGAGTAGTAACCTCCAAACCGGTATTTCATCTTTTTGAAGAATGCTCTGGATTCAATATCCGGAAGAAACTCTAACCCTGCTGCAAATTTCTGGCGGCAGTTTAGCTGATTTGTTTCACCGTAGAATTTTGCATCTTTCCAATCCTGGTATGAATAGTCTGCTGCAATTAACCATTTGTCTCTGATCTGATAAGATGCACCAAAACCAAAAGACTGAGGTAATGTAAATTTATTCAGACTCGGATCTAAAGCCACAGTATCAACAGTTATATTGCCATTAGAGTTTAATGTCGTATTAAATTGCTCTATATTCGTTTTAGGTGACATCTTAGGTGTATACACAGCACCTACTACTAAACGGTCTTTCCCAATTGACTGCATATACTGAAGACCAATATCTGCTTTGAATGATTTTACGTTCAGTGTTTTTGTAATATAAGAGTTGTTGATCTGTGAACTTGAGAAGTATGAACCTCCCGAGTGATCGATATTTCCGAATAAATAACCGAAGTTAGCACCCAGTGATACGCGGTCAAATAGCTTGTAAGCCAAACCTCCGTATACTTCGCTAAGTCCGCCGGTACCTTCATAGATGTTTTCAACACCACCTGCAATATCTTGTCTTGTACCGAATCTGTAACCTACAGAAGAGTAAGGCATGATTCCGATACTGGCACCCATATTTTTCATTATAGGGAACTGCATAGCTGCATATTCGAAGTTACCCATTGTTTTGTGCTCGCGGGATCCGGCTCCGGTTTCATTTGCCTGAAAGAATGAACCAGTCTGAACAAAAACTCCTACATCAAATAAAAAAGTAGTAGAGTCTGTGATCGAATAACTCGCAGGGTTACCGGGATTTATCTGAGTCTTAGTTCGTATCCCGTATGTTACACCACCCATAGCGCTGCTGGGGCCGAAAGAACTCTCGTAAAGATTTCCATAGCCATAGCGGGTATAAGGTGAAAGTGTGGTCTGTTGAGCAAACAAGCTGATCCCTGAGAGAAAAGCAAAAGCAAGACCTAGTGCTCTTTTATAGTTTCGCATTATATTTAATTATACAGTTTAATCCCTTAAGGACAATGTTATTATCTGCAAATATGGATGATTTTACCCGATCTTCAAAATATTTAATGGATCCCCCGGTTAAAAAAACCAAAAGGTCCGGATATTTATGCTGAAGATCTTGTATGTATCCGTTTATCTCATAAAAAATACCTTGCATAACTCCCGACCGTATTGCCGTATCAGTGTTATATCCAAGGAATGGCAAGTCTCCGTCCGGAGTAACAAGAGGGAGTTTGCCGGTAAAATGATGAAGAGCTTTCAGACGCATATCCAGTCCGGGAGCTATATTCCCGCCCTGATAGACACCTGATGCATCCAGAAAATCATAGGTAATAGCTGTACCGGCATCTATAACCAGGCAGTTTTTACCCTTGTTGTTTTCAAAAACACCGGCTACGGCAGCAACTCTGTCCCGACCTAATGTTTCAGGCGTTTTATAAGCAATTGTAAAAGGTAATTCTGTATTTTGATCCATCTCAATGAAGTGGTGAATCTTTGAGTGTAAAAATAATAGAACTTCCTGATCAATATCTTTGACAGATGCCAATATACCACTTTTTATTGTGTATTCATTCAAATATTGCTGAATAAGAGAGATATTTATCTCAGTATATTGCTGCACGTGTATAAGCCCGGCGGTATCGAATATCGCAATTTTAGTAAATGTATTACCCTGATCGATAACTAAGTTCATACACGTATATTTTTCAAAATAGAATCACTTGCAAAGAAACAAAAAAGATTTGAAAACAATCTGATTTGACTACTCTAATTCAAGATTGATGTCAATCTTCATTGTTTATTCTCAAATAACTATCAATTTTGTTATAACCAATTAGTTTGCAGGATTTCCATAAATAATCTTTCAGTTCCGGGGATTTTACGCCTCTGCGGATAAGAACCGGTGATGTTTCGATTGTTGCTTCTTGCCATAACTCATTGTCAATAAATGATTGGAGCAGATGTGCACCGCCCTCTACCAGCAATGATTGTATGGATCTTTTTCCCAGTTCGGTTAGTATTCCGGAGAGCAGACCGGAATCGAACTTGCAATTAATCACTTCTATATTCGGGCACTCAGCATATCGTCCGGTAAGCGTTTCTTGCTTTTCGGTGAAAATAATTGTCTTTACTTTATTATCGAATAGATTAAGCCCCGGATCAAGTCTGCCATTTCGGTCAAGTACAATACGTAGCGGATTTTCACCATGCCAGTATCTGACATTCAGAGAAGGATTATCCTTTCGTGCTGTTTCAGTGCCTACGAGTATAGCCTGAACTTCAGCACGTAGCTTATGTACAATTGTCTGTGTCAATGAATTTGATATTCTGAATGCATGAGATACAGACTCATCCCGTTCATGGTCAATAAATCCATCAGCACTCTGAGCCCATTTCAGAATAACGTAAGGCGTTTTATATTTCTGGAAATGAAAGAAATATTTGTTCAGTTCAAGACATTCTTTTTCCATAACTCCGACTTTAACATCGATACCTGCATTCTGTAACCGGGCTATTCCCCGGCCCGAAACCTGAGGAAACGGATCGGCTGTGCCAATCACAACTCTGGGGATTCCCATGCGTACAATCAGTTCAGAACAGGGAGGTGTCTTCCCGTAATGGGAGCAGGGTTCCAGCGAAACGTAGATGGTCGATTCTTTTAGCAGATCTTTATTTTTTACGGAATGAATAGCATTCACTTCGGCATGAGGCTCACCGCATTGGCGATGAAAACCTTCTCCGATTATTTTTCCCCGGTGCACAATTACAGCTCCGACCATAGGGTTGGGACGGGCTGTCTGGATAGCACATTTTGCTAATTCGATACAACGGGACATATATATATTATCTGCATTTGTCATAATGAAAATATCAAAGATTTATAGGGGATAAAAACAAAATCCGTATATTTGTTTTTATGCAACAATTTCTGAATTATATACATAAAACACTTGATCCGATCTATTCTGAGAATGAGGTCGGAGTCTTCGCCCGACGTATTCTGCAAAACGTATGCGGAATGGATCGTGTTCAATTTATTTTGAGCAAAGATAAAATTTTCTCTGATGAGATTAATTCGCAACTGGATGTAATTGTTCAAAGGCTGGCAAATCAGGAGCCAATACAATATATACTGGGCGAAGAGGAATTTTATGGAAACATATTTAACGTTGCTCCCGGAGTCTTAATTCCCCGGGCTGAAACCGAAGAGCTGGTTGATTTGATTATACACGAAACATCATCTGGTGGCAAAATTCTTGATATTGGTACCGGAAGCGGATGTATTGCGATATCTCTGGCTCTTAATATTAAAAATGCGGAGGTCGAGGCTTGGGATTTTTCTCAGGCAGCATTACTCATAGCTCAGGGGAATAATGAAAAGTTAAAGGCAAATGTATGTATGAAATTACAGGATGTCTTTGATGAATCTGCTAATACAGGAGAACTACTGGATGTGATTGTAAGCAATCCTCCTTATGTGATGGATTCCGAAAAATCAGATATGCAGCATAATGTGCTGGACCATGAACCTCATACAGCACTGTTTGTGTCAGATCATGATCCGCTGTTGTTTTATCGGCGTATATCAGAGTTGGGATTAAAGCGACTAAAGCCGGGTGGTCGTATCTATTTTGAGATAAATGCTCTGCTGGGTCCGGAAACAGCTGATCTGGTATCTTCTCACGGATATACGGATGTACGTCTGATTAAGGATTTATATGGAAAAGACCGGATTGTAACAGCTGTAAAACAGAATATATGATGGATAAGAAACAGGCATTAAATAAGGTAGCAGGTATGTGTGCTATGTCTGAGCAGTGCAGATATGATATTGAGGAGAAGTTAAAGAAATGGGAGCTAACGGCAGATGAAATATCTGATATCATAACTTATTTATATAAAGATAAATTTCTGGATGATGCCCGCTACGTGCGGACATACGTTAAAGATAAACTGCGCTTTAATAAATGGGGACGTAAGAAGATTGAATACATGCTTGCCCACAAAGGTTTGAAAGGCGCTGTTGTTAAGGATATTCTTGACGAAGAGATAAATGGAGATATTTCTGTTCTGACGGAGCTGTTAAAAGCCAAGAGACGAACGCTGAAATCAAAAGATGAGTACGATGAAAAAGCAAAATTGTATCGTTTTGCCGCCGGAAGAGGTTTTTCGGGCGATGAAATATCAAAGGCATTACGGGCATTAAGTATCTCAGATGAAGATTAATTTTTATACCTGATACATGAAAAACATTTTATCTTTTATATTGGCTATTGTACAATATACACTGGATATTATTTATCCGCGTATTTGTATAATTTGTTTAAATGCACTGGTACGGGGTGAGTCGCATATTTGTATTTCCTGCTTAAATAATTTACCGCGGACTAATTATCATATTCTTAATAAACATGACTTAGAGCAACGTTTCTGGGGAATCATCCCTGTTGAAAACGTATGCTCTTTTTTTTATTTTCAGCACGAGGGTGTGCGCGCTATGATTCATGAAATAAAATACAGAGGAGGGGAGTCATTGGCTGTATATACAGGCTCATTGTACGCTAAGGAACTTGCTGAGTCAGGTTATCTGAATCAGATAGATATAATTATACCCGTTCCCTTACATTCAAAAAGGCTCAAAGAGAGAGGTTATAATCAGAGCTTACGAATAGCGGAAGGTCTTTCTCTCGTCTGTGAAAAGCCGGTTGCAGAAGATATTCTGATCCGGAAGATTTACAACCCAACGCAAACAAAGGTGTCGCGGGAACAGCGCTGGGAAAATGTGAATTCTATTTTTAAGCTTATTAATAAAGATAAGATAAAAGATAAGCATATACTTTTAGTGGATGATGTGCTTACGACAGGTGCCACGCTTATTGAATGTGCAAAAGAATTGCAAAAAGAACCATCCGTGAAAATATCCATCCTCACTTTGGCTTGCGTAAGATCTTGATAAAAAAGAAATAAATCGTATTTTTGTCCTAACAACAAATCTGACGAAATCAAATATCTAATTTAACTAACAACAAATTTTAATGGGGAATCAAGTGAAGATGATGCTGCCTCTTATCGGGATCGCAGCTACCGGTATCCAATGTACTTCGCCTAAGGAAAAGACAACTGAGAATAAAATGAATATTCTCTACATCATGACGGATGATCATGCATCACAGATGATCAGCTGTTACGGAAGTCCTTACGGGAATACACCAAACATTGACAGACTGGCGAATGAAGGGGTTCGTTTCACAAACAGTTTTGTGGCTAATTCAATCTCAGGTCCGAGTCGTGCTTGCTTGTTGACAGGAAAACACAGCCATACAAACGGAAAAGTTGATAATGAACATGTTTTTGACGGTTCACAACAGACTATTCAGCAATTGATGCAACAAGCCGGATATGAAACGGCTATGATCGGGAAATGGCATTTAGAATCAACACCTACATGTTTTGATTTCTGGGAAATACTTCCGGGACAGGGGGATTATTTTAATCCGGACTTTATAACTCCGGATGGTGTAGTCCGCAATGAAGGTTATGTGACAAATATTATCACAGATAAATGTATTGACTGGTTAGAAAATAAACATGATGACAATAAACCATTCCTTTTGTTTATGCATCATAAAGCTCCTCATCGTAACTGGATGGCTGATACAGCTATGCTTGCTTTGTACGAAGATCGTGAGTTCGAATTACCGGCTAACTTCTGGGATGACTATAAAGGTCGTGTTGCGGCTGCTGAACAGGAAATGAGTATTGATAAGGATATGGATTTACAATACGATCTGAAAATGTATGATCCGGCTATCCCGACGAACAAGCCAAACCGCTTTAGTATCGGCGATACACTTGGTACATACGGACGTATGAAAGCAGATGAAAAGGCTGCATGGAATAAACACTACAAACCAATCATTGCAGATTTTCTTCGTAAGAATCCAAAAGGAAAAGAACTGGTTGAGTGGAAATATCAGCGTTATCTGAAAGATTATCTGAAAACAGCGCAGTCTGTTGATGAAAGTATCGGACAAATGCTTCAATATCTGGAGAAAAAAGGATTACTTGAAAATACTCTGATTGTTTACACGTCGGATCAGGGATTCTATATGGGTGAGCACGGATGGTTTGATAAACGATTTATGTATGAAGAATCATTTAAAACACCATTAGTGGTTCGTTTGCCGGAAAACTCGTTCAAAGAGCGCGGATTTGTAAGTGATCAGCTGGTTCAGAATATTGACCATGGTCCAACGTTCCTGAATGTTGCAGGCGCAACAATCCCGGGAGATATTCAGGGAGAGTCGTATCTGGCATTGCTGGAGAACAAAAAACCGGAAGACTGGCGTAAATCATTGTATTATCATTTCCATGAGTTCCCGGCTGAACACAGTGTGAAAAGACATTTTGGAGTAAGAACCGATAAGTATAAATTAATTCGCTTCTATAATAATATAGATGTATATGAGTTGTATGACCTGAAAAAAGATCCGCAGGAGATGAATAATCTTTACGGGCAGGAAGGTTACGAGCAAATCACATTCGAGCTTAAAAATGAACTGGGCAGATTGCAGGAATTGTATGATGATCCTGTTCGCCATGAAGTGAAACTATAAGAAATGTAAGAGAGGGTTTAATTTTTCAGATTAAACCCTCTCTTTCTTCTTTTATAAATATTACTTTTGTTCTGTTTATTTCGTTCGAAATAAATGGATAACAGATTTTCGCCCGGCGAATCTTTGCTGTCCAAACAATAGGTTAAAATAAAAATAAATGTTTCACAGATGAAAAGATCTATTCTTTTTACTCTTCTTGTATTAGCTTGTACTTTATTTCCGTTAAGTATAAAAGCTATTATCCCTACGCCGCAATCTTACGTAAGAACGGCTTCATCGTTTGCCGTAAATCCAAAAACAACCTGGGTCGTTGAGAATGATGAACAGGCGGATATTGCCAGAATGTTGTCACAGCGTATTGATAAATCCTGCCGCATTGAGATGCCTGTCCTGACAGATGATAAGAATTCTAAGAATTGTATCCGCTTTACTACAAATGCGGAAATGAAAGATGAAGAATATACTTTGACTATAGACTCAAAAAATATTCTGATTGAAGCTTCTTCTGCAAAAGGGTTCTTTTATGCTACTCAATCCTTACGTCAGCTTTTACCGGCTGAAATCGAAAATGGCTCTTATATTCCGGGTGGGGGATTTGCTATTCCCGGAGGTGTGATTAAAGATAGTCCTTATCTGGATGTCCGTGCTCTTAAATTGAAAAAGCAGGCCAGAGGTTTATCAAAAGTTCAGATGCTTGATGCTCTTGATGTAATAGCTCTGCATAAATTGAACCGTGTATACTGGAATCCGGTGGATGAATATGGTAATCCTTTTGACAAGGATGCAATCCATGAAATAGGAAGTACTGCTACCAGATTATGCATTGAGCTGGCTACTGATGACACTGAACTGGATGATCAGTTGTCGAATCCGAATCTGGATAATACGATTATTCTTGAACCTGAAGAAATGCACTGTTCGTTAAAGGATATCTATATGTATAAGCCAGGGAGCGGACTAAGATATTCCGATCATTTGCAGGGTATGATTGGTAATATTCTGGGAACACAGGACGATATTAATATATATGATATATGGCGATCATTCCCTAATACAGCAGCTTTTGCTCAGATTTGCTGGGCCGGTAATAAAGAAAAAGACTGGAAAGTGTTTGTTAAGGAACTGGATAAGATACTACCTATATACGAAGCTCTAAAAATAGATTATGCCAAATCTATGTATGAGCTTTATTATAGTACAAATGTAAAAGACCGGAAAGTTCAGCTATCAATCATTCCTGTTCGTCCCGATATTGATGTACGTTATACGATGGGAGGAGAGACTCCGACACGTTCTTCGAGCTTGTTGGCAAATCCGTTAATGATTACGGAAGATAAAAATATATTTGCGATTGGATTTCAGGATGATAAAGAAATTAGTGATCCGCTATTTCTTGATTTTCACTTTAATAAAGCAACAGCAAAACCTATTTTCTCACCGAAATCAAAAACGCCTTCTATTCTGGTTGACGGATTGAGAGCTTTCCCTGATGAAACATTCGGCTGGGTTTACTATCCGGATCAGAAGGCTGTCATGACAATTGATCTTATGGAGACAACTCCGGTGCAGTCAATTAGTTTTGGGGTGCTTGGAGGAGCTAAAGCTATTGTGTATGTATCGCAGGATGGAGCCAGATTTACAGAGGTTGGCAGCAAAGTGTTGAATGATAAAGAAATTAATTATAAACTGACGGAGTTAAACTCTGAAGGTCGTTTCGTAAAGCTTGTTATCGAACCATCTTTCATTCCTGAAGGAGAAATTCTCAGACTGGACGAGATTATTATAGAGTAAAAAAAAGAGAGTGTGATTAAAACAATCACACTCTCTTTTTTTATGTATTTACTTTTTACAAAGCATTTTCTTTAATCAGGTATTCAGCAATCTGAACAGCATTAAGAGCTGCACCTTTCTTGATCTGATCACTCACACACCAGAACGTTAAACCATTCGGGTTTGTGATATCTTCGCGAATACGACCTACATATACCGGGTCTTCACCTGCAAGGAAAAGCGGCATTGGATAATGCTTGTTTACCGGTTCGTCCATCAGTATCACACCTTCTGCTTTTGCAAAAGCTTCGCGAGCTTCAGCTACCGAAACTGGTTTTTCTGTTTCCAGCCAGATTGATTCAGAATGAGCTCTCATAACCGGTACACGTACGCAGGTTGCACTTACTTTAATGTCCGAGTGCATGATCTTACGTGTTTCATGGAACATTTTCATTTCCTCTTTCGTGTAATCATTATCCATGAACACATCGATTTGCGGAATCACATTGTAAGCCAGCTGATAAGCAAATTTCTGAACCGTCACTTCTTTTCCGTTGATGATTTCAGTGTATTGCTCCATCAATTCATCCATTGCTGCAGCACCTGCACCGCTGGCTGCCTGATACGTCGAAACGTGTACTGTCTTAATGTGAGAAAGATTCTCAATAGCTTTCAGAGCAACAACCATCTGTATTGTTGTACAGTTTGGATTTGCGATAATATTTAAAGGTCTTGTTTTTGCATCTTCACCATTCACTTCAGGTACAACCAGAGGAATGTTCTCGTCCATACGGAAAGCGCTGGAATTGTCAATCATAACAGCACCGTGCTTTGTTATTGTATTGGCAAACTCTTTAGAAGTTCCGGCACCAGCAGAAGTAAAGGCTATATCAACACCCTTAAAATCATCATTATGTTGAAGTAGCTTTACTTCGATTTCCTTACCACGAAATGTATACTTCTTACCGGCGCTGCGTTCAGAACCAAATAATAACAACTCGTCAATAGGAAAATCTCTTCCCTCAAGAACCCTAAGAAATTCTTGTCCAACAGCGCCGCTGGCGCCAACAATAGCAACTCTCATTTCCGATTTCTCTTAATTATTGTGTTAGTCAAAATATGATTTAGAAGCTGTCTTGTATTAATTACGGGTATGTGTTTCAGTAATTTATTTCTAAAAATAATATTCGAAAAAACAAAAACAGTTTCTTATATTTGTATCAGAACGTCATTTGTTTATAGTACGCTGATACGCAAATGTATAACTTTTTATCCAAGATAAATCAATACTCATGAAGAAATTTCTTTTTTTGTTACCTTTTTTTCTGAATGTATGTTTGCTTTATGGCAATTTGTCCTCAAATATTAAATTCCGCTTGCAATCTGATAGTGAATGGGGCGGAGATTTGTCGCTTTTTGCATTTCAATCGCCATCCTCTTTTTCATTGAATAATAACAAGCCTGCTAGTACTAATATAAGTTATCTTTCACAGAAAATGGAATTGGGAAAATCGATAGAGTGGAATGTCTCCCTGAAACTTCTGTTTGAAACCAATACTTCCTCTTATGTCAGATATTGGTTATTTGCTGATGACGCAGATCTGAAGAATCCGGATAATGGGCTTTTTGTTGAGGTGAGAGATCGCAAAATTCAGTTATTTCAGCGAAAGGGAGGTGCCGATAAGCTTCTGGCTAAATCTGCATCGGGTTTTCTAATGATGAACCCTACGCTTATCTCATTCAGAGGTGTGTATAAAGATCAGAAGTTAACATTGTATTATAAGAAATCATCCGGTTCAGAAGTCAAATGGTTTGATGAAACGTTTGAGGTAATACCCGGATTATTTTATAGTGGAGTGACTTGTTATTATCCATCTTCACGGGCAAGGTCATTCTTATTCTCAGATTGGATATTACGCGAATCAGAAGATACGACTCCAACTCCCGATTCGTCTGTTTTATTAGATTCGGTACTTGTGGTAAATTCCCGATTGCTTCACCTCTGTTTCTCCGAACCTGTCTATTCTTCTCAGGCAACTTTTCATCTGAATGAGTCGTCAGAGGGTATCTCAGTCAGTGAGCCAACAGTCCTCTCCGCACGCATCGGACTAAATCTTGCTCAGTCTCTGACAAAAGGTATATACGATTTAAAAGTAACCGGTTTGCATATTCAGAATCCCGGTGCTGAACCTCTTTATACATTCCGTTTTAGCTATGATCAAGAAAATGTCTTGCCTGATCCGGGAGCTAAAATCGTGATATCTGAAATAATGGCTAATCCGGATGGTATCATAACTTTTCCTCCTGTCGAATTTATTGAACTGGCTAATACCGGAACGTCTGATGTGAATCTCAAAGACTGGAAGCTGGGTTATGGTGATAAACAATTATCGTTACCCGCCTACAGGATTTCTCCGGGTGCATTTGTTGTACTATGTGGAAAGTCTGCTTTTGAGGCACTGGATGCCCAAATACCAAAAGTAATGGTTCCCTCATTTCCTGTTCTTGCAAATACCGGCAAACTGGTCAGTTTGGAAAGTCCGCTTTCAGAGCTTCACTCTTTTGTTTCTTATACCGATAAGATGTACGGACCGGAGGGTCCTGCCAAAGGACGTTCGCTTGAAAAAATAGATCTCACGAATAATAACCCTGCCGGAAACTGGAGCGGAGCGCTCGTTTCCGTTTCGGTAACTCCCGGATTCGTAAATAGTATCAGACAAAATAATCCTGACCGTCTAAAGCCGCAAATACAAACCTGTACATATACCTATCCGGATCAGATCACGATCCGCTTCAACAAGTATATGGATTACGATGCACTTATGAATGCTGCAAACTATTATCTTACCGGTGATAATTTGCAGATAAATGGCATAGAGGTACCTTATCCGCTGTCGGATTGTCTGACACTGCAACTCTCTGACTCATTGTATCCCGGAGAGACTTTGATGCTTTCCTTTCATGACCTGAAGTGTATAAGCGGTTATCCACTTCCGGAGGAAGGTGAAATCGCAATTACTCGTCCCGTTGATCCTCTTCCCGAAAGTATGATTATTCAGGAACTGTTATATCATCCATTGGTTGGAGAGAGTGAATTTATAGAGCTTTTCAATGCTTCGGACTATCCTGTTGATCTTTCTTTGTTACAACTGGCCACACGTAAATCCAACGGCAGTCTGCAATACAAGAATTTCATCAGCGAGTCATCCTTTTTGCTGAACCCCGATTCGTCAGTGGCTATCACTAAAGATACGGCAAGTCTGAAACGCGTTTATAAAGTCTCTGGCTGTTCTTTACTGGAAGTAACCCGTTTACCTGCATTCTCAAATACAGGAGGTACTGTTGTTCTTCTCGATAAGACCGAAACTATACTGGATGAATTTCAGTTTTCACCGGCTCTCCATGCTATTAGTTCTAAAAATCAGCAGGGAGTTTCACTCGAACGAAAATCCAATAAGAAAGATTCACCTGGTTATAATATATGGACCTCTTCGGCTCATGCTTCAGGGGCAACTCCCGGATATTTTATAGCATGGGAAGCTCCTGATATTACGGATACTGATAATCACGAACAATTCTATACCAAACAACGGTTTTTCCGTCCGGCGTCACTTTCTGAGGAGAATGAGTGGAATTTATATTATAATCTTGATTCAGATGCAGTAAAAGTTACCGTAGAAATATTTACGGCTTCCGGACAAAAGGTAAGATCTCTGGTGCGTGATAAAGAGTTTTATGGGAATGGGAAAATCATATGGGACGGAAAAGATGACCGCGGAAATACTTTGCCAATTGCTCCCTATATTGTTTATTTGCAATATTTTGATTCGAAAAGTAAAATAAGACACAGAAAATGGGTAATCACACTGACCACTTAGAAATAAAGGAAGCCACACAGCTGAATCATAATCAAATAGGAAAAATACAGTCCATCTATAATCATTATGTGCTTCACAGTACTGCCACATTTGATATACATATTCCTTCTGTCGCTGCTTTTTCGGATAGAATGAACAGTATTGCTGCAAAATACCCGTTTCTGGTTTGTATGCAGGGGAGTGAGATTGCCGGATATGCCTATGCTTCGGAGTTTCGCTCAAAAGATGCATTTGATAAAACGGTCGAGCTAACAATATATCTGCATCCGGAAGTGCAGGGCAAGGGTATTGGTTCACTTCTGATGAGTACATTACTTCAGAAGTTAAAAGAAAAAGAGTTTATCACAGCCGTCAGTGTTGTGACGCAGCCTAATGCAGCCAGCGAAAAACTTCACCGTAAATTCGGATTTATTTCAATTGGCACACTTCCGAATGCAGGTGTTAAGTTCGGCAATAATCAGAGTATTACTTTCTATTATCTGGATTTGAGGTAACATAGGTATATCCTTCTGTTTATAAAGAGTAATTCAGTAAAGTTCTCCGGGAAGGAAGCCGGTTGTCTTAGAATAAATAATAATACTGTTCTCCAAGAGTTTCGCGTATTCGTTTTAAAGCCTTAGTGATCTGAGCTTCAACTGTTTTTACAGAAATATCCATTGAGTCTGCTATTTCCTGGTTACTAAGATACTCTTTTCGGCTTTTTACAAAAACTTCCTGACATTTGTCGGGAAGTGATAGAATTGCTTCTTCAATTAATCGGTTTAAATCTTCTATTTCCAGTGTTGATGATATATCAGCCTGTAAATATTCATATTCCTGAATATTATCGATGGCAAGAGTCGCTTTCTTGTCTCGTATAGCATTCAGACAGCGGTTTTTAGCAGCCTGAAATAAATACGCTTTCAGACTAATTTTTATATCAATCCTTTCACTGTTTTCCCACAAATACATAAAAATATCTAAAGCAATTTCTTCTGCATCTTTCTCATCTTTCAAATAGACAAACATAAACCGGCATAAAGATTCGAAATACGTATCAAATATGTATTTAAGAGCTTGCTTATCTCTGTTCTGCAGAAGTTTTATAACTAGAATATCATTCATAGGGTTTATTGTGAAATGAGTTTCATATTCATTTGTGGTTATGCGAAGATATAGAAAAATAACAAAAATAAAAAAAATGATGTACTGGAGTAAGGGTTGCATTGATTAATAGTGTCATAATAATGTAATCAAAATTAAAGCATATATCCATGAAGCAAATTCCCTGGGATTTGGTCATCTCGAAACTAAAAGGAATACTTTCGGCTAAAGAAGAAAAAGAATGGCAGAAATGGATTTCGAATAATAATAATCAACTCTTATTTGATGAAATCCAGGCACTCTGGAACGAAATTCAATCAAAGGTTATTGATTATAAGGTTGATATGGAGTCTTGCTGGCAAGAGCTTCAGCGCCGCATCGCTGCCAGTGAAGATATTTTAAAGGAAATCGAGAAGGAGAAGGAGCTTAAAGCAGAGTCTGTCCGGAAGACGTATCTCTCTTCTTTTCAAAAATACGCAGCTGTTGCAGCCGTCTTCCTTATTTTTCTATCCGGAGCCTTTTATATGGGTTTGAATATGAATTTTGCGGAAGTTGCGGAGCAAACTTATACAAGCTGGGGTGGTAAGTCCGAAATCATTTTACCGGATGCTACAAACGTTTGGGTGCAATCGAATACATCACTTTCGTATCAGACAAATTTTCATGCGAAAAACCGGATTGTAAAGCTTGACGGACAGGCTTTCTTTGATGTAACACACGATCAGGAGAATCCATTTATTGTGGAGGCCGGTGATTTGAAGATTGTTGTTCACGGTACAAAGTTTAATGTCGAAGCATCTCCGGAAATGGATGATATTATTGTGAGTTTGCAGGAAGGATCAGTTTCACTCGAATCAAATGGGCGAAATTGCTTTCTGGCTCCGGGTGAGATTGCCACATTTAATAAACGGACACATAATCTTATTGTAGAACAGGGAGATGTAAATCTGGCAGCATCATGGGCTGACGACGAATTTGAGTTCAGCAATTCATCATTAGGTTATGTAGCAAAATATCTCTCGAAATGGTATAATGTCAGGATTAATTTATCTGAAGATATGGCAGATAAATATAAATATACCTTTAAGCTGAGGTCTGAACCGCTGGAGGAAATCCTGAGAATTATGTCGAGATTGCATCCTATTGAATACTCATTTGACGAAAAGAATGTAGTGACTATAAGAGAGAATTGAAAAAGTAATTCAAAATATATATGAAATAAGTGCAAGGTTTTCTGTCTTAAGTATCAGGCCTGATAAACTATAATTGAAATCTATCCGGGACAGAATAACTATAATCTACTTATATAATCTATTAATTTTAAAATTTGATATGAATCTGAAGAAACATCTGGCAGTATTTCTACTGCTATTCCTGTCTGTGTGCCTTAACGCACAGATAAAGGACGTGAAAATCTCATTGACCTTCTCGGATATTTCGTTGCAGGAAGCAATGGAAAAGATAGAGAAAGCAAGCGGATATACCTTTTTTTATGATGCCGGACAAACCGATGTTAAACAGAAAGTAAGTCTGAATGCAAAGAATGCTACAGTAACTCAGGCAATGGCTGATTTGTTGAAAAAAACAAATGTGGGCTATGAAATGACCAACTCGCAAATAGTCCTGGTACCTAAGAAAAAAGCAATACCAACCGGGAAAGTTGTTCCTGTGAAAGGCAAAGTAATTGACGAAACCGGTGAAGGTGTAATCGGTGCAAATGTTATTGTTGCCGGAACAACAAATGGTGTGATTACTGATTTTGATGGGAACTTTACATTAGAGGCACCTTATGGATCAGATCTTAATATTTCGTATGTTGGCTATACAACTAAAACTGTCAAAGCCGGACACAACAGCATTATTAAGATTGAAGAAGACTCTAAAAATCTTGCAGAGGTAGTAGTGGTAGGTTACGGTGTAATGAAAAAGAAAGATCTGGCAGGTGCTGTAAACTCATTGAAAGGCTCAGATCTTGAAAAAGAGCAACATGCTACTATTCAGGATATGCTTCGTACCGGAGTTGCCGGTTTAGCTGTTGGGGTAGAGACAGACACAAAAGGAAATACTAGCATGATGATCCGTGGTAAAGGAACATTAGGCGCTTCTACAGATCCTTTGCTCGTTCTGGATGGTGTAATCTATAGTGGGCAGATGACTGATATCAATCCAAATGATATCGAGCGTATTGATGTTTTAAAAGATGCCAGTTCAACGGCTGTATATGGAGCTCAGGCTGCGAATGGAGTTGTGTTGATCACTACAAAGAAAGGACATGGGAAAAAACCTACTATTTCGTTTAATGCGACAGCCGGATATTCATTTATGAATGGTTTACCAGATGTCTATGAAGGCGAAGAATTTATTCGGTTTCGCGAAGATGGTATAAAAAGTGTCTATCCTAATCCCAAATTCCCAAACTATTACAACAACCCATCTAATCTGACAGGTACTGAATTAACAACCTGGATGGATGGAGCTTCCGGCAATCCAATGGCAGTATGGTTAGGTCGTTTGGAAATGACTGACACTGAAATTGCCAACTACCTGGCTGGTAATACTGTTGACTGGAGAGATGTAATTTATAAAAATGCGGCTTTACGTCAGGATTATACTGTAAGTGTTTCGGGTAAAAAAGATGAGATGAGTTATTACTCTTCATTGAATTATCTGAAAAACGAGAGTAATGTACGTGGGGGAGGTTACAGTGCTATTCGTGCGCGTGTAAATCTTGAAAACAAAGTTCAGTCTTTCCTTACTTATGGATTGAATGCACAATTCACTGCCCGTGACGAAGGTTACGTAGGTGCTTCATCCGGATCTTATTCTGCTCTTTCTCCTTTTGGAAGTATGTATGAAGCTGATGGTACTACTATCAAGTATTATCCGAATGAGAACTCAAATGCCATGCATCCATTGGCTAATCAGATCTACAAAACGAAGAAGAAAGATATTTATAATCTGAATTCATCCATTTATCTTCGTTTACAATTACCATATGGATTTTCGATTCAATCTACTTATTCTCCACGTTTTGAGTGGTCTCAGGATCTTGATCATGTATCAGCTGATCACCCGACTTCTAAAGACGGAGGTAAATCTTACCGTGAGAATATAACAGATTTCTACTGGCAGTGGGATAACTTACTGAAATGGAACAAAGAATATGGTAAAAATGCCTTTGATTTTACCGGTCTTGTAAACATGGAGAAATTTCAGCGCTGGAGCAACAAAATGGGGAACTCCGGTTATCAGCCAAGTGATGATTTAGGATTCCACGGAATTGGATTTGGTACTGCTCCAACGGTTTCTGCCAATGATGTATACAGAACAGGTTCTGCATTTATGGCACGTATGCTTTATACATATGATCAGCGATATATAGCAACGGCTACAGTTCGTCGCGATGGTTATTCTGCATTCGGGCGCAGTAATCCTTATGCTACATTCCCTTCTTTTGCATTCGCATGGGTATTCTCTGAAGAGAAATTTATTAATTTGCCAGATTGGTTTGAATATGGTAAACTGAGAGCATCATGGGGTAAAAACGGAAACCGAAGCGTCTCTACCTATGCAGCTCTTATGGCTCTGACTCCGCGTAAATATTTCTACATAGATCCTGTGACGGGTGAAGTTGTTAATGTAAATACATATTATAGCGGTAATATGTCTAATGATAAATTGAAATGGGAATCAACTGTTGCATGGAATGCCGGATTAGACTTCACTTTATTAAGCGGAAGATTGGGTGGTAGTGTGGATGTTTATAAAAAATGGACATCTGATATGCTAAACAACCGTAAGGTGCCTTCAATCTGCGGATATGATTTCGTTATGTCAAATGTTGGAGAGATCCAGAATTCAGGAGTAGAGATATCGTTAAATTCTACGAATATTAAAAATCAAAACTTCTTGTGGAGAACAACGATGAATATCGCCTATAACAAAAACCGTATCAATAAACTTTATGGCATCATGGAAGATATTAAAGATGCAAACGGAAATGTGATTGGGCAGAAAGAAGCGGATGATATTCAGAATGGTTACTTCATTGGTCATGCTCTGGATGAAATCTGGGGATATAAATTTACAGGGGTATGGCAGGAAAATGAGCTTGAGGAAGCTAAAAAATACGGACAGGTACCGGGTGATCCGAAAATTCTGGATGTAGACAATAACTACAAATACAATAACGATGATAAAGTGTTCCAGGGTAATAAAACACCTAAAGTACGTATTAATATGCGTAATGAGTTTACAATTTATAAAAACTGGAATGCTTCATTTAGTGTATATTCTTATTTGGGACACAAAAAAGCAATGGGCCGTTTTACAAACAGCGACGCCTTGCTGACTGTAACAAACCAGATTAAGCGAGACTACTGGACGGCTGAAAATCCGATTAATGATTATCCGAGACTAAGAGCAAAATCTCCGGGAGGTATCGGATATTCAATCTATAGAAACAATTCATTCTTAAGACTGGATAATATCTCGGTGGGATATAACTTCCCGTCTTCAATGCTGAAAAATGCCAAAATTGAAAGGTTGAATATTAATCTGACATTGAAAAATGCAGGAGTCATTTCAAACTGGCCGGCTTTTGACCCTGAAAATAGCGATGCAAATACGCCGACTACACTTTACTTAGGAGTAAACCTTACACTTTAAAGTTTAATTGAATTATGAAAAAGACCTATAAACAAATAATGATAGCAGGTTGCCTCGGAATGGCGGTACTTGCAACAGGATGTTCGGACTGGTTAACACCCAAACCGCTTTCATTCTTTACACCTGAATTAACCTATACAAACTGGCAGGGGATTAAGTCCGGTTCTGAAATCTTAAATCGCGATATTCGTTATTTCGATTTTTTTCCGACTGCGTTTTCGGCTGATCCGGCTATTCTTTCCGAATATTTCTTTTCTGATATGGCTGTAAATGGTCGTACGGATGCTTCAAATGCACCGATGGATCTGAAACGTCAGATTACACCGAGTGCGAATCTGAATGGCAATGCCAGCCAGATTAATAGTTACTGGAATAATTTATACAAAGGTATTAAGGATGCAAATACACTGATATCCCGTTCTGAGGGCGTCGTTTTCGAATCCGAAGAGCAGAAACAGGAAATTATGGCTTCTTTGTATTTTCACAGAGCTTATCGTTATTATCGTCTGGTACATCAGTATGGAGATGTTCCGTTTATTGTAGCCGAGATCACAGAGCCTCGTTTTAATTTCTATACAACAAAGCGCGAAGCTATTCTTCGCTTTCTGAAAAATGACCTCGATAAGTCTGTTCAGCATATGAAAAATAATGTACTGATCGGTCAAGTTACACAAGCTGCTGCTTATCACTTACTAACGAAGATCAATCTTGCTTTGGGTGAATTTGAAGATGCTGTAGCCAGTTCATCTGCTGTTATCAATAATGGCTATCATCATCTGATGACGAATCGTTTTGGAGTTGATAAAGATGATTCTTCGAAAGACGTGGTTTGGGATTTACATCAGACAGCAAATAAACGTCTTCCTGAAAACAGAGAGCTTCTTTATGTGGTTTTAGATGATTTCTTTAATACAGAGGCCCGCTCCGCAACCGGACTTGAAATCAAACGTCAGGTATTACCAATGTACACAGCTACATCAAACGTGAAAACGCCTGCGGGAGAAGCCGGTTTTATCGATAATGATGAAAAGAAAAATCCTTATCTGAAAGAATACGGTCGCGGTATTGCTACATTGCGCTCTACCTGGTATCACCAGAATATGATCTGGACACTGGATGACACAGACTACCGTCACAAACAAGGGAACTGGATGCATCTTTCGGATTTGAAATACAACAATCCGGGACTGAAAAATAAAGAATGGTTTGGAAAACCTGTTCAGATGTATGATGATAAAGGAAAGCTTCTTGTGACTGATACTATTCGCGTATGGTGCGGATGGCCTCATTATAAAACAAACATTGCAGACCAGAAAGAGAAAAACTGGCGCGGAGGATGGGCAGACTGGTACGTGTTCCGTCTGGCTGAAACATATCTGTTGCGAGCAGAGGCTTATTACTGGCTGAATAAAAAGGATCAGGCTGTTGAAGATTTAAATGCTGTCCGCCAGCGTGCAGGAGCTCGTCTGCTAACTTCGAATGAAGTAACTATGCGCCAGATCCTGGATGAACGTGCGCGTGAACTTTTCTATGAAGAGCCTCGTAAATGCGAGCTGACACGTATTGCATATATTTATGCGCAGACAGGTATTCAGGCTGATAACGGCAAGACTTACAGTCTGGAAAATATCGGGACGGATAACTTCTTCTATGATCACATCATGAGCGTGACCGACTTCTATAATAAAGGAGTAAAAGCGAAAAACGGAAATGAGTATACAATGGCTCCACATCATATTCACTGGCCTATCGCGTTAAGTGCTACTTCGGTGAATGTTCAGGGGCATATTAATCAGGCTCCGGGATATGACGGTTCGGAAAATAATATACCACCGCTAGATACCCCTTACCAATATTAATTTTTGAATAATAAATGCAGTCTTGCTTGTGTGTAAATGCAGGCAAGGCTGTTTTTTTGATACAGGATATGAAAAAATATGGTTTCTTTCTTTTTGTATGTATGATTTGTCTTCAGATATCCGCGGCTACGGATCTTGCGGGCGATTCAGTCTTTCAGATCTTCTCCAGGCGTGTGATAAAAGATCTTCGCACAGATAAAGGTATGCATCCGGATACGCTCGATAAATCAGTAACATCTATTCTTGAGTTATCTGATTCTATAGGAGCTTTCCCTGATATTGATTATAAAACGAATGTACGGACAAACTGGGCTCCGCTCAGGCATCTGGACCGGATGCTTCTTTCGGCACTGGCCTATACTTCACCTGAAAGTAAATATTGCGGGTCAGCTGTGCTTAAAGATCAGATAGATGTTATGCTTGCTTACTGGCATTCCGTCCAACCACATTCACGCAACTGGTATCAGAATGAGATTGGAGAGCCTCAGCGTATGGGGCAATTTCTTTTGCTGATGCAATGTCAGGGTAAAGAGAAGTTGCCGGCAGACCTTATTGTCAAATCTATTGAGCGAATGAACCTTAAAGGAGGTAATCCCGGAAAGCAGGCTGGAGCTAATCGGGTAGATGTTGCTCTTCACTGGATGTACCGCGCCTGTCTGACTCAGAATTCAGATTTACTCAAAACGGCTATGGATTATATTTATTCGACCGTTGTTTATACCAAAGGGGCGGAAGGTATTCAGCCCGATCATTCTTTCACACAACATGGGCGGCAGTTGCATATCGGAGCCTATGGCGATGTATTTATCGGTGGTACTACTAAAGCATGCAGTTATGCAGCCGGAACGCCATTTGCAATACCGGAGGAAAAATTAAATATTTTGGTGAGCCTGGTAAAAGATACTTATCTGGCTACCATCCGCGGTGAGTTTATCTCTTATAATGTTATTGGAAGAGCTTCGACCCGCCCGGGAGCTACCCGCAAATCCGGTCAGACTTCTATAATGAACCGCATGATGCTGCTCGATCCGGCTAATCATAAAATCTATGAAGAAGCAGTAGCACGTATTTCCGGAGAGCAAAGCCCGGCTTACGGTATTCAGTCTGCTAGTAATCATTATTTTCGTTCGGACTATACGTTGCATAAACGTCCGGGCTATACGGTAGATTTACGTATGGTCTCTATTCGCACGGCACGTAACGAATATCTGCGTGACAACGGTGAAGGGATAAAACAATATTTTATGTCGGACGGATCAACCGGGATATTCGTGAAAGGAAATGAGTACGACAATATTTTTCCTGTGTGGGACTATACGAAAGTTCCCGGCGTAACGAATCCTCAGGTACCTTTCGTTCCTCAGGCAAGAACATATATTAAGATGGGGCAAACTCCCTTTGCCGGTGGTGTTACAGATAGTCTTTATTCGGTTTCGGCTTATCGCTACACCGATCAGGATACACTTTACGGGATTAATACATCAGGGAATAAGGCCTGGTTCTTTTTTGACGAAGAAGTGGTTTGTCTGGGAAATGGAATAAGGTCCGATTCAGATTATCCGGTACATACTACCCTTAATCAGTGTCTGTTGACGGATGAAGTGTTTGTTTCCCGAAAAGGAAAACAAAAGCAATTGTTGAAAGGAGATTATATTTTTGAGAATAGTCCTGAATGGATCTGTCATAACGGAGTTGGTTATTTTATTCTCAATGGAAGAAATGTGAATTTATCACTCCGTACACGACAGGGAAAATGGACCGATATAAATACTAATTATTCGGATGAGGTGATACAGAAAGATATCTTTATGCTTTCGCTGGATCATGGTATAAAACCACAGGATGGATCATATGCTTATATTCTTGTGCCGGGTATAAATATCCGCGAAGCTAGAAATTATAAACCGGATAATATCTCCGTTTTATCTAATAATGATTCTGTACAGGTCGTGTATCACAAGAAAGAGCAGATATATGGAATGGTTTTTTCGAAAGCATTAACTTATAGAACCAAAGAATTTCATCTGACTGTAGATTCACCTTGCCTGGTACTACTGAAAAAGGCAGGAACATCACAACCGGAAATTCATGTGGCAGATCCCCTGAATCAGTCCAGTCCCGTTTCGCTTCTTATACAAACAAAAAAAATGAAAACAGCGCAACGCTTTGTATACCATAATGAATCACTCGGTGAAGGACGTTCTGTACGATTTATGCCACGACTGTAAGTAATATCAATACTTTACTGTCGTATCTGTTATCTCGAAAAATGTACCATTAAATACTTCCGAACACTTAAAATCATAAATACAAAATTAAAAATGCATACTATGAACAAGTTCATTCTTATTCTTCTTTTATGCCTGCCTGTATCACTCATGGCAAGTCACCGGCAAGGGAAAAAAGACCGTGACATATGGGTCCGTACTTTGACTCAGATTGCAGATCCCGTACTTGAAAATCTCAGCAGGGGAGAGCTTAAGTCTAATATGTCAGTTGATTTTACCGGTAAAACCCGCAAACAGTTTGCTTATCTTGAAGCCTTCGGACGTCTTTTCTGCGGGATGGCTCCCTGGTTGGAGCTTGGTCCTGATCAGACAAAAGAAGGGAAACTTCGCGAAAAGTACATCCAGCTAACTCTTCAGTCTTTTTCGCATGCAGTGGATTCGACTTCCAAAGACTATATGCTTTTTGGTAAACCCTATCAGCCCTTAGTGGATGCTGCATTTCTTTCACAAGGTCTGTTGAGATCCAAAACACAGATTTGGGGGCGTATGGATCTTCAGACACAGGGCAATCTGATAACAGAGCTCAAAAGAACACGTCGCATTAAACCCTGGGAGAGCAACTGGCTGTTGTTTGCCTCTATGGTCGAGGCTACTCTTCTGGAGCTTACCGGGGAATGTGATATGAATCGTTTGACTTACGGCATTTCGCGTTTTCGTAATGACTGGTATAAAGGTGACGGTCACTACGGTGACGGGCCCCGTTTTCATTTTGACTATTACAATAGTTTCGTTATCCATCCGATGCTTACAGATGTGCTGGCAGTTATGAAAAAACATAATGTCGAAGGAGCTGACTTTTATGATACACAAATTAAAAGACATAGCCGTTTTGCTGAACAACTTGAACGTATGATCTCTCCCGAAGGAACTTATCCGGTTGTGGGTCGTTCTATAGCTTATCGTTTCGGTGCTTTTCATGCTTTGAGTCAGGCCAGCTTACTGAATATTATGCCTGCTGATATTACCCCGGCACAAGTACGGTCGGCAATGACGCTGATGATCTGTAAACAGATGAAAGATAAAAATACATTTGATAAACAGGGCTGGCTCCGTATCGGATTCTCTGGTTATCAGCCCGAGCTTGGCGAGGAGTACATCAACACTGGAAGCTTATATCTTTGTACTCTGGGACTTCTTCAGCTGGGCTTAAGCCCTGACGATCCTTTCTGGAGTGATGCACCTGCAAAATGGTCTTCACTTAAGGCATGGAGCGGCGATAGATCATATATAGATAAAGCGATTGGATATTAGAAAGTAAGTTTTGCAAGTAGCAAACTTTGGTTTGCTACTTGCAAATAGAAACAATCTGATAAGCGCTCGTTTTGATTCAAAATAATAACCGTATATCAATGCTTTCCGACCGTATATCTTCGTTCGTATAAACCGGTAATTAAATACTATCTATAAGTGATTTAGTTACGTCAACCATATCCTTTAAAAATCCGGCCCGGGGCGGAATCATAACCGCTCCGGACCGGTTCTATTTCCGCTCCGGAGCGGATTGTATTCCGGTCCGGAGCGGAAATGTAAATCAACCGTATTTCGCAACTAAACCATCCGTATATAAAAAATAACTCCTCCTTTATCCCGACTAATCTATACCTCTATTCGCTTGTTTTTATGCTAATTTTACCGTCACCCGTCACCTTGTATCGCAAATGGTTGATTAATAGAGTGATATGGGTGACGGTAAAGGTGACGGCAAATTTAGAGTGCCGTCACCTTTAAAGGTTTGTTAATCAGTGTTTGTTTGGTAAAGGTGACGGGTGACGGTGGATTTTGAGAAAATTCCTGCCATGTGTATAGTTTTATTCCGGAGGAGACAAAATGTTTTTCCTTTTTTCTCTTTTTTTTGAATTTTCATCTTTCATCTTACACTTTTCGATATACTTATTTATTAATATGTTGATATATAGTGGTATATGTCTCGTTTCTATTTGTGTAAGATGAGTGTAGGATAGGTGTAAGATGAGTGTAAGATCAGCTTGTGTGATTGTGTTGTAAGTTTCCGATTATTAGTAATATAGACCTTTTTTGTGTAAGATGACAGATGATTCTGAGAAAAATCCTGCAGGTATGATTCTTTTCAATGACTTTACTTTTGCCGGTAGCAAACACGATTTACCTACTTGCTAAACTCAGTTAGCTACTTGCAAACGGAAGTTTGCAAGTAGCTAATCTTACAGTCAGAGATCTCTTCCGATTAATCCGTAAAAAACAAATGTATTAAACTCTCCGTCCAACCGTATATATTAGTAAAAGCAAACTTCGGATTACTTCAGAGATTAGTCTGGATTAGTAAATTCATACCTTCGAATTAATAATCGAACCCATGCGCATCGGAATGTATTCGCATGCGCATGGGAATTGTTAAAGATACGGTTGAAAATAATAAATCATGCCTGTGAAATAACTAATCAGATTTCGGGTACCATTATACTCTTCTCTTTACTTATATTTCAACACCAAGTAAGGGTAATGCCGGATATCTGTGTCTAAAGAGGTATAAACACAGATATTATGAAAAAACTACGAATGTCGATTGTGATGTGGGTAATGGGGATGAGTTTCCTGGCGCAGGCACAATTTAGTAAAACAGAGACAAAAGAAGTGATGAAACGGGTTGCAGACTGGCAGATCGCTAATCCCGGTAAAGGGAATGAGCATAGTGATCTGGACTGGACCAATGCTACACTTTATATCGGAATGCTTGACTGGGCTGAGCTTGCCGAGAAAGAAGATGGTAATAAGAGTTATTATGACTGGCTGATGAAGATTGGTCGCAAAAATCATTACCAAATGGGTAAATGGATGTATCATGCAGATTTTATAGCCGTGGGACAACCTTTTATTGAACTGTATCAGAAATACGGGAATGAAAAGATGGTGATGCCGGTAAAAGCCCGTGCAAACTGGGTAGTGGAGAATGTGCCACAGGTTTCGCTGGAACTGGATTATGGGAAATCGGAAACACTGGATCGCTGGTCGTGGTGTGATGCTCTTTTTATGGCTCCTCCTGTGTATGCGAAACTTTATGCACTGACCGGTGATAAGAAATATATTAAATTTATGGATCGTGAGTATAAAGCTACTTACGATTATCTTTTCGACAAAGATGAAAATCTATTCTATCGAGACAGACGCTATTTTGAGAAGAAAGAGGCAAATGGTCAGAAAGTATTCTGGGGACGTGGAAACGGATGGGTACTTGGCGGATTGTGTGAGATTTTGCAGGTATTGCCAAAGAAAGATAAATACCGGAAATTTTATCAGGATTTGTTCGTAAAACTGGCTACCCGTGTGTCGCAGCTTCAGAGTCCTGATGGCTACTGGCATGCAAGTCTGCTGGACCCTGCATCTTATCCGTCGCCAGAGACGAGTGCCACCGGATTTATCGTATATGCACTGGCTTATGGTGTAAACGAAGGATTGCTGGAGAAAGATGTATTCGTGCCGGTTATACAGAAAGGGTGGCAGGCTATGCTGGATGCAGTGAACGAGGACGGAAAACTGGGATATGTTCAGCCAATCGGGGCCGATCCGCGAAAAGTTACGGCTGATATGACTGAAGTATATGGCGTGGGTGCTTTTCTTCTGGCAGGGAATCAAATCTATAAAATGGCGAACTAAATCATGGGAAATCTAAAAAATAAATGGATTGTAGCAGGGCTTTCGCTCTTGACTTTGCTAAATGTTCCGGTATTCTCCGTACAAGCACGCGAGGTACGGAATTTTAATGAAGCATGGCAATTCAAAAAAGGACCGTTTTCGGCAGATCCGGTAAAGCTGGCGCAGCAATGGGATGCAAAATGGGACAGTGTGACTGTGCCGCATACGTGGAATGCGCAGGATATGCAGCTGAAAGTTAATGCTTTTTACGAAGGTACGGGATATTATAAGAAGAACTTCTTTGCCGATAAAAGTCTGGAAGGTAAACGACTGTTTCTTCGTTTTGAAGGAGTGGGAGCCAATACAGAAGTATTTGTTAACGGAAAACAGGTGGGTACGCATAAAGGCGGATATTCGGCTTTTGTTTTCGAAATAGGTACGGCTCTGAAATACGGATCGGACAATGAGATTCTGGTGAAGGCTGATAATACGGCACGGCCGGATGTGATTCCGGTGAACCATAGTCTTTTTGGTGTATACGGTGGAATCTATCGTCCTGTGTGGTTGGTCGTAACCGATAAAAGCAATATTTGTGTGACGGATCATGCGTCATCGGGAGTTTATATTACACAAAAGAATGTATCGAAAAGCGGTGCAGATATAACGATAAAAACGAAGCTGGATAATGCTGGGCTGGTACCTGAAAATCTGATTGTAGAGAATACGGTTTATACGCAGGACGGAAAAAAAATAATTTCCGATAAGCAATCGCTATCATTGACTCCACAGGGAATCCAAAGCTCTGAATCGACTGTGAAGATTCGGAATCCGAGATTGTGGCAGGGGCGTAAAGATCCACATTTGTACAAAGTGGTGACACAGTTGAAGAAAGGGAATGAGGTGATTGATGAGGTGATTCAGCCTCTGGGTGTGCGCAGATACGAAGCAGTGGCCGGGAAAGGTTTTTATCTGAACGGTGAGAAATATCCGATGTATGGGGTGACACGCCATCAGGACTGGTGGAAACTGGGTAGCGCACTGGAAAATAAACATCATGATCATGACCTGAATGAGATTATGGATATCGGAGCGACAACTGTTCGCTTTGCTCACTATCAGCAGTCGGATTATTTGTATTCGAAATGCGATTCACTGGGGCTGATTATATGGGCAGAAATTCCATTTGTAAACCGGGTGACCGGACAGGAATGGGAGAATGCACACAGTCAGTTGCGCGAAATGATCCGTCAGAGTTTTAATCACCCATCTATCTATGTGTGGGGATTGCACAACGAGGTATACCATCCGCACGAATATACAGCGGCATTGACTCAATCTTTGCACGATCTGGCCAGGACGGAAGATCCGGACCGCTATACGGTTGCCGTGAACGGATATGGACATGTTGAACATGCCGTGAATCAGAATGCGGATATTCAGGGTATGAACCGTTATTTTGGCTGGTATGAAAAGAAGGTACAGGATATAAAGCCATGGATTGAAAAGATGGAAACAGAGTATCCGTGGCAAAAATTTATGCTTACGGAATATGGTGCAGATGCTAATATAGAGCATCAGACAGAATATCTGGGTGATGCTCTGAACTGGGGAAAACCTTTTTATCCGGAGACATTTCAGACGAAAACGCACGAATATCAGTGGAGTGTGATTGCGGAGCATCCGTACATACTGGCTTCGTATCTATGGAATATGTTTGACTTTGCTGTTCCGATGTGGAACAGAGGAGGGGTGCCGGCAAGAAATCTGAAAGGTCTGATTTCGTTTGACCGTCAGTTGAAGAAAGATTCGTATTACTGGTATAAGGCAAACTGGAGTGAAAATCCGGTCTTGTATATGACGCAAAGACGGAATGCGGATCGCGAAAAGAAAGTGACAAGTATAACGGTGTATTCCAATAAAGGTGTGCCGGCTGTGACTGTAAACGGAAAGTTGCTGAGTCAGCCACGCAAAGGATATACGGACGTACATTATATTTTTGACGATGTGGAGCTTCAGCACGGGATGAATAAAATTCAGGCTTCAGTAAAAGCAGGAAAAGAGATTCTGACGGATGAGATGGAGTGGAGCTATACGGGTGAGAAAAAGCGTGAGGCAGATTCGTACAGCAATAAAAATACACATGCAGGATGGTGATTCAGAAATTTGAAAAAACACAATTAAATACTTTAAAGGGGATTGTACAATGAAGAAACTTAGCTTTTTATTACTTGTAATTCAGTGCGTATTCTTTCTGTCTTGTTCAGAGAAAGTGACGCAAAATGTATCGGATAAAGGCACGAAATGGAGCTGGAATCAGGGAACAATTGTAGTGGAAGAGCCTGCCCGCAGTGCAGGACAGGAGAGTGTGATCGGACTGACTGCACCTAAAATGGAAGGTGTACGTGTAGGTTTCGTTGGTCTGGGTATGCGCGGACCGGGTGCGGTTAAACGGTTTACGCATATTCCGGGAGTGGAAGTGGTTGCACTTTGTGACTATAAATTAGAGAATGCCGAGAATTGTCAGAAATATCTGAAAGAAGCTTCTATGCCTAAAGCTGCCGTTTATTCGGGCGAAAAAGGATATGAGGAATTGTGCAAAAGAGATGATATTGATCTGGTATATATTGCAACGGACTGGTTGCACCATTTTCCGGTAGCTGAACTGGCTATGCAAAACGGAAAACATGTAGCGATTGAAGTTCCATCGGCCATGAATCTGCAAGAGTGCTGGGCATTGGTGGATATGAGTGAGAAAACTCGTAAACATTGCTTTGTTCTGGAAAACTGTTGCTACGACTGGTATGAAATGAATACACTGAATATGGCTCAGCAGGGAGTATTCGGTGAAGTTATCCGTGCTCAGGGTGCTTACATTCATAATCTGGAGCCATTCTGGGATCATTACTGGAAAACAGACAGCACGGATAATCTGGGATGGAGACTGGAATTTAATAAAAAACACCGTGGTGATGTTTACGCTACTCATGGATTAGGCCCGGTTGCTCAGGCTCTGGATATTCACCGTGGTGACCGTATGACTACTTTGGTGGCAATGGATACGAAATCGGTAGTAGGTAAAGATCTGGTAGAAAAACGTACCGGTAAAACATGTGATGATTTCCGCAACGGTGATCATACAACTACACTGATCCGTACGGAAAACGGAAAAGTGATCGAGATTCAGCATAACGT
>JBOFKD010000127.1:0-3009 GCA_051657165.1 Bacteroidales bacterium | reverse complement strand
CTTTAGGTACTATATCCAGATAGTTACAGGCTGTAGCACTTAATAGAATTGATGCTACTGATATATATTTTATTAATTTCATTACTTAATCGTTTTGGAATTAAAAACTAACGTTTACACCAAACGTATAAGTTGGCATTATTTTATTATTTCTCGAACCTTTATTTTGATCATGCGCTTCCGGATCAATACCTTTATCATTAAAGGCTATATAAAACGGATTATCAACCTGTGCACGAAGCACTGCTGTTTTAAACCCTATTTTCTGCAGAAAACTTTGAGGAACATAATAATTCAGACCGATATTTCGTGCACGAATATATGACGCCGAAAGAATATGTTCATCTGCAAATTTCCAATGATCCGCACGGTTCGGGTCTTGTCCGTATTTATCAATAGACGGTATAGATCCCTGATTGTCCGGAGTCCATCTATTTGCTAAGTCGCCATGAATTGCTCCACCACCAACTCCCTGATAAAGGGGCATTACATCGTTACGCATGCTATGTCCTGTATAATAAATGAAACGGGTAAATAATTCAAAGTTCTTGTATTGCGCTGACAAGTTCAACATCCCCTCCCATTTCGGAGCTAACTGTCCAACAGCATAAATCGCATTGATATTACGAACCGGGTCGTTACTTACCGGATTTCCATTTTCGTCAAATACAATCGGATCTCCGACTCCGTTTAATCCGCCATATTTATAAGCATACATCGTTCCACGCGATGATCCGGATAAATAGTACTCGTTGGGTCTTTTCAAAAGATCCAAAGCATTGGTCGGTTCGAAATCAATCTTTTCAATTTCATTCTTATTATGAGCAGCTGTCAATTGAGAAGTAAATCTCCAGTCTTTCGTTTTAATCCAGTCATAAGATACACTGAATTCAACACCTCTATTTGACATGGCTCCATTATTAACACGTCCTTCCGGGAAGCCCATAGAAGGATCATAACGCTTTGGTGCAAGCAGGTCCGAGCTATAACGTTTATACACATCCATTGAAGCATTCAGTCGGTTCCATGCTGCGAAATCGATACCAAAGTTAAACGTTGAAGTTTTTTCCCATCGCAATAATTTGTTCGGAGGTGTCAAAATCTCAGTCATAATATCTCCGGTCTCAGGCGATACTGCTGTAAACCCGATAAGAAAAGGCGTAGAATTCTGATCTACATTCCCGGTAATACCATAAGTCGCTCTTATCTTAAGCATATCAATCCATGAATACGGCTGCATGAATGCTTCATTATTCACATTCCAGCTGGCTCCTACAGACCATAACGGACGATAGCGGTATTTCGGATCCGTTCCGAACAAGTCAGCCTGATCCATACGCACACTCACAGTAGCCGAATAACGTGAATCATAGGTATATCCTGCATTAAAATAAGCTGAAATATAACGGTGCATCGCATCCGCAATATTCATATTTGGTGCAAGCTTAAATGTTTGATCAGAAAACAAACCTGTGATACCTGTGTTAGCCAGATAATCCCAATCTACATATTGATAGGATAATAACTGATCATCATACCCATAGCGATCATGCTCCGTTGCACGTAATTTATTCTCACGCATTTCAAAACCTGCTAAAGCTGTAATGGCATGTTTCTCATTAACCAAAGTTGAATAATTCAACTGTGTACGAAAATTCATATTCTGCAGCTGCTTATCGCCTTCAGACAACCTACCTCCTTTAGGAATATTATAAGTCACCTCATCATAATATCCGTTGTTGTAAACTGAAGTAAACCGATTAATCAGCTCACGCATTTCATAAGATTGTACAGAAGCATATTTTTCGAATTTACCGTTGATATGCTCATACTGAAAACGAACATCCAATGAAAGATCTTTCAACAGTTTAAACTCTGCATTTGCCAGAACCTTTAAATAAATATCTCTGTTTTTAGACCATGACCCAGATTCCATATCATCATAGACATTATAGCCCATTTGCTGAAATTCCGGATTCTCCCCAATTTCCATCGAGCGATACATATTGAAAGGATAAAGCTGCGAACGCATACCATTATCGTCAATAATCTGATCATATGGCATAAAGGTTTCACCTCCGACATAACTCAGATTCTTATTTTTCTTGTTATCAATATTCATCGATATTCCTGTATTGAACTTAAACCATTTCGTAAAATTGAATGTATTGTTCAAATTAACAGCTACACGATTACTTGTTTCGTCAATACTATTTGGTTTATTATCCTGGAAACGGGCTGAGAAATAAGTCTGAGCAAAATCAGATCCTTGAGAAATCGATAGATTATAATCCTGCGAGAAAGAAGATCTGGCAAAACGATCTAAGTATTCGCGACGATAATCGCGTCCGCGAAGCTTAGCAACTTGCGCATCCACTTCTTGCTGAGTAAGTTCCCCAAATGCCAGACTACAGTAAAGATCTTTAATCTTAGTTACGTATCCGGGAGAGCGACTATTGTTCATCATATAAAAATACTCTTGCGGATCAGCTTTATAGATAGGATCATTCGTCATATAATCAATTTCATAATCGATAATATCTGACGTTGATGCATAGTTTAAATAATCTAAACCTGCATCGGGAGTAATATAATAATTCGCAGAGAAATTCACAACCGGCTTCTGAGTTGTTCCTTTACGCGTTGTAATTACGATAACTCCGTTCGCAGCACGCACTCCATAAAGGGATGTAGCTGCCGCATCCTTCAAAACAGTAATATTCTCAACATCATCCGGGTTTACTAACCCAAGACCTGTAGTCGCTGTGCCTGCAAAAAAGTTTGAGATATTTTCTACCGGCATCCCATCAATAACAATCAATGGCTGAGAACTCAAAGAGAATGAGGATGTACCACGAATTGACAAACCTCCCTTAGTCGATAAACCGGGAACCAGACCCTCCAGATTAGAAGTAATATTCGGAGCTTTAATCTGAGAAAGCTTCTCTTTTGACAAAATAACAGCCGAACCTGAAGCACGCTCTCTTGATATAGTCTGAAAACCTGTGA
>JBOFKD010000126.1:0-1292 GCA_051657165.1 Bacteroidales bacterium | reverse complement strand
AAGCTCCGTCAAGGTCGGAGCAACTCGTACCTCATCAAAAATAATACGTATAGATTTAGATGTTACAGTCGAAAAACGCAGTATTCCTTTATATCCTACTGTTTCACCACTTGCTATTTTTTTCCATTTATTTCCGAACAATGCCTCTACAGAATATTTCTCAATACGCTGACTGTATTTTGCTATGTCTTCCTGCATCAAAACACAATTGAATGTCTGTGGACTATTCCATTTGAGTTCGATAATGTGCGCTTCTGTTTTATCTTTACCAATCCATGATGTCTGATCACTTAAATCAGTAAGTATATTCATCACATCAACACCATCAGTTATGACTTCTGCTTTTTTCGCCAGATTATCAGCAAAGGATTCACGAATAATACGTCCCATTTGGCTCAGATTCGTTGAATCTTTAGCCGGAATCAGACCTCGTTTATCTGGTGTTATATTAAGTAAGAATACACAGTTTCCACCTACAGACCGGTACCATAGATCCAGCAAATCATTTGTACTTCTTACATATTGTTTATCATCTCTGTAAAACCATCCCTGACGAATAGAAACATCCGTTTCAGAAGGATACCATACTAAATATTTTGCATCTTTAATTTTCTCTCTGCTACCCAGATCCTGTCCGGTCATATCATTCCACTCACAAGCTTCAGGCGATTCATTAATAGGCACTACACTCCACTCACTCTTACGGGTATGTCCGGCTTCGTTACCGCACCATCTGATATCAGGACCTTTAATCGCAATATTAGCTGTAGGTTGCAATTGACGTATCATATCATACCAAGCCTTACGATTATATGTCTGTCCAGTTCCCGGTTTTGGATGAGCTCCATCAAACCATACTTCCTCCACATCACCGTATTCCGTTAATAGCTCATATAGCTGATCCATGAAATACACATCATAATCCGTCAGGTTATCATATGTATATGTCTTTGATACATTCTTTTGATGAGATTCCAAAGATGGGATAGTCTGCGTATATAATTGTTTATTTTTTCCGTAGCAACCCTGCGGGGATTCTATCTGAAATAAGTCTGCTGGAGATAAATAAAATCCGATCTTAATACCTTCAGCACGACAAGCATCTACAAATTCTTTTACAACATTACCTTTTCCGTCCTTCCATGGAGACGATTTAACACTATGCTCCGTATAACGGGACGGCCATAAACAAAAACCATCATGGTGCTTTGCTGTTATAATAGCCATCTTCATACCCGCCTCTTTCATGACTTGTACCCATTGTTTTGCATCCAGAGAAGAAGGATTAAAAT
>JBOFKD010000125.1:0-1383 GCA_051657165.1 Bacteroidales bacterium | reverse complement strand
AGAATAGGTGTCAGAACCGATATCTAATCGTCCACCCGGTAAGTTCATGTTTTCAGAAGAAATGATCTGTCCGATTTGTTCTATCGAAAGATTATAAGCCTCTAATTTCTTAGGATCCAGATTAACCTCAACAATACGTTGCGGTGCTCCGGAAATAGAAACAGAACCAACACCATTAATACGGTTAAGTGCGTTGGCAACGCGATCATCCAAAATCTTATAAAGTGCCGGAAGACTTTCTTTCGATTCAACTGAAAGAATAACTACCGGAATCATGTTTGTACTGAATCGGAAGATCGTTGGTTGCCCGGCTCCGTCCGGTAGCTGAGAACGGTACATGTCCAATTTGTCACGCACATCGTTAACAGCAACATCCAGGTCTGTACCCCATTCGTACTCTAATGTGATTACAGAAAAGTTTTCCATTGACTTAGAGCTTAACTCTTTCAGGTCGTCAACGGTATTTAATCCATCCTCCATTAATCGGGTAACGTTTGTTTCAACGTCTGATGCGTTGGCACCCGGATAAGGAGTCATAATCATTAACTGATTTGATTCAAAATCGGGAAGAAGGTCTATCGATAGCTTCGATAGTGAATATAGTCCGAAAACAATTACAGCCACAAAGCAGAGTAGGGTAGTAATTGGTTTCTTGACGGCGGTAGCGTATATACTCATATTCTGATTTGCTTATTGTTTTACTTCAACTAATGAACCGTCTACTAAACGAGCTGTTCCGTTTACAACGACAGTTTGTCCGGCTTCAAGTCCGTCAATAATTTCATAGCGATCACCTAATCTGCGTCCGATATTTACTTTTGTGTGTTTTACGTTATTACCGTCAAGTACGTATACAAATCGCTCATTAGAACCACTTTGCTTAACAACAGCTTTGTCAGATACGACAATGCGCTCAATTTGTTCGGTTGGTAAAATAACACGGGCAAACATACCAGGCCTTACTTTGCTATTCGCATTTGGCAACAGAACTTCTACAGTAAATGTGCGGGTTGTTTCATCAATGGTTGGGTAAATTAAGTTTACTTTGCCTTTGAAGTTTTCATCTCCGTAAACGTCAAGTTTTACGTCAACGGGCATACCTTCTTTTATTTTTGAGTAAAGTTGTTCTGATACATGGATAAGAAGTTTCACAGGTTGGATTTGCATAACAGTCAAAATAGATTGTTGTCCGTTATATAAATCTCCCGGATCGTAATTACGTTCTGTGACAATACCGTCAATAGGACTAACTAAATCAGTGTTTTCGTCTAATAGACTGAATGCATCTTTTGCAACATCATATTGGGCTTGTGCCTGATCCAATTGTTGTTTAGAAGCACCGCCTACAGCATATAATTCTTTCATACGATTATAGTCACGTTC
>JBOFKD010000124.1:0-45010 GCA_051657165.1 Bacteroidales bacterium | reverse complement strand
TTGTCTGTAACCGCGTTTTGAATCCTGAATCGGAACGGATGAAGGATTCAAAGCGTGGCTCATTGCCAGCCTTGCAACACAACCCCGAAGGTGGTTGTTTGTGAAATAACTGACAATGAAATACGAACTCTACCAACCGTGTTTATCCGCTGATCCTGAATAACCGAACAATATATGCTGAGCATTTCGTTAAACATTAGCAGGCTATATGCACAAAAAGAAAGAGGAGACTCCTTACGGAATCTCCTCTTTTATATTAATCTTCTAAAGATTACTCAGCAACAACTTCGAAAGGAATTTCTACAGAAACTTCTTTGTGAAGTCTAGCGATAGCTTTGTAAGAACCAAGTTCTTTTACTGCATCTTTGATATGGATAGATTTTCTATCGATCTCAATTCCTTGTTTAGCCAATTCCTCAGCAACCTGGATGTTAGTTACAGAACCAAAGATTTTACCTGTTGCGCTAGCTTTAGCACCAATAGTAAGAGAAACGCCTTCAAGTTTCGCAGCAACTTCCTGAGCATCAGCTTTGATTTTCTCAAGTTTGTGAGCGCGTTGACGAAGGTTTTCTTCTAACATTTTGATAGCAGAAGGAGTAGCCATGATAGCTTTTCCTTGTGGGATAAGATAGTTACGGCCATAACCAGGTTTAACTGTTACAACCTCATCTTTGAATCCTAAATTGAAAATATTCTCTTTTAAAATAACTTGCATAGTAAATTTCCTCCTTCTGTTAATTATTTCATCATATCAGTTACGTACGGAAGCAACGCCAAATGACGAGCTCTTTTCACCGCTTGAGCGATTCTGCGTTGGAACTTCAAAGAAGTACCTGTGATACGACGAGGAAGGATTTTACCTTGCTCGTTCAAGAATTTTTTCAAGAACTCAGCATCTTTGTAATCGATGTAACGGATACCACTTTTTTTGAAACGGCAGTATTTTTTCTTTTTAACGTCTACTGTCGGCGGTGTAAGATATCTGATTTCAGCATTTTGTGCCATGACTTATTCCTCCTTTAATTAAGCTTTTGTTGATTTAACTGATTTTCTTTTTGCAGCATATTCAGCAGCAAACTTGTCCATTTTGAAAGTCAAGAAACGTAGTACGCGCTCGTCACGACGATACTGGATTTCGATTTTCGCAATAACTTCAGGGTTAGCTTTGAATTCAACCAAGTTATAGAAACCAGTTGATTTCTTTTGGATTGGATAAGCCAGCTTTTTCAAGCCCCACATCTCTTCATTGATGATCTCCGCGCCTTCAGCTTTTAGAAGGTCAATAAATTTATCTACCGCTTCCTTCATCTGAACATCAGATAAAACGGGAGTTAAAATGAAAACGGTTTCGTAATGATTCATAACTTTAATTTTACTTGTTAAGTTTCACATTTTGCGGTGCAAAGATAGAAACAATATTTTAAACGTCCAAGTTTTTATTCAATTGATTCTGTTGTGTCCGTATTTTCTCTCCCTTTTGTTTATTGTTTTTGTTCCGTTTTTAGTTTCATACATCCACAGAATCTTTACTTTTGTATTGCTATTATAAATGATATATAAACACAGACACATGCGACTGATCACATTATTTATTTTACTGGTGATTTTTTTCATACTTGATATTCTTTTCGGATCGGTTACATTGCCTCCCGGCGATGTTATCCGTACGTTTATGGGGAATGCTCCTGACGAAGTGACACGAGAGATTTTATTAAACTATCGGTTGCCTAAAGCCGTTACAGCTGTTCTGACCGGATCAGCGTTGTCTGTAGGTGGTTTACTGATGCAGGTGTTGTTTCGCAATCCTCTGGCCGGTCCTGATGTGCTCGGGATAAATTCGGGTGCAGGTCTGGGTGTGGCATTATTTACGATGTTCGGATTCTCTTCTTTTGCGTTTGTCGGAGAGCTGGGTCTTGTCGGAGTGGCTATTGCCGGAGCTTTGCTGGTCTTGCTTTGTGTTGTCTCAATCTCGCACAAAGTAAAAGAGAATACCTCTTTGCTGATAATAGGTATCATGATCGGGAATCTTGCCGGAGCTGTGGTGAGTATTCTTCAGAGTATAAGTAACCCCGACGCGATAAAGCTTTTTATTATATGGACATTCGGAAGTTTAAGCAGTGTAACTCCTGCTCAGATGTATATTATGATTCCGGCAGTTCTTACGGGGCTTATTATCTCGTTTATGCTACAGAAACAATTAAATTCATTGCTGCTTGGGGATAACTATGCGCGTAGTCTGGGTGTGAATATCGAACGTGTTCGTTTGTGGATTATTCTGGCTACGGCATTACTTGCAGGTACGGCCACTGCTTTTACGGGCCCGATAGCCTTTATTGGTGTTGCTGTGCCGCATATTGTAAGAGGTATTTTGCGAACTACAAATCATTATATGCTGATACCGGGGGCTATTCTTACCGGATCAGTGCTTATGCTTATCTGTGATTTAATATCTCAGTTGCCGGGATTGAAGATAACTTTACCTATTAATGCGGTAACGGCAATGTTTGGAGCGCCTATTATTATATGGGTGTTGTTTAAAAACAAAAGTGTCTATTTTAAATAAGAAGAGAGTGGAATATGGTGCGGAGATTTAAAGTATATCTTTTGTTCTTCTTTATCGTGAACCTGAGTACGTATGCCCAAATGGATGATATACGTCCTTTTGAGGTTATGAAAGAGGTGGATTCGACATTATTGGTAACCTCCCGCGAAGACTCGCAGGAGGCGCGGAGCTTTATGTCTAAAGTGATTCAGGCGAAACGACGAAATTCATTGAATGATCTGGAGGGGTTTACCTGTGATCGTTACGAGAAAATAAATGTAGGATGGATTGATCTTAACGAGAAAGAAAGAGACAGGATTTTCTTTCGCTATTTTAAGTTTCTCTTTGAGAATACAGATACATCGGATGTGACCAATCAGCCTGTTCAGTACGTATTGAGTCGTGAAAAACTCGAAGAGATAGCTTACCGTCAGGGAGATGTGTTTAAGCGGACGATTAAGGGTATTAACCGGGATTGGGTAGACGATGTAATCGGAGAGCAAGGGATAAAAGCTATATCCGACGAAGCTTTTTCAGGATTTAGTATTTACGATAATGATATAAAGCTGCTGTTGCAGAGTTTTGTGAGTCCCTTGTCATCTACATTGGCAAAAGGATTTTACAGATACTCTCTTGAGCCGGATGATTGTTATATAGGTAATGTGCCTTGTAAAGTTGTGGATTTCGAGCCGTTAAATCCTCGTATGCTGGGATTCAGGGGTCGTTTGTATGTCGTGAATGATTCTACTTATGCGATACGCCGCGTGGTGATGAAGGTATTGAATGAGCAGAACCTGAACTTTGTGGATAATGTAATTATCATGCAGGATTACGGGCTTAATAAGGATGGTTACTGGTTATTGTCGAAAGATGATATCAGTATAGAAGTTGCTTTGCTGAAGGCTTTTACCCGCAGGATAAGTTATTACTCAGGGTATAAGCTGAATGAACAGTCCGAAGAAGAATACAGGAAGCGGCAAAATCTGGTTTATACAAAGGATGCCTGGAATCATCCCGAGGATTACTGGCAGGAGGTAAGGCCGCAGGAAGTATCCGAGCATGAGTATAAGGTAAAACAGCAGTTGAATACCATGCTGGATGAAAATAAAGGAAGTGTACTGGGATATATTGGCGCTAGTTTGATAGATGATTCTTTTGATTTCGGGAAGTTTGAGTTAGGTCCCATATATTCCATGGTTTCAAGAAATGATATTGAAGGTTTTCGCTTTCGCCTGGGCGGAACAACAACCTATAAATTTAACCGGAATCTTTTTCTGGAAGGGTATGCTGCGTACGGTACCGAAGATAAAACCTGGAAGTATTATGCGCAGGCTGAGTATTGTTTTGATAAAAGGAATGAGTATCCGACTGAGTTTCCGGTTCATTCTGTAGCGTTAAGTATTAAGAAAGATGTAAGTTTTCCCGGTCAGGATCTGGTGTCGGTAAACAAAGAGAATGTGTTTTATTCCTTCAGGCGTTTTCCGATAAAAAAGATGTATCTGATTAAGAATATAGGGATGCGCTATATGCATGAATATCAGACAGGATTCTCTTATAGATTTAACCTGGATGTTTATCGGGAGAATCCCCTGGGGGAATTGTATTTTGATAAACCGCAGCCTGATGGGGGCGTGAAGCGTTATAATTCGCTTTCGACTACTGAGCTAGGTATGGTGTTGCGTTATGCTCCCGATGAGCGGTTTTATCAGCGCCGCTATAGCCGGTTTTATATAACGCAGAATAATCCCGTTCTGACTCTTTCTCATAAGGTCGGACTAAAGGGTGTCTTTGGGGCAAGATATGTGTCGAATCTTACTGAATTTGCCGTTTTTCAGCGTTTCAGGGCATCGGCGTTTGGCTATTTTGATGTGATGTTTAAAGGGGGTAAGCAGTGGAATGAAGTTCCGTATCCTTATTTGATTATCCCTCAGGCTAATCCATCGTATATTCATGTAAAGGAAACGTTTGACCTGATGAATGTGATGGAGTTTATTTCAGATCAATATCTGTCATGGGAGATGGAGTATAATATGAACGGATTACTGTTTAATATGTTTCCGGTGAACCGTTATCTGAAATTCAGAGAGGTTGTGTCGTTTAAAGGATATATGGGGACATTGAGTGATAAGAATAATCCGGCTGAAAACCCGAAAGCATTTCTTTTTCCGACTGATCAGGCCGGTAATCCGGTTTGTTATAAAATGGATGGGATGCCGTATATGGAAGTAGGAGTAGGTATAGATAATATATTTCGTTTTATGCGTATTGATTACGTATGGCGTCTGACATACAGAGACCACCCGCAAATAAGCAGATCGGGATTAAGGATCGGAGTGAATCTGCAATTTTAGTTTTATTAGATCAGATCACCGTCGGATGCATCTATTCTAATGTCACAGTATGATAGAATATTGCGTTATTTTTTATATATTTGCGCGAAATTGATATTAGTACATTATATATTAGATGAAGAATATACGTAACTTTTGTATTATTGCTCATATTGACCACGGGAAGAGTACCCTGGCAGACCGTTTGCTTGAATTTACAAAGACGGTAGAAGGTAAAGCCCTTCAGGCCCAGGTGCTTGATAATATGGATCTGGAGCGCGAGAGAGGTATCACGATTAAGAGTCATGCGATTCAAATGGACTATGTCTATAACGGGGAGAAATATACTCTGAACCTTATTGACACTCCGGGCCACGTGGATTTCTCTTACGAAGTATCCCGCTCAATTGCAGCATGTGAAGGTGCTCTTTTGATTGTAGATGCTGCTCAGGGTATTCAGGCTCAGACTATATCGAATCTTTATATGGCAATTGAGCATGATCTGGAGATTATTCCGATTGTAAATAAAGTAGACTTACCAAGTGCTATGCCGGAAGAGGTTGAAGATCAGATTATCGAACTTCTCGGATGCAAGCGTGATGAAATTATCAGAGCAAGTGGTAAGACAGGTGTTGGTGTAGAAGAGATTCTCTCGGCTATTATCGGACGTGTTCCTTGTCCGAAAGGCGATCCTGAGGCACCGCTTCAGGCTCTTATCTTTGACTCTGTATTTAATCCGTTTCGTGGTATTATCGCTTACTTCAAAATTATAAACGGTACTATCAGAAAAGGCGATTTAGTTAAGTTCGTTGCTACCGGAAAAGAGTACGATGCTGATGAGATCGGTATTCTCCGCTTAGATATGGAAGCCCGTAAGGAAGTAGGTTGTGGTGATGTGGGATATATCATTTCCGGAATTAAAACTTCGAAAGAAGTTAAAGTAGGAGATACGATTACACATACGGCACGTCCTTGCGATAAAGGGATTGAAGGTTTCGAAGAGGTGAAACCGATGGTCTTTGCCGGACTTTATCCGATTGATAGTGAAGATTTCGAAGATTTGAGAGCTTCTTTGGAAAAACTTCAGTTGAATGATGCTTCTCTTACTTTCCAGCCTGAATCTTCGGCTGCTTTAGGATTTGGATTCCGTTGCGGATTCCTGGGGCTGTTGCATATGGAGATTATCCAGGAACGTCTGGATCGTGAATTCAATATGGATGTAATCACAACCGTTCCCAACGTTTCGTATAATGTATACGATAAAAAGGGAGAGAAAACAGAGGTGCATAATCCATCAGGATTACCGGACCCGACTTTGGTTGAATGTATTGAAGAACCCTATATCAGAGCGTCAGTTATCACAAACACGACATATATCGGACCAATCATGTCATTGTGTCTGGGCAAGCGTGGGGAGTTGATTAAACAGGAATATATTTCGGGTGATCGCGTAGAGATTATCTATGATATTCCGTTAGGAGAAATCGTAATCGACTTTTATGATAAGCTAAAAAGTATATCTAAAGGGTACGCTTCTTTTGATTATCATATTCATGATTTTCGTCCGTCTAAACTGATTAAACTGGATGTCTTATTGAATGGAGAATCTGTAGATGCTCTTTCAACATTGACTCACGTGGATAATGCAGTTACTCTGGGACGCAGAATGTGTGAGAAATTGAAAGAACTGATTCCTCGCCAGCAATTTGATATTGCTATTCAGGCAGCAATCGGATCAAAAATTATTGCGCGTGAAACGATCAAAGCTGTTCGTAAAGATGTAACAGCGAAATGTTACGGAGGTGATATCTCCCGTAAACGTAAACTCCTTGAAAAACAGAAAAAAGGAAAGAAACGTATGAAACAGATTGGTTCAGTTGAAGTTCCTCAGAAAGCATTCCTTGCAGTATTGAAATTAGACTAAGATGTAATAAAATACCACAGAAAACCTTTTGCACACCCGCAGAAGGTTTTCTTTTTTACTAATTTTATCGTAATAATGGAACACAATTTTAGATTTTCATTTCGCAAGAAACTCATCAGCCGTATCAATGGCGGAGTTATCCTTATTATTGCTGCCCTTTTTGCAATGATACTTGCGAATAGCCCCTTCTCGGAGGAGTATTTGGCCTTTTGGCAACAATCTGTAGTGATGGAGATCGGAGATCTTCGTCTCTTTTCTCACCATGGTCATCCTATGACTTTTTTGCAGTTTATCAATGATGCGTTGATGGCGGTGTTTTTCTTCTCGGTTGGTCTGGAGATTAAGCGTGAAGTATTGGTAGGGGAATTGTCCTCTTTCCGAAAAGCATTGCTACCAATTATAGCTGCAATAGGAGGTATGATAATCCCGGTAGGAATGTATTTGCTGTTTTCGCCATCTTATCCGGCATCTGCCGGTAGTGCGATACCTATGGCAACAGATATTGCTTTTTCACTTGGTATCCTGAGTATGCTTGGCAGAAGAGTACCTGTCAGTCTGAAGATTTTCCTGACAACTCTGGCTGTAGCCGACGACATCGGAGGTATTATAGTGATTGCTCTTTTTTATAGCAAAGATTTGATGGTTCAATACCTGATGTTTGCTGCATTCGTTTATGCAATTATTGTAATCGGAGGTATGCGTCAGGTCTCTTCTAAACTCTTCTATATTTTCTTTGGCTTTATTTTCTGGATGCTGTTTCTGGAATCGGGTATACATCCGACGATTGCAGGCGTATTAGTTGCATTTGCCGTTCCGGCAACACCAAAACTGGATGTGATGAAGTACGTGCAGACAATTCGGCGTCAGATCTCGGATTTCCCGGATGAGACCATGATTGACAAAGCCGGACACAGTATTCTGACACATGATCAGATTGATAGACTGAAAGTAGTTGAGAGTGCTTCGGATAAGGTGATTAGTCCTCTCCAGGATTTGGAAGATTCTCTTCATTCAGCAATCAATTACATAATTATGCCGCTGTTTGCTTTTGCGAATGCGGGGGTTGTGCTGAGTGGATTAGGATTTGCTGATCTTGTTCAGGGTGTTAGTTTTTCTGTGTTTATGGGATTGTTTGTAGGTAAGTTTGTGGGAATTTTCTCATTTACCTATTTAGCGGTTAAACTAAAAATTGCTCCTATGCTGGAAGGTGCTCAATGGAAGCATATTGCCGGAGTTGCAATGCTTGGAGGAATCGGATTTACGGTTTCTCTGTTTATTGCCAATCTCTCATTCAGTGGTATCGAAATTGTGGGAGAGACTTTGCTGAATCAATCGAAACTGGGTGTTATACTTGGTTCTCTGATTTCAGGGTTACTGGGATATATCTATCTGGATCGCACCTTGCCAAAAGTTGAATCACAGGATTAAGGCCTTTTGTGATTGACCCGTTTGTCAATCGGAGATGAGCTTATCTAAAATAATTCGTATTGCCATACAAGCCGTAAGCGGGGTTTGTATGGCAATATTTGTTTATATGCGATCCGGAGGTAAAACAGATAAATGTTAACAGAAGTTGTTCGTTCACCGGATTTCATAAAAAATGTAATCACTATTGTTTTTAGCTCCACCCTGTTGTATCTTTAGTGTCGGAAGGCTAATAGCTTTTGTTGAATGTCTGTCAGGTAGTTATCCCTCATGCGAATGTCCTTTTTCAGGGATAGAAAAGGACTAAAGCGTGCTACCTGTAAAACAGAATTTGCTACTTGCAAAATCATGTTTGCTACTTGCAAAGTTAATTTTGCTACTTGCAAAACGGATAGATGCCTTAAATTAATCATACTAAAAAAATCAAAACGCAATGAACGGTTTGAATAAATTCATATGGAAGCCCACACCGGGTTTCCCCGGAAGCATATTGTCCTTTTATGAACTGTACGGGTTCAGAAAACGGGAGTTTGGGAATGAATGCTTACCCAACAACTCACCCAACAACTTACCCAACAAAAAAGGGTTTGAAATATGGCGTGAAAATTCTTCGATAATCCTTTGTGGATCTATGTTTCCAGATACCAGTGAAGGGGGTGCTGAAATGCTGAAAACAGATAGGGTTTACCCAACAACTCACCCAACAAGTTACCCATATCTTAAAGAATATATTAAGAATAATATTTAAAAAAAATAACGCGTGGCGGGATTATTTTAATCTGGCAAAGGAAGAATATGCTGAAACCGGACCACGATAGAGTCCCGGCAGAAGGTATGAGTTTGGCCGATGAATGATGAGTTGGTCATGTGGTGCTTTACCCACCATCTCACCCACCATCTCACCCACCATAAAAGGAGCAGAAAGTGATGGTTTAATTTCGGCCGTAACCCTTTACCGACAGGGCTTTAGAAGTGATGGCCAAAAGAGGGATAAGCAGGTGAAAAACGAGGGGTTTTACCCACCATCTTACCCACCATCTCACCCATATCTTAAAGAATATATTAAGAATAATATTAAAAAAAATAACGCGTGGCGGGATTTTTTATATTGAGTTTATCCGGAATAACTTTCGAAATGAGCGATGATCGGATTTTGAAATATTATCGTATATTTGGAAATTAAAAAACACGTAAAACATATAACCAATTGAATATGAGTTGTTGGAGAGGATTATCAGGGTTTAAGTCGTTTTGTTTTATTGGGATGGCCGTAATGTCGGGTATTGCCGGCGGTGTTCAGCCGCTTCAGGCGCAATGTGAGCAGATTGCCGGAGGGATTGTTCCTGATTCAACGGTTTTGCACGGTAAGCTGGATAACGGATTGACTTATTATATTAAACATAATGAGGGTGTTAGTGGGAAAGTTTGTTATTCTCTGATCATAAAGGCGGGTTCTCTGGATGAGGATGATTCGCAAAAAGGATTGGCCCATTTTAATGAGCATCTTTCATTTGACGGCACACCGGCATTCCCGAACGGACTACTGGATGGCTCATTCATACAGGACATCGATAAAAAGAAATATTTTGCCAATGCGCTGACTACTCAGAGTGAGACAATCTATTCACTGATGCTTCCGGATACAAGAGAATCTCTTGTCGATACAGCCCTCATATTGTTTAAAGAGTGGTTGTATTGCGATTTCGATAATGAAGAAAATATAAAAAAGCAAAGTGATATTATTGCGAAAGAATGGTTAGGCTTTCAGGATGTGTCTGAACGTGGCAGACGAATCTGGTATCCTGTCTTCTATAACAATTCGAAATGGGCTTATCGTCCGTCTATCGGTGATTTGGATGTCATTCGGAAAGCTGATAGAAAAGAAATCGTACGTTTCAGGAATGAATGGTACAGACCAGATTTATCCGCTGTTGTGGTAGTGGGTGATGTTGATGAAAAAGAGACACTAAGAAAAATCAGCGAGTTGTTTTTGGTGACACCCAATCATAAAGTTCAGCGGGAGAAGCAGGACTTTTCTGTTCCGGATAATGAGAAACGTAAGTCGATAGTTGTCTCCGATAAAGATCAGGAGTTTTCTTTTTTATCGTTTTACAACAGAGTGAAAACACCTGATTTAGCGACAAAGGACGGCGTTAAAAGATCTCTGATTTATTCGATGATGAATCGAATGCTGATCGGTCGTCTTACTGATGCCAGAGAAGAAAATAACGGGGTCGTTTCGTATATGGGGGCGAATACTTATTTTCTGATGAAGCCGGATTGGGTGTTTGCTCCGAATGCTTCTGTTGTTAACGGCAAAATGCGCGAAGCGGTGGCTGTGGTTGTCAGAGAGCAGGAACGTATAGCCCGTCATGGATTCAGCGAAACGGAATATAAGCCGGTGAAAGAAGCGTTGATGAAAGGGTATTCAGCCATTAATCCGGCCGCCGGATCTGAAGATAATGAGGTTTGGGGGAAATCACTGGAGGATCATTTCTTGCTGAATATTCCATATAGCAGAGGCGCGGACAGATCTTCCGTATTTGCATCGGTGCTTAAAGATATCACACTGGCTGATATTAATGCGATGCATGCCGAACTATGGGATGAAAGAAACAGTTGTCTGGTAATGGCTGTTCCCGAAAAAGATTATGCGACAGCACCGGATGAAAATGAGGTGAGTGGTATTGTCAGAGAAGTAAAGAGTGAAAATCTGGAGGCTTATAAGCCTTGTGATACTACTTTGCCATTATTTGAAAATGCATCGTTCGGAGAAGGCGGTGCGATAAAGAAGAAAATAAAACTTAGTGACCTGCCGGTTTATAAATATATCTTATCGAATGGAGCCGAGGTTGTGTTTTATGAAGACACAACGAAACATGGTCCTATTCAGTTTGAGGCCGTAAGTAAAGGAGGGAAAAGCTTGCTGAAAAAGGAGCTGCGCAGTGTGGCGGATCTTGCTTGTGAGCTAATGAACGAAGGTCCGGTGGGACGTTATTCGTTAAATCAGTTTCGACGTTATCTGGAGCATTCTTCTATGAGCATGAATCTGGCCATATCTGATGAGACTGAGTCTGTTCGCGGATCTGTTTCTCCGGAGGCTTTTGAAAGCTTAATGCAAAGGATTAATTATTTGTTTCAGGGAAATGGTTTTTCGGATACCAGATACCAGTCTTTGCTGAAGGGTAAAAAAGACCGCTATTTATCTTTGATGACGTCAACAGATAATCTTTTTGATTCGTTTATTTCATCAAAACTCAGAGGCGAAGAATTGTCGGGGATTCAGACTGAGGATGTGACGCTGTCTTTGCTTGACGGAATCATCAAAGAACGTTTTGCTTCGAAATCTGATTTTACATTCTATTTTACAGGAGGAATAGGCGATGTTGATTTCGAAAACCTGATAGCCCGCTATCTCGGAGAGGGTAAGAAAATGAAACGGGAGAAGCCTAAAAGTGAATTGGCTACTCAAATAACCGGGGATCAGCAATTTGATTTCAAGATGGGTTCAGATCTACGGGCGCAGATGAAGTGTGTTGTGGGAGCTCCGTATGCGATAAACATGGATAATATAACTTTGTTGCAGGCGATTAACCCAATAATAAATCAAAGACTTTTCGATCACGTGAGAGAGGAGTTGAGATTGGTTTATGATATTCAGTCAGAATTGAAACTTAAATCATCACCGTTTGCCCGGGCTGATTTCGAAGTCTCTTTTCAGTGCGAACCGGGAGATACTGAGCGGATCTCCAAAGCGATTCGTTATGTGTTTAAAGAGTTTGTTGAGAAGGGGCCTTCATCCGGAGAGCTGGAAAGTGTTCGGAAATCAATGCTTCAGGCAAAGAACTATTATATGAATGATGATGGTTTCAGACTGGGATGTATTCGTAGTCATGATCAGAATCTGAACAATGATTATGCGAAGCAGATCAATAATATTTCGTTCATAGAAAAGATGACGGCAGAGAATCTGCAGGAGATGCTGAAATCTCTGATGGATCATAAAAAAGCTTTGAACGCATCGTTTGTTTTGAATCCTGCGATATAAGTAATAGCAATATACAGAGGTTTGTTAACGCTCAAAAATCGGGATGACCTCATAAAAAAGGAGCTTATGATCCATATTCGGATTATAAGCTCCTTTTTTGTTATTTGTATTGCAATTATCTGGATGATGAAAGGCGCATCCAGTTGATATAGCCGTAAATGGAATTGACGAAATAGGCTCCCCACATTCCGATCATTACGAATGAATGATCTCCTCCCTTTTGATAAGAGATAACCCACAGGGTTACGGACAGGATGTTTACGGATATCCAGATAAGCCATTGCTCTGCGTAAGCTTTAATTGCCAGAAGCATAGCTACGACTGAGAGAACTGTAGAGGCTGAATCCAGTGCAGGAGCCTGTCCTTTTAGTTTTTGAAGAAGCAAGCTGTAAAGATAGATAGCAATCACGCAAAAGACGGCAAGGAATATGCGTTTGCTCCAGTTTAGGCGGAATGTTCTTACGACACCCTCTTCTCCGTTTTCGTGGCTCATATGTTTGGACCACATATAATAACCTATAAACTGCATGGGTAAATAAAATCCCAGATTCAGCATTACCTCTCCCCAATATGCAGATTTGAATGCCACAAAGGCATAAAGAACGCCATTTATAGCACCGAAGAGGAAGTTCGAGATATTTCCCTTGGCAGCCAGAAGAACACAAAGGATGCCGCTGATGCTGGTAGTGAAGGAGATGATATCAAACTCTTTTTTTGTGTAAATATTATAGAGGTTGACAGCCAGGAGAATAATAAGAAGGAAGTAGTCGAATTTATTAAATCGTATACTTTTGATTTGGTTTAATAGTTTCATTTGCTTTTTATCCGTTAAATGAGCGGGCAAATGTACAAAAAAAGCTGCACAATCGGTTTTATCCGATTGTGCAGCTTTTAAGGAATAAAGTCGTCCCAAAAATGTAACATTAAATTCTTATCCGGATTATTGTTGGATAATATCTTCTGCCAGATCAATAAGGTTGTCCTCTGAGTAGATTGGTTTAGGACCTAAAGGATATACCGCCGATCCTTTACGCTGAATAAAGGCTGCCTGCATTCCGGATTCGATAGCACCGGCAATGTCCCATCCGTGAGCTGCTATCAGCAAACACTCTTCGGGTTTTACACCCATTCTCTCAGCAGCACGGCGATATACATGACGGTGGGGTTTGAAATAGCCAATATCGTCTATGCTTATGCATCCGTCTATATAATCACTAATACCGGCATAGCTCATTTGCTCATTAACGGTTGTGAGTGATGAATTTGTGAGTGTGATGAGTTTGTAGCCTGCTGTTTTAAGAAGTCTGAGTCCTTCCGGTACATCAGAATGGGCCGGTGCCTGAGATACGTAGCCTAATGTTTTAAGCACTACATCTTTGTCGTAAACTATGTCATTTGCAGAAGCAATCATCTCAAACGAAGAAAAAGCAACTTCACGGAATGAATGAAGCCTGTCGGTCAGTGTGTCAACCAAAGAGTAGAGAAGCATATTGCTAAACCAGCATTCAGCCAGATCCGGACGGTTATTCATTAATTTGGCAATCTCCTGTTTTAAAGGCGTAATATCAACAAGCGTCTCAATTACATCCAGAAAAATAACTTTAGGTTTGATTGGTGTATTCATTTTTTTAGAATTAAATAGATTTTAATTACAGATAAAACAAAAATAGAAGGGATTAGTTTACGAATAGTTGTCTTAAAGAAACGTTTTCTAAGTCATCCGAAACGGACAATAGAACTTTTTTTTGTTTCTTTGTAAATGAGGTTGTCTTTGTGACTGAAAAGTGAGACTATAGTTTCTATAAATACCTCTTTATCGAAATAAGGATAATATAATAAGTATGCCGAAATTACATTTAATCAAAGATATATTAGATCAGAGAGGCATTTCATCTAAAGCATTTTGTGCGGAGATCGGAATGTCAGAGAGTGGCTTGAAAAGAATTATTAAGCAAAATTCAACACGTATCCAAACGGTAGAATTAATAGCTAAAACATTAAATATTCCGATAGGTTATCTTTTTGGTGAGGATGCCTTATCTGAGAATAACCGCGCAGTAGCCGGGCGTAAAAAAGATAAACTTCCGCATATTCCTTTTCATGCACAAGCGGGTTCTCTGGCCGGTTATAGTAACGGGGTGACAGATGATGACTGTGATCTGCTGGACGTAATACCGGCATTGGGAATATATGATTTTACGATTGATGTGAAGGGCGATAGTATGCAGCCTGAATATTATTCGGGAGATGTCGTTGCCTGTAAGCTGGTAAGAGATCTGACGGAATTAAGACCCGGAAAGGTGTATGTGCTGGATACCGCACAAGGTGTTGTAATGAAGAAACTGGAAGAAAATCCGAAGGATAATACAACGTTTATTTGTGTTTCTCTCAACCCTCTTTACGAGCCGTTTGTTTTATCAAAAGAAGAGTTATACAGTGTGTCGCGTGTCGTAGGGGTTATTAAACCTGCTATGGATTAACACTCAAACCGGAAAAATGATGGAAAAAGTAAAAATCAAACAAGAAATAGAGTCCCTTCGGAATGAACTGAATGACCATAATTATAACTATTATGTGATGTCAGCACCGACCATCTCAGACAGAGAGTTCGATGATAAACTGGCTGCCTTGCAAAAGCTGGAAAAAGAGAATCCTGAATTTTTTGATAAAAATTCACCCACACAGCGTGTCGGTAGTGATATCAACAGATCGTTTAATCAGGTTGCGCACGTATATCCGATGCTCTCTTTATCGAATAGTTACAGTGAGGCTGAGGTGATTGAGTTTTATGAGCGTATTGTTCGTACGTTGAATGAACCTTTCTCTTTGGTTTGTGAGTTGAAATATGACGGAACATCCATTTCGCTGACCTATGAGAACGGACGATTAATTCGTGCAGTGACTCGTGGCGACGGCGAAAAAGGAGATGATGTAACTGATAATGTAAGAACAATCCGCTCCGTTCCGCTGGTTTTGCGCGGTGATGATTATCCCGAAGTCTTCGAAATGCGTGGAGAGATTCTTATGCCCTGGGATGTTTTTGATGCAATCAATCAGGAAAGAGAACTAAACGAAGAGCCATTATTTGCCAACCCCCGTAATGCCGCTTCGGGGACTTTGAAACTTCAGAATCCGGCAATTGTAGCCGAAAGAAAGCTGGATGCTTATTTGTATTATATGCTCGGAGAGGAGTTGCCAACAGATTCTCATTACGACAATCTTCAGAGAGCGGCAAAATGGGGATTTAAAATATCTCCGGCAATGAAACGTTGTTCTTCTCTGGAAGAAGTTTTCGAATTTCTGAAATACTGGGATATTGAGCGAAAAAACTTACCTGTAGCTACAGATGGAGTCGTTATAAAAGTAGACTCTCTGATGCAGCAGGAGCGCCTGGGATATACAGCCAAATCTCCTCGTTGGGCTATTGCGTATAAATTTCAGGCAGAACGCGCGCTTACGCGTTTGAATAGTGTGAGTTTTCAGGTCGGTCGTACAGGTGCTGTTACTCCGGTAGCAAACCTTGATCCTGTTCAGCTTTCAGGTACAACTGTGAAAAGAGCATCATTGCATAATGCTGATATTATTAAATCTCTTGATCTGCATTTAGGCGATATGGTCTATGTGGAAAAAGGAGGGGAAATTATACCTAAGATAACGGGTGTGGATTTGAATAGCCGTTTCCTGGTCGGAGAAAAAGTCCATTTCATAGAGTTTTGTCCGGAGTGTAAAACGAAGTTAGTCAGATATGACGGCGAAGCTGCATTCTATTGTCCGAATGATACGGCTTGTCCTCCTCAGATAAAAGGGCGTATGGAGCATTTCTTTGGAAGAAATGCCATGAATATTGCCGGAGGTGCAGCTACGGTTGATATCTTATTTGAAAATGGCTTTATTAAGAATGTTGCCGATTTATATGACTTTGATATATTGCAATTAAGCCGTATGCCTCGCTGGGGTGAGAAGTCTGCGAAAAATCTGAAGAAAAGCATTGACCTCTCAAAGCAGTCTCCGTTTGAGAATCTATTGTTTGCTTTAGGCATTCGTTTTGTGGGTAAAACGGTGGCGAAAAAACTTGCAATGGCATTTAAAAATATGGATGCATTGATGTGTGCAACCAAAGAGCAACTTGTGGAAGTTGACGAAATCGGAGATCGTATTGCGGATAGTGTTTTGCATTATTTTTTAGAAGAGCGGAATCGTGAGGTTATAGAAAGACTGCGTAATGCAGGACTTCAGTTTGAGATTCAATCGTCAGAAGTTGTTGTTGAATCGGATATTCTGGCAGGTAAAGCAATTGTGATCAGCGGTGTTTTTCATAAACATAGCCGCGATGAGTATAAAACGATTATTGAGCGTTTTGGTGGGAAGAATACAGGTTCTATTTCATCTAAAACATCTATGATCCTGGCCGGTGATAATATGGGACCTGCGAAGCTCGAAAAGGCTGCAAAGCTGGGTATTCCTATTGTTGATGAAGATACTTTCCTTAACTTAATCGGAGAACAATGAAAAAATACATACTGAGAAAAAGGATTCAGCAACTATTGAAGACGCAAAGACAACAGGCTGATTTTATAGATTATGCTCAGATAAAAACGGTACAATTGTTGTATCAGTCTTCTGATCAGGAGTCTGTGCTGAAATATAAAAAAGAACTTGAATCTGAGGGTAAATCTGTTCAGCTTATTGAATTAAGTGAGGTTGCACCGAAAGAAAACAGCAAAGACAGGATAGTGGTTTCTCCTAAAAGTTTTTCATTTATGGGGGAGCTTGACAATGATTTGCGAAAGACCATAGGAGCTTCTGAGGTTGATTTGCTGATTGATCTGATTCCTTATTTCCGGTATCGTGAAATTGCTGTCGTTTTATTATCAAAAGCAGTATTTAAGGTAGGAATTCATAAGGAAAGCTATCCAATTTATGATTTTGACTTACTTTTGAGTGAAAAAATTGATGTAGATGCTTTGATAGACAAAATAAAGTTTTACATTCGCATAATAAAAGCAAAATAAATTAAGTAACGAGCGCGAATTGTGAGGAAATGCTCTGATTTTTCAGAACATTTATGAATGAATAGTAATGGACATTTCCCGTTTGCCTGAAGCTAAAACAAGTAATTAAATTTTATGTATTCGATAAATCTTAAGGGAGTGGGAGTGGCACTGATAACTCCCTTTAATGAGGATGAATCAGTTGATTATAGGGCATTAGGAAGATTGGTTGACTTTCAGTTACAAAACGGTACTGACTATCTGGTTGTGTTAGGTACAACAGGAGAAACTCCAACTCTGACCGAAAGCGAAAAGAATGAGATTACCCGATTTGTGATTGAGCGTGTAAACGGACGAATTCCTATTGTTTTAGGTGTGGGCGGAAATAACACAAGAGCGATTGTTGAACGTTTGAAAACTGAATCGTTCAGAGGTGTTGATGCTATTTTATCCGTTGTTCCTTATTACAACAAGCCTTCGCAGGAAGGAATTTATCAGCATTATAAAGCGATAGCGCAAGCTACTACTTTGCCGATTGTTTTATATAATGTACCGGGACGTACAGGTGTTAATATGGCAGCTGAAACAACATTGCGTCTGGCACGTGAATTTAGAAATATTGTTGCGATTAAAGAAGCATCCGGTAATATCACTCAGATGGATGATATTATTAAGAACAAGCCGGCTGATTTTATGGTTATATCAGGAGATGACGGAATTACGTTTCCTCTGATTACATTAGGAGCAGTTGGTGTAATTTCTGTGATTGCAAATGCTTTTCCAAGAGAATTTAGCAGAATGGTGAGACTTGCTTTGCAAGGTGACTATAATAGTGCATTGACTATTCATCATCGTTTTACGGAACTGATTGATCTGTTGTTTGTGGATGGAAATCCGGCAGGAGTAAAAAGTATTCTGCATGCAATGGGTTATATTAATAACAAGTTACGTTTGCCTTTAGTGCCGACACGTATAACGACATTTGAAAGAATGCGTAAGATATTACAGGAATTAAATATCCGCTGCTAAAAAATGCAGGGATTTAAGAAACTGGAAGAGGTTTGTATATGCTGAATAAAGCATGACAAACCTCTTTTTTTATAGATATTATCCCGGATTGGGAGAATTGACTGATTAAATGGTGGCCGGATCTAAAAGCCCGGATGTTTTCATACTTTAAAACGATGTGATAAATGGAATTCAGAAAGATATTAAAAATAGATGAATCTGATTTTAAAATTGGATATGATAACAGGATCTTATCTCTGGGTTCCTGTTTTGCGGATCATATGGGACAAAAATTAGTCGAAGCAAAATTTCCTGTTTTATCGAATCCATTCGGTGTGCTTTATAATCCTTTGTCTGTTCTTCAATCTTTGAATTTGTTGAGAAACAGAAACATAATCAGCAAACAAGATCTGATTCTCCATAATTCAATGTATCATTCGTTTTATTTTCATTCGGCTTTTTCTGATGAAGAGGAGGTGGTGGCTTTGAGCAAAATGAATAGTGTCATTAAGACGGGAGCAGATGTTTTTGCTAAGGCTGACCGGCTTATTATAACATTTGGAACAGCATGGGTCTATGAATGGAGCGAAACCGGTGCAACGGTTTCAAACTGTCATAAGATTCCTGCTGCTAAGTTTAACAGGAAAAGATTGTCTGTAGGAGAGATTGTTGAAAGCTGGAAGTCTTTTTTACTTACTTATTTTGAAGAAAATCCGGCAAGACGAGTGGTCTTTACTGTTAGTCCTATCCGCCACTGGAAGGATGGCGCTTTTGAAAATCAATGTAGCAAATCGACACTGATCCTGGCAATTGATGAATTATGCCGCATGTTTGGAGCTTGTGCGTATTTTCCTTCTTATGAGATTTTTATGGATGAATTGCGGGATTATCGTTTCTACGCGGAAGATATGATTCATCCCTCCGGAACAGGTATTGCTTATGTGTGGGAGAGGTTTACTAAAACTTACTTTTCTGAGGAGACTTTAGAGGATATGAATGAGTGGGATAAGCTTCGTAAAATGTTATCTCACAGATCTTTGAGCGGTATGAGCGAGTCGTATAAAAACTTTTTGCGAGAAAACTTGAGAAGAATCGAGTTATTTAGACAAAAAAGGCCTTACTTTGATCTTAATTTAGAACTACAACAGCTCAGAGAGTTATGCAATACACTTTAAAAGAAATAACATTTGTTCTGGGAGCTGAATGCTTCGGAGACACATCTAAGTCTATCTCACAACTTCTGACAGATAGCAGATCTCTGGTTTACCCGGATGAGACATTGTTTTTTGCTTTAGTTACAAAGCAAAATGACGGACATCATTACATCAATGAACTTTATGACCGTGGAGTGAAAGCCTTTGTTGTTAGTGACTCTTCCTATTCAGATAAATGCTTTCCAAATGCATCTTTTATATACGTTAAAGACACGCTGAGAGCCTTACAGGATCTGGCAATCTATCATCGTTCCCGTTTTTGTATGCCAGTAATTGGTATAACGGGAAGTAATGGAAAGACCATTGTTAAGGAGTGGCTTTTTCAGTTGATGCAGGATAAGAAACGGATTATCCGTTCTCCGCGAAGCTTTAATTCTCAGATTGGTGTTCCTTTATCTGTTTGGGGACTGGAAGAAAAGTTTGATCTTGGGATTTTTGAAGCCGGTATTTCTCAAACAAATGAAATGCGTCAGTTAGCGCCTATTATAAAACCCACAATCGGGATATTTACTAATCTGGGAGAAGCTCATCAGGAAGGTTTTGAATCAAAAAGAGAGAAGTGTATGGAGAAATTACGTCTCTTTAAAGATTGCTCTTTTCTGATATATAATGCAGATAATGAAATGGTTGTTGATTGCCTCAGAGAGGCGTGTATCGGGGCCACTGAGTTTGCATGGTCTTATAAGGATAAAACATTACCACTTTATATAGAACAGGTGTGCAAAGATGATCTGACGACAAGTATATATTATACGATGCTTGGGATCAGAAGTCATTTCACAATACCTTTTATCGATGATTCTTCGATAGAGAATGCAATACATTGTCTGGCTGTATTGTTGTATTTCGGATTTACAGCTAAAGAAATTTCTGAAAGGATGTCTGGTCTTACGAGTGTGGCTATGCGTCTTGAAGTAAAAGAGGGCGATCATGATTGCTTGATTATTAATGACAGCTATAGCCTTGATTTAAGTTCTTTGGAAACAGCTATCGATTTCCTGGTCAGACGATCTGAGAGTAGCCAGAAAAAACGAGTGATCGTTCTATCCGATATATATCAGACCGGACTTCTTACTGTAGGTCTGTATAAGCAGGTCTCCAAACTATTGAAGAGAAAAGGAATAGACAGACTCATTGGTATTGGTCCGGAAATCTCAGCTCATTCACCTTTGTTTGAGGTGCCGGCAGAGTTTTATGATTCCACTGAAAGTTTTCTGAGAAGTGGGGCTCATAATGGATTTAAAAATGAAATTGTGTTACTGAAAGGTGCCCGTTCTTTCCGTTTTGAGGATATATCGGATGCTATGGAGTTGAAAGTACATGAGACCATTCTGGAGGTCGATATGGAAGCTCTTATTCATAACTTCAATTATTATAAACAGAAGATCGAGCCAAAAACAAAAGTCGTATGTATGGTAAAGGCTTTTGGTTATGGAGCCGGATCATATGAACTGGCAAAAACACTTCAGGAACATCATTGTAATTATCTGGCTGTAGCCGTAGCTGATGAAGGTGTGGAATTACGAAAAGCAGGAATACATTTGCCGATTATCGTAATGAACCCCGAACAAAGCAGCTTACATACTTTGTTTTCAAACCATCTTGAACCGGAGGTTTATAGTTTCCGTATCCTGAAAGAGCTTAAAGCAAAAGCGGATATATATGGTATTACCGGATATCCGATCCATCTTAAGATCGATACGGGAATGAAGCGTTTGGGGTTTGCTGAGCTTGAAATGGAAGAGTTAGCTGTATTTCTTCAGGGACAAACATCTCTGATGGTTAAGTCTGTTTTTTCTCATCTTGCTGCGAGTGAAGATCCTGCTTTCGATGATTTTACGCTGAAACAAATACAAAGTTTCGAACGTTGCTCTCAGTTGATAGAAGCATCAGTCGGGCATAAAGTAATAAAACATATTCTTAATACAGGAGGAATCGAAAGGTTTCCGGAATACCAGATGGATATGGTGCGCCTGGGGATAGGTTTATATGGCATTTCAGCATCTGAATCTAATGTTCAGTTACGAAATGTTTCGACACTTAAATCTACGATTCTTCAGATTAAGGAGATTGAGGCAGATGAAACTGTAGGGTACGGGCGTAAGGGTAAGCTTGAAAAGAAAGCCCGCATAGCAACAGTGCCTATTGGTTATGCCGATGGATTAGACCGGAGACTGGGTAATGGAGTTGGCTCTGTTATGGTTAATGGTAAATCAGCTCCTATAGTCGGGAATATTTGTATGGATCTTTGTATGATTGATATTACGGGTATTGAACATGTTGTAGAGGGTTCGCAGGTCGTTGTATTTGGAAAAGAGCAGCCGGTATCTGTTTTGGCAAACAAGATAGGTACAATACCTTATGAGATAATTACGTCGGTTTCATCACGGGTGAAACGTATTTATTATATTTGACTTAAGGAATTAAAGGTCTCAAAGTTATAAAAAACCAAAATAGAGGAGCAAATCGTTAATATTTTATCGGATTGTTATATTAAGAAGCTATCTGAATTTTATAACTTTGTAGCCAATTGTTTGTAATTAAAATTTATAATTATATGTCAGAGCTTACAGTTAAAGAAGAATCAGGTGAAAAAAGAAGCCTGAATTTCATCGAAACAAGCATAGAGAAAGATCTAAGTGAGGGTAAGAATGGAGGTCGGGTTCATACACGTTTTCCTCCTGAACCGAATGGTTATTTGCATATTGGTCATGCAAAAGCTATTTGTATAGACTTTGGCATGGCCCAGCAGTATGGCGGAAAATGTAATCTTCGCTTTGACGATACAAATCCTGTTAAAGAGGATGTTGAATATGTAGATTCTATTATGGAGGATATTCACTGGTTAGGTTTTGACTGGGAAGATCGTCTATACTATACTTCAGATTATTTTCAGCAATTATATGATTTTGCGAAAGATCTGATCAAAAAGCGCCTTGCGTATGTTGATTTTCAATCAGCAGAGGAAATCAGTAAGCAAAAAGGTACACCTACACAGGCTGGTGAGGTAAGCCCTTATTTCGAAAAATATACAGTAGAAGAAAACCTGGATTTATTTGAAAGAATGAATGCCGGTGAATTCGAAGAAGGTGCTTGTGTTTTACGTGCACGTATTGATATGACTTCGCCGAATATGCATATGCGTGATCCGATTATCTATCGTATAATTAAACATCCGCACCACAGAACAGGTGATAAATGGAATGTATATCCGATGTATGATTTTGCTCACGGGCAGTCTGACTACTTTGAAGGAATTACACACTCTATATGTACATTAGAGTTTGAAGTGCACCGTCCGCTTTACGATTGGTTTATTGATCAGTTGAAAGACAGTGATTACAGACCGCGTCAGATCGAATTCAACCGTTTGAATCTTACTTATACAGTTATGAGCAAACGTAAGTTGCTTCAACTTGTACAGGAAGGATTGGTTGCCGGTTGGGATGATCCTCGTATGCCTACTATTTGTGGATTGCGTCGCAGAGGTTATACTCCGGAATCGATCAGAGGTTTTATTGACCGAATCGGTTATACGAAGTTTGATGGTCTTATTGATGTGTCATTGCTTGAGCATAGCATTCGTGAGGACTTGAATAAAACAGCAACGCGTGTGAATGCAGTTCTTGATCCGGTTAAACTGGTTATTACAAACTATGCGGAAGATCAGGAAGAGATGTTGTCAATGCCGAATAATCCGGAAGACGAAAATTCAGGCGAGCATGATATGCCTTTCGGTCGTGAATTGTATATCGAGCGTGATGATTTTATGGAGAATCCTCCAAAGAAATATTTCCGTATGACTCCGGGACAGGAAGTGCGTTTAAAAGGTGCTTATATCGTTAAATGTACTGAATGTGTGAAAGACGCAGAAGGTAACATTCTTGAAGTTCATTGCGAATATGATCCTCTTACAAAAAGCGGAATGCCGGAAAGCAACCGTAAAGTAAAAGGTACATTGCACTGGGTTTCAGCAAAACATGCAGTGGATGCTGAAGTTCGTGTTTATGACCGTTTGTTTGTTGCTGAAGATTTAAATGAAGAGAAAGATAAAGATTTCCGTGAGTTAATGAATCCGGAATCTTTGAAAGTCTTGAAAAACTGCAAACTTGAACCATTCCTGGCTTCTGCTAAGCCTATGGATAGATTCCAGTTTACGCGTTTAGGATATTTCTGTGTAGATAAAGATTCAAGTTCAGATGCTCTGATCTTTAACAGAACGGTATCTTTGAAAGACTCATGGAGTAAAGAGAAAGGCAAAAACTAACATAATAGTTTAATTCACGAGCTACAATCAGCAAAGAGTATACCTCCCTTTGGGTCTCTCTTGTGTTGTTTGTGGCTCGTGTCTCTATATAAAACCTTTAATAACGTTACATTGGTATGAATGATTCTTTATCGGAACTTGTAAAACGTTACGAAGAGATGTTGGATAAACAGGAGTCGTTTTTCTTCGATCTCCATGAGTTTATAGACATCGCTCAATACTATGAAATGCAGGGAGAACTGGATGGTGCAATCAAGGTGCTTGATTATGCATTAGTCATATATCCGTCAAATGTGGATTTGATTTCTAAATACGCACTATATGTTTATTGGAAAGGTGACATAGAGAAGGCATACGAAATGGTGGCCGGAATACCTATGGTTACTGATTTCGCCATGAAAACGAAGGCCGATATTTTTCTGGCTAAAGGAGATAAAGACGAGGCCAGAGAAATGATATTTAAGATAATCAATGATCCTAAGATGGATATGGTTGATTGTCTCGAAGCTGTCGATATTCTTTCCGAACACGAACTTTATGATGATGCTTTGCATGCATTAGATATTCTGCTGAAGAGATTCGGACATCGGGATGAAATTCTGGAAGAGGTGTTTTTTATAAATAATGAGCTAGATCGTCCGGAGGTGAATATAGAAATGCTGGATAAGCTTTTGGATAAAGATCCCTACAATGTGGATAACTGGTGTAAACTTGCACGCTCTTACGGGGCTGTGAAGAAGCTGGATAAAGCTTTAGACTCATGTGAATTTGCTTTAGCAATTGATCCCGAACATGATTTTGCGTCTAATCTGAAGGCTTTCTTCTTGTATGAGGATAAAAATTTTGATGCTGCATTAGAGCTTTTCCTTCAGTTGTATGAAAAAGATCCGCAGAATTTTACTGTTATTCTGGGCTTAGGCGATAGCTACTGGGCAAAACAGGATTATACGAATGCACTAAAGTATCTGCGTCTGGCTATAGAATTGAATGATGTGATTGCCGAGGTGCGTTATATGGCTTCTTATTGTGCCTTTCAGCTTGATATGTATCAGGAAGCACTTGATTTATTGATTCCTGTTGCCGAGATGCCGGAAGGAAATGATATGAGATATAAAATGCTTACAATGGATTTGAAGCTGGCTCAGAATACACCTATTGCTGATATCTATCAGGAGCTTGTCGAAATTGTTTCGGAAACGCCTGAGGTTCCCAACCAATACTGGCTGATAAAGGCGTATTGTGATGAGTATCTGAAGGATTATGATAAGGCCGCTTTTGCATACTTGAAAACATATGAACTCAAGTTTATGCCGAAACTTACGTTGTATCGTATTTTTCTGACATGCAATGATATGCATAATCAGGGAATTATAGTTATGAGTGATGATTTTATTAATTATATCAATAATAATCAGACTCAGATGGAAGAAGCAGCATACGAGCTATTGCTGATGCCTGAGCAGTTTGACCCGTCTGAAGCACTGGAAAAAGAATGTATTGATCAATTGAATTCTTATTTGAAAAATTATGAACCGAAACATTAAAGACTATCTTTTGCTTGTTTTAAAAGGTATGGGAATGGGGGCTGCTGATGTCGTGCCGGGTGTATCCGGTGGTACTATAGCCTTTCTTGTAGGCATATACGAAGAGTTGATAAACTCCATCAAAAGTGTAAATGCGCATACTTTGAAATTATTTTTTACCTTCAAGTGGAAGGAGTTCTGGCAGGCCGTGAACGGATCGTTTCTTATATCTGTGATTATGGGTATTGCGATTAGTTTTATGTCACTAGCTAAGGTTATTACCTATTTACTAACCAATCATCCTGTGCTGGTTTGGGCATTCTTTTTTGGTCTGGTACTGGCTTCCACATGGTTTGTTTCTAAAAGAATTAAGAAATGGGCGGTAGCACCGGTTCTGTCATTTGTTATCGGAGCCGTTCTTGCTTTCTTCATAACAATGGCTACTCCTGCCGAAACACCGGATAGCTACTGGTTTATCTTTTTATGTGGTAGTATTGCAATTTGTGCTATGATCCTGCCGGGTATCTCTGGTAGTTTTATTCTTGTTCTTCTGGGTAAATACTTCTTTATGATGGAGGCAATACAGAATTTTAAGTTAAGCTATATTGTGACATTCATCTCAGGAGCCGGTATCGGGATTGTTTTATTCTCAAATGTATTATCTTTTTTGTTGCGCCGTTTTCATGATCTGACGATTGCACTGCTTACAGGATTTATGTTTGGTTCACTGAATAAAGTATGGCCATGGAAGGAAGTCGTTGAAACATACATCGACCGACATGGTGTTACTAAACCTTTAATCGAGGCAAATATCGCTCCGAATGAGTATATTTGGCAAAGTATTTTGTTAATGCTTGCAGGTTTCGGACTTGTTGCCGTACTGGAAGTTGTTTCGTCTAAATTTGAAAATAAACATGAGAATTGATATTCTGACTGTATTGCCGGAGTTGCTGGAAAGTCCATTTAATCATTCTATATTAAAACGGGCTCAGGATAAAGGATTAGTAGAGATAAAATTACACAACCTGCGTGATTATTCAACATCTAAACATAAAAGAGTTGATGATTATGCTTTCGGGGGGTGTGCAGGTATGGTGATGCAAATCGAACCTATCGAAAGAGCTATTAATTCTTTAAAAGCAGAACGTCATTATGATGAGGTGATATTTACTTCACCTGACGGAGAGCAGTTCAATCAGCCTATGGCTAATGCTTTGTCAATGCAGGAGAATCTTATTATTCTTTGCGGACATTATAAAGGTATTGATTATCGTATCAGAGAGCATCTGATTACGAAAGAGATATCTGTAGGAGATTATGTTCTCACAGGGGGAGAGCTTCCTGCGGCAATTATCAGTGACGCTATTGTACGTCTTATTCCGGGAGCAATATCGGATGAGCAATCGGCTCTTTCTGATTCATTCCAGGATAATCTGTTGGCAGCACCTGTATATACCCGACCGGCAGACTATAATGGATGGAAGGTTCCTGAAGTTTTGCTTTCAGGGAATCATAAATTAATAGCTGAATGGGAGCATGATCAGGCTGTAGCAAGAACTAAAAAACTTCGACCAGATTTGTTGAGATAATGCAGATGATTGATCTACAGAAATTGAAGGAGCAGGCTGATAAAGCTGTGCCATTGAATAAGAAGTTTTTTAAAGGATTAAAAAAGAATCAGCTCAGAGACCTGGATGATACGATTCATTATATTCATGAAGAGGTCTTTGATGAAATAAATTGTCTGGAATGTGCCAATTGCTGCCGTTCTCTGGGTCCTCGTATTACCGACAGGGATATAGAGAAGATTGCTTTAGCAACCCGGATGAAGCCACATGAGGTAATCAACCGTTATCTGCGGATTGATGAAGATAAGGATTATGTTTTTAAAACAATGCCATGCCCTTTTCTGATGGACGATAATTATTGTTCTATTTACGAAAACCGGCCTAAGGCTTGTAGAGAGTATCCTCATACTGATCGGAAAAAGTTTTTCCAGATTAGTATGCTGACTATAAAAAATTCGTATACCTGTCCGGCAGTTTATGAGATTCTGGAGCGATTGCGCAATGAATTATGATGAGATTAACCTGATCTCTGTTTAACTCAGGAATTGATCAAAACCCAAAAATGGGAATTGTTTAAATAAAAAAAGAGTCAGAACTATTCTGACTCTTTTTTTATTCAGATACATAGAAGCCTGTCCGGGGTCCTATGCTTCGAGTTCTTCCAGATTTAACTGAAAGAATGTTTCTTCAGATAGCTCTGAATGCTGTACTTTTTGTTGGAATTGATTAGGATCTTCTGATTTGATGAAATCAAGCACATCAGCTAGTCCATTTGCGAATTTATCAAAATCTTCTTTATACAAAAAGATCTTATGCTTTTCAAATTGCACACTCTGATTCTCTGTAGATATACCTTTGACAACTTTCTTGCTTTCGGTGATACATAAGAATAATTCATCTTTCCGATTTCTTTTTACATCTAAATAATAGATTCTCTTCCCCGCTTTGACAGCTTTTGAATAAACGATCTCCTGATCTTTCTTCACGATTTTCTTATCTAATTCCATAGTTTGTCATTAATGTTAATAAATGTTCGTTCATTCGACATTCAAATATGGTAAGAAAAAAAATAAGAAAAAAATTTTGGATTTGTTTTTTTTATAAAACAGGCTTATTTCTTTGCAAAAAGAGACATTTTAGTTGATTATTGTTATTCTATGTGTAAAATATGTGTTATATAACATGGTTATTTCCGTTAGAAGTGCGTCCGGTTTGTCTATTCCTTTATGCTGATGATAAAAGAAGAACAGCCTTATACTGGGGGGATAGGAAAAAATAGCTATTTTTGTTGTCCAATGAATTTTTAGAATATATGGACAAAAATATATTGAATCATATAGACTCTCCGAAAGATCTGAGAGATCTGAAGCCGGATCAGCTGAATCAACTGTGTTTTGAGCTGCGTCAGTTTCTGATAGATGATCTTTCGCATAACCCTGGCCACTTTGCATCCAGTTTGGGTGTTGTGGAATTAACTGTAGCATTGCATTATGTGTTTAATACGCCATACGATAAGATTGTATGGGATGTAGGGCACCAGGCTTATAGTCATAAAATATTAACAGGAAGGCGTGATACATTTCATACGAAGAGAAAAATGAACGGATTAAGTGGATTTCCGTCCATTTTTGAAAGTCCGTATGATGCTTTTACTGTTGGTCATGCCTCTACATCTATATCGGCTGCGCTGGGTATGGCTGTTGCTTCAAGGCTCGAAGAGGAGAAGGACCGCCACTTTGTAGCTGTTATCGGGGATGGATCTATGACCGGAGGTTTAGCCTTTGAAGGTCTGAATAATGCTTCTATGAATCCGAATAACCTGCTGATTATTTTGAATGATAATGATATGGCCATAGATAATAGTGTCGGAGGGCTCAGTCGTTATCTTGTAAGTCTTACAACTTCTAAGGCATATAATAATCTTCGGGGAAAATTATATCGTTTTCTTTCGCGTAACAAAATATTGAAAGAGGATAAAAAAGGAGTGGTTACCCGATTTAATAATAGTCTGAAATCTCTTCTTACTCAACAGAGTAATTTGTTTGAAGGATTGAATATCCGTTACTTTGGTCCTGTGGATGGTAATGATCTTCCGGGTATGATCCGTGTGCTAAATGATTTGAAGCATATGGATGGTCCAAAATTATTACATATAAAGACGACTAAGGGTAAAGGCTACCTTCCGGCTGAGAAATCAGCTACAATCTGGCATGCTCCCGGAAAGTTTGATAAAGAAACCGGAGAAAGAATTATAGCTTGCGGGGATAAATTCCCTCCATTATATCAGGATGTCTTCGGACATACGCTGGTAGAGCTGGCAAAACGTAACCCGCGGATAGTTGGTATAACTCCAGCGATGCCTACAGGTTGTTCTATGACTTATATGATGCGGGAATTTCCTCAGCGAACATTTGATGTTGGTATTGCTGAGGGGCATGCCGTTACTTTTTCAGCAGGTCTCGCTGCTCAGGGCATGACTCCTTTCTGTAATATATATTCGTCATTTATGCAGCGCGCCTATGATAATGTAATTCATGATGTCGCTCTGCAAAAGCTGGATGTTATTTTTTGCTTAGACAGAGCCGGACTTGTAGGTGAAGATGGTCCTACTCATCACGGAGTTTTTGATATGGCTGCTTTCCGTCCGGTTCCTAATCTGACTATTGCTGCTCCTATGAATGAACAGTATCTGCGTGATTTGATGTATACTGCTCAGATGGGAGGGAAGGGGCCGTTTATGATTCGCTATCCGAGAGGAAGAGGTGTGATGACTGAATGGCATACACCTTTCAGAGAATTGCCGGTAGGGAAAGGGCGTATGCTGAAAGAAGGGAAGGATCTTATTGTCCTTTCAATCGGACATCCCGGTAATGAAGCTTTAAAAGCGGCTGAAGCAGCAGAAGGTCTGGGTATATCTGTTGCAGTTGCAGATATGATTTTCCTGAAACCTCTGGATGAGGAGCTTTTAAGAGATATCGGTCGTAGGTATGATAAAATAATTACTGTAGAGGACGGAACTATTAAAGGTGGACTGGGTACAGCTGTGCTTGAGTTTATGAATGATGAGAACTTATATCCGAGGATTAAGCGTTTAGGTATTCCGGATCAGTTTGTTACACACGGAACTGTTCCTGAATTACATGCTCTTTGCGGATATGATAAAGAACACATATTAGAAGCTATTAAGTCAAGCTTTTGAATGATTTAAGCCAAATGGCTTTTGTTTATATTTTATGAGACGATGCGTTTTCGGATGATAGTATTTCGATACTTTATTCCGGAAACGCATCGTTGTTCTATTTTCATTCATAAATATATTTTGATACGCGAAATTCATTCTCTTTTATTTTAAATTCAAAGGAGATATTCGCTCGGAAATACGTATAATCAATTAGTTTCCTTCCTGTTATTATTTTTTTCAAAGGGTAAATAACTCCATTTGCACGTATGATTAATTTGCAGGTTGTACGTCTCCTTTCTAGGAGCTGTACAGGTCCTTGGAAGGAGACGTACATATCCCTGGAAGGAGCTGTACAGGTCCTTAATTATACATACGGTTGAAATAAATTATTCCTGCTTTGAAAAGATTTAATTATACGTATCCGGTTATTTGAATATTCGTTCGAATTTGCGTAATAGTACGTATGTCTTATGCTGATTAAAGGAGTGTTTATGATGCGGTAAAAGTTGTCTTTATGCTGATTGTTTATTTTTTAGATATGGTGACTTCTTCATAGATAGGATAAGCTTGACGGTTGTGTTTGTGATTTGTGGATATAAATAAGAGAAGAGGATTCCGATAAATATGATTCAGTAAGACTTTTCTGGCCGGAGATTCTGTTTGATTTGTCTTTCGGTATAGGGCAAAAAAAAACCGTGAACTTCTCTGATGAGAAATCAACGGATTTACACGCTCGAACAATTGAAAATTTAAGCAAGGATCAGATGTAATATATTTAGTTAATTTGTGGTAGCCTTTAAAAGACAAACGAATTAAGCAGCAAGTTTAGCTGATTCGTTTACTTTAGAAGCTGAAGTTGCGCAGTTGATAACTGCTTCCAGATCTGATGAATTTGTAACGTCAAAAGATTGATTCAATCTGAAGTCATCACAGTCAATCATTACTGTACATTTGTTTTCTTCACTCATGTCAACGATTGCAACAAATGCTTTACCGTCTTTTTGAGATTTGAACATAGAACGCTTCATGTTTGGATAATAAGTAAAACCAAAGTAAGCTAAATTACGGATCAATAAACCTTTAATAGTATTCATAATTGTAAGTTTTTATAGTTAAATGAATGGAGCAATATTGCTCGATAAGATTTATCTGACCTTACAAATTTTCAATGAACGTCTTGAATTCTGATAAGGGAAACCCATTCTCCCTTGAATTCGATACAAAGATAGAGTGTTATTATTCAAGCTCCAAATAAGAAAATGTTTTTTTTATCAGGAGGATGCAAATTTGACAGGTTTGTAACCGGCCTGTAACAGGTTTGTAATAATAGGCCGGTTTTTCCCTGTCGTACAAGTTAATTCGTTGTCGTTATTGTTCTTCCGAAAGGAGTAAAAGCAAGTTTCATTAGCTTGAAATGTTGCAGTCCGAACGGTATTCCAATAATTGTAATGCAGAATAAGACTCCGAAAACAAGATGTGTTAAGGCGATCCATATCCCACCAATAAAGAACCAGATGATATTCATCACAGCTGATAAACATCCTGTAGTTTCGTTACTTGATGAGACTTCCTGTCCAAAAGGCATTAATGCAAGAATGCCTAATTTAAAAGCCTGCAATCCAAATGGGATTCCAATAATTGTACAGCACATAAGAAAACCTGATACGAAATATTCTAAAGCAATTGCAAAACCGCCAAAGATAATCCAGATTACATTTCCTAAACAGCCCATATTCTATTTTGTATTTGATATTAAAACGTAATATCCGAAATATTGTTTTTAGATCAGCTATTAAAGCCTTTTTTTTAGATTTCTTTTTCAACTAAACATTTTTATATGAATTTATGTTTATCAGATGAAATCATAAAGGCAAATAAGTGAAAAGTAGAATGTATTTATTACAATCATATAAATAATATTGTAGTGGTATAATTGTTTTATATTGAAATAATTTTAAATTTGTGCTATTAAAGTAAATTAATTATGAAGTCAAATATAGCTGTTCGAATATTTCGCTTTTATTATGAGGGTTTTAAGGCAATGACCCTTGGGAAAACACTTTGGTTTATTATTCTTCTAAAGTTATTCATCATGTTTGCCATTTTGAAAGTTTTCTTCTTTCCTAACTTTCTTAATTCCAGATTTGATTCGGATAAAGACAAATCGGAGTACGTAGGAACGCAATTAACAGAGAAAGTAAAGTAACATATATGTATTAATCAAAAAAGTATCAAGTTTTATGGAAGAAGCAGTATTATGGTCAAGAGCCCAATTTGCTCTTACGGCTATGTATCACTGGTTGTTCGTGCCATTGACACTGGGTTTGTCAGTGTTGATGTCTATAATGGAAACCATGTATTATAAAACCGGGAAGGAAGAATGGAAAGTGATGACAAAGTTTTGGATGAAGCTTTTTGGAATCAACTTTGCAATTGGAGTTGCAACCGGACTTATTCTGGAATTTCAATTTGGAACAAACTGGTCTAATTATAGTTGGTTTGTAGGTGATATCTTTGGCGCACCTTTAGCTATAGAAGGAATTATGGCCTTCTTTTTAGAGGCTACGTTTGTAGCCGTTATGTTCTTCGGATGGAATAAAGTAAGCAAAGGTTTTCACCTTACCTCTACATGGCTTACAACAATCGGAGCCAGTTTATCTGCCTTGTGGATCCTTGTTGCAAATGCATGGATGCAACATCCGGTTGGGATGGAGTTTAATCCGGACACTGTACGTAACGAAATGGTAGATTTCTGGGCATTGGTTACATCACCGGTTGCTGTAAATAAATTTTTTCACTCCGTTTTATCCGGTTGGGTTGTAGGTGCTTCCTTTGTAATAGGAGTAAGTGCCTGGTTGATCATTAAAAAGAAAAATGTAGATCTGTCTAAAAAGAGCATCAAAGTTGCAGCTCCGTTTGGTGTTGTGGCGATGCTTCTGGCTATTTATACGGGAGACGGTTCTGCCTATCAGGTAGCTCAGAAACAGCCGATGAAGCTAGCTGCTATGGAAGGCTTATATGAAGGATCAAGCCACCAGGGCTTAGTTGCTTTTGGGATTCTTAATCCGGAAAAGAAAAGAGCGAATGATAGTATAGATCCATTTTTATTTAAAATAGAGATTCCTGATTTATTGTCCTATCTGGCATATCGTCGTGCAGATGCTTTTGTGCCTGGCGTAAATAATCTGTTGGACGGAGGCTATGAGCATAAGAATGGTGAAATAGCACTATCGGCAAAAGAGAAAATGGCAAAAGGTTCTCTGGCTGTTCAGGCATTGAAAGATTATAAGATTGCGATGAAGAGCGGGGATAAAGAGAAGGCTCAGATAAGTCTGAAAACAATTCGTGACAATTACGAATATTTCGGATACGGCTACGTTCCTACTGAGCAGGATCTTGTACCTCATGTGCCATTGACATTCTATGCATTCCGTGTGATGGTGTTGTGCGGATCAGCTTTGCTGCTGTTGTTTATTCTGGTATGGATTCTGAATGCTAAAAACCTGATGGACAAGTCACGCTGGTTCCTTTGGATCTGTATTCTTGCTGTTCCGGTAGCATATGCAGTGTCGCAGGCAGGTTGGGTTACAGCCGAAGTCGGAAGACAGCCCTGGACTATTGAAGGTATCATGCCAACTTTTGCCGCCATGTCTGATGTTAGTGCCAGTTATGTGAAGATGACTTTTACAATCTTTTGTGTACTCTTTACTACACTACTGATAGCTGAGTTGGGAATTATGTTTAAGCAAATTAAAAAAGGATTCGAATAAGAGTCTTTTACTAACAATCTAATTGAAGAAGCGATGGATTATACATTATTACAACACTATTGGTGGTTTGTTATATCACTACTTGCCTCATTATTGGTGTTTCTTCTTTTTGTGCAAGGAGGGCAAACATTAATATATACGATCGGGAAAAATGAGCTTGAAAAAACAATGCTTATTAACTCTCTGGGTCGGAAATGGGAATTTACCTATACTACTCTGGTTGTATTTGGCGGAGGATTCTTTGCCTCCTTCCCGTTATTTTATTCAACAAGTTTTGGCGGGGCTTACTGGGTATGGATGATTATTCTGCTTTGTTTTGTTATTCAGGCGGTGGCTTATGAATTCAGAATGAAAAAGGGTAATTTCCTGGGACAAAAAACCTATGAGATTTTCTTAATGATTAATGGGTTTGGAGGATTGATTCTTATTGGAACAGCAGTTGGTACATTCTTTACAGGATCAGAGTTTCTGGTTGATAAAGATAATATCACGGATGTTATGATGCCGGTGATTTCAAGATGGATGAATCCTTTGATGGGTCTTGAAGCTGTATTTAATGTGCGTAATGTGCTTCTTGGTTTATCTATTTTGTTTCTTGCCCGTTCTATGGCGTCAATGTATTTTATGAATAATATTGATGATGCGACTATTTATGTACGTGCCAAAAAACAAGTCCTGATAAATACGATATTATTTCTTGTTTTCTTTTTGCCTTTCCTGATCTGGACATTGCTGGCTAATGGATTTGCTGTAAACGCGGAAACGGGAGAGGTGTTTATGCAACCGTTTAAATATGCACTGAATTATCTGCAAATGCCAGTTTTGGGTATTATGCTTCTCGCTGGAGTTGTATTATATCTGTTTGGTTCAGCCAGATCAGCATTCGCAAAACATTATACCAAAGGAATCTGGTTTAGTGGGATTGGAGCGATACTCGTAGTTTTATCTCTGTTCCTGGTTCTTGGATATAATAATACCAGTTATTATCCTTCAACCTATAACTTGCAGAGTTCGCTGACTATATTCAATAGCTCATCAAGCCATTTTACACTTGAAGTAATGAGTTATGTGTCAGTTCTGGTTCCGGTTGTACTGGCTTATATATTCTATACATGGAGACTGATAGATAGAAAGCCGATTACAGAAGAAGAAATGGAATCTCCGGGACATAAATATTAGTGCAGTAAACAAAATAAAAAAGAAGGAGAATATTTTTTTTGTCCTTCTTTTTTTATTTTGTCATTTATGATAAAAAAAGACTTAATAATTGCAGTGTTCTTAGGAATCTGTATATTTGCGCAAATAAAATATATTCAAAAAAGATAGAGTCATGAAAAAGAACCTAATGATCATCTCTGTAGCTGTTCTGGCATTATCGATGGCTTCGTGCAAAAGCAATCAGAATGCATATAAAGCAGCTTACGAAAAAGCGAAAGAAAAAGAGGTAATACAGACACCAACACAGACTGAAGAATACGAGGTTGTAGAGGTGAAGCGCACACAAACAACACCTGCACCTGTACAAGTAGAGAAAGTAACGGGAGTTACAGAATCTGATGTAGCAGGATTGAAGCGATGGAATATTGTTGTTGGTAGTTTCAAAAATAAAACCAATGCTGAAGGTTTGAAAAATCAAATGATTGAAGCTGGTTATCCTGCTCTTTTGGCTCAAAATGCACAAGGTATGTATCGTGTGATTGTTGCAAGTTACAACGATCGTGAATCGGCTGCTGAAAAGAGAAATCAAATCAGAGAAAAATACGCTCCAAGATTTAATGATATCTGGTTGTTAGATAATCAGTAATTAAACTTTAGAATAGGAATTGGGCGAGTGGGAAACTACTCGCCTTTCTTTTAATCAGACTCTGTCAGATATTAATCTATTGAATTATGTTTGGTTTTTTATTTAGAAAGAAAAGTCCTGAAAAACTGTTTTTCAATACAGATGTACATGCTCATTTCCTTCCCGGAATTGATGATGGTGCAAAAACGGTTGAAAGATCTGTTCAATTGCTTGAAGGGCTTATGAAATTAGGAATTACGAATTTTGTAGCAACTCCTCATATTACGCATGAAGTTTTTCCGAACAACAGAGAGACTATCACTGCGGCTTATCAGCGTTTAATGGATGAATTGAAAGATTCGGAAATAAAACCTGTTATTAATTTTTCGGCAGAATACAGAATTGACGAAAATTTTCAGAAGCATAAAGAGAACGGTCTGCTTATTCCGTTTCCTAAAAACTATCTGCTGATCGAAAATTCTTTTATACAGCCTTTTATGGGGATTAAAGAGCTGGTATTCGAGTTGCAGCTTAAAGGTTATAAACCGATATTGGCGCATCCTGAACGTTATGCGTATTATCATAATGATAAATATCAATATGAGAACCTTCATGCTCAGGGGTGTTTATTTCAGGTTAATCTGCTTTCCTTTTCAGGTTACTATGGTAAAGAAATACGCGATGTCTCTTTTTGGTTGCTGAATAAAGGTTTTGTAGATTTTATTGGTACGGATGTGCATCATCCGGATCATATAGAGATGATAAATAAATTTATAAAATCGAAGGAGTATAGGAAGTTAGCTGCAAAAGCAAATGTGCTGAATAATACTCTTTTTGAATAATTAAGAGAGAGGATGTCATGGAATTTATCAACATTCCGGACATCCTCTTGTTTTTATAGACAGAGGCTTAAATAATAAACGTATGAAAATAACGCTGTTGGTTATTGGTAAAACTACCGAAAAATATTTTATAGATGCAATTGCTGAATATCAGAAGAGATTGAAATTTTATATTCCTTTTGAACTGGAGGTAATTCCTGAACTGAAAAATACAAAAGGTCTTACTTTTGAACAGCAAAAAGAAAAAGAGGCAGATTTATTGCTGGCTAAATTTCAGCCCGGGGATTATGTTGTTTTACTTGATGAGAAGGGGAAAGAATTTACTTCTGTGAAGTTTGCTGAATACATAGAAAAGAAAACTCATACAGTGTCAAAAAGACTTGTTTTTGTCGTCGGAGGTCCTTACGGATTTTCTCAACGCATCTATGATATAGCAAAAGAGAAGATCTCATTATCGAAAATGACTTTTTCTCACCAGATGATACGTCTTTTCTTTGTTGAGCAGATATACCGGGCAATGACCATCCTGAATAATGAGCCTTATCATCATGAATAGATAATTACAGACTGAGCATTGTTAAATTATGATATTTGGTAAACTATCTCTTTAAGCTATTGTTTTATGTTTAAATAATCGCAAGATTTTAATCTAAACTATAAAATAATCAGACTATGGAAATGAATATCGGAATGCCAAAAGATGTGGTTAAACCAAGTGTTACTATCTTGAATAACTTACTAGCAGATCAGTTTGTGCTTTTATCTAAAACATGGAACTTCCACTGGAATATTAAAGGTCCTTCTTTTGGAACTTACCATGCGTTTATGGAAAAATTATATACTCAGTTGTTTGAGGGAATTGATGAAACAGCTGAACGTATCCGCTCAATTGACGGTCGTCCTATCGGTTCGCTACACGGATATCTTGATCACACACGTGTGAAAGAATATGATGATCATACAGATCTTCCTTCAGCAATAGATATGTTGAAAATTTTATTGGCAGATTATGAAACTGTAATCCGTGAAACTCGTAAAGATCTTGCTGATCTTGAGTCTAAAAATCCATTGGATGAAGGTACTATTTCTTATTTGCAAAATTTTATCGAAGAGTTCGAGAAAACTACATGGATGATTCGTGCTCACGTTGAATAAAAAGAGTTTCAGGTTCCTCTTACGGAGCTGATCAAAGAATATTAATCGTAAGATTTTAAAGAGAGTTTCTATTGTATAAATAGGAACTCTCTTTTTTTATATTCCAGGAAGATTGCTTTTGTGCATTGTTCGTGCAGGGTTATTTATATCTTTTTTCTATTTTTGCTTTGAATTAAAATGAATGACAATGAGTGAATCACAGCCATTAGTTCTTAGAACAGAGGAATTAGTGAAAAAATATAAGAATAGAACCGTCGTAAATCACGTTTCTATTAATGTAAAGCAGGGAGAAATTGTTGGCTTGATGGGTCCTAACGGAGCCGGAAAGACAACGACTTTCTACATGACTACAGGTTTGATTACTCCGAATGAAGGTCGTATCTTTTTGAATGATCTGGATATTACAGATTATCCGGTATATAAACGTGCTCAAAATGGAATTGGATACCTCGCTCAGGAGGCATCTGTTTTTCGCAAAATGACCGTTGAAGATAATATCAAGGCAGTATTGCAGATGACGAATAAGCCTCTGGATTATCAGAAAGATAAACTGGAAAGTCTAATATCTGAATTCAGACTTCAAAAGGTTCGTAAAAATCTTGGAGATCAGCTTTCCGGAGGGGAGCGCAGAAGAACAGAAATTGCGCGCTGTCTGGCTATTGATCCTAAATTTATTATGTTGGATGAGCCTTTCGCAGGAGTTGACCCTATTGCTGTAGAAGATATTCAGGGGATTGTTGCAAAACTGAAAGATAAGAATATTGGTATTCTTATTACAGATCATAATGCGCAGGAAACTTTGAATATTACAGACAGAGCTTATTTGTTGTTTGAAGGACAGATTCTTTTTCAGGGGACAGCGGAAGAACTGGCCGATAATCCAGTAGTTAGAGAGAAATATCTGGGACGCTATTTTGAACTGAAACGTAAAAGCTTTGATTGAAAGGGCTGTGTGGAAATCAACTTTATTGAAAACTAAATGATAGAAAAAAGACAACAGGTAACGATATACGATTTAGCCAAAGAACTTAATACTACTCCTTCGACTGTTTCACGTGCTTTGCAAAATCATCCGCGTATTAGCGAGAAAATGAAAAAAGCAGTGAAAGAGCTGGCAGAGAAATGGAATTACCATACAGATCCTGTTGCGCAGCATTTGCGTACCGGGAAAAGTCATGTGATTGCCGTTGTTGTACCGCGTATTGACCGGAAATTTTTTGCTGCAGCCATCGGAGGTATTGAAAATATAGCCTCCGCTAAAGGTTATGATGTGATTATATCACAATCAAATGAGAATTATGAAAAGGAAAAGATCGTCATGAAAACGATAGAGAAGAAGAAGGTGGATGCTGTGGCTGTGTCTCTGGCTGCTCAGACTACAGATTATTCTCATTTTTTGCCTTTTATTCAAAAGGATATTCCAATTGTTTTCTTTGATCGTATTCCTGAAGAACTGGAAGTTAGTAAGGTAGAGACAGATAATTATAAAGGAGCTTATCAGGCAGTAACTCATTTGATTGAACAAGGATGTACGAAAATCGGACATCTTGCCGGCCCGATGACTCTGAGTGTTTATCGCCATCGGCTGGAAGGATATAAACAAGCCTTGAAGGATCATGGATTACCGTTTAAAGATGAATGGGTAATTCCTGATACGATTACTTATGAAACGGGAGAAATAGCAGCCGGAAAGATTCTGGATTTGTCTGACAGGCCGGATGGCGTGTATTCAGCCGGAGATTTTTCAGCTATGGGCTTTATGCTGAAACTTAAGAAAAACGGTATTGCTATTCCTGATGATATAGCTGTAGTTGGATTTGCTAACGAATCTTTTGATGATTTCTCTGAACCCGGATTAACTTCTGTCGATTTGTTTAGTAGTGAACTGGGAGCTAAGGCTGCTGAGATCATTTTTGAGCAAATGGAGCAAAAAAGAGAGAATCGTGTACATAAGCATATTAAGCTTGAACCTCAATTGGTCATAAGATCATCTTCTTTAAAAAAGAAGCTTTAGGCACGTCCTGATAAAAAATCCTTAATTAGATATATAATATTTCGCAATTTATTTGTCTGAACTTTTTTATTGTATATATTTGTGCAATCGTTTGTGCACAGGTGTCTGAAATCAAGTTCGTACAACGATTTTCATAGCATAGTCAATATCTTTCTGGCTATATATGTGTAAATTACGATATCATAATGAATAATCGAATCATTATTTAAATAATAAATAATATGTCAAACGTTACATTTTCACTAGAAGGTAAAATTGCTCTTGTAACAGGAGCATCTTACGGAATCGGTATGGCTCTAGCAGAAGCTTTAGCTGGTGCCGGAGCTAAAATTGTTTTCAACGATTTGTTTGAAGATAAAGTTAGAGAAGCAGAAGCTGAATACAAAGCTAAAGGTATCGACGCTAAAGGTTATGTGTTCGACGTAACTAACGAAGAAGCTGTTGAAGCTGCTATCGCTCAAATTCGCGAAGAAGTAGGTGTAATTGATATTCTGGTAAATAATGCTGGTATCATCAAACGTATTCCTGCTGTTGAAATGACTGCTGCTGAATTCCGTCAGGTAATTGATATCGACTTAAACGGTCCTTTCATTATGTCTAAAGCAGTAGCTAAAGGTATGATCGAAAAAGGAGCTGGTAAAATCATCAACATCTGTTCAATGATGTCTGAACTAGGTCGCGAAACAGTTTGTGCTTACGCATCAGCTAAAGGTGGTTTGAAAATGCTAACTAAAAACTTAGCTGTAGAGTGGGCTCAGCACAATATTCAGGTTAACGGTATCGGTCCTGGTTATATTGCAACTCCTCAGACTGCTCCTTTGAGAGAAGAGGGTCACCCATTCAACACATTTATCATCGGTCGTACTCCTGCAGAGCGTTGGGGTGTTCCGGCTGACCTTCAGGGTCCTGCTGTATTCCTTGCGTCTTCAGCATCAGACTTCGTAAACGGACATATCCTTTACGTAGACGGAGGTATTCTTGCTTACATCGGAAAGCAACCAAAATAATCATTTAGATATATGTCTCCCAAAAGCAGGTCGGTTATTATTACCGATCTGCTTTTACTGGTTTATAGCTATATTACTTTTAAAAGTCAAACACAAACATGAAAAAAATCATTTTATCATTTGCTACAGTGGTTTTGATGGCATCTTGTTGTCAAAAAGAACTAAATGTAGTAGTGGAGAACAAAGCTGACTTTGCCCGTTCTTCTGAAACAGTTGAGGTGAACTGGTCTGATGTTCAGTCAAAACTGAATTTGAGTAAGGGCGATTCTGTTATTGTATTGAATGCTGAAGGAAAACAAATTCCGTATCAGATTTTGACAGAAGGTACAGATGCTCCTCAGAAACTAATTTTTCAGGCAGACGTAGCAGCAGCCGGAAAAGCTGAATATAAAGTTGAAAAAGGTTCTCCGGAACATTTCCCTGCAAAAGCTTTTGCACGTTTCGTACCTGAACGTTACGATGATTTTGCCTGGGAAAATGATCTTGTTGCATTCCGTGTATACGGACCGGCTCTGAAAGCAATTGACGGACCTAATAACGGGATTGATGCATGGACTAAGCGTACGAATAATCTGATTATTGATGAATGGTATCACCGTCAGGAAGTTGAAGGCAAAAACTATCATAGCGATTATGGTACAGGTTGTGATTATTATGCCGTTGGACGTACTTTAGGTGCTGGTGCAGCTGCTCCTTATGTGAATGATACTATCTGGTTAGGCGAAAACTTCGAGACTTATAAGGTGCTTGATAATGGTCCGGTTCGTGCAAGCTTTCAACTGACATACGGTGCTTATGATGTAAATGGTAAATCAATTTCGGAGGTGAAAACGATTTCTATTGATGCTGGTTCGCAAATGAGTAAAATGTCTGTAGATTATTCGAATGATTCAATATTGGATGTAGCCGCAGGATTGGTGAAAAGAGCAGATGGAGATTCTGTATTCTTTGCTGCTGATAAATCATTTGTCGCTTATCAGGATAGAGAAAACCTAAAGAATGGGACTACATTTCTGGCTTTAGTTTCGCCGATTCAGTTTAAAGATACTAAGGTTAATTGTAATCATATATTAGGTACAATGACTATTACGCCAGAACAAAATGCTGAATACTATTTCGGTTTCGGATGGAGTAAATGGGGATTTGATTCTTTTGAGCAATGGATTCAATATGTGACGGCTTTCGATGCCCGATTAAAGAATCCTTTAGAAGTAATTGTGAAATAAATATAAAAATTAAGGATGAAAGGGGATGCGTTCGAACAGAATGCATCCCCTGCCTGTTTATTTGCGGTCGAATATATTCGGAAAAAAAGTTATAACCTTGTATAATATTTAAATTATAGCATTCTGGCGAAAATCAACTTTTGCTTCGTGTTAAGAAAATATTGTGCCAAAACAGATACTTATTGTTAATATATGTCTGTATGCTCTTTTGTTTATTACCGTAATTATATATCTATAGGAGGATATAGGGTTTTATATCTTAAATGTTAAAGTTTGTAACTCGTGAACTATTTCTCTATTTACAATGTTTAATATATACCTTCAGGGTAACAGATAGAATAAGAATTTAAGGGAATAAATTTTTTTTGAAAAAAAATTCGCTTTTTCTTGCGCGGGTCAAAAAAATATATACTTTTGCTCCGTATTTAGATTGAATCAAGATAGTTTAATATTTTAATCGTCAGTATTATGGCAACATCCAATTTTAGCGACAGACTTCTTGCATTGCAGGATAATTTGAAAAGTTTCGCATATACGCTTACTGCTAACAGAGACGATGCTGAGGATTTGCTTCAGGACACAACTCTCAAAGCGCTTGATAATCAGGATAAGTATTATGAAAATGTCAACTTCAAAGGTTGGGTTTTCACAATAATGCGTAACATCTTTATCAATAATTACCGCAGGATTGTGCGTAATCAGACGATGGTAGACCAGACAGAAGATTTATATCATTTGAATCTTCCACAGGACTCAGGTTTTGAAACTCCTGACGGGTCTTACACTGTGAATGAAATTATGGCTGCAATTAATAAATTTGCACCGGAATATAAAATTCCATTCTCAATGCACATCGCCGGTTATAAATATCAGGAGATTGCAGACAAAATGGGCTTACCATTAGGTACTGTAAAAAGTAGAATTTTCTTTGCACGTCAAAGACTTCAAGAATATCTGAAAGATTATGATTTACACAAAGGATAAATAAAAGGGATGTCTCCGTAAAATGGGACATCCCTTTCTTTTATCTATACTTTTGGCTATGAAAAAAGAGTATTTATTTAGTTTTAGTGTTTCATATAGCCAGGAATTAAGGACAGCAGATATACACAGCTGGTGAGAAAAGTTTCTGTAAACAACCAGCATCGGGGTTATGGAGAGGAAAGCTGTTTGCATACCCTAGATTAAAAGAATAAAGCTCATGCGGGAGATTGTTTCAATGTCCCGGTTACAGATATATTATTCCTTCAGGATAATAAAACAGAGATCTTTAGCTCACTACCGAATGAGGTCTGTCTCCATTATATACGCTTGCATTAAACCATTCGTTCTATTAATAATATGGAATCCCACAGAATGTTACTAACCTATTATGCACTATGGAATTCATGTACTTCTCGTTTTGTATTTCTTCTATGCCAAAATATAAACTTCGCCAACCGGTTCTGTTCGCTGAACCGTTATGAATCCTTTCTGGAAAAATTCATACAAGAAAAGTATGAAAATATATTGTCATATTGTCATATGTGTTATAAGTTGCTGTTTTATAGATTGTTATATATGACAATATAAGTGTCGGTAGAATGTCGGTATAATAGTATGTTGTCATTGATATTGTCATATTTAATTGCTTGATTATCAGATCTAATTATGATTAGTGCCAATATGACAATAGAAAAATGATTTTTTTTTCAGGATAGAAAATAAAAAGGATGATATCATAGGATAAAAGTATCCGCCAGAACGATTTCGTTTATTTATAATTGCAGATACGTATATACTCGTAAGATTACACGGACAATTAGTTACGATATACCTATGAATTATTTTTTTTGACCGTATGTTTTACCAATCCGCTCCGGAGCGGAATAACAGCCGCTCCGGAGCGGATTGCATTCCGATGCGCATGGGAATACAATCCGATGCGCATCGGATGTATTTCCCATGCGCATCGGGTATATAAATCAACCGTATATTATAACTAAACCAACCGTATATAAAAATTAATTCCTCCTTTATCCGGGCTAATATATACGTATGTTTTTTTTGTATTCATATGAGGTCATCTTAACTTTTCTACAAGTTGAGATGACCTCAATGTATAACAAATATCAGAAGATAGTTCAGGGTTAATATGCCGTGAACGGATATCGATATGGCAATCTAATTTGCAGTTTTAACAAGTATATGAATATCCGTTTTGTTGCTGTTGTAATGATTTGAATCTTATTATCTCTGTGAGATATTGTCTTTTACAAACAATTAGTATTAACGTGTTGTTATAAGATTTATTCAGATAAATTTAAATTCAAATATGGTATGAATGGAACTATTAATAATGGCGATGTTGCCTTTATGGTAATAACGACAGTTCTGGTGTTTTTTATGACTCCCGGATTAGCATTTTTTTATGGTGGGCTTGTTGAGCGGAAGAATGCATTAACAATGATGATGTATACCTTTGTTTCTATTGGTATTGTTACGGTAATGTGGGTTTTAGGTGGTTTCTCGATGGTGTTCGGAAGTGACACTGCCGGATTTATCGGGGATCCGATGCATTATTTTATGCTTCATAATGTAGACTTTACGATTAATCCGGACTATGGGTCTAAGATTCCATTTCTAATGTTTTTTATGTATCAGCTGATGTTCGCTATTATTACGGCTCCGTTAATGACAGGTGCATTTGCTAACCGAATGACATTAGGCGGATGGATTAAAGTATTGGTATTATGGATGATTCTTATTTATTTCCCTGTAGCTCATTGGGTATGGGGAGGTGGATTCCTAAGTAAGTTAGGTTTTGTAGATTATGCAGGAGGAACGGTTATTCACGTAGCTGCAGGTTTTGCTGCACTGGCATCAGTTTTCTATTTTGGCAAAAGAGCATTTGTCTCTAAAAATGGTCCCGGAAATACTGTGTGGATGGCAATAGGAGCATCTATTTTATTGTTCGGATGGTTTGGTTTTAACTCAGGAGGAGCTTTGGCTAGTGGCGAAACTGCAGCTATTGCATTTACAAATACTGGAATAGCAGGTGGCTTTGCCGCAACGGTTTGGATGATATTATCTTATATCAGGGATAAAAAATTCTCAATGGTTGAGTTTATGACAGGCGCTGTTGCAGGTCTGGCTACTATAACTCCTTGTTCCGGCTACATTACTCCGCAGGGAGCTGTACTGGTGGGAATC
>JBOFKD010000123.1:0-1682 GCA_051657165.1 Bacteroidales bacterium | reverse complement strand
TGATGGCCTGGTTATATTTTATTTCCCAGGGAGCATCCTGATCTATCACAGGCTTCAATACAGAAGTATCGAAAGAATCTCTTTGAATAAGATGAATCGCATACTTATTAGCCAAAAGCAGAAAATCGGGATACTCATCAAGCGCCTCCTTATCTATTGCTATCTGCTCTGCCTCATCGGCAGAAGTATCCGATAATCGCCAAAACTCATAGCGAGTCAGTTTACCGCTTTTGTTTTTGTATCGCTCCCGGATCTCTTCATCTTTAAGATTCCGGAAAATTGAATAATCAATTGTATATTCCGTTCGTCTTAATTGGGGTAATAATTCGGAAGCTACATAAGACTGATAAAAAGGAAGTCTTCTGAGAGCTATATGACAGCGTGTATAATCATTTTTATACTGATCAGTGATTTGCTGAATTTGCCGGCCTATATCAACTGAGTCTTCGGTTGCCAGATTTGCTACACGTTTCCAGGATTCCACCTCTGAGTCGCTTTGCAGTTTTATGTACTTTCTGCTAGTCTGAGGAATAATCTCTTCAATATAAGACAAGACAGCATCCGTCCTTTTTTTTGCCAGTGACTTGTTTGTTTCATAATTACCGTCCGGAGATGTATATCCGACGATCGAAACAGAGCGAATCGTAGCTTCATCATTTTGGAGTATCTGCCGGATGATCCGGGCAATTTTGTTTAACTCCAGATTATTTACAGAATCGTTTCTGTCTAATGAAGCTTTGCCGATAGGGAAACGGATATCCGATATCCCTTTTTCAGCCATTAAGTTCATTTCCGGTTTCGGATAATAAATCGAATCACTTATCTCGTAAGGTGTAAAACCAAATGAAATAAACCGAAGCGCATTTTTTGTGCCTCGCGCTATGACAACTGTATCCAGATAATCTTTCGGATGTTCCAGAAACGCATTTACGGCCAGATAACATTCAGCTTTGAAATCATGATTGATATTCTTCGGAGCCACGTAAATGGAGTCATAATAGGCATAGATATATTCGTTGTCTTTCAGTTTGTTTTCAACATTATATTTGTGAAGTGAGTCATTATTCAAATCAAAACTATTTTGTCTGAGATTGTTAATCTGAAAATGATTTCCATCTATTACTACAGGTCTGAAATAGGCGTAGTTTTTCAGGTTTGCATCATACAGAGTTGGCTGAACAATGAATCGTTTATCTGTTTTAAATATTTTAGAGGGAACTCTGAATTTCGTTTTTAAATGAAAGAAGTTTCCTTTTACTTCCAAATCAGTAGGTTCGACACTAATTTTTTTATTTTGTTCTTTACCGATGATAACTACCTCCTGTATTTCGATTTCTCTTTCGCTCATCTGTATGTTGATGATCTGGCGGTTCTCTATTTTTACAGTAATGTCGTTATATCCGGGAATATTAAAAAGTAATTCTCCATCCGGCGAAGCCTGAATTGAGTAGTTTCCATCGCGATCGGTTAATCCCAGTAAGTTACCGTTACTTGCAATATTTACATTTCTCAAAGGCTTTTGTGAAGCTAACTCTGTTACCTTTCCCCGTATTTTTATTTTGTATTCTGCATGCAGATTGGAGAAATAAATAAGTGAAATACAGAGAAAGACGATCTTATAAGGTTGAATTAGGTTCATATTCTGTCTATCTTAGTATATACTGTAGCGTAATAGCAGCGTG
>JBOFKD010000122.1:0-1673 GCA_051657165.1 Bacteroidales bacterium | reverse complement strand
TCTAAAATCTCGCCGATAGTTGTTTGTCCTTTTATCCGGACTTGGTCACCGACAGCGAAAACCACTTCTTTAGGAAGAATATCCAGATTCGTTTTAGGTTTATTCTTTCCTTTATTTTGCTCTTTCTGACGAAGCTTTTCTATTTTTCTGGATAATTTGCTATCCGGATCATTAGCCTCTTCACGCAATTTCTCTTTAAACAACTCTATTTCAGAACGAATCAGTTTTGTTTTTTCTTTATCTGCCTGAGCTTCCCGGATTTCCCGGATTGTATTCTCTATTTTCGCATTGGTTTGTGAAATCAGAGTCTGAGCTTCTGTCTTAGCCTGGCGTAATATTTCCTTACGTTGAGACTCCAATGAAGATAGCTGCTCGCCATATTTTTCTAAAGTATCTTCAAGCTTCTTCTCTTTCTTACGTACTTCTTGTCGCTTATTCTCCCAATAGCGTTTATCACGGACAATATCCTGAAGGTATTTATCCATATCAATATAATCGCTGCCTACAATTTGAGAAGCATCCTCGATCAAGTCTTCGGGCAATCCGATTTTACGGGCAATTTCTATGGCAAAGGAACTACCCGGATTACCAATCGAAAGTTTAAACAGCGGCTGCATATGATGACGGTCATACAACATAGCGCCATTAACAACTCCTTCATGATGCTCGACATAATGCTTTAAGTTCTGATAGTGAGTCGTTATCACACCGAAAGCACCTTTCTGATTAAACCGATCCAATAAACTTTCAGCTATTGCACCACCAATCTGAGGCTCAGTACCGCCTCCGAACTCATCGATCAACAATAAACTTTTCGAGTCGCAATGGCGCAAAAAGTTTTTCATATTCGTCAAGTGAGAACTATAGGTACTTAAATCATTTTCAATTGACTGTTCGTCGCCAATATCAATGAATATACTGTCAAACAATCCTGTTCGTGAGTTTTCGTATACGGGTATCGGATTTCCGCATTGCAACATATATTGCAATAAACCTACGGTCTTCAGACAAACAGATTTACCCCCGGCATTTGGCCCCGAGATAATAAGTAATCGTTTCTTATCATAAAGCGTTATATCGAGAGGAACGATCGGCTTATTTTGTTTCCGTAAAGATAAAAGTAGCAACGGATGCTTTGCACCATACCAGTCAACCTGACAATAATCTTCAAGAATAGGTGAAATAGCGTCTGTTTCCATTGCAAACATACCTTTAGCACGAGCAAAATCAATCAGCGCCAAAAACGAGTAGCTTTCTGAAATATCATTTACATAAGGACGCAGCTCATTTGCAAAATCAGTAAGAATCCTCAATATTTCACGTCTTTCCTCATTTTCCAACTCTCTGATCCGATTGTTTGCCTCAACCACTTCGGCCGGCTCGATAAAAACCGTCTTACCACTGGCAGATTCATCGTGCACAATCCCTTTAATTTTACGTTTAAAGGCCGGAGCTACCGGAATAACAAGTCTGCCATCACGCATAGTCGGTGTCAGATCCTTATCTACGATCCCTTCGCTTTGAGCGGATCTTAATATGGAGTTCAGGGTGCGGCTTATTGAACTTGATACTTGTGACAACTCTCTGCGGATGCGTGATAAGTCGCTTGAAGCATTATCTTTAATATAACCGAATTTATCCAGAATCCGGTCAATGCTGCTCAAAATAGAAGG
>JBOFKD010000121.1:0-1064 GCA_051657165.1 Bacteroidales bacterium | reverse complement strand
TTTTTTCGGGTTGAGTTTTTGGACTGCTCTGACATCCGAAAAAAACGAATGAAATTAATAAATAAGTAATTCTTTTCATGATCAAATATGTCGATAGTTATAGCTGACAAATATATAAGAATTCTATGAAGGTTTTACGTCTCTTTTAAATAAAATAAAAGAGAGTAATCAGATTTATGATGATTACTCTCTTATTATAATACTAGAAATTATCAGTGTTTATAGGGTATTCAGATACTCATTTAAGCGATTTACATAAATGGCTGCACCATTCGCTTTTACATTCTGCTCCGTGAAATCTTTAAGAATTCCATTTAGTTTGATTAAAGCTTTAGTCTGTCCTTTCTGACTTAGCTCATCTTGAAGAATCTTGATTTTTTCATAGGATTGTAGTCCTTCAATCATTCTTTCATTACGAATGGATGTTCTTGCTCCCGGATAGATAGCATAGGTGTCCCCAGCTGCCCAGTCGCGGAATCGGCTATCTAATAAAGGTTCTTTTACCCAGTGATTGAAAGACCAGCGAAGATAACCGTCAATGTTTTCGGTTGCGGCATGAATTGGAATCCAGGCACTTTCAGCCGGATCAGAGAATGTGAAGTTATTAGGATATGCTTCAGCACAACAAGTGTAGTAGGTTGTAATATAACCTAACTCCTTGCGTTTTTCTTTGATGTGTTCCGGGTACCTGATCCTTTGTGCCAGAGAATAATCCCAAACACGTGTAGCGAATTCTTCATGATAAGTTCCTGCAAAAGAGACTTTGAAGTCTTTGTCTACACTCTCAACTAAAGCTAAGGTTTTCAATACATGCTCCATAGGACGCTCGTCAATTGAAATGCATGTAATATCAAACCAGCCTTTTTCTTTCAGATGTTTAGAGAATGATGTGAGCATAGCTCCCCACATATCATTGAATTCCGGCTCTCCCGGTTTTGTTTTAATGGATTTAAATGTATTGGTTGCCTGATCCAAATACTGAAATGACAGATGCCATGGAATCATAGAATAGCAATTGATTTGCTTATTGATGCCTTGAGATAACATGAATTCTACCCACATAT
>JBOFKD010000120.1:0-5352 GCA_051657165.1 Bacteroidales bacterium | reverse complement strand
GCTGTTTAGTCGTTTAGTTGGTAAGATCGCTTCGCTTTTGTTATTTGTGAAGCAGCAAGCTGCATTTGTTTTTACGTCTCAACGCCTCAACGGCTCAACAAGAAAAGTTTAGTTGTTTATTTGTTTAGCTGTTTAGTCGAAAGAGCGCTTTGCTTTTGTTATTTGTGAAGCAGCAAGCTGCTTTGTTTTTACGTCTAAACGCCTAAACGTCTCAACAAGAAAAGTTTAGTTGTTTAGTTGTTTAGCTGTTTAGTCGTTTAGTTGGTAAGATCGCTTCGCTCTTGTTATTTGTGAAGCAGCAAGCTGCTTTGTTTTTACGTCTAAACGCCTAAACAACTCAACGCCTCAACAGCAGAAGAGCGCAGCTCGCTCTTTGCTATTACAACTCAACGCCTCAACATCAGAAGAGCTTTCACTTCTATTTGTTATTTGCAAATCACTTCCCCGCATACAGTTTCGCTTCCGCCTTTCTTCTTCTTTCCAGCCCTGCCGATACAGTTCCTTTCACATACACCCAACGCATAAACTCCTTCGCGATATCGGGATTATCCGGATTGCTGTTAACGAGTCGCAGCAGCGTAGAATTACGCAAAGCATTCACGCCGATATTGAATCCCAATGACACCAGTGCATCGAGCTGGTATTGGCGAACCGGTTGTCTGATTGCGCTGCGCAGCATCGTGAGCACTTCGTTTGCATCCAGCACCAATAGCTCAGTGGCACGGGCCTGCGTAATACGCAAGCCCTCCACTACTTCAGATCCTGTATGTCCGTAGCCGATCGTCCATCGTCCTGCACTGCAACGATATGCCGTAAGGCGGCACCCCTCGAACGTTTGGATCAGCTCCAGACCTTTGTCAGATATTCTCATAACCACTGTTTAAATCAGTTATTCACCCTGCCCTGTATCACCCGTATCATCTCCCGAAGAAACCGAAGAACGCGGAACCCGCTCCAGTGAGGTTCTTTTTACACGATCCAGAAGTTCTTTGTCAGGAAGGAACCGGATATTCGGTTTGCGTATCAGATGTACCCCGAACTCATCCTGCGTATCGGCTCCGGTACCGTTCAATGTGACGCGCAGACTTCCGAGTCCATGTAACTTAACCGAATATCCCTCCGACAGGAGTAACTGCAACTGTGTGGAAAGAGCAGTCAGTACCAGCAGTGTATCTGCTTTACTCGCTGTGCTCGATTCCGATATTCGTTCTGCCAGTCCGTCCAATCCCATCGATCCGCGTTTTACTGCACTTGCATAAAATTTCTTTGGAGCCTGACGATCCTGTGGATTCGCGCGCTCAACTACGCAATACTTAATAGCCATAATTCTGATGTTTTAAAAAGTTAGTAATTAGAGGCTGTGCCGAATGCATTGAGTTTCATCAATGAAAATGCCTGAATTCAGAGCAGCCTTTAAGGTTGATCATCCTTGTTTAGCAAAGGTACGTAAGGGTGAAAAGTCAACTGGCCATAAGGGATCATAAGAAACTTTAGTCGTTTTTTTTAACAAAAAGTAAAAGGATCTGTTTTTTTTTACTGAGATGGATCTGTGCTTTGTATTCTAATTGTCAGATATTCTATTGTGTAGATTGAATTTTAGTTATTTTACATAGAATCTTGCTCATAGACGCAATTATAATGCAGATGAAAAAAAACAAAATAAAAGAAGCATTAGATGCTTTTCATGCGTTGAGTCAGGAAGACAAAAAAGCGTTTTTCAGTTCTATTGTCATGAGACAGTCTAAAGAGTCTTCGGAAAAGGATTGTGTAATCTATTTAAAGAAAAGACGAAAGATGGATAAAATTGTATTGAATGAAATAGCAGTAGTGGTTCGTGAAGACCGGAAAATGAAGATTGTTGATATGGGAAATAAAATAGCAGGAATATATTCAACCAGCATCAGTGATATTAAATCACAGATACAGAAAACCGAAATGGCAAATTTCTTCTATTGCCATAGAACTTTTATGATCAGTTTACGTGTATTTCAGGATATTCCTTCATATCACCTTTCGACAGTAAAAGTATGTGAGGTTTTACTCCGTTTCGGAATATATGTCTGTAGCGCGACAGCACGTAATATTCGGGATTTTGTGTTGGAAAGCAGGCGATAAATGAGTTGGAATCAATTTTAAATTTGATGTAAATAAACAATTATTCAGACATTTTTTTGTGCGATAGGTGATTATTCAGACAATACTGTTAGCTATAGGCTTGCTTTTAGAATTGTCATGTTGTATATTTAAAACGGCAAAACAGAATATTTCACAAAAAAAATAATATAGATAAATAAATGTCTGTGAGCAAGATTTTCGCTCACCTCAAAGAGATTTTATTTATATTATCCTTTTTGAAAGAGTATTTGATAGATAAATATCTGTCCGTAATAAATGAAATACGTATTTGTATATGGTGATATACGTACTTCAATCAAAAGAAATACATATTTTGATCTTATGAAATACGTATTTGCCGGCACAGATATACGTATTTCGTAAAACAGACCAATAAATATTGTTTTAAAAAAATAAACCTTTAAAACCTGTTATCATTATGGGAATGATTCGTTTTCGGGATATCGCGCTAAGCTATTTCCCTCACCAACCTTCTACAACAGCGACAAAACATCTTAAGCGGTGGATCCATCGTTGCCCGCTTCTCTATACGGAGCTTCGGCAAACAGGGTTTCAACCCCGGCAGCGCTATCTGACTCCTCATATGGTGGAGCGTATCTATCATCATTTGGGAGAACCGTAGGGGACGAGTGAAAGAACAATGAGTAAATAATAAAGAACAATGAACAAATACCAACGGAAAAGCATCGCATTGTTCGGATCAATGCATTTGTATGATTGATTTTGTATTTGATGGTTTTGTGTATTTGTAGGGATGTGGTTTTATACCCATCCGTGGTTCACAATTGCATGGCATTCGAATTAAACGAACAGCAAATCGCATTGTTCGGATCATTCCATTGGTATGTTTGATTTTGTATTTGATGGTTTCGGAACACGGATGGGCACAAGGCGCCATCCCTACACCACCCGTGGTTCGCAATTGTACGGCAATGGAATTTGACGAACGAAAAAACATCGCATTGTACGGATCACAATATTTGTTTGATTGATGGTGTTTTTGAAGGTTTCGGAACACGGATGGGCATAAAGTCCATCCCTACAGTGGTCATTATAAACCATTAAACGTTTGGTTGGTTGAATCAACAAATAACAATGAACAGCTAAACTTTTTCTGTTTAGGCGTTGAGTTGTTTAGCCGTTGAGATGTTTAGGCGTAAAAACAAAAGCAGCTTGCTGCTTTACAAAAGACAAAAGCGAGGCGCTCTTCTCAACTAAACGACTAAACGACTCAACAAAAAGAGCAAAGCGATCTTCTCGATTAAACAAGAAAAAACTAATAACATGAATATGGGATATTTAAAAATAGCGAGGGAGCTTTTGAACAGCTCCTTCTGGCGAAGCCTTGCTCCGGCTGAAAGAGGAGTTTTTATAGATTTGATGGGGATGGCTACCTATAAGCCTCGTTTATTCAATATGAACGGATATGAAATTCAACTGGATTGTCTTGAAATATGCCTTTCAATCAATTCGTATGCTAAGAATCAGGGGCTGGATCGCTCCTTCATCACCCGGTTTGTAGATGCGTTAGTGTCCTGGAGACTGGTTCGGAAGGAGGTTGTTTACCTGTCTAAAATAGCAACAAACAAAACAACAGGCGAAACGACAAAGGATGTAACAAGCAGAAAATGTTCTAAAATGCATAGTAAAGTAACATTGCTATCCTTTAATGAATGGATCTTTGCGATCGATTCGGGTCGCTTCGGAGAAGATCCTCCCGCAGAGTTGTCTGAACAATCAAACAACCAATCAAAGGAGCAAACAAGTGCGCTACATAATAAAGAAGGATTTAATAAAGAAAGTCTTAAAGAAGATATAAGAAGAAATAGCGCGCGTGCTGTACCCTCATTTCAAGAATTGCAGAAAGTAAAATACAGAAAACCCTGGTATCCGATGGAGGATATTGCAGAAATGAATGTGCCAAATGCCGATGAAATACTGAATGAATGGACCGGATTCTCAGGCAGGGCCAAAAATGAAGTTATGAGCTTACTGCAGGAGTTTGCCAAAAAGCAAAAGCTGTTCGGTCTGACTGAAATGACGCTCGATGTTTTCGACAAGGAGTTTCGCAAAGAGATGAAAAAGGTTTTCGCTCTCAAATCACCGCGTAGCAAAGAAGCCAAACAGAAACTTAAAGAATTAGGAACCGATGACTAATACGAATTACCCTCACAATCCTGACGCTGAAGCGGAATTGATCGGCAGCATGTTGCTTCACGAAGTCGATTACGAAGCAATATTTGCAGTACTGGATCCCGAAATGTTCTATGATCTTGCCAATCAGGCCATTTTTGCGGCAGTCCGTATGGCTTATTTCAAGCACGGAAAAGTAGACCTGACCCTCACTCAACAGGCTCTGGTAGAGAGTGGCACGCTTGAAGCGGCAGGAGGGGTGATGAATCTGACGATTATTTATGCCCGGGCAGACCGTTTCGAGAATTACATTGCTCACCTGGCTCTGATTCGCGAGAGTTATGTCTTGCGGCGGATCATGGATATGGGTACTAAACTGTGTGTAAAAGCTTCGACCGAACAGTATGCGAGCGAGATTCTGATGGAAGAATGCACTACGCAACTGAACGAACTCATGCAGCTGAATGCTACAGACGAACGGGTTTTTACGAGTCGTAAGGTGATGGATCAGGTTGTGGCGGAATATGATCAGCGAAAAGAGAATCTTGCTAAAGGCGAAACCAACGGGCTGAAATCCGGAATCGGGAAATTTGATAAAGTGACGAACGGCCTGCAAAACGGTGACTTGATTATTCTGGCGGGTCGCCCTTCAATGGGAAAAACGGCGATAGCAATTCACATGGCTATGGAAATAGCCCGCAATAATAAACATGTTTTGATCTTCAGTCTGGAAATGACGGCTGTGCAGCTCGGTAACCGGATGTTGCTCAATGAATCTGATATTCCCATCAATCTGTTCAAAACCGGTGCTCTTTATTCGCAGCACGAAAACAGTATGCGTATCACGGCGGGAAATATCGGTAAGCGGAGTGTCACCATTGCAGACACTCCCGGGATTTCGATGATGCACATTCGCAATATTGCATTGCGTCAGCAGCGTAATGTGGGGGTAGGTGTGATTTTTATCGATTATTTGCAGTTGATCCAGTCGGGTAACAGCGTTCTTTCGCGGCATATGGACCTGAGCCAGATCACAAAAGCCTGTAAAAATCTGGCGAAGGAACTGAATATCCCCGTTGTGTT
>JBOFKD010000119.1:0-4116 GCA_051657165.1 Bacteroidales bacterium | reverse complement strand
CCTGATTCACATCCAGCAATAAAAAATCAGTGGCACGGGTTTGCGTAATCTGCAAACCCTCCACCACCTCTTTTCCGGTATGTCCGTAGCCAATCGTCCATCGTCCTGCCTGACATTTATAAGCCGTAAGGCGGCAACCCTCGAACGAGCGGATCAGCTCCAGACCCTTTTCCGATACTTTCATCATTGTTTAAATTTTTAAAATACAATGCCTTAATGGCAGTGATGACATGGAGGACAATGGGGACATGGACGACCATGAGGACGGCATTAAAAGGCAGAAAGGCAAAGAAAAACAGCGTCGCTGTTGTCCTCCATGCATTGGGCGCTGTCCTCATCGTCCTCATGGTCCTCCATGTCGTCCACGTCCTCATCCCAGCGCCCTCTTCTGCCTTTTACGATTCTCCCGGTCCCGGTTCCGGATCAGGAGTTGTACCGCCTCCACCATCAGACTTCGGACGGCCACTCACCTTTTCAAGTGAAGTACGTTCCACACGCTGTTTCAGCACCATATCCGGCAAAAAGCGGATGTAAGGTTTACGAATCAGGTGCGGACCATACTCTTCCAGCGTATCCGCCCCGATGCCGTTCAGTGTGATGCGGAAAATGCCCAGTCCATCCAGTTTAATGGAATAACCTTCCGACAAAAGCTGCTGAAGCTGCGTCGAGAGGGCCATCAGGACAAGCACAGTATCGGCCTTACTTGCGGTAGTAGCATCCGCTATGCGTTCCGCCAGCCCATCCAGACCCATAGAACCACGTTTCACCGCATTCGCATAATACTTCTTAGGAGCAGTACGGTCCAAAGGATTAATTTTCTCAATAACAGAATACTGAATAGCCATAACTTTTTAGTTTTAAATAATTGTAGATTAATTAATTGCATAAGTTGATCAACTTGATAAAACAAAGATACGACACGCCAGAAAGACGGAGATGGTAAGCGATGGCAGAGGATGGTAAACGATGGCAAAGGGTTGTTTTTTAACGTAAATTAAATGATAAAAGGTGTAATATCAATTTAGCAACATGGCCGTATGTTTACGAATCCGTTGTCATTCGCAACGAATCGTTTGTGCGTTTCATTATTCCCGACAGGCCACATCATTTTTTGCCGTTACATTTAATGCCAAACAAAAAAAGCCGATGCTCACGCACCGGCTAAATTATTTAATATGAAAGAAATAAATTATTTATAGCTATACCCCCTGCACAAACAATTGTACAAAGGATTTAAGTTTATCGGAAACACGTTCCGTTGTATTTTTTTTACATCGCTACTTTCACGGTTTTTACTTCACCGTTTACAGTGCGAATACGAACCACATACACGCCGTTTGCAGAAAGGTTTAGCACATATGCGTAAGCCAAACAATAAAACAAGTAATATCATCTATTGAAGTTGATGTGCTTATCACGTTTTGAAATATATAAAATTGAATTAATTCCATTTTCACTAATCGGAAAAAGTTTAAGTGTATAATCATATCCATCTGAAACACCGAAAGTGGAGCGAATAAGGCGAAATCTTATTGCTATTATGTCATCCATCGTTACGTACTTATCCTCAAATATCATATCATCATATTTTGAAAGCATATCTATTATGTCATAATCTAAACCTAAGCTATTTTTTTTATTTTTTAAACTCAAAGGGATCGTTACACCAGATCGATCAAAGATAGGGTCACCGACTTTGCAAATAAATTTTTTTTTCAACACTCTAATTGCTTTATTAATATTAGAATCTGTATCATTAAAGGTTGAAATATAATCAAGTGAATCCTTTTTCTGTTTTTTTTCAATTTCATTATCTCTATATATGTTCATTTTTTCCTCTGTTTCAAAAAAAAGAACATAGCCATCATCAGTTCTATAAGAATAAGGATGTTTTTGATCAAAATCCTTTTTTAATCTTTCTTCTTTAGTAGAGCAACCAATAAAAATCAATATTAAAATACTTAAAATGTAATTATTCATTTGAGTAATTTTATCGTTATTAATATATAAATAAAACACCTGACAGTTTTCTGCAAAAAAGGCCATTTAACTTTGCTTACTATTAAAAGATCTAACAAGAGGCACAAGGTACAATTTTGCTCCAAGAGGGGCTGAATCTTTCTCATTGAAGTCTATTTAATGATGCAATCATGATATTTAGATCCAATAATATAATGACTATGACTATTGTTTAAGAAAGTTTTCCCTGATTTATAGTACGTACGATGATTAAAAGAGCAATATTCAACTAAGTTATGCTTCATTAGCATTCTAAAATCATCCGAATCCGTTATTGAATAATCTATCTCTATTGGAAGAGCGGAACATTTGAAATCTCTAAACAAACTTTTCATAAGTTCTATTTCAGATACATATAATCCTAATTCTACAACTGATTTATTAAGTTCATTATTCAACTTTTCCTGATCGTAAATTTTGCACCTTTTGAAGAATCTGTTAGACAAAGTATAATATTTACCATGACAATAATCTGGCGATTTTCTCTCGATTACACCAAGATCAACTAATCCACGGACACAGCCAAATATGCAAGTAATATTCTTATCAAATAAATCATCATTACTATCATATATCCAGACTTCGTTATTAAATCCACATTCAACTGTTTTGTCAATGATATGATTAACTATTTTAATTTGTTCTATACCTAAGGGGTTTACCCTCTTTATTTTCTCAAATTCATTTCTCAAATTCAATAATACATTCTCATTCATTGTCAAGTGATTTATATTCAAAGATTACGTTGATATACTTTGCGTGCATTTGAAGATATTTGGTATTACGATTTATTTCAAAAATCTTATCTCGTAATGCTACAACATACAAATATATATTTAAGATATTATTAAACAATTATACAATACTATTATTTTATACTACCTTCCCGTCAATCTTACCTGTGGGCACAAAACACAAAACAGAATATGAAAAGGCATTTAAAAAAAACAGTCAATGAAAATGTGCTTAAAGAGGTAAGAAATGAAAATGATTTATTTATTCCCCGGGCTGATCAGGATGAGCATTTACAGGATCAGTTTATTGTGCAACTAAAAGTTAGACGAAAATTTGATCAGGTAGATCTGAAAGAGATTGCCTGCATTTACATGAAAGATGAGTCTGTCGTAATTATCGCTTTAAATGAAAAGCAAATCGGTATTTATTCAATTACACTTGATCACATGAAAACCCTGATAACTGAGAAAGGATTAAAGAATAATTTCTTTTTCCACAGATCATTTATTCTCGCTTACGCTTTTTTTGACTATCCGAATTTGAAAATCAGTATAAAAGAAATTATTACTCGCTTAAATCAAATTCCTATCAACTATTCTAAGCGAACAATCATCGCATTACGGTCAGTTTTGAATAGATTACGCAAAATAAATCTTAGTGAATAGAAGTTAAAAACGTTGCAGTTCAGCGGAAATAGACACAAAACGTTGCAGTTCAGCGGAAATAGCGTTTTCCGGATTTGCACAATTCAGCTTTTTTTTGTATATTTAAGACAGAATTAAAGCTACAATACCATTTAGCAAACCAGCCTGCGGGTAAGATTTTCCGATCCCGGGTTTGTTATTTCCGGATGGTATTCTACCCTGATTCCTACTACGTTTTGTTACCGGAAAACGAACGTAGATAAATGCAAGAATCAACGCTGATAAATCCAAAATGGAACGTTGGTAAATATATTTATCAGCGCTGGTTTTTGTAAAAACAAACGTTCCTTTTTTCTAAAAACCGAGTGATTAACTTAGAAGCTGTTCGTAAACTTTTAAACAGCTTCTTATAAAACTGGAAAACTATGGCTCTGATAAGCTTCAAACAAGTTGCGAAAAGCTATTTCCCTTTGCAATCAAATAAATCGGCAAGCAACAGCCTCTCACGCTGGATCCGGCGTTGCCCGGAATTGTACCGCGAACTGTCCGAACTGGGCCTCAAAGCCAAACAACGCTTTTTCACTCCGCGCCAGATCGAACGCATCTATTATCACCTGGGAGAACCGTGAGAAGAGGCGCAAGAGGCGCTGGGATGAGGACGTGGACGACGTGGAGGACCATGAGGACGATGGAGGACAGCGCCAAATTCATGGAGGAC
>JBOFKD010000118.1:0-2584 GCA_051657165.1 Bacteroidales bacterium | reverse complement strand
ATCAATAAAGAGAATGGAAATTATGTAGATAAAATTTTGTATCACCATAAATATATCGCTTTTCAGTTTGGAAGCGATCGCACACCCTTTAAGCTGGAAGCGGCTTATGAAATCGATCAGCAATTTGGTGGAACGCGCTATTTTTATAAGGATGGCGTAGTGGAAGAGGTCATTAAAGCACCGTCAGCTTTTAAGGACTATTTGCGTGCTTTTATACCATTATCCGGAAGTTCGGATGATATTGATATGAATCAGCGTTATTATCAAGGAAACTATGTGGGCGAATGGCAGTTAAATCTGCATTATAAACTGAATGAGTCGCATCGTTTTCGGGTTGGTTTTGAGAAGTTTTGGGAAGATGCCAGTGGTATGAGTTTCCAGAATCGGATGGATGGACTCTGGAGCCTGGAGTACACGCGCGCGGAACCTGCGCTTGTTTCAGGTGCTGTATTAGAGTATTTTCAATCGACGGATCAGACAGGTCCTTGTTACTGGCTTCCAAGCTATGATGGACAAGATACGAATATCAAACCCGAAGCAAATGGAATGGATAATTATTATTGTCATAGTTTCTTCAATAGTTGGTCACATTGGGGACAAACTATGGGAAATGCACTCATTCCTTCACCGATTTATAATGATAATGGTTTTTTGGCAACTTATTGCAACCGGATCAAATCCTGGAATATGGGAATCAATGGTTCTATTGCCTCTGAATGGAAACATCGTATCTTACTGACTCATATGCGTGGATGGGGAACACATACAGATCCATTTAGTAAAGTTGAAAAAAATCTTTCCGGATTGATTGAAGTAAGCTATCTGCCGCTTTGGATAAAAGGAGCAGAAGCGAAACTTGCGACAGCATTTAATACAGGAGAATTGTATGGAGGGAAATCATGGGGCATAAAACTCTCTCTGGGCTATCAGTTCTAAGAGGTTTTAAATGATTTTTTGTATCAATACGGATGGAGAATGATTGACAAGGAGTAAAAGAATAAATGAGTTTTTTGTATTTAATACGTTGGTTTAACCAACAAACGTTTAAATACCAACGGCGTAGGGGCGAGTGGCACTCGCCCGGGATACAAAATAATCAAACACACAATAAACCCCACCAATGCGTTGATCCGAACAATACCGTTGGTTAAATTCGAATGCCGTACAATTGTGGAAAACGGTTGAATACATGGATTCAACCCTACAACCAACTCCTTGTTAATTTGCATTTCCATTTTCACTAGCGAGCCAGGCGAGCGCTTTCACTCTTTCACTTCCCATTGTTATTTCCTCATTCTCCCCTTAAATCGTTTTGTATTTTAACACTTAAGGTGTTAAAAACGGCAGATGTTGTCGTGTAACAATTAAATATTTTATTTTTGCGGCTTGTTTTTAAATCAATCAAAGTATCTTAAACTTATGTCTAAATGAAAAAGTTACATGGATTTAAGTCGGTTTTGATTGCTATAGCTATTGGTTTCACCTCTTGTTCGCAAGAGAAAATGACCGACACCGTCGGAAGTGGGAGGCTGGCAATTAAACTCGAATCGAACACGGATGTGGTATTACCCGTCACGAAAAATGTACAGGTAGAACAGTCGCCCGATGTGGCAGATTTTAAACTCGAAATTTTCCGGCAAAACGAGCTACTCCAGTCCTGGGATCGTTTTGAGGATTTTACACAAAACACAATTTTCCCTGCAGGAGCGTATGAAACTAAAGCATCTCTGGGGGAGATCACACAAGAAGGCTTTGATAAGCCTTATTTTGAAGGAAAGCAAGGCTTTCAAATTAATACAGACGAAGAAACACAAGTAAATTTGACGTGTTATCTGGCTAATGCCAAAGCATCTGTTGAATACACAGACGCATTTAAAAAGTATTTTACCGCTTATTCGGCAAGCATTCATTCAGGAAGTAATCAACCGATTCTATTTTCAGGTACCGAAACACGCGCTGCTTATTTTCAGCCATCCGATCTGACCGTACAGCTTCAGGTTACCAACCAGCAGGGAACAACTTCTACGCTGAAAGCTGCCGGCATCGAACAGACGCTTCCCCGACACCATTATCGCTTTAAATTTGATGTTGATGCAGGTAGTGCCACATTGAAAGTGACATTTGATACCAGCACAGCGGAAGAAAGCATTGATATTGATATTTCGGACGAAGCGCTGAATGCTCCGGCTCCGGCTGTAACGACAACCAACTATACGCATAATGAAGCATTGGCTATTGTAGAAGGACAACCGGCATCAGCCACTCCCTTGCATGCTTTTATCAATGCGAAATCGGGAATCGTATCCTGTAAGCTGAAGGTTGTATCTCCGGTTCTTCGTGCATTAGGACTTGCGGGTGAAACCGAGTTGGTCAGCCTGGCTGCTGAAGATCAGAATCGTTTGTCCGGACTGGGAATTACCTTGAAGGGATTCACGCACAATGTGGATCGTATAGCTGTGGTTGATTTTACACAACTGATACCGCATTTGTATGTACATCCGGAGTCGGCAACACATACCCTGCAGCTGGAAGTGGTCGATCGTTACAGTAAAGTGACACAATCGACACTGGTTATACAAAGTGT
>JBOFKD010000117.1:0-2795 GCA_051657165.1 Bacteroidales bacterium | reverse complement strand
TACTCCAGTCAAGCATATTCCCGATGATAAGCATGCGGTCTTCCTTATAATCAAAACGACCGATTGGCAGCTCCGTCCATTTATATCCCGGTTTTTGCAGATAATAGAACTTCTGATTTTCTCCTGCCATGAAAGCATAGCTCTCCTGGCTTCTGAATTCCGTCACCGACATATATGCCGGTACTGTCTGATCCGGCAAAGCGATCTGTCTGACATAAGGACGTTCCTTCAGCATTTTCAGATGATACAGTTTATTGTCATGATCCAGCAAGAAATATCCTTCATCGTATTCCTTGCGCGGAGTAGGGTTTCCCCATATTTTCTGAGCCGGGAATACAAAACCTGCATTTACCATCTTATCTGTAAAAAGTTTACTCTTTGCATTGTCTTTCTTATTCCCTTCCGGTTCAATGAATTCGATTCCCCGGGATGAGGTGCGGAAGAAGTCTTTGGGCATCTTCAGATCTACACGTCCGCTCATCGCATCAAATAACGGATAAAGCTGAATCGGATCCATGTAGTATTCACCCGGTGAGTAGCGGTACATAAAGTTGGCTTTTTGTGCCATTTGCGGATTAATTGCTTTTCCGTCTATCTCCTTCGGAAAACGCCCGTCTGTAACCAGCTGACGCAGATAAAAGAAGGGTAGGACGGAGTCAACCTGAGCCTCTGTATACAGTTTTCCGCTCACGCTTTTGCGCTGAATTTCGCCATCCGGCTGAACGATTTGCACAAATTCCTTGTCTACCGAACTGTATATGGTAAAAGGGGTTTTACTGGCCTTTACGGTTACATAATTATATATCCAGGGCAAGAATTGAGCCATAAGCAATATCATTGTTCCCCAGAATAAGAGTTGTAATATTCGTTTCATGAATATATCTGATTTGTAAAATGAATGATCTGATTGGTGTCTCTGTTATTCACGTTTCCCTTGTTTGAAACGAACAATTGAATAATCAATCCATAAAGCTGCATTTGCACATAGCAGTAGCAATACCGGGATGAATGTCGTGTAAGCTCCCGGTGTCGTAGTCTCGAAGAACCAGGATAAAATCAGCACCGAGAATATGAAATGTAGCAGGCAATACTTACGTATTCCTTCCAGTATGATCCGGGAGGTCAGCAAATAACTCATAAATCCTGCCAGATACCAGATCAGAGAGGTACTGATGATACGCGATACGACTTCGCCGGGGAAATAATAAAAGGCTGTACCTCCGATGATGATTAGTTGCAGAATCGAATATCCCGCCATGATCATCAGTCCGTAGCTTATCATATAGAAAGCAATCCGCGAATGATTCACCGGCAGATGGAGCGTCAGCTTCAGCCGCTTCTCCCGTATTTCAGGAATAAACTGAAATACAGCCAGTATAATTCCGAAAATCACCGGAATATATTGCATATTCTGAATCAATACCGTGTTCTTCCCGATCACGATTTCCCACAGATGGGATGCTCCTTTAAACGTAGCGATACGATACCATATAGCCAGGTTAAACAGCAGATACCCCAGAGAAAGTAATGAGAAAAACAAGATCACTAATCTTGTCTTAATCCATTCTTTAAAGAAAATGGCTTTTATTGCATTATCCATATAATTAGTATTTTCCGGTTAGACCGATAAATATATCCTCCAGACTCATCTTTACTTCGCGAAAGTTTGTGTGTGCCTGATTTTTATCGTTTAAATAATTTATAATATCTCCTTCGTTGTGATAGCTGTACGTGCGGATATGATCTTTCACCCGCTCCGTGTTCACAAACAAATCGTTTGGTTCAAACGATTTTCCGTTCATGTCAAACTCATAGCAATGGAAGTTATTTGTCAGGTTCTCTACAGAGTCCTGCACCAGAATTTTTCCGTAATCCATGATGATACATTCGTCAATGAATCGTTCCATATCCTGAATGATATGCGATGTCACGAAAATCGTCTTACCTTCTGCCACGGCATATTCCTTCAGGTAATCAATAAACAGGCGGCGATATCCCGGATCCAGTCCCAGCGAGAAATCATCCAGAATAAGTAACTCCGCATTCTGAGCCAGAATGATTCCCAGCGCTACCTGTGAGCGTTGTCCGCAGGACATGTTGTAGATCTTCTGTTTCGGACTGATCTTCAGTTTACTCATCAGATCGTAGTAAATATCTCTGTTCCAGTTCGGATAGAATGAGCGATAGAAACGTTCAAGCTCTTCGATACTCATGAACGTATACTGTACGTGTCCTTCCAGCAGGAGGGCTATACGTTGTTTGGTCACCGGATTCATCGTAGTGATATCCTGTCCGAAAATCTTGCAGACGCCCGATTTAGGTTGCAGGTATCCACTTAGTATATTGATTGTTGTTGTCTTTCCCGTACCGTTCTTTCCCAGAAGTCCCAGTATTTTTCCTTTGGGTACTGTGAAAGAAAGGTTCTCATAGATCTTACGGTTACCGTAGTAATGAGTAAGATTCTCACATTCGATTATAGTATTCATTGTGTGTTATATGTTTAGTTTAAGCCCTATAGTCAGCGCATAAGCTTTTCGGTTTCCGGAGGCAAATTCTCCTTCCATCCGGACCATTGGCGTTAAACTGAAATGTTTGAACGATTGTCTGTACGATATCCCGATCCCGTTATACACCGAATTGCGGTTGTAATAGCGATTGTCCGGCAGTATCATACCCTCTGTGATGCGGTTGCTTACAGGCAGGCTGGCCGAACCCGACAGTTTCATACGCATGGCGTGAACTCCCGAAATCTCTATCTTCCGTTTCTTTACCGGAATTGCCATCTCATAGTTTAT
>JBOFKD010000116.1:0-1091 GCA_051657165.1 Bacteroidales bacterium | reverse complement strand
TTGCCGAACATCCATGCGAGTTTTGGATCCTTGATCTCTTTCATCATACTCTCGATTGTTTTTTCGACAGCCGTTGATGTGAAAGCTCTGCCGGACAAGGGTGGACGGAGAGGAGAAAAGGAAGGTTGGCTCTGATTTTCGATTTTAGCAATTATTTTTTCAGGAGAGAGCATCAACCCGCCCAGGGTTAATGCTCCGCCTTTTAAGAAACTTCTACGAGATATCATAGGTTTAGAATTCAATAATAGATAGAATAGGTGTATGATCTGATGTATATTTTTCAGAAGTTGTGTCAAATAAAACTTCGTAAGATTTAACTTTGGTTCCTTCTGAAACGAAAATATAATCAATTAATGGTCTTTTTTCTGTGTCTAATTTCCCGAAATTATGAAAAGACCATTCCGGACCTTCTGTTTTAAGAGCAATGGATTTGGAATCTTTCAATGAGATTCCGGTTTCCGGTTTCAATAATTCTTTGATTGCCGGATTTTCAGGAGAAATATTTAAATCGCCCGTAACCAATACACATTCTGCATTTCCACGTAACTCTTTTATTTTTCTTTTTAATAGCTTCGCACTTTCTTTCTGAGCTTTTTTACCAACATGGTCAAAGTGCGTATTAATAAAGAATATTTCTTTACCTGTACGATTATCTCTTAATAGCGCCCATGATGCAATACGCTCACATGCAGCATCCCAACCTTTTTGACCGATAGCTTCCGGATTTTTAGATAACCAGAAATTACCGGAGTTTAATTCTTTAAAACGATCTGAATTATAGAAAATAGCACTGTATTCACCTTTTTCTTTTCCATCTTCACGGGCAATGCCAACTTGTTTATATCCTTTAAGCTCATGATTTAAGAATTCAACCTGATTGTGTAATAACTCTTGTGTGCCAAGAAGGTCAACCTGATTTCTACGAATCGTATTGACTACATCATATTTACGGTTGTCCCATTTATTAGCTCCGTCTCCCTGATTGTCATAACGCATATTGAATGTCATTGTGCGAAGCTGTGAAGTCGGATAGGTTGTCTCACCGATAATCTTTCCGCTGCGTAGCATAACCTTTGTGTCAAACTGTCTGC
>JBOFKD010000115.1:0-1423 GCA_051657165.1 Bacteroidales bacterium | reverse complement strand
GCCTTTTTTAAAGAAGGGTATAATTGCTCTCAAGCTGTTTTTATGGCTTATGCTGATATTTTTGAAATAAACCCGGAGCTGGCAAAAGCAATTCCTACTTCTTTGGGAGGAGGAATGGGTAGATTACGGGAAGTTTGTGGAGCTGTGAGTGGTATGTTTTTGTTGGTCAGTCTTAAATATCCGGTAATGAAAGGAACGGATAAAGATATAAAAAAGACAAATTATGCTACTGTTCAGGAATTAGCTGAAACTTTTTCTCGTAAGAATGGTTCAATTATATGTAGGGAGCTTTTAAACTTGAAGGTTCAAAAACAAGAACCGACTCCGGAGGAGCGGACTGAAAATTATTATAAAAAACGTCCTTGTGTTGAATATGTGAAGGATGCTGCCCGAATAATCGGGGAATTCCTATTAAAAGCACAGAATTAATTTCTATTTTTGCAAAAGACGTTCAATTTAGATTTGAATTAAAATTACGATATAAAAAATGAAAATGAAGATACATCACGAAGGGAGAGAAATCCTTATCGTGTCTTTTATACTGTTAGGTGGAATTAATGCGTTACTTTACTATTTTAAAGTAGAGTGGGCGCTTTATCCTGTATTGTTTGTATCTACAGTTCTATACTTGATTATGCTTAACTTCTTCAGATGTCCGAGACGTCATTTTGCCGGAGAAATGCATAATACAGTTGTTGCACCTGCGGATGGAAAGATAGTGGTTATCGAAGAAGTAATGGAAAATGAATATTTTCACGATAAACGTTTAATGATTTCTATTTTCATGAATGTCTTTAATGTGCATGCAAATTGGTTTCCTGTAAATGGAACAGTAAAGCATGTAGCTCATAATAATGGACGTTTTATGGCTGCCTATTTGCCGAAAGCAAGTACAGAAAATGAACGTTCAATGGTTGTTATGACAACTCCCGATGGACAGGAAGTTATGGCACGTCAGATTGCCGGAGCGATGGCTCGTAGAATTGTGACTTACGCTGAGCCTGGTGAAGAGTGTCATATTGACGAACATATGGGATTTATTAAATTTGGTTCTCGTGTAGACGTTTATCTTCCTATTGGAACTGAAGTTTGCGTTGAAATGGATCAAGTGGTTACCGGAAACCAGACAGTTATAGCAAAACTGAAACCATAAAAAATATATGGCGAGTTATAATGGTGAGGAAACCTCCTGTTATAACTCGTTTTTGATTTTACAATTATCAATTCTGTACTTTATGAATGCAATTACGAAACATATACCAAATGCAATTACTTGTTTAAATCTATTCAGTGGTTGTATGTCTGCTGTTGCCAGTTTTAATGGTGACTATAAAATTGCAATGTTTTGGATTTTTGCGGCAGCAATTTTTGATTTTTTTGATGGGTTTGCTGCAAGATTATTGAAAGCTTATTCTCCTATGGG
>JBOFKD010000114.1:0-2082 GCA_051657165.1 Bacteroidales bacterium | reverse complement strand
GTCTGACCCGGGTCTCCGTTTTCGACCGGAAACTCTTCCAGTTTTACTTCACTCCAGTTCAGCATACTTTTACCGCTCAACGAAGGATCCTGTGTGCGAAGTGTTCTGCAAATCGCAACGACAGCCAACGAGTCACCCTGACGCGAAGGAATAATTTCAGGAGCTGCACTCTGACGAACATTCAGATACGCAGGCTCTGCTTCCTTATCTTTATCTAAAGCCGGAACCAGTTTGATTTTTGCTGTACGCTCTTCGAAATTTGAATTGATCCCGTATTTTACTTTTAGTTTACGCGGACGCGGAATCGATGAAACATGTGCATCATCTTTCGAGATTTCCAACCATTGAACATTGGCAGGTACTTCGACATTAAAGTCAATATTTGAATAAACTGTTGCTTCAAATACTGCTTTATCGATTTGTTCATAATCAGGAACCAGATACTCAGGCTCTTCGACACGAATCACTTTTTCGAACCCAAATTGCTTCACACTTATCTGGCGAATCTGAGATCCGGAATGAAACGTAAGTACTGCGTCACGCTCTTTATACAGATAACTTGTATCTACGCGTAATTCTACATCTGTGCTTCCTAATCCGTTACCCGGAGAAACCAGACACCACTCGACATTTGATTCGACTGTCCATGCTTCTGAAGCTGCAATTTTAATCTCTGCATGTCCGCCCTCTGCATTGAACTGGAGTTCCGACTCCGAAAGTGAAAACTCTTGTTTTATTTCTAAATCCTCTTTACAAGAAGTCGCACCAAAGAAAATACCCGAAAGTAAAGCTGTAAAAGCTATGTTCTTTAATATTGTTTTAACCATTGATGTTTTCTTTGAAAGTACATCTTCCCGAAGAAGATGTACTTTTATTATTATATTCCTTTAATATCTTGATTTTCGTCAAATAAGAATTTGAACTGACCTGTCATAATACGATATAGAATGACCTCAGGCACAGTAATACTCATATTCGGATTATCGTGAATATCTAAATAATTTAATAGTACAGGGAAATTCAATACGCTTCTCATATCATTTCCATGAACATCCAGTACACGCAATGTCGGTTGTTTATCCACTCCATCAGGCCATTCTTTCAATGATCTTTTGCCCGTTGCCGGATCAAACTGATTCGAAATACGTAGCTCTGCAAGCTGACAATAAAGCACCGAGTAAGGGAAACGGGAAAAATTATTGTAACTCAAATCCAGACCTGTCAGATAAGGAAGTGTCTCTACATTAAAGGCTCCTGTAACGTATTTCAGGTTATTTCCTTTCATCTCAAGGGCTTTCAATGTTTTGAAATCAGCGATTGAGGCATCGGAAATTGTATCAATCAGGTTATTTGATACTCGCAGGAAATTCACAATTGAAGTCGTTTTTGAAAACTCTTCAGGTAAAGAAGTCAATTTATTTGAGTTCAAATTAAGTACCTCAATATTAACTCCACGGAACTGATCGGTAAACGATGCGATCTGATTTCCCTCCAGACTTACTTCTTCAATCTGAAATTTTGATTTAGAAGAGAATAAATTCGGGAAAGTAGTCAGCTGATTATTATCTGCCAGCAATTTCTCCAAATCATCCGTCGTAAACCAGTTATCAGGAATATGCTTGATTTTGTTATCATTAAGTAAACATTGAATCAAGGCAACCTCTTTACCCAACATCGGCAGACTCTCTATCTTATTTGCTGAAAGATCAAGCAAACCAAGATTCGTCAGATTAGCCAGATTAGCCGGAAGTGTTGTCAAACCATTCTCATTCATATAAAGAATCTGCAACGTAGCTTTCGATCCCGAAGCACAAAAACGTTCGAAAGAATCCATAAACTTCGGATAATCCAAGCCCTTAATACGTGAGAAGTTCACCGCTACCAACGTATTCATACGTGTGATACATTCCGGGATCTGCTTCATGTGTAAGTTATACAACTCAATATCTGTCAGATTCGGCAACTCACTTAACGACTCCGGAAGATCTGTTACCAGGTTGTTTCCAACGGTAAGCATGCGTAACTCTTTACATTTCGAGATCTCAGGAGAAATACCCGAAATACGGCTTGAGTAACCCGTAT
>JBOFKD010000113.1:0-1316 GCA_051657165.1 Bacteroidales bacterium | reverse complement strand
TATAGGCTTGTTTGGAGGACCAATCCAGCATCTTTTGCTCATTATCCAGGAGTTTATATTCATCTTTAAGAAAATGTTCGTAGTACTTCAGACGCATTGCCAGATCATCATTCTGAAGCTGTTTTACCTGAAGAAGGAATTTCTTCAAATGGTCACTGTCAGCTTTCATATATTCAGGCTTAAGTGTCAAAAGCAAAACTAAATGACTACATGAGGTAACTTGGCCTTGCCCCCAGGCTACGTCCTTGATTTTTTCTCTCAATAAAGGGTTCTGAACAACCAATAAGTGCGTAGGCTCAAAACCAAACGAGCTTGGAGACAGTCTTCCTGCCTCTAATATGACATGAAAATCAGAATCTTTTATTTTCTTTTCGTGATTGAATTTCTTGCAGGCAAATCGAAATTCAAATGCGTTTATAATATCTTTTGCATTCATAATATAGAGATTAATGTTCTGTATATTATAACACAAAGGAGAGGCAATAGTTGTATGCTTTGCTTATGAAAGACTAAGGAAGTAGTTTAAGATAAATATGAATATTGTGGTCCCGATAAGAGGAATAATATTTCTTTTTACTACTTCAAAAGGAGAAATTTTAGCAATAGCAGAAGTTGCGATAATTAATCCTGCAATCGGAGAAAGAGCACGCCCTGTACTTGCTGCAAGCTGCATTGTCACAATCATACGACCCGTATTTAAAACCTCAGCAGAAGATTCAGACAGTTGATTAACGATATCAGGTACTAAAGGTCCAAATGCAAAGAATGAAGCATTCCCGCTGCCAAGAAGAACGGATGATCCAAAAATCATGGACGTCATCACTCCGCTAAGTCCGGTAAAACCTAATCCGAGATGCTGAGAAATATAAACCAAAGAGTCTATGAAGCCTAATTGTTTAACTCCTTCGGCAAAGAATTCGGCACAAATAATAAGAGTAACCACAGAGGCGAAAACCTCTGCCGCACCTTCCCAGAAGGCTTTTGTGCCATTACAGGCTTCACGGAAGTTTCTGCTTCTGACAAATTCAAGCAACATAGTGATCAGCATTGATGTGATCATCGCAACCGGCGCATTGATATGTATATCCGAACCCAATAAATCTGAAAATATAAAAAGCATAACGATCGGTAATACCGGTAAAGCTGCGTAATAGAGAGGAACATTACAGGTTAGTTGTTCTGTCGGTTGCTCTTCCATTTGAATGTTTTCTTTTTTATCAAAATATCTGTTCGTAAACAGATACAGAGGAATCATGATCAACACAGCCGGTATCGTAAGAGGCAATTGATAGTTAATAAAGTAATTCATACCACTC
>JBOFKD010000112.1:0-4866 GCA_051657165.1 Bacteroidales bacterium | reverse complement strand
CTGATATACATTTTTCATATTTCATACGTATAAATTATGGACTGGTTATAAGCTAAGATTTAAGTAAAATGAAAGAATTCTGCAATTAAAGATCTCTCCATATTTTCGTACTGTCAGGTAGACACAAATATATTATATTTTATTGATTATAAGCGATTAGTTGTTGTGAAACTTCATCTCGCCTCTTGTTTTTATATAGGTATATAAGATCTGTGACTAATGTGAAAATGAGGAGATGTGTGTGCTTTCAGTGTAGATAAAAAAAGCGCCGAATGATTATATAGTGATCATTCGGACGCTTGGATTAATTGGATTAAATTGTACCCTAATACAACTCACGGATCAAAGATAATTAAACAGATGTATAATTACTATTTACTACTCATATATTTTAGCGATTTAATGCCTTAGAAATCGGATATTACGGATCTGCGTAATCAGAAATCTATGTGTATATATCTTTTATTTCGTGTCGTCTATAATCCGGAATCCTTTTCGGGCAGGTCTGAATATTATAACTTTCCTTGCAGTAATGACGATCTTCTCTTTTTTTATCGGATGATATTTCAGAGATTGCGCTGTTTCTTTCATGTAGAAAGTTCCGAAGTTTCTGATGTTGATTGAATCACCGTCAAGAACTTTTAGATTGATGAATTTAAAAATTTCAGGTAGAATCTCATTCAGCAGGTGTCGTTCGATATTATACTTAGCTACTAAGTGTGTTACTATTTCCGCTTTATTCATATTGGAGAGTTTTGAATGAAATTTAGTTTGTTGCTTGTTGAGATAATTCAGTAATGATATCTTTTAAATTGCGGGCAACCTCTAGCAGATGAATTATTTCAGGATCGGTAGAGGTGCGATGAATCAATTGAGGTTGGCTTTTAATAGCTGAGATTAAAAACTCCGAAGCCTGCTGATAATTTTTTAATCGGGTGTTCAGAATGCTTCGTAAATACAATGTTTTTGCATTTTGACTCAACTGAGATAAAACCAGATCAGCTCTTTCCGATTTTCCGTCACAAGCCAAAGCTAATGCATAATTAAAATCATTAAAAGGCTCCAGTAAGGTGATTGCCTGCGCATAATAGCGTGATTCAAGGGCATGTATTCCTTTCGTATACAGAGCTGAATCAGAACACGTTTCAATTAGGGTGCGATCGTACAATTCAGCAATAGATGCGATCACGAATGTTATTGTATCAGAAGGTGTAACCTTAAATGATGTCTCATCCAGGGCTACAATCATACTGTTCAGGCAGATGTCGAATTTTCGCAATCCTTCGATCAGCGGAATCCGGTGATGATACATAAATTTAAAATCGTTATCCGGATTAGCTGTAATCGTCATAATGGATGAATCGGCATCGGGTAAAGTGATCATGCTTTTTTTGATTAAATCCGCATTTTCTTTATTGTATTCGTTTATTGCTATCTCGTTCCATTTAAAACGATTTAATGCTATCTGGACCGAGTCTGCATAAGAAAGGGTTCTGTTTTCCAGATTCATTGTTGATAAATCATTTTCATAATAGGCTTTATACTTATTCGGAACTCTTTTCAGCGAGATCGAATCGGGCTCTTTTACTCCTTTTAAAGCAGCTTTCACTTTACGGCTATAAGTTGATTCCAACCCACTGGTGTCGCGTCTGGCAAGCAAAGTTTCGAAGGTTACTTGCCCTTGTTCACGTTTAAAATTCTGCAAGATTTGCTGTTTGTCACGAATAAATTTTTGTTTTGCAATAGCATCTGCCTTCTCTTGCTTTTTTCTCCAGAGCTTATATGCATGTCTTTTACTTATCTCACGATTATAGGATTTGTAAAGAAGCCATCTTCTCAGGGCTATATCTTCTGTAATTTTTTTTTGATCCAGAAACAGGTCTGCATATTTTTCCTGTGGTACAATGGAGTCTAAGAAAGCTTTATAGGCTTCCTGCTGTTCTTCTTGTTTTGCTTTAAATGCGCTTCCTTGAAGAATAAGAGGAGGAAGGTATCGAATTGTGTCCCGGAGTCTCATTTCAGGTGTAATCGTAAGCTGCCAGGTACTATCCAGTAATACAGCAGGTGTTTTGATTTCAAAGAAAAGATTCAGCCATCCTTTTTCATCGACAATTCGTTTAATACGGACTTTATCTGCTACTACAGAGACCTCCTTTAAGTCAATCATTCTGACAGAGTCTGTATGATTCTGATCTTCTTTTTGTACTTCGGTTTCAGTTGTTATATGTGATTCAATATTTTCGGTAAGGATGCTATTTTCTCCATCCTCATCTTTTGGAAGAGCTATTTCTACACGTTCTGTTGTCAGAAATAAGTTTTTTACCAACGGATCGATTGTTTTACAGCCTGTCAGATAAACAGGAAGAGCTAAAATGACTAATCGCAACAGGCGATTATAGAAGTGAATTATCATGTTTTTGTGATTGTTGAATTGTTAAGCAGATTGTTATTTATCTTCGAAAACAGCATTAATTAAAAAATAGAGACATCCGCTCAGGATAAGCTGACAAATCAATGTTGACTTATAACTGAAGCGGAAGCATCTCTATCATTAATCAAGGTGTAGAATTAAGTAGTAACAACTGATTGTTTTAGATGTCTGCACTGACATCCAGATTAACACGAATGAAAAATTGTCATTGAATTATGAATAAGAACGTTAAGTGTTGAATCTTATAGTTAAGTTTTTTGCGGGTTTAAAGACAATAACTTTTCGGGCCGGAATATTCATTTTTACTTTAGTAAGTGGATGCATCCGCGTGCAGGCTTTTCTTTCTTTTAACTGAAAAGTTCCGAAGTTGTCTAATGTCAGACTGTCTCCTCCAAGTACATTGTCTGTGATAAATTGAATTGTGTCTGCCATTAAGTCAAGTACAACGTTTCGTGGCAATTGATGCTTGTCGGACAGATAAATGATTAGTTCTGGTTTAAGCATAAGTCTTTTATAAAAGTAATGTTAGTTGCTCCTCTTTTATAGAGAAGAGGAGTCAACTAACATTTGTAACACAGATCAGGTAAAAAACTACATAACACCCAAAAAAACAAACTGACTGTGTTATCTATTATGATGGAATCTAAAACATTGTATGTATATTACTTACTTAATAACGACTACCCGGTTCAATTCAGGTGAGCTAAATTGATTGTCACTGCTGCCTTCAGCCTGTTTAACAAGGCGCGCAGGTGCAACCCCATATTTGTCAACAAGTAAGTTGTAAACGAAATCAACGCGTTTTTTAGATAGTTCTTCATTGAACTTAGCTGTACCTGTTTCTTTGTCAGCGGATCCGATAAGCGTAAATACTTTATTTGCATCTTTCGCAATGGCTGTTTTGACATAGAAATCAAGATTTAGCAATTCTTTTTCATCAAGCGTGCTTTTGCCTAAAGAGAAAAACAAGGCAACCGGCGTTGTTACAGTCTGAATCTCCGTTTCTTTCTGAGGTTCTTTTTTCATTTCCAGAGCCAATAATGCACGGAGTTCATTTTCTTTTTCAATTTGTGCTCTCAGTGTATTGTTCAGCTCATTGATTTTTGACGTATAAGCTGAATAGTCCGCGGGAACAGCGGCTTTAATACGATTAAAACCGGTTTTCCCAAGTTTGATGGATACACCGGCTGTTAATGAAGTCATCCCGTCAACCCGTTTGCCGTAAACGACACCGTCCTGATTGTCTTTCATGATAAGCTGGCGAGCCTCCAGATTAATATCGACCCGATTGCTCACGCGAAAAGTATTCAAAATACCTGCTGCTGCAACAAATTCATTATTGCGGTTTCCGTTTCCGTGCGATTGTGCGACACCGAATCCCGCAAAAGGAATAACGTTCCAGATACGTTCACTGTTATAACCGCAAATAGCATTGGTCGCGTTCCACATAAAATCGGCATGCAGAACATTCATTCTGAATTTTTCGCGATAAAGTCCTTTATATGTTTTTCCCGGTCTCATGAAGTCACTCATCAAGGATGTGTTTCCTTTAGCTTCTCCTCCGGAGTATTGCATTCTCAGGCCGACAGTAGGAGTGATCCATTTCCCCAAAGAGATATCCCATGTCGGTGCAAGGCGTTTCCCGAATTTTCCTTGATTGTCTTCTTCCCCTTCATAAAGGTTCATACCTCCGCCTGCACTGATAAACCAGTTGTCAAAAAACTTATTGGTCTCGTAAGGTCCTCTTTTTGATTCTTGTGCCTGAATATTGTTTACGGCACTCATACTTAGCAGTGCTAAAGTAATAATTTGTAGTTTCATTTAATTTCGACATTTAGTTGTATTTAAATAGAGTTCGTTATTTATATATGTAACATGTATGAACGATTAGATATTTAGTATTACAGTCATTTGATAAATCGCAAAGGTTTATTTAAGTCTATTTCTGATTTAGATTATAATTCATCTCTTATTAACAATATACTAGATTTTCAGAATAGTAATCAATTCTTGTTCTGTGTAAATTAGTTTAAATTCAGGTTGTTTATGTGATAAGGATTCATTCGAAGAGCGATTTAATTAAGTGATGTCTGGTGTATTTGTTTTAAGGGTAGGTGTTTCTAATTTGATGGATATCTGTAATTAATAAAAGAGACTCCGTGATCAATATTGATCACGGAGTCTCTTTTATATTATTTATATTTAACACAGCGAACAGGAGAAAACATAGCTCCTGTATTTAGGTCTATTTCGTGGATCCTTCCATAAGTTGATCTGTTGAAATAAAAATAAGTCACAGGATGACCGATCTGTATAACGCCAGCTCCATTGAGGAAGTCTGCTCCTCCTCCAGTTAGGTGCCAGTTCACTTTACCCGAAAAAGGAAGACTCAGATTTTCATATATTGCGCGATAGCTGGATTCTGCTGTTCCATT
>JBOFKD010000111.1:0-68758 GCA_051657165.1 Bacteroidales bacterium | reverse complement strand
AAACCATCCGTATATAAAAAATAATTCCTCCTTTGTTCCGGCTAACAGATACGTATATTTGCTTGCGTTTATGCGAATATTACACATAAAACAATACCCATGCACGACAGACTCAAAAAGAAAAGAGGATGTGACCTTTAGACACATCCTCTTTTTAATATATATCAAAATACTATTTCGTTTTGTTGAAAACCAAACAAGCAGCGCCCATTGCACCAGCACGGTTACCCAGTGATGCACCGACTACTTTCGTATTAACCGAACAATCATTCATAGCATACTTCATGGCCGCTTTATGCAGTTCATCAATGTAGAAATCTCCGGCTTCGGAAATTCCACCACCAACAACCACCTTCTGTGGACTGAAGATATTTATGAAAGCTGAGATACCCTGACCCAGGAAGTTCCAGTGTTCCTCCATACATTCTGTAGCAAGAGGATGACCTTGTTTGTAAAGATCAACCAGTAATTTTCCGTTAATCTCGTCTTTTGAAAACACAATATCACCGGCTTTACGCGCAAAACGTTTAACTAATGCCGTAGTAGATGCATATGTTTCCAGACAACCGATTGATCCGCAAGAGCACTCTTCGCCACCGTGAATCAACGGAATGTGGCCAAGTTCCGTTCCTCTGTTCTTATAACCTCCGTAAAGCTTTCCATCAATAATGATAGCTCCGCCAATTCCGGTACCTACAGTAACAAAAATAACATCAGAACATCCTTTGGCTGCACCGAAAGTAGCCTCACCCAAACCCATCAAGTTTGCATCATTATTTACAATCGCAGGTAATGATGTTTTAAACTCAACTAAACTAGCTAACGGTACGTTTACCCATCCGTTTATATTCTCGGCACCGCCTAAAATAATACGTTGTGCTTCATCTACAATACCCGGAGTACCAATTCCTACACCTTCAATCTTAAGGTCATTCTCTTTTGCATAAGCTATACACTCTTCTACAGCAAAAATAATCTGTCTGATCACAGTTTCAGAATCTGTATCCGCTTTCGAAGGAACTTTACCTTCAAAATGGAAGTTACCAGCGTCATCAATCAACGCATACTTAATAAACGTGCCCCCTAAATCAACACCAATTGCGTATCTCATCATGTTTTTTCAAGTTAGATAATGAAAGATGCTTATACTCTGGATACCCAGATCGGTGAACTCCAAGCCCACTGATTATCACGCTGACGAACACGTACATAGTAATAATCTGTATCACGTTGCGGTTCGTTATCAACCATATAGTGTTCCATTGTAAATGCAGACTCCGGAACAGCACGGTTAAACTGAATAGCTTCGCTCAACCATCCGTTCATGAAATGAGCTTTTGTACCCTCAAGAAGTTCAGCCAAAGTATAAGTAAACTCTTTACCGTTAAAATTCGCCACTAATTTACCACTTTTTGGCATAGTAACATCCAAAATAACAGCCTGAGTTGCAGGAGTAACTACATTTGGATTCTTAGAAGAGTATAATTCAACGTCTACTTTATTATCTGTTTTAGATAAAATACGGTTTACGTGTGTTGAGTGTAAGTCCGAAGTAGAGATTTTATCTTTCTGAGGTGACGTAAATGCTGCACCACGGAAACATCCTTCTACATCATTAATTGTTCCATCTGTAATAGCAAGTGATCCTGACCAGTGAACCGGAGCTTCTTCGCGGTTCCATCCGAAATCAACTTTTACTTTCGCACGAATCACTTCTTCTTCAGGAACAACCGGAGTGTAAGGACCGCTCATACGTGCAATACATTTACCGTTTTTGATAACATCTACATAATCAATAGTGCTTCCACCTTCGATATTTACATAGATCTTACGCTCGTTTCCGGTAATCTCTTCGCCCATATAAGCATCATTGATACGGAAATCTACCTCAATCTTATCTCCTGTAGCACAATAGATACGACGTTTTGCAAATGCATCCCAGATATCCTCACGTGAAAGTGATTTAGCCAATACACCTACTCTACCGTCACCATATGATCCCGGATAACCGGCATGCTGGTCAGTAGAACCGATGAAACCAAACTTCAAACCTTGCTCCAGACCGTAAGTTACAGTTCCTTCGTAAATACGAGGACCCATATCATGCAGATAATTGTAGTCTCCCATATCATGTTCAGCCAGTCCGTGACGTGACATCATCTCAACGAAAGGAGTTTGTTCCGGCTCAAAAGAAGCCCAGTCATATCCGCGATAGCCAGTCTGATATCCCATGTGGTGAGGAGTAACGAAAGCACGCTGACCTTCCAGTTGTTCTTTCAGGTGAGGTACAGAGTTACACTCCAGCAGAGGAGCTTCCAGATCATATAATAAAGCTACGTGGTCACCATGAGCCATTGAGTGACACTCATAAGAAAGGAATGTAAGAAATTCACCTTCTTTATTGTACTCATTTGTCATAGCCACATATTTATCCCATCCACCTTTACGCAATCTTTCGAATGCTCCGGTATGATAATCAATAACCCAGTTCAGACGTGGATCATTCTGTCCCGGAATATCCGGCCACAAAGCGTGAGGAGTAACTGCAACAAAATCAAGGTGAGCCTTAGCTGCTTCAAAAGCATCGCGCATTTCACCATGACCATAAGTCAGATTACAGTGGTTATGTATATCTCCCCAGAAAATTTTGTTATCACTCTCAGGAGCATTGAATGGTTTTGATTTCTCTTCGTTTGTACAAGCTGTAACGGCACCTAGCAGTGAACCGCTGGCTGCAACTCCCATTAGAGTCCAGCCTGAATTGCGTAAGAACCTTCTTCTGTTCATAATCTAAATAAGATATATAGGGTTAAATCATAGTCTGAAAAAAAGAAACCTGTCTATTGCCCTTACTAAATAAGCAGCAATAGACAGGGCTCTAAATAATGCTTTTACAAAAGACTGTACGATTATTTCTTAATCGAAAGCTTATGTTTCTCTTTACCGATCTTAACTTCAACGGTAATCTCATTTTCATCGTACTTTTTGTTTACGAATTTAGCTGAGATAGCTGGAGCTTTAGCAGCATCCTCTACCGGAAGAATTACAGTAATAAGACGAACAGGCTTGTCTGTTGTTTTTTGTGTTTCAAATGCGAATGCCAGACGTTTTTCTCTTTTACGATAGTCCGGTGAAACCCATCCTTCTTCTTCTACAGTATTGAATTTATCATCACTGAAAGATTGAAGTACAAGGTTGTTGTTGTCATTGAATAAAGTCTTGAATGTAGCTGTTTCTTTATTCAATTCGTTTTTACCCGGAGCTACCTGATAGTGTACACCAACGTTTCCGTTAGCAGCACCTACAGCTTCGTCCACAATTACAAAGAACTTCTTATTCACAAAGAATACAGCTCTTTTATGTTTCAGATCCGTGTAGCTTGGGTTTTCAGTCCATACATATTCAACATTTCCTTTATCATTCCATGCCAAAAGCTTAGAGTCTGTCTGTTCTATATCTTTATTGTCCAGTGTCAGTGTTTTGTGAACCATCGTCTGGCGGAACCAGTTACGAAGTTTCATTACCTCTGCATCACCCGCATAAACGTAGCTACCTGCATCCGGGAAGAAGCTTCTTCCTTTGATCCACAATTCGAAAGTACCGTTATCCGGCTGATTATGCCAGAATGCCGGAGGACCCGCTTTATAAATCATAGCTGTTGCATCTTTATCCCATCCGTTACGAAGAACGTAGAATCCGGAAGTTTTGAATGCCGCAGATGTATAAGCTGGAAGTGATCCTTTTTTACCTTCAGAAGCGAAGTATTTGATTTGCTCATCTTTCGGGAAAACTTTCAACCAGTTTCTGTAAGACTTAATCATTTCGTCTTTCTTATTACGTTTCGCATCTCCGAAAAGAGGATTCGAATAGTCAGGGAAAGAAAGATTGTATTCTACTTCAATCATCTTGTGGATTGTTTCAATATACTGAGCAGGGAATTCATTGCGGAATCCGTTAGCATCAGCCATCTGAAGAGCTTTGAAGAAAATATTGATACAAGCCAGGTGATAGTGAGGGTCCAGTTCATACTGCATACCATCATCGTATACTTGTTTCAGAACTTCTCTGTTCAAAACATCAATACCACTTTTTCTCCATGTTTCAGCATCTTTCAGTTCAGGGAAGAATGCACCTGCATAAATCATACGCTGAGCTTCGAAAAGCAAGTGATTACCTCTGTCTGAGTAATTCTTCAGGATATGGTTACCATGTTTGTCATAGTTTACCAAAAACTGAGTAAGAAACTCCGGAGTAAATGAAGGAGAGTTAATAAAGAACATCATCTGACCAGGCTGATCCTGCAAACGATGGCTAACCTCCAATGGACGCCATGCAAAGCGAACGTTTTCAATATCTTCACTGGATGCCGGATTATCATAATCAATTTTCTTACGATCGATCAGCGGATTTTTCTTAATCCAGTCCATATACTGATCAGCCCACGCCTGTGCATATTTCTCATCTTTCGTCACGTAGTAAACTCGTCCTAAAGAAGAAAACCATTTATGGCGGTGTAACTGCCAGCGAAGTTCATTATCCTGAACCGGCCAGTATTTCCAGTTGATATCATCTCCATAGAAATAAGAAGGCTGATAACCTTTATGAGCGAAGAATTTGTGCTCTAAAGACTCGTCAGCATATTTCTTATCAATCTTTGAGAAAGACTTCACTTTCTCCAGATTAATATCCGGATGCTGAATACCTGTTCTGTTACGGTAGTAATCCAATAAAGCAGCAGCAGCGGCTTTATCATCACCTTTTTCGTGTAGTTCTTTCACTTTTTCAAGACCTTTGTAATCCAGGTTGATTACATTGAAAACTTCTTTATTCAGGTCCTGAGAAAAAGCATTTCCTCCCATGAAACATAGGAGGAATGCAATGTTAATTAGTTTCTTGATCATAAGATTGTATTTCTACTCAGTGAATACTAAGTGAATATTAAAGCGTTTTGCTATCGATACCTTTGATATCAAGGTAACGTTTCAAACCTTCAAGATAGTAATAGTCAGCGTAGTTAAGCGGAGTATCAATTTCTGATCCTGCAGGAAGGTGACCTACAGAGTGTTTCAGAATAAATCCACCGTTTTCGTCATTCTCTGCCAGGTAAGCAGGTGAAGAAAGGTTTTTAAGGATTTTCTCAGCATAATCAAAATAAGCTTGTCCGTTATCAACGATTTGTGACATTTCAAGTAATGCACAAGCTGTAACAGCTGCTGCAGAAGCATCACGCGGAGCATCCGGAATGTTAGGAGCATTGTAATCCCAGTAAGGAATCAAATCTTCTGTGCTCATTGGATGATTCATGATATAAGCAGCAATGTTTTTCGCCTGATCAAGATATTTAGCATCCTGAGTAAAACGATACATTACAGTATATCCGTAAACACCCCATGCCTGACCACGAGCCCATGCTGATTCGTCAGCAAATCCCTGGAAAGTTCCTTTTGATTCAACACCACCTGTAAGAGTATCATAGCTGATAACATGGTATGAGCTGAAATCCGGACGGAAGTGATTGTCCATAGTTACGTCAGCATGTTTCACTGCAACGTTTCTGTAAGTATCATCTCCTGAATAGTTAGAAGCCCAGAACAAAAGCTCAAGGTTCATCATATTGTCGATAATTACAGGATAGCTCCATGGACCGAAATCCCATGAACGGATAGTTCCTGTTTTATCGCTGAAACGAGAAGACAAACTTTTAGCTGTGTTCACAAGGATCGGAGCAACCAAAGCTGTGTCGTTCGCCAGGCGAAGTTCGTTTCCGTAGCTACAGAACATCATGAATCCTAAGTCATGTGTTCCTGTATAATGCTGAAGTTCTTCCAGCAAATGCGTATAGTAAGTAGCATATGATTTGAAAGTAGTATCACCTGTCAATTCATACTGATACCAAAGTGATCCCGGGAAGAAACCGCTTGTCCAGTCTTTAGGACCTTCCAGGCGAACTGATCCGTTCTTGATCCACTCTTTTGAATCTTCAGCGCGTACAATTCCATTTTTAATAGAACGTGGAAGAAGAGCAGAGTCTTTGAATGTTTCAGCCTGAAGAGTTAGTTGATACGATGCACGGTCAATTGCATTTTTTGCCCAGCTTAAATCTTCCGCTTGTTTTGTAGGGGCGCAAGCAGAGAATGAAAGAGCTGCCGCAACCGATAAAACAGATAAAATCTTTTTCATTTGTTACTAAGATATGATTGATTATTTTCTCATTATTTTCACAATGCAATATTAGTAACAAAGGGTGTCTTCAAGCGACAGATTTGTTGAAATCGCTTGAAAACACCCTTTTATGGCTTTCAATTTTGTTGAATTGAATATCAAAATTGTCAACCCTTGTAGTTTTTGATATATTCTGTAGGCAAACAACCCATATGTTTCTTGAAACTGGTAGCAAAGTATGAAGGGGTATTAAAACCTACCATCACACTAATCTCAGCAATCGAATAACGCCCTTCTTTCAGCAACTTACACGCATGCTCCATACGAATCTTGCGAATAAATTCATTGGCAGAATCGCCCACAATCGCTTTCAATTTCAAATGTAAACTGGAACGGCTCATCGCAAGCTCACGACTAAACTCGTCAACTGTGAATTCTACGTTATCCAGATTCTTCTGAACGATGTCAATTGCCTTGCGAAGAAACTCTTCATCCATCGCATTAAACGTTATTTTCTCCGGTTCTATTTGCTCCGAATTTGCATAATAACTTCTGATGCGCTCACGCATTTTAAGCAGATTATGGACTTTCGCACTTAGGATTGAGAAGACAAATGGCTTGGATAAATAGTCATCTGCTCCCATTTCCAAACCTGTTTTCTGTTCTTCAATGTTTGTTTTTGCGGTTAGCATAATCACAGGTATATGACATGTTTTTATGTTTTGCTTAACTGCTTTACAGAACTTGAAGCCATCCATTACAGGCATCATTACATCAGATATAATAAGATCCGGCAATTGATTTTTCATCAGCTTCAGTGCCTCTTCACCGTTCTCCGCTTTCAGAACATGAAATTCAAAAGAGAACTCTCCACCGAGATAGTCACGTACTTCCTGATTATCTTCGACAATAAGGATCGTTCCTAGTTTTTTTGATTCGGTATGTTCGTCCAGTTCCATGGTCGAAGAAGTAGCTAAAGCATCTACATTCTCCTGAACAGACTGTGTTGTAGCAAAATCAACAGACTGAATATTCTGATCTTTTTCTTCATCCGGATATGATTCCGGAAGAGCCGGAAGAACAATCCGGAATGTAGATCCGTTTCCTACTTCACTCTCTACTTCAATCGCACCATGATGCATCATCACCAGACGGCGTACAAAGGAAAGACCAATACCTGTTCCCATCTGATTCTCATTTTCCTGATAGAAACGTTCAAAGATTTTCTGCTGTTTATCTTCAGGAATACCTTTCCCTGTATCCGAAACCTGGAACACGATATTATCTCCTCTTTCATAAATCGAGAGAACGATCCGTCCACCCTCAGGTGTATACTTAAATGCATTTGAAAGCAGATTCGAGAGAATACGTTCAACATAATTCATATCCACCTGATAGTACCTGTCCTTAACGATACAATCAAAGATATAATCAATATTACGCTGTTTAGCCACTTTATCGAACAGGGCATATACATCGTAAGATCCGGTATTCACTTCCTGATATTTCGTGCGCAATTCCAAAACTCCAAGTTCTGCTCTCCGATAGTCCAGAAACTGATTTACCAGATGGAGCATTTTCTTAGTATTCCGTTGCATATAATCCAGTTGCTGACGCATCCATGGATTAGCCACACCTCTGTCAATAATCTCTTGCAGCGGAGATAAAATCATGGTGAGGGGAGTACGGAACTCATGCGATATATTGATAAAGAAACGTAGCTGCAATTCATTCATTTCTTCCATACGGTGATGTTCCAGCTTCTGATATTCAATTTCATTCTGCATTCTGGCTCTTGCCGACATTATATGAATGACAATGTATATGAGAATAATAAACAGGAATCCCCATATGATAAGTGCCCACCAGGTACGATACCACACCGGATTAATTACAATAGTCAGTTCTGTAGGATCGTTATTCCATTTACCGTCATTATTGGCGGACTTAACCTTGAAGATGTACTTTCCGGGTGAAAGATTAGAGTAAGAAACCTCCCGGTTTGTCGTCACATACCAGTCTTTATCAAACCCTTCAAGCTTATAAGCAAAGGTATTTCCTTTTGTTGCCAGATAATTAATAGACACAAATCTCAGACTGAAAACATTCTGAGAAGCTGAAAACTCTACTTTGTCTGTAAGAGATATACTCTTTGAAAGTAATTCGGTCTCATCTCCCGGAACTACGCTTTTATTAAATAACTTAAGATCTATGATTTCCGGTTTTGGCGAAAACGGATTATCCATCAGTTTATCCGGAGAGAATAATGTGATTCCGTTTATACCACCAAATAAGAACAGTCCTTTTGATGTTTTACAGAATGAATATGTCGTAAACTGATTGCTCTGCAAACCATCTGTATCAAAGTAATTACGGATAACTTTACTATCCTGCTCCAGACAGGTGAGTCCGTTATTCGTACTAATCCACAAACGGTTATAATCATCTTCAATTACACCGTGTACAAAGCTGTTTGACAAACCTTTCTTTTCGTCATAGACCTGAAAGTTTCCGTTCTTGTCATTAAAACGGTTTAATCCGTTCTCAGTACCGATCCAGACTCTCTGTTTCCTGTCTTCAATAATACAAGTAATATAATCTGAGCTTAAAGATCTCTGAGCTGAGCTATGGTAATAACTCTTCAGCTCATTTGATTTCAGGTTATAGCAAAATAATCCACGGGCAGTTCCGATCCAGACTCTGTCTTTGGTATCTTTCATCAGATAGGTGATCGGTTTATCATTAAAGAATGATTCAAGATTCTTGTCATTCTTATATTTAACCATGCCTTCACCATCAAAGAAGCAAAGTCCGTTCAATGTCCCAATCCAGTAAACATCATCGGTTTTAATAATTGAATATACGTTGTTACTGACAATAGAGCTGTTTGATTTCAACCAGTTAATAACATGTCCGGTATTTTTATTAACTCTTGCCAGTCCACCTCCGTGAGAACCAACCAAAGCTTCATTCTCAGATATTGGATAGATACACTTTATGTTATTGGATTGAAGTGAAGAGTGATTGTTCTCTTTCGTTCTAAAATAACGGAATGAGTTTTCTTTATCCAGGTTCGTAATATTAACTCCGTTGTCATTAGTCCCTATCCATATTTCGCCCGAAGGATCTTCTACAATACAACTGATTACTCTGTCGTTCAGTGTATTCAGACTCGGAATAGAACGAATATGCTTAAAGCGGTCTCTTAATGCATGATGATAGTTAATACCTCCAAAATAGGTACCCATCCACATACCTCCCTGCGAATCCATAAAAATAGAGCGCACAGAATTCTGTGAAATGGATTGCGCATCGTGTTCATTGTGATAGTATTTCTGAAAAGAACCTGTACGTTCGTTCAGTACATTCAAACCGTTGAATGTACCAATCCATAACTTGCCTTCGAAATCATATGAAATGGTTCTTACAAAATCTGAACTCAGACTATTAGCATTCGAGGGATCATGCTTATAGGCAGTCTTTATTTCATTGTTAGCATTAATCAGATAAAGTCCTTTACCTTCGGTCGCAACCCAGTATTCTCCGTTATTTTTCGGATAAATTTCCTGTATCCATGTATTGGAAAGATTAGGAACAATCGCTTTGATAGACTTTGTTTTAATATTAAAACTGAAAAGCCCCTGGGTTGTACCTACAATCAAAGTATTATTTCCTGTATAATACAGTTCGTTTACTTTTTCACGACCGAAAACATGCTGGTAATCAAATTGTCTGGTGCGCATATTAAAGAAAGCCACACCTCCATCGCAACCCAGTGCCAGATATTCACTGTTTATCTGCTCGATATCATAAATACACAAGGGCAGATTCAGAATTGTCAGCGGATAGTTTTCGAAAGTTTGCTTCTTCGTATCAAACTGAGATAATCCTAATTTAGAGCCAATCCACAAATTTCCTGTAGAATCAATTTCAAGAGAGCGGATGAAATTTGAATGAATGGAGTTTACTGAATCCAGTCCGGTCCGGTAAACCGTAAACTGATAGCCATCAAACTGATTTAAACCATCGGCGGTAGCAAACCAGATATATCCGGTTTTATCCTGTTTGATATCAAAAACAGTACTTTGGGAAAGTCCGTCTTTTAAAGTGAGATTCGAGAAGCTCAGATAAGTATTATTATCCCCAAATGTATACATCGAATATATACAGCACAGGAGTATTAATACAAAACGAAATGATTTGATCATAATATAATAACAGACAGTTAATAACAGTAAAGGTTGATTCTCGTTTTTGCTCTTTCTTGAAAAGCTTACAAATGTACAGATTTTCATACAAATAGATCTTGAGTATTACTGAAAAATGGTTACGTTTTACTAAAGAAGCTGCTATTCATATTATATCAACTATATGTATTTACTAAGAACAAGATACGTATAATCAATTTCTTAGCCGGTTTAATTAAGTTTTTTCAAAGCAGGAATAACTTCATTTGCAAGGATAATTAACTTCTGGCTTGTACAGCTCCTTGTAAGGATCTGTACAGGTCCTTACAAGGAGCTGTACAAGAAGAAAAAAGGATCTGTACAGGTCCTTACAAGGAGCTGTACAAGAAGAAAAAAGGATCTGTACAGATCCTTAATTAATCATACGCTCGAAAGAAGTTAATCATCCGTACAAAAGAAATTAATCAAAGGAGGAAGAAAATTAATTATACGTATATCCGCGCAGGATAACAGGTTTATTAACAGGATAGTAAACGTATTTCAGAATCAGAACTTATAACGGATCAGAGAAGAGATCATATGACGCTGATTACTCTGAATCCGTTCTAATCCATTCCCGATAAACGTTACATCTGATCTGTGAAGAAGAGAATATGAAAATTGAATGCTCAAATCCTTATACAACTTTATACGGGCATTCCCCTGAAACTTAAATCCGTTTCCGGATATACGCTCACCGGATCCGGCATACAGAGAGTGTCTGACCGGTGAATAGAAAGATATATTCTCGCCACCATAAAAAGCTGATACGATGGTCTGAAACTGACAGCTCCCCTGCATCAGCGAACAGGTAAAAATCTGAGATAAATGAAAACCTTTGTTTGATTTATCACCCTGTATAAATGCATATTCAAGAAGACTCTGACTTAAAAAATATTTAGAATATTCATGTGTGACCCGCAAAGATAAAACTGATTTATACTGACTCCTCAATATCCAGGTATAAGACTCATCATAAACGGAATCATACTCTTTCTCTCTCCGGGATTGTTTGTAGAGTAAAGAGAAAATCCATTTGTTTAATAATTTATTTTCCAGACGAAGTTTTAAGTCTGATGATTCTTTCGGAAAATCAGAACCGGAAGAAGCCCATAAGTATTTGAAATAATCGTAAGAGACATTGAAATAAAAACCTTTTCCAAAATAAAGTGCTGAAAAGAAGTAATATCCTTCTTCATTTCTGATAAGCGAGTTACCGAGAGCCCTGCCATTAAAGGAATAATACTGTGGCGAATAATACCGTTGTGCAAATGAAAACAGAAAATCTCTTTTAGGCTGAAACTGTACTCTGTGTAACAAGGCAATTCCTTTATCCGAAAAAGCTTCTTCTCCTCCTATCCTTAATTTCTGATTGTGATACTCCCAGTCCATCGATACACTATTGCTTTCTTTACCTTTGAAGTGAAAACGATTTGCAACGGACTGATATTTAGAAAAAACAGGCTTCGAAAATGTAGTATTCACATAATTAACTCCCAAACTATAATTCTTGCGGGAGAATGATCCACGGATACCATAAGACTGAACTGTCTCATTCTTCTTTCTGCTGAGTGAAGCAGCTGTGTTGTGTTTCCCGCTGGTATAAAAAGAGTGAATGACAGAGTCATTAGAGGATGCATCTTTGGCTACAAATGATCCGAAGATAGTTAATTCGGTATTCCTGATTTTAAAAACAGCGGCAGCTCCTCTGTGGTAATCTGTTTCATTAAAAGAATTATGTTTACGAACAGTGTTTGAAGCCGGTTTACTAAAGCTATGCAAAGAGGTGAAACCGGTTTCATAAGTATTATTCATTACAAGTCCGTTCCCGAAACAGAGTTTATAACTCCCTATAACCAGTTTCTTCAACCATGATTTCGTAGTATATTCCAGAAAAAATGATGTATAATCCGGTATTATATTCATTAACTCTCCGGCATCTTTCTCGCAAGAAATCCCCCATTTGAAAGAGCGGTTCAATTGTCCTTCATAATTAAAAGCCAGATAGACCGGATCACCCAGATATTTTTTATTATTGCGGAGTAAGGAGTCTGTTTTATCTCTGAATCCATCTGGAACAGATAAATTAGTACGTACCGATATATTAATTTGCTGACTAAGACTGTTCTTAAATTCTTTCTTTTTAGGATTAATCGTAATAAACGGAAGCAGACGCTGAATCGTGTTATAATCCATATCTTTAATAAGCTTCATCTCATAAATTGATTTCATTTCTCCATAAACATAAAGATAGAAAAGAATATTCTCTATCTCTTTTTCGGTGAACAGACCTGAATACTTCAGTTCATCGTACGAGGTATTGTTTAAATCAATCGGATTGTATAGCAGTGACTCATCAAACGAATCATTAATAACCTCTGTTTCGTAATTCTCTTCTAATTCGAAACGTAATTTCTCTTTTTCGTTCTGACCATACATAACCATCGAAACAACGGATATTAAGAATAGAAATAATAGTCTCATCAGAAAGAACAGGATAAAGTGACTGTCGGAGAAAATCCAAGATCAATGTGATATCCGGATGCTATATCTATCGCAAGAAAATTATACTTATATCCGACACCAAAAGAGGGAGAAAATGGCATGCCGGACACACCTACTCTGACGGGGAAATTATGGATTCCTGTATATTCAGCTGCCAGTGCTAATTTCAAATCCTGTTTACCGGTCTTTGCTATCTGAAATAATAAATTCAGATCATCGAGGGTTTTATAGGATAATCCGCATTCAATATGTACAGGTTCAGAAAGTTTAAGAGGATCGTAATTATGATCTGTTCTTACACGAAAAAGATTGCCAATGTTTATACCTGCTGTTATAATCCGGTTTCTGAAAAATAAAAAACCAATATCTGCGGATAACTGATTGGATCTTCCGGATTCGGAATGAAAATAAAAAGAAGAATAGTTTATGCGAACACCAAGCGCAAACCATTCGGACAGATCTTTTGCCGCAGAGATAGAAATGGAAGTCTTATTAAATATATCATAACCAAAATAATTCAAGCAAAATGCTAAATCTGTGAATTTTGATTTATATAATCCGGCAATTGTTGTTGAAGACAACTCTTTAGTTATATATTTGTTTTCATATGTGGCTGATACGAAACTGTTTTCATATAAAACAGCCGATGCGGAGTTTAAAAATCCGTAAGTAGAAACTGTTGCATGGCTTAAAGATACAGATCTGGCATTCTCATACTGCGAATAATCGTTCGTAGCATTCATATCAGAAGAATATATTAAGCTAAAAGTAATGATTAGCTTTTGTATGTTGTTCATGGTTGGATTGTCCCGGTTAATATTCAAGTGTTCAAATATATAGAAATTATCTTTAAATAAGTTACAAACCAATATATGTATCGCGTAATTCTCTTTTTTATTCTTTCACTTCTTACATCTGCCGCTTTTGCACAGAATGATTATGAACCATTGCCAATGAACAGACAAAGAGCTGTTATTGAAAATGGAGACACTATTCCTTATGTAAGATTACGGACGGTATATATATTTCCTCCGATGGTATTTAAAAACCAAAAACAGGAAATGGCATACTGGAGAACTGTACGTGATGTAAAGAAAACATTGCCTTATGCGAAGCTTATTTACGAAACACTGATCGAAACATATCAGTATATGGAAACTCTTCCGAATGAAAAAGCGCGGGACAAGCACTTGAAGAAAATGGAAAAAGAACTATTCGATACGTATAAACCTGTTCTTAAAAAACTGACTTTCAGACAAGGTAAACTGTTGATAAAATTAATAGACAGAGAGTGTAATCAATCTTCATACTCCCTGATCAAAGCTTTTCTGGGATCTTTCCGGGCCGGATTCTGGAATACATTTGCTTCTTTATTTGGAGCCAGTCTTAAATCAGAATGGGACCCTCAGGGAAAAGATAAGCAAATCGAACAAATTTGTTTAATGGTAGAAGCCGGACAACTTTAAAATTATAAGCTATGGGACATCATCACCATGACCACGGACACAATGCAAGGAAGAATATAACTTTTGCATTTTTCTTAAACCTGTTTTTTTCATTTATTGAATTGATAGGCGGTATTTATACGAATAGTATCGCGATTATGTCAGATGCTTTGCACGACTTTTCGGATGCAGTTTCCTTAGGTGTCGCCTGGTATCTGCAGAAATACTCGGAAAAAGGAAGAGATGAAAAATACAGTTACGGATATAAACGCTTCTCTTTATTGGGTTCCTTATTTATTTCATCCATACTGCTGGCTGGATCAATCATTGTAATCAAGGAAAGTGTGACAAGATTGTTTTCGCCTCAGGAGGCTAATGCCGAAGGTATGTTGTATCTGGCTATTCTGGGAATTATAGTAAACGGAGCTGCTGTATTTAAACTTAAAAAAGGAACTACGTTAAATGAAAGAGCGGTATTTCTGCATTTAATGGAAGATGTATTAGGCTGGGTAGCTGTTTTGATTGTCAGCATCGTGATGATGTTTGTCAATCTTCCAATTCTTGACCCTCTTCTATCCATAGCTATATCAATCTGGATCCTAACGAATATCTATAAGAATTTTAAAGCTACATTCTCTATATTACTTCAGCATACTCCGGATGATATAAACGTTTCTCTTCTTGAAGAAAAAATCACCCGTCTGAAAGAAATTCAGTCGATTCATGATCTGCATATATGGAGTCTGGATGGTCAGAAAAATATAATGAGTTTGCATGTTGTATTGAAAGATGATCACTCTTTAGCCGAATTAAGCCCTTTAAAGGAGCAAATTCGAGAGATCTGTACTGAAATGGATATAGAGCATGTAACTATTGAATTTGAAGCTGAAAACGAAGATTGCTCTTATGAGCAACTGCATACTTAAATAAAAACGGATAATCTGAAATTTTCAGGTTATCCGTTTTTTTTATCTGATCAGATTAAATACCTAACTTACAAAAGAAGTCCCAGATTACAATTCCCGCAGTAACGGAAACATTCAAAGAGTGCTTTGTTCCGTATTGAGGAAGTTCCAGACAAACATCAGAAGCGTCAACTACTTCCTGATTTACTCCTTTTACCTCATTTCCGAAAATCACCGCATATCCTTTATCCGGATCTGGCTGAAAAGAATTCAGCATTACACTTCCTTTGCATTGCTCAATGGAGCAAATAATATATCCTTCGTTTCTTAATTCTTCGACAGCTTCCAGTGTATTGCTTTTATAAATCCATTCAACAGACTCTTCAGCTCCGAGAGCTGTTTTATGAATTTCTGCATTCGGAGGAGTTGCAGTTATTCCGCATAAATAAATTTTCTCAATCAGATATGCATCGGATGAACGAAACACCGATCCGATATTATTGAGACTTCTTACATTGTCCAGAACAATCACTAAAGGCATCTTATTTATTTCCTTAAACTCTTCGGGCGAGATGCGGTTCATCTCTGTAACTTTCAATTTTCTCATACCTTCGTATCTTGTTATTATCAACAACTATCTTATTATCTTATTTATATATTAAACTAAAAAAGAAATATATGATAATGATAATAGGCTGTTAATATGACGTATTAATTTTATACTGTTAATTTGCTTATTCCGTTATCAACATAAACAATTGTTTTATTCAATTGTTATAAACGGAATAATATCCTCTAAACACCTTATATATAGAGGATATACAAAGTTATTATTTATTCTGTTGACAGCTAATATTGTCAATAAAAATATGCTTTTAACAGGTCTGAAATCTGTCAATTCAGGCTTAAAAAAGTCTGCAAGAAAAAAGAACAACTTTTCTTGGAAGTATATATTATGCATTCGTATAAATATTTCTCTTTAGAAATCAAGTATAAGTTTTCATTTTTAATTAGCATTTTATCCGCTGTTTTTTAACAAGTAATTAAAACTCTCGTTATTACTCAACTTGCTGAAATCCAGCAATCTAATATTTTACCTCCTCAAACGTCCTCAATTTCCTCCTTTTTTTATCTCTTTATTTGAAAATAGGAAGCATACCTCCTTTTGACTTTCTTATGTTGTTCAACATGTTTTCATAAGCTATTTCACAAGATTCTAACATGGTTATAAAGTTTTCATTATATGTTTATAACAGGAAGGATTATATTCATATTTGTTATTTACGTTGTTATATCTACTCTTTATCAACATGCTAACTTATTATATATTAATCATATAACTGTGATTAACAACGTTGTTGATAATATTGTTAATTGACTATGTTTTATAAACATACATTGTTGATTTAATGGTGATACCTGTTCCTGTAAACAACTGTTTATAATTTAGATACAGACATTTGTTCCATTGAAAATTTGTATGTTTTCTAATCTGTTTTAAAGAAGAATACTATACCTTTGTTCAACTTCAGTTTCTATAAACTGATTTCCGTTTTTGCTTAGCTTAATGTCGTACTTTTTCTAAACGATATTCAGATGAAAACGATTTTAGAATCTTATTTACTACTGGAAAACTCTCTTTCTTTGAATACCGAAGAAGAGTGTCATTTGTGCTTCAGACAAATTTGTACACCCCACTTTAAATATATTGGAGGTGATCTTTCTTTATTGCTCCGGTATAAAGAACTGGATGCGGTATACACAAATGAAGATAATCAATCAATTCCCGATTTGTTTCATTATTATGGTGAGAATGGTTTTAATACAATCAGATGCCGGTTACTGGTTAATCCGGACTCTGCATCTTTTGCATGTCAGGATCTGGACTATGTCATACGTTTGGCAAAAGAGATTAAAGCGTCGGGATTCGAATTTTATCTGACTATTCATTATTCAGATCAATATGCCGATTCTCAGTTACAGGAAAAACCTTCTCAATGGACTGAATTAAACCGTGAAGAACTCAGAAAAAAGATTTATACATATACGTGCGATGTGTTGAATATACTGAAAGATAATAGTGTAGTTCCCGATCTTATTCAGATAGGAAATGGTTTGCAAAATGGTTTTTTATGGGAGGATGGTTTTCTTCATGAAGATTATCCGTCAAATAATGCAGAATGGTTCAACTTTTTGTCGCTGCTAAAATCCGCCAGCCGGGCTATACGAGATACATTATCCGGTAACATCAATATAGTTATAGGTATAGATTCGTTGAGAGATAAAGAAAGAGCTTTTGAATTTTTTTCCAGGCTTATGATCGGAAATATTGATTTTGATACGATTGGTCTGACCTATCGTTCTTATTCAGACGGGAGTATTCCGGAATTAATTGATTTTATTGATAATCTTTTATATCTCAATGGAGCTAAAGATATATTATTTACAGAAATATCAATACCTTATGATCAGGAAGGAGTGCCTGAACAGTACCGTGATCATGTAGATTTTGAAATTAGTCCGTCTGGGCAAAAAATTATACTCTATAATTTAATCAGAGAGATTGCTTATATACCTCAGGTCAGTGGTATTATCTACTGGTATGCCGAAGAGACAATGACAAAGCAGAGTAACCCGTTTAAACCTTTTTATGCAGGGTTATTTAATAACAAAAGCGGACAAGTAATGCCCGCTTTCAGTATATTCAGATTGATTAATCGTAAATGTCGTTAAACAAGTTCACCACGTAATGTAGCAGAAGTTACATCTGTGATTCTTACTTTTACGAATTCTCCGATACGGTGTCCTCCACGAGGGAAAACAACGACACGATTATGTTCCGTACGTCCGTAAAGGTCTTCGCGGGATCTTTTTGATACCCCTTCAGCCAGCACTTCATACACTTTACCGATAGTCGACTGGTTGCTTTCTAAAGACAGACGGTTCTGAAGTGCAATAATTTCTTCAAGACGTTTTATTTTAATTTCTTCGTCAATATCATCTTTCAGATGTTTCGAAGCATAAGTACCGGGTCTTTCAGAATATTTGAACATAAATGCTGCATCAAACCCAACTTCTTTCATCAGAGATAAAGTCTCCTGATGATCTTCTTCTGTTTCGGAATGGAATCCGCAAAAAACATCGGTAGTCAGACCGCAATCTGGTATGATTCGTTTGATCGCATCTATACGTTCCATATACCACTCACGGGTATATTTTCGGTTCATTAATTTAAGAATACGTGAACTACCAGACTGTACAGGTAAATGTATATGGTTGCAAATATTATTGTGAGCTGCAATGGTTTCAAGAATTTCATCGCTCATATCTTTCGGATGAGAAGTTGTAAAACGGATACGTAAATCCGGAGCAGCTTCCGCCACCATTTTCAGCAACATTGGAAAGTCTACTTTTTCGCCTTCTTTCTCATAACAGTATGAATTTACGTTCTGACCCAGAAGAGTTATTTCTTTATAGTTTTTCTCTTTCAGGTCAAGCAACTCACGAATGATACTTTCTGGTTCGCGACTACGCTCTCTGCCTCTTGTATAAGGTACAATACAATACGAACAGAAGTTGTTACATCCGCGCATGATTGAGATAAAACCAGAGATGCGGTTTCCTCCGATTCTGGAAGGAATAATTTCGCGATAAGTTTCATCTGTAGATAGTTTTACATTGATGGCTTTTTCTCCGTTTTCAACAGCTCCTACAAGATTAGGAAGATCCAGATAAGCATCAGGTCCTACTACCAGGTCAACCTGATAATCATTGATAAGCTCATCTTTAACCCGTTCAGCCATACAGCCCAGTACACCAACAACTAAACCTTTACGTTTTTTCTTTAGTGAATTGAAATACGTCAAACGAGAAACAACTTTCTGTTCCGCATTATCACGTATCGAACAAGTGTTTACAAAAATAGCATCAGCCTCTTTAATATCTTCGGTTACCTCGTATCCATCCATCTCCATGATTGATACAACTACCTCACTGTCTGCTACATTCATTTGACAACCATAAGTCTCAACAAAAAGTTTTTTTGACGGAATTACAGTTTCAGATTTAAAGTCTGTTCCTGACATAAAAAAATAATATTAATTAAAACGAAAATAAATTTCACTGATCATGTTTAAAAACATTAATCAATATTTTGATAATAAATTCTTATTTCCAATATTTGCAGTGCAAACGAAAATTTATTTTTATAGTTAAGGTTTAGGTTAGTTGTTGGGGGAGACCGCGAGGTTACCCCCAACTTTTTTTATTCCTATATGCCTAATAAACAAAAATATATTGTATGTTTGCATTGTTCCTGTTTCAGAACATACAAAATTAATAAAAGAATATGGATCTGGGAGATTACTTATATTTAATTATCTTTTTGGGAGTAGCTTTGTTTCAAATTGTATCAAAATCATTTGATAAAAAGCAAAACAATGAACAAAATGCTGAAAAAAAGAATCAATCATCTCACAAAAAGAGAAAAAAAATAATTAAATCAGAACCTGCTTCTGAATACCAAAAGAATGACTACATAGCTGAAGATAAGGTATTTAAATCATGCTATCAGCCTATTGCTGTAACGGATGATATTTTACAATCTGAAGAATCGAAAAAGATGAAAGACATTCCTCTTAATTGTAAACATAACTCATTAATATCTAATTTGTCTGATAAGGATGAGTTAAAAAAAGCTTTTGTATATACTGAGATTTTCGCACGCAAATTCTGAAAATTATTCATTTGTTATTTTCGCGGGACACTAGTTATTTATATATATAACCGTATAATCTTAAAGATATGGCATTTAAAGTTATTTCTGCTGCCGAAGCTGCAACATTTATTAAGAACGGCATGAATGTCGGTTTTAGTGGTTTTACAGCGGCTGGTAGCCCGAAAGCGATTGCTTGTGAAGTAGCAAAAATCGCTGAAAAAGAACATGCAGAAGGAAGACCCTTTAAAATTGGTGTTTATACCGGAGCTTCTACCGGAGATTCATTGGATGGTAATCTTGCACGTGCAAAGTGTGTCGGACTCCGGATTCCTTATCAATCAAACGGAGATACCCGTAAAGCCTTAAACAATCATGAGATAGACTATTTTGATTATCATCTTTCTCATTTAGCGCAGGACTTACGATATGGTTTCTTTGGTAAAGTTGATGTTGCTGTCGTTGAAGCATGCGAAGTAACAGAAGATGGTGAAATTTATCTGACTTCTTCTGTTGGTGTCACACCTACTTACTGTGAAATGGCTGACAAACTTATTATTGAACTTAATTCAACACATCCGAAGGAACTTAAAGGTTTCCACGATATTTATACTCCTCTTGATCCTCCTTACAGAAGAGAAATTCCGGTATATGCGCCAACTGACCGCATCGGAACTCCTTATGTAAAGGTTGACCCGTCAAAAATCATAGCTGTTGTGCCGGTAGATATGCCGGATGAAGTGGGTGGTTTTGCCGAAGTGGATGAAGTTACGGCTAAGATTGGTGAAAATGTTGCCAATTTCCTTGCTGAAGAGCTTAAATCAGGCAGACTTCCTAAAGAATTCTTACCTATCCAGTCGGGTGTGGGAAATATAGCTAATGCAACTTTAGCTGCACTAGGTAAAAATAGTGATATTCCTAAATTCCAGATGTATACAGAGGTTGTACAGGATTCTGTTATTGATCTTATGAAATCCGGAAAATGTACATTTGCAAGTACATGTGCTTTGACTCTAAGTCAGGAAGCTCAGGATTATGTGTATCACAATCTGGAGTTTTTCCGCGATAAGATTGTGATGCGTCCCGGAGAAATAACAAATCATCCTGAGATTGTACGCCGTCTTGGATTAATTACGATGAATACAGCTTTGGAAGCAGATATTTATGGTAATGTAAATTCAACTCACGTTGTCGGGACTAAAATGATGAATGGTATTGGAGGTTCAGCTGATTTTACCCGTAATGCTTATTTGTCTATTTTTACAACTCCTTCTACTGCTAAAGGTGGTAAGATTTCAGCTTTTGTACCAATGGTATCGCATGTAGATCATAGTGAACATTCGGTAAAAGTTATCGTTACTGAATTTGGAGTAGCTGATTTGAGAGGTAAATCTCCACGTGAACGTGCAAATGCAATTATTGATAATTGTGTACATCCGGATTATCGTCCATTATTAAGAGAATACTTATCTATATCGCAAAAAGGACACACGGAGCATAATTTGAAAGCTGCTCTTTCATTCCATAATGAATTCCTTGCATCCGGTGATATGTCTAAAGTTGATCTGAAGCAATATAAATAAAATAATGAATCGCTAAACCCTTTAATAATGAGGGTTTGGCGATTTTTTTATAAAAAAGTCAGGATATATATTTGTATAATTTGAAATTTTATCTACTTTTGTACCCGGAAACGCAAAAAAAGCGATTCTTAATGCCTCTTTAGCTCAGTTGGCCAGAGCACGTGATTTGTAATCTCGGGGTCGTTGGTTCGAATCCGACAAGAGGCTCAAAAAGCAGTAACGAAAGTTGCTGCTTTTTTTGTTTTTATACTTTTATTTTCGGATTGTTCTGTTTCTGCGTATAATTGCGATTGCAGTGATGTTTTCGCAACTAAGCTTCCGTCTATAGAAAATGACTCCTCCTTTTTCCCGGCTATTTCACACCTATATTCCTTTGTGTTTTCTGGGATAAAAAGCAACTCTTGAAACTCAATGAATTAGAGTAAAGATCTCCGCAATCATTGTGTTTTTTGAAAAAAAATCAGCAAACTATTTGGCAAAATAAAAACTATTTCTACCTTTGTGCTCGGGTAAGTCCTATACGGTCAGCTCCCTTCGAATCCCCCAGGGTTTGATCGCAGCAAGGGTAGTTGGTTGTAGCGACGCGATATAGATAGCTTACCCATTTGCCTCTTTAGCTCAGTTGGCCAGAGCACGTGATTTGTAATCTCGGGGTCGTTGGTTCGAATCCGACAAGAGGCTCAAAAAGCAGTAACGAAAGTTGCTGCTTTTTTTGTTTTTACACTTTTCTGTTTTTTCTACTGATTTTCAGAACAAAAGGTTTCTTCTATTCTTTATTTAAGTGCTTTCGTCACAAAAAAATACAATCATTTTTCAAACTGACAGGATATAGTTTTTTTAGTAAAAAAACTTATCTTGATTTTTTTTTGTGGCCCTCATAATATCTTTTACATTTGCAGCAAACTCCCTGTTATCAGAGAGTTTTAATCATAGAATCTATAAGCCGATTAAACAACCAACATAGAATTTATTATGAACGGACAAGTAAAAGTAAAAGAGTTGGATAGTGTTGTTATCCGATTCTCCGGAGACTCCGGAGACGGTATGCAGCTGGTTGGAAATATATTTTCCAATTTATCCGCTATTTTTGGAAATGAGATATCTACATTTCCGGATTATCCGGCTGAAATGCGTGCGCCTCAGGGGTCGCTAAGCGGAGTATCCGGTTTTCAGGTTCATTTAGGAGCATCTAAAATTCTTACACCCGGAGATAAAGCGGATGTATTAGTCGCGATGAATCCGGCAGCTTTAAAAGTAAATAAGAGCTATTTGAAACCACAATGTGTAGTGATTATTGACGAAGACTCTTTTGCAGAAGCAGATCTTAAAAAAGCCATGTTTACTACCAATGATCCTTTTAAAGAGTTGGGTTTGACTGATGTTCAAGTGCTTTCAGTGCCAATTACATCAATGACCAAAAATGGACTTGAAGGATACGGATTGGATAATAAGTCGGCATTACGCTGTAAAAACATGTTTGCCCTTGGACTGATATCGTGGCTATTTAACCGTCCGGTTGATAGTGTCCTGCCTTTTTTGAAAAAGAAATTCTCTAAAAAGGAAGCGATCATGCAGGCTAATATAAAAGTTCTGACTGATGGCTATAATTTTGGAGCAAATACACATGCTACTGTTTCAACTTATAAAATTGAACCTAATGAGCATCCTCAGAAAGGATTCTATACAGATATAAACGGAAATACAGCTACAGCCTACGGACTTATTGCTGCAGCTGAAAAAGCTGGTCTTCCATTGTTTTTAGGTAGTTATCCGATCACTCCTGCTACAGATATTCTTCATGAATTAGCAAAACGCAAAGATTTGGGTGTTAAGACTGTGCAGTGTGAAGATGAAATATCGGGTATTTGTACAGCTATTGGTGCAAGTTTTGCAGGAAATCTGGCTGCCACTTCCACTTCTGGTCCGGGATTAGCTTTAAAGGGTGAGGCTATTGGTCTTGCTGTGATAGCTGAAATTCCGTTGGTAATTGTTGATGTTCAGCGTGGAGGTCCTTCGACAGGTCTTCCAACCAAAACAGAACAGTCAGACTTAATGCAGGCTCTTTATGGGCGTAACGGTGAGTCTCCGGCTGTTGTTCTTGCTGCGAAAACTCCAACGAACTGTTTTGATATGGCTTATATGTCATCTAAGCTGGCTCTTGAGCATATGACGCCTGTAATACTATTAACGGATGGATTCATCGCGAATGGTTCTTCGGCATGGAAAATTCCAAATCTGAATGATTATCCGGCGATTAACCCGCCTTTTGTGCCGGAGGATTTGAGAGAGAGATGGAAGCCTTATATGCGTAATGAAGAAACAAAAGTACGTTATTGGGCTATTCCGGGACGTGAAGGTTTTGAGCATCGTATCGGTGGTCTGGAAAAAGATTACCATACCGGTGTTATATCGACAGATCCGTTGAATCACCAGATAATGACTGATACACGTGAAGCTAAAATTCAAAAAATAGCAGATTTTATACCTGAGCTTAAAGTTGAAGGAAATGCAGATTCCGATATTTTAGTTGTAGGTTGGGGTGGTACTTACGGTCACCTTTCTTCTGCTGTTGATGCTCTGAATATGCAAGGAAAAAAAGTGGCTCATGCTCATTTTGAATATATTAATCCTCTGCCTAAAAATACAGAAGAAGTACTGCGTAAATACAAGAAAATTGTTGTTTGTGAGTTAAATCTGGGTCAGTTTGTAGGTTATTTACGTATGAAGTTCCCTTCAATTCAATTCGAACAGTACAATAAAGTTCAGGGACAACCTTTTATGGTTTCTGAATTGGTTGATTGTGTAACTAAACTAATGGAGGAAAAATAATTATGAGCACACAATATACAGCGAAAGATTTTAAAAATGAGCAGCAAATAAAATGGTGTCCCGGTTGTGGCGATTTTGCTGTTTTGAATTGTTTGCACAAAGCAATGGCTGAGATTGGTGTAGCACCTAATAATACAGCTGTAATTTCCGGAATCGGATGTTCTTCGCGTTTGCCTTATTATATGGGAACTTATGGTTTTCATACAATTCATGGTCGTGGATCAGCTATTGCTACGGGTGTTAAAGTGGCTAATCCATCGCTTAGTGTATGGCAGATAACCGGAGACGGGGATTGTCTTGCTATCGGAGGTAATCATTTTATTCATGCAGTACGTCGTAATATTGATATTAATATTGTGCTGTTGAATAATAAGATATATGGATTAACAAAAGGACAATACTCTCCGACTACAGAACGTGGATATGTAACTAAATCATCGCCATTCGGTACTGTTGAAGATCCATTTGTTCCAGCTGAGCTTGCATTCGGTGCACGTGGAAACTTTTTTGCCAGATCTCTGGATATAGATTTACCTACAACTACTGAATGTATGATTGCTGCATCTGAACACAAAGGAACAGCTGTTATTGAAGTTCTTCAGAATTGTGTGATTTTTACAGACGGGATCCACAAATATTATTCAGATAAAGAAGGTCGTCCGGACCGTACTATCCTTCTGAAACAAGGAGAAAAGATGGTTTTCGGTAAGAATAATAACAAAGGTATTGTTCTTGATGGATTTAACCTGAAAGTTGTTACCATTGGCGAAGACGGATATACACTGGATGATGTTCTGGTGCATGACGCAACTACTCATGATAATACGCTTCATTTTAAACTGGCTTCTATGGAGGGACCTGAGTTTCCATTAGCGCTGGGCGTGATACGTAACGTTGAAGCTATTAATTATGATCAGGCTGTTGTTGATCAGATTCACAGAGTACAGGATAACTCTAAAATTAAATCATTCAATGATTTAATGATGAGTGGAAATGTATGGGAAGTTAAATAAAAGAGACTATTATATTTCTAAAAACAGAGAGGATGTATACATAATATCCTCTCTGTTTTTTTTTGTTTAATGGAGAATATTTATTTATTTAAATATTTATATTGCATAGAATATCGATTCGTTTCTGTTACTTTGCTCTGTAAATCATTCAATTTATCATTATGAAGAAATATGTAGCGATTCTGATTTTTATTTTGAGCACAACTTTTACTTTTGCTCAGAGTAATGGAGATCAATTGATTAACTGTAAATGGTATAACCTTTCAGGAACAAATAGAATACAGTTTAAGAAAGAAAATAACGGAACTTATACTGCTCGCGTTGTCTGGTTATCGGAACCAAATGGTAAAGATGGAAAACCCCGACTTGATACTAAGAATCCTGATAAAGCAAGACGTACAAATACGCTTATTGGTACACCTATCGTTTGGGGATTGAAGTATGCAGATGGAAAATGGGAAGACGGAACCCTTTATTCTCCTACAAAAGGAATTACGGCCAAAGGTTCAGTAACGATCAATAATAAAGGAGAGTTAGTGCTGAAAGGAACAAAGTTTGGTATTTCTCAGACAGAAACGTTTAAACGTGAAAATCTTTGATATACAGGTATTTGCTTAAGTATGTATATGAAGTCAAGTATATGTACGGATTTTTTTTGAAAAAAAATGACCGAAGTTTTTGCTTTTCTGAAAATAATCCATAACTTTGCAACGCATTTGAGAAATAATGCATGTCGCTGATTCGCTAGCTCAGCTGGTAGAGCACAACACTTTTAATGTTGGGGTCCTGGGTTCGAACCCCAGGCGGATCACAAAAAAGGAGTTAAGATTTTTCTTAACTCCTTTTTTTTTGGATAAAGTGAAGATTGAAGTAAACTTCTTCTCAGATCTTTAGCTATCTGTTATAAAAAAGGTTGTCCCAAAGTAACTTAAGGACAACCTTTTGCTTTTATATATAGTCTTTGTAAGGATTTACTTTTATACCTAAGTTCTGAGTTAAGAACCAGAACGCATGCTCTATAAACATTGTATATGTATAATGCTCGTATTCATCCAGTTCTGCTATTCTATCAGGAGTCAGCATAACTATAGGATTATATCCCCGTGTTCTCATTTGTAGTTTTGCTGTCATTTTGTATGTGTGCGATTTGGGAATGAACAGATTATCATCACTTGACATAAGTAGTAATGGAGGATAATTCTTTTTGTTTACGACGTTGTGATAAGGGGAACTACTTAGTAGTCTGTCAAACTTATCTGCATTGTTAACATGAAATAGTCGCTCATTATTATATAGTAATCGTCCTGTTTCGTTATATTTTACCAAATCATAAATACCATCCATCAGAATCGTTGGAGCTTTTACATCGGGATATTTATTGAGCATTTGCATAATTGCAGTAGCACCGTATTCTTTTCCGAAAAGTGCCACTTTATCCATTGAAGTATATTTTTCTTTAATCAGGTATTGTATTGTTGAATAGATATCCTGTACTCTCTTATCCATAACTATTGTCTTTTTAGAATCAGATTTAGCTCTCTGCACATAAATGAACCCATGATCCATATAGAGGACTCTTGAGAGATAAAACTTATCTAGAAATGAATCTTCACAATTAAGATAAGAGCAAATAAATACCGGATTCGATCCATCTCTGATCATCCCTTTTTTATAGGTTAGTTCGAGGTTTACCTCATTTCCTGATTCTGACATTAAAGATACACGTTCTGTTATATAATTTTTGGGATCAAACGGAAGTTTACTTCTGTCATTGATAAGCTTTGGGTCTACTGATTTTGATATATCACTAACTTTAATGGCATACAAATCCTTTGGAGTCGTTAAAGACTCTTTTTGGAATATAACAGTCTCGCTTTTCTTATTCCTGTAGAAGCGATAGAAGTAGTTGTTGTCAGTAGGCAATTCATTGATATACTTACTGTCTTTATTTACCAGATATGCTCTGTTCTTTTTACTTCCTCTGTAATAAATTAATGCATGGTTTTTTATCAGTGAAAAATCCTGTACAGTCAATTCATTATTATGCAGGATTGTATCCAGTCTTTCTGTTCGTTTATCATATGTATATAAAGTTCCACGGAACTTGTTATTTGTCCCTATAAGATATAAATTTATATCATCAGCTCCGGCCAGATTAAATTCTTCTTTCGGATAACAATTGATGCTGATAATATCATTCTGCTCCCTGTTATTCAGGTTTATACGTGAGAGAGAATACTTGTTATTTTCTAAATTTACATACTGACCTATATAAACATCATTTGATTTTTCATCATAAGCAATATCAAATGCATTATTTAAGTTCAGATTATTATCTGAATATAAAATTTCATTTATAAAAGAGAATGATTTCCCTTCTTTATATTTACATTGTATTAAAGTGTATGTTCCGTCAATTGCAAAATTGGATGCAAGATTATTTTGTATAAAAAAGAATCCTCCTTTTGAAGGATTTAATGGTCTGTCAATAACATTAGGTATAATCTTGACCGGATCCTGTGAATCTCCTTTTAAATCGTAGAAATATAAATTATTAGATTCGCCTTTTGTTCCACCTATTAAAGCCATATATTTCTCTTCTTCCAAAACTAGTGCATTTAGATTCCATTCTGTATTAAATGGAAGTGCTAGTTCTTTAATCAGATATGTTTTCTCTGAATATAAATCATACCGGTATATGTTGACTTTATTTGAAAAAGGGTATAGTCCTGCATAATAGAAATGTTCATTTGCAGATTTAATGATTACATTTCTCTCGAAACCGGATAATTGATTTATCCGGTTATAAATGGCTTTATCTCTCTTTTTAAAAAATTTGTCACATAGATCCATTTCTTCCTTAAGCCATTTTTTGGCGACTTTAGATCTTTCAGTATCGAGTTCCAGCCATTTGTATTCGTCCTCAACGACTTTGTTAAAGAAAGTTTGAGTAGTTGCATTATTCTCCGCGTACGGATAATTCAGGTATTTATTCGTACAACTAAAGAAAGCGGTTAAATTGATGATAAAGATTATAAAACGTCTCATAAGTTAAAGTATATTCGCTATTGTGTTGTTTAATGTAAATATATACTTAAAATTCAACAAAGTATAATCTGTACGCAAGTCTCATTTTTTTAACTACCTAAAAGTATAAATAGTATTAATTGATTTTATAAGTATCTGTGATTATTATTATGTTTATATCTTGTTTTCAGTTTGTTGTTTATTTTTTTCTAAATATCTCATCATATTTAATCTACCTAAAAAATTAAAATTATTTCATGAGCTCCCGTTTGTATGCAATATAAATAGCTTCAGATATTGTTTTTACTTTTAGTTTGTTAAAAATATCACTTTTATACTGTTTTATCTTAGATAATGGAAGACAAAGTATCTGACTTATTTCTTTTTCTGTTTTTCCTTTTCCGGATAAAATAAGAATTTGTAATTCATCATTATTAAACTGTACATCTTCTTTATCTACAAACTGTTTTATGTTATGATCATATATCAGAATACGATCTTCCCGGACCATATACTTTTCCAGAATAGCCTTTCCTACATGATTGTTAAGATTCATAATACATAATGTGACGTAAAGCTTTTTACAGGGTGTAAATATAATAGGCACAAGTTTTATTGACAGACCCTTCTTTCCACCGTAGGTGCCATATCCAAAACTTATTTTAAAAAAGTAGCATTTATCCGTTTCTATCTTATCTGTGAAATGACTGTTTGCTATTTCTATATATTTTTTTAAAAGGAAACTAAGATCTTCATGCATTGAAAGATAATACAGATTTTTATCAATTCGATTGAATTCACTTCCAACTAAGTGATATAGATTTTTATTGTAATTGTAATAAGTATAGCTTTTAGTTTTATGATCCACAATTATATATGTCTCTTCATTATTACATGCAATAGCTTCGAGATTACTATGCAGATTATCCAGATCATATGTTAAATCTGAAGGTATATTCTGATAATCGATGATTAAATTTCGAATAGTAATATCTTTCTTACTCATTAGATAATATTTTTTTTAAGTGCAAAGTATATCGCCTCCGGCATACTGTTTACTGACAGTTTTTTCAGAATTGATTTTTTATAATACTTGATCGTATTTAATTCTATATCCATTTTCCGTGATATCTCGTACTCCTTCATTCCATGAGCAGTATTTAGTAATACCTGTATTTCAACATCTTTGAGTTTTATTTTTTCGTCAGGTAAAAATATACCTTTTTTCTCATCGTAAATAAATCTTTTATTTTCTTTTATGAAATAGAATTGAAAAGATGGTATAAATGTTTCTGTACTTACTTTCGCATGTGTAATACAAAAATGAACTTTGTTGTTAACGACATAAATTGGATATGAATAACATTCTAAAGTAGTCCAGCCTTCTGTTTTCTTTTTTATGCGTAAATAATACTTTGCATTGTATTTTGTATAATCATATTTTGTATCACAATTGAGTAAATAGTTTGATAATTCTTTGTATACTTTATCTATAAAATTTAGGTCGTAAGGATGAATTATTGAATGTAAAAAGTGTTTTTTATTATTTTGTGTATCATCTCTATTGTAGCCCGTTATTTTAAGAAAAGAATTTGATATATAATATACATTACTATCAATACATCCTGATATATATGTAGCTCTTTCAAATGCTGCACTACATAAAGAAGCCCATCTCTCGAGGTCATCAATAAATATTCTATGGTTTTCTATGTATAAATCATCTTCCGGGTTCTTGGAAAAATAATCTTTGATGTTTATAAGTTTTACTCCCATAACTCTGTAAAGTGTAGGTGATTAATTAACAGGTAATTGGTTATTTCGTTTTCTTATTTACAATATTATATTATTTATTCGGGATATTCAATAGATATGTTTGTTTTATTTTTTTATGCTATTATTTTATGTAAAAAAAGCATTGATAAGAACTGTCTGATATTCTGCATCTTTGCTTTTCTATATTATAAATATGGAATGAGGGTAATATAGACGCCTGTAATTATGGCAGAGGTTATTACACCTGAAATATTAGCTCCCAAGGCATCACCAAGGATAATTGCGTTTGGATTATCTTTACTTACGATTTTTTGTGCAACTTTAGCCGTGGTCGGTACACAGCTTACTGCTGCGATTCCGATAACTGGATTAAAGTTACCCCGTTTGATGAAGTACATGATATATCCGCCAAGTATGCCTCCGATACCGGATAAAAGCAGAGCTGTAATACCCAGTAAAAGCAGCTTAAGGACTTTTGGGTCCAGTAATAACTTTGCGTCACACAAAACGCCAAGAAGAACTCCCAACATAAAAGTGGATCCGTATAAAAGTGGTCCGCTTACGAAATCCATGATATGTTTCATTCCCGATTCGCGTATAGCTACTCCGAGAAATAAAGAGAAGAATAACGGAGAAGCAACCGGAAATAAGAAGCATAATACGGCACATAAGATTACAGAGAATGCCAGTTTTACGGATGGCTTGTAATTTCGTACCGGTTTAGTGCTTTTCATTTGAATCGAACGAAACTTTTTAGGCACCATAAGTCTTACCAGGTATGGGTATCCGCCATATGTTAGTCCGAGGTATAAATAAGCAACCACGGTAATTGGTACAAATAAATGTTTTGCAAGCATGAGCGAGGTGAAAAGAACCATCGGACCGTCTGCACCTCCGATCATAGCAACAGATGCGCTTTCGCCGAGAGTAAGGCCTAATGCATGCGCAATAGGTAAAGTCAGGAAAGTTCCTAGTTCGGCACAAAGTGCCAGAAATATGCTTACGAATGGTTTTTGCAGCAGAAATCCGACATCCAGCAAGGTGCCGATACCCATAAACACAAAGCAGGCTATCAAACCATTACTAAAGGTAAGTGTATATACGGGTTGCAGGAAGTTTATCTGCATATAATTCATTAAGTCGTTTGTGTCGGAGAGCATCGGATCAAGAAATAAATTACCCAGTCCTCCTCCCGGCATAATCAGGGTTCCGCAGTTAATTGCTACCATTCCAAGCCCCATTGGTATCATTACCATGGGTTCAAGTACACCCTTCCATCCAAGATATACAAGTAATCCCCCTAATGCAATTAAAAATATACGGGCGATGGCCATGATCCATCCACCGGCAACCATTGTGCCTACTCCCTGAAACAGGTTAAAAAAATCAATACCTTCCATGTTATTTGTGTGTTTGTTTTGTGTCAGTTTTCTCGTAGTCCTTGTCTTTTGATATTTTGTAATCCGGAGCTTCATAATCTTTTTCGTTTTCCAGTATAAATATCTTTTCCTCCTCCGGATAATAATAATTGCATAAATCAAACCCTGACGCACCTTTACTCACTCCATGGTAATATTCTTCGTTGTATTTGGGATCGTTTCTTTCCATTTCATCCAGCAGATATTTTAAGCGCTTATAGCGTGCTTTTTTCATCTTGTGCATTTGTTTCAACTCCTCACGGTTCGAGTTATAATACTCCATACTGTCTGCTCCGTAAGCTGTGAGCTTAATCACTCCTGCTACCACAAAACCGATTGCAAAAGTGAAAGCCATCATTCCTAATGTTGCCAGAAATAATGTTCCCATACCTGATTCCCTTCTTCTTTATTTCACGGATAATAAGTTAATTGTATATCTGTAAACAGACTTAATAAAAGAACCATTTATAATCGATAAAGTTTTTACTTTGGGCAAATATTTTCAACGTTTATCAATTTCTCATATGTATAACTGAAGACACTCTGACTTATTCGGAATGAACATATTAAAAAAAAGACCACATAACAGTTCCTTTGTTATGTGGTCTTTTCTTCAATCTTCCGGTTCTTCCAGAATTTCTTTTACCCGTCCGACTTCTCCGGATTCTAATCTTACTTTGATTCCTCTGTGGTGTATGGGTGATTTTGTAAGAATGTTCTTGACAATTCCTTCTGTCAGTTCTCCGGATTGCTGATCTTTTTTCAGGACAATGTTAACAACTTGTCCTATTTTTATATTACTTCTTTTTGTTCCTTCCATTGTAGTCAATCTTTATTGTATATATACGATAAAAGTACAATTTATTAGTCTTCGATGACTCGTTTTATGTTCTTTTTATTACTCTCTATAATAATATATTGAACAGATATCCCGATAGAATAATGAAGAAAGTAACTGTCCCGAAGAATATGCCGATCAGACGCCAGGTCATGACCTTTTTAAGCATGGTGGCTTCAGGAAGTGATAGCCCGACTACTCCCATCATAAATGCAATAGCGGTACCTAATGGTATCCCTTTCGCTACAAATACTTCAATGACAGGTACAATTCCAGCACATCCGCCATACATTGGTACTGCCAGTATTACAGCAAATGGGACACTATACCAGTTATCTTTCGACAAATATTGTTCAAAGAAGCCCTCTGGAACATATCCGTGGATTACAGCTCCAATACCGATTCCAATAAGCACATACAGAATCACACCTCGTACAATCCCAAATGCATCGCGGATAATAATCGGTAGTCTTTTCATAAATGGTATGTGCTGAGCCTCCCACTCTGCGGTTTCGTTTTCTGATTGTTCCTGAATTTGCCGAACCCAGGGACTCAAATATTTTTCGAGTTTAAATTTCTCAAGAATAAATCCACCTGCTGCACCAAGTAATATTCCTGAAATGGCGTAGATAAGTGTGGCTTTTAGTCCGAACGAACCCAGAAACATGGCCACAGCTACTTCATTAACTAATGGAGAGGTGATCAGAAATGCAAACGTCACGCCCAGGGGTATACCTCCTTTTACAAACCCGATGAAAAGAGGTATTGATGAACAGCTGCAAAACGGTGTGATTGCTCCGAATAAAGCTGCAAAGAAATACTGAAACCCAAACAATTTTCGTGTAGTCAGAAAATTTCTTAACCGGTCTATCGGAAAGTAGGCATTGATAATACCCATCAATACGCTGATCAGAAACAGTAAAAGGACGATCTTAATCGTGTCGTAGAAAAAGAAATTTATAGCTGCTCCGGTTCGTGTGGCAGCGTCGAGTCCAAAAACACCATATACAAGCCAGTCTGCAAATTGCTGTATCATAATCTATTCACATTTACAGAAATTGTTGGCTCCGCAAGGGCATGACTGCTCTTCTATCAGATTGGTGTTGTAGAACTTACGGAAGTTCAATCTGATCTCATCTCTTACGCGTCGAAATTCTGAAGTTATAAACTCAGGAGTACCTTCTGCATGGGAAGGGTCATCAAATCCCATATGGATACGGTGTTTTACTTTTCCGGTAAAAGCAGGACAAGTTTCATTGGCTCCTCCGCAAACTGTTATTACGTAATCCCATTCTTCATTCAGGTATTTTTCAACAGAATCTGACGTGTGTCCTGATATATCGATACCCGCTTCAGCCATTGCTTTTACAGCTCCTTCGTTTAATTTTCCGGCAGCTTGTGTCCCGGCTGAACATACTATCAGATTTTTATCAAATGACTGGAGGAAACCATGTGCCATCTGGCTGCGACAACTGTTCCCGGTACAAAGTATAAGTACTTTCATAATCAATCTTTATAGGTTTAGTAATGCTTTTACATCTGCGGCAGATAATTTTTTGCCCGCAGAAACCACTTTTTCATCAATAACAAGCCCTGGCAATGTCATAACATTGTAGGCCATGATCTTTATTAAATCTTCTTCTTTTTCGACGGTAGCATCTATGCCGTTTTCAGTTACGACTTTAATGACTGTTTCATAAAGAGCTTTGCATCCGGAACATCCGGTTCCTAACACTTTAATATTCATAATGTATATCTGTTTTATTTGTTTGTTGTTCGCAAAACTACGAATAGTGAAGGTGTAAAAAATGTTGCTTCTATTCGCAACACTTTTTCGTCGTCGGATTATAGCCGGCAAATAGTTCATTCAGAAGCATCTGCGCCAGTTTCCAGTTTTCGTGGTTGATACAGTATCTTACTTTTGGTGGCATGATCTCTCCTTGAATCAATCCCGATTCTTTCAGCTCTGAAAGATGTTGTGAAACGGTTGCTTTTGCGATGGGTAGTACCTCATGTATATCGCCAAAAAAACAACTATCCTGTTCGATCAGAAATTTCAGTATGGCAATACGTGCAGGATGTCCCAGAGCTTTGGCAAAACGTGCTGTCAGCTCTTCCTTTTCTGTATATTTCTTTTTCATAGAAACTTATTTGTTCGCAAATATACGAACAATATCCTGTTATGCTTTAAAATAATAATAATTAATATCTAAAGTTCCTCATATGTATTCTTGTTGGTGCGATAAATATTTGTACTTTAGGTGTATTAAATATACTTTATAGAATGGATTTTAAAATTCGACAAACTGCTCCCGAAGATTTCTCTGAAGTTTATCAAGTGATTAAAACAGCTTTTGAGACAGCTGAGCATAGTGATGGTGATGAGCAGAATTTTGCAGTCAGATTAAGAGAAGGAGATACATATATTCCCGAACTGGATTTAGTGGCTGTATCAGATGGTATTATTACCGGACATATTATGTTTACGCGTACTTCTGTGACAAAACCGGATGAAAGTAACTTCATAACATTAATGGTTGCTCCTCTTTCTGTTTTGTCTGCTTACCGGAATAAAGGAATTGGAAGATCACTCATGCAAGAAGGCATTCGTATAGCAAAGGAAATGGGATATACTTCTGTTTTCCTTTTAGGGGATCCGGAGTATTATCAAAGATTAGGTTTTCATCCTGCATCAGAATATGGAATCCGGCATGAAAGTTTTCCTGCTCAATATGTTCAGGTAAATGAATTTGTGCCGGGATCGTTAGACGATATTTCAGGATATATCCATTTCTGAATAATTCAGGATAATATAAATTAGAGAGGATAATTTGTTCAGAAGAATAATCATACGTATTCTATGAATTATTTTCACTCTGATTTTCGGATCAGCGGATAGATATAGTCCGTGTTTTGAAGTGAGAAAATAAACGGATGCTTCAATGCAAGCCGCGCGTATTTAAAATATGGCTCCCTTAAAATACCACCAAGGTAAACGCTGAAGTAACAACCTTCCCAAAAGAACCGGATGGGAATAAAAATATCCCTGTATCTCTATTCAGACAAATACGGATATAAATTTATTTATTCCCGTATTTGTCTGCCACGAAATGCGTATTTCTCAACTATGAAATACGTATATCTTTGCTACGAAATACGTATTTCTTCCCATCAAAACACGTATTTCCCGGTGCGCAAACACGTATTTCGTTGAGCAGAAACACGCATTTTTGTATCGTCCTGAATTTAGCGATTAACACCAGATCCAAATTATAATGCACTGTAAACTGAATCTGTCAACCTTTTCAGTAAAAGTCACGGCATACAAATGCGGTTAATTTTTTATACGTATACCTTAGAAAGTTCATTTAAAAGAACTTGCGCGTTCATAAGTATGAAAATATATTTTCATTTAAATGATCTTGTACGTTCATAGGAATGAACGCGCACGTTTATACGTATGAAAATTCAGACTATCCTTTCGTTTACAAAAAAACACTACATGAAGTTTTTGATTTTTAATTGCCATCATTTGCCATACGTGCTAAAAAAGCTATGTAAGATACTAATTATCAACACGATGCATTATGGCAAATACTATGGCAATTCATGGCAAATGAAATTGATTTGCCATAGCATTTGCCATATCAATTGTCATACTTTAAATAATTGTTATACAGTTGATTATATGTAAAATATGCTCCAATGGCAATTGATGGCAATTAAAACAGAAAAACTCTGTGTATTGTTTTTTTACTATTTCCCAAAGAAGGAATATAGGTTACTACTTGTAAAACGGAATGATTATGTCATTAATAAATATCTTTCAGCTTTATATGTGTTTTCAGGCGTTATGATACGAAAAAAAAGGAGTTAAGAATAAATCTTAACTCCTTTTTTGTGATCCGCCTGGGGTTCGAACCCAGGACCCCAACATTAAAAGTGTTGTGCTCTACCAGCTGAGCTAGCGAATCAGCGACATGCATTATTTCTCAAATGCTCTGCAAAGATAGAGTAAATAATTGGATTTTTACTTATATATGGGCGAAAAAATATCATATTTATTTAAGCCATTAAGTTAATTGTCTCAATTTTAGAACATAGAGTCTCTAATAATTTATTCTGTTTATGATGGAGAACATAGAAATATATATGTGTATAAGATATTCTCCATTCCTGTGCAAAGCGCTGATTTATTCTCATAACATGATCCGCTTACCCTTAACCTTGATGACGGTTGCAGCATCCTGCATTTCTATATTTCGGATATCGATCATACTTTTACCTTCTTCTTCGTGAGAAATCAGGTCAACCGGTTTATCGTTAACTAAAAGAGTCGCTTTCGTTTTACCGGAGAATGTGCACGGTATTTCAATAAGACCATTTTCAGGCTTCTCATATATAATCAGGTAAATGGTATTATCATCTTTACGGGTTACACGTCCCCATTTTAGCTCAGTGTTAAACGGATTAGCTCTGGTTTCGTAAATTGCTTCTCCGTTTGTATTAACCCACTTACCTATTTCGCGAAATAATCGAATGCTTTCAGCCGGAATACTACCATCAGGTTCAGGCCCTATATTTAATAAGAAGTTTCCACCGCGACTGACGGCATCAATTAGTTCGCGTATAAGCTCTGTTGAAGATTTCCATCTCTGATTAAGAGATGAATATCCCCATGTTCCGTTTAAAGTCTGGCAAGCTTCCCAGTCTCCGTCAATTCCTGTAGCCGGAACATGGTGTTCAGCTGTTGAATAATCTCCTTTCCAGGTTGGGGTTACCCGAATACCTCCTTCGCTCAGATGATTTTCAGAATGATAAAGACGATTATTCTGAATGGCATCCGGATTATGGTCAAACAGATTCTTCATAAGTCGTGTAGCGCCCCATGCTTTATCTCCCTGAAATTTAGGCTGACTGAAGTCCCACCATACAAGATCAACCTTATACTTAGAATTCAGGTCATTAAATATATTATAAAGGTATTCTTTATACCTTTCATGATTTCCAAAAAAGCGTTCTCCTTTTTTTTCGGCCTCATAATTTCCTTTTGGATAAGAAATACCTGATCCTGTCGGATCATAATCAGGATGATTCCAGTCGATGGTTGAAAAGTAATAACCCGCTTTAACAGCATGCTTCCGGCAGGCTTTCGCATACTCATCTATTATGTCTATTCCTTTGGTTTTCTTTACATTAAAATCTGAATATTGAGTGTCAAACATATTGAATCCTTCATGGTGACGGCTTGTCAGAACGATATATTTACATCCTGACTCTTTAGCAAGTTTAACCCACTCTTCGGCCATTCCGCTCTTAGGGTTGAATTCAGGCAGTGCTGCTGATACATACGATGCGCTGTCCAGGCCGGACTGCATTTGAATCCATTCAACACAGCCTTCATAGTTCTTATTATTGACTCGTCCTCCTAATGCAGAATATAATCCGTAATGGACAAACATACCAAATTTACCGTCTCTCCACCATTTCATTCGCTTGTCGCGTTGCTCTTTACTTTCGTATGGTGCACCCTCTTCCGAAGTACGGATTTCATTCATATCTTCTTTAAGACTGAACAGATTGGAGAATGAATTGTATGTCTCTCCACAGATACCTCCCTGAAGAATACCGGCCATAGCGAGTCTTTTTGCGGCATCATTCATATTTGACAGCAATCTGAGAGCTTCGTTATAATTATCTTTTTCGGAAGAGCTATATGAGGATATTACATCACGGAGCTCTTTATCTTTCTCGTACTTTTTCTGTATGCGGCTTAACTGTTTAATAGCCTTGTGGATTTCGGAAGGTTTCTGAACCTGATTCAGAATGTCGGTTGCAGATATATAGACTTGTTGTAGTTTTTCAATTCCTTTTTCCGGATGGTTCGCTGAAAAAGCATTGAGTTGTAAAATTGTTAATGCAGAAATCATTAATTTTTTCTGAAAGTTCATGTGGAATAGATTTTATTTGGTTTTAAGTATGTCCGGTAGCAAATATAGGAAAACGAGGCAGATAAACGATATTGTTTTATTTATAATATTAAGGTATATTGTTGTTTTGTTTTTCTCATTTGTTTTCTATTTCTGTATTTCTAAGTGTTGTTGGTTGTTAATCTGTTGTCATTGACGAACATATGAAGTTTTATTGCTGTTTTCCATTGATATGATTTCCTTTCATCTAACAATAAAAGAATATGTCAAAACTGGATTACTTATTTGATCTGAGTGGAAAAGTAGCTGTTGTCACTGGAGGTGGTGATGGTATTGGAAAGGGTAGCTGTGAGATTTTAGCTCAGGCTGGAGCTTCTGTGGTTGTGAGTGATCTTTCTGAGGAGAAGGCACGGGCTGTTGCGGATGAAATTAATTCATCAGGTGGAAAAGCAGTTGCAGTAGCTTGTAATGTGTTAAAGGATGAAGACCTGGTTAATCTGATAGAAAGAGCTGTTGAAGTATTTGGTACAGTAAATATCCTTGTCAATAATGCCGGTGGTGGTGGCGGTGGTAAAGAAAATCCATTTAAGATTGATCTGGCTTATTTTGAGCGCATCTTTAATTTTAATGTTTTTAGTGCATGGAGGCTATGTCAGCTGGCTGTTCCTTATATGGCTAAATCGGGATATGGTAGTATTATAAATATCACTTCGATGGGGAGTATAAATAAAAGTCCTGATATGAGTGCATATGCTGCATCAAAGGCTGCATTGAATCATATGGTTGCTAATCTGGCTTTTGACTTCGGACCTTTTGGTGTTCGTATTAATAATGTGGGACCGGGAGCTACACGCACGCATGCTCTTGAAAGTGTAATGACTCCTGAGATTGAGAAGCGAATGCTCGCGCATACTCCGATTAAACGTTTGGGTGAAGTTTCAGATATAACAGGTGCTATTTTGTATTTTGCTTCGCCCGTATCTTCATGGGTTAGCGGGCAGGTGTTATTTGTAAATGGCGGAGGCATTCAGACTTTAGATTGAATAAAAAAAAGGAGTTAAGAATAATCTTAACTCCTTTTTTGTGATCCGCCTGGGGTTCGAACCCAGGACCCCAACATTAAAAGTGTTGTGCTCTACCAGCTGAGCTAGCGAATCAGCGACATACATTATTTCTCAAATGCTCTGCAAAGATAGAGCATTTAGATTTAATGGACAAGAAAAGCGAATAAAAAGCTTTTCTATTTATATTATTTTTGCTTTTTGGCTTCGTTCTGGCTGTTTCTTATGGGTTTTTTATCAATATTGAGTATGTAACGCTCATAATAGAAGATGATCAGCGTTGTCATCGGTAGCGCAATAATCATACCGACAATACCCATAAGGCTTCCCCATATAGAAAGAGAAAGAAGGATAATGGCCGGATTTAGTCCGGTTATTTTTCCCATAATTTTCGGAGTAAGGAATCCATCCTGTATGATCTGAACAATCCCGAATACTGCTATTGCTGCCGCAAATAGCCCCCAGAAGCTACTGCCTGTTTCTGCCGATTTGATAATACACAACATCGCTGTTGGTATCACGCCAAGAGTCTGAAGGTATGGAACCATATTCAGAAGTCCAATAAAAAGGCCAAGCAACGTAGCCAGCGGCAATCCTATGATATTAAATCCGATAGCAAAAAGAATGCCTACAAAAAAGGCAACTGTTGCCTGTCCGCGGAAATAACTGTTCATGGAATACTCCAGATTATCCATTAGTCCCGACACATCTGAACGGTAACGTTCCGGAAGTATATTGATAAAACCTTTGGATATTTTATCGTAATCCAGCAGAATAAAAAATACATATAATAATGTAATCGAAGAAGCAAACAATCCGAAGAGCCAGCTCAGGGAGCTCGAAAAAATAGACATGACTTTAGGAAAGAGATCCTGAATTAACTTTTCCCAGTCTTCTTTATTCATGTATTTAATACATTCGGCCAGGTTGACTTTTTCAGAAATAAAATCCTGAAGATCAGTTGGTATAAAGGGTATATATCCTGCTGATCCCGGATAATTATGGAGCAGGTCTGTCATTTTGTTTATTTCTGCAGTGACAGGAGGTATAAGCGCAGCTATTCCCCCTACGATTACAGCAATTACCAATACAAGCGCAATGAAGATAGAAGCGACTCTGTTTTTAACGCGCAACTTAAACTGAATGAATTCTACGAAAGGATTCAGCATATAGGCTATAAGCCATCCGACAAAGAATGTGATAAGTACAGAACTTAGCCGGTTGATGAACCATAGCAGTCCGAAAATTATAAGGAGTGATATGATAATGCGAATCACCCGATCAAAAGTAAAAGGTTTTCTTTCAAAAGAATCCATAATGTTAAGTAGGTTTAGTTATTGTGCGTTGGCTTCCAGATAGCAAGTCCGGCAAAGCGGCTCGTATTCGCTTTTTTCGCCTAAAAGAACTTGCTTGTCATTGTGTACCAGACGGTATGAGTAGCTGGCCAGATTGCCGCAACGTGTGCAAATAGCATGTACTTTCGTGACATCATCTGCAATAGCACATAATGCTGGCATTGGTCCGAAAGGAACTCCTTTAAAATCCATATCCAATCCGGCTACAATTACTCTAACACCGTTATTTGCCAATTGGTTGCAGACATCAGCCAATCCGTGATCAAAAAATTGAGCTTCATCAATCCCGACAACCTCTACATTTGCAGAGAGAAGCAAAATACTGCTTGAGTTATCGACCGGAGATGAAGGTATCGAATTCTTATCGTGGGATACGACTTCTTCACTGGAGTAGCGCGTGTCAACAGTAGGTTTGAAGATTTCTACGGACTGACGTGCAATCTTTGCACGTTTCATTCGGCGGATTAATTCTTCGGTTTTGCCCGAAAACATAGATCCGCATATTACTTCAATACGACCACGTGAATGACGCTCGTGCATTTTCGTTTCGTTGTAAATCATTGGAAAATATGGATGTTAGGATGTTTTTTATACCTTTTTTTATTAGATTTGCGAATGCAAACATATCTAAAAATCTGATGAAAACAAAGATACTGCTATTATTTACACTCTTCTATTTAATCTTTCCAAAAAGTTATGCACAAACTGAAGTTTCAGATTTCTTTAAAGGAGCAGATTTTGATTACTCAGATGTGTCGGTTTCTGTGATTGACGTTGAGAGTATGAAGTCCGTATATAACCAGAATTCATATCGAAGGGTAATTCCTGCTTCAGTATTAAAACTTTTGACTACAGCTTCGGCTTTGGGCATGTATGGAGGAGATTATGTATTTGAAACACCATTACGTTACACCGGAAACATCTCTGATGGCATACTGTCGGGTGATCTCATTATTGAGGGGAAGGGTGATCCAACTATTGATTCCCGTTATTTTAACAGAGAATCTTCATTCGCAGACTATGTTACCGGTTTATTAAAGAAAAAAGGGATAAAAAGGATCTCGGGAAATGTGATTCTGGATAATAGTATTTACGGGACCGAAGTTTCTTCTCCGAAATGGATATGGGAAGATATGGGGAATTATTACGGAGCCGGTATATGGGGTCTTAATTATAAAGATAATATGTATGAGTTGTCTTTCAGATCCGGAAAAGCCGGAACTGTACCTGAAGTTATAGCCGTCAATCCTGAAGTGCCTGGAATGAGCCTGACTCCTGGATTAATAGCAGCTTCTAATTCCAAAGACAGTGCTTATATCTATGGTGCACCTTTTCAGAAGGAGCGCTTTATATATGGTAGTATTCCTGCTAACAGAGAGCGGTTTACGATTAAAGGGGATATGTATGATCCGAATGCTGTGTTGATATCGGGACTGAGTAAATGTTTTGAAAATGCAGGAATCGCTGTTGGCGGTTCCTGGATGACGGAATATGAGAAGAAATATGCGGGTACTTTATTAGATACCTCCTACCCTTCTCCACCTCTTAAAGAGATCGTCAAGATTGTCAATTTTAATAGTAATAACCTTTTTGCAGATGGGCTTTTACGGCTTATTGCGCAGAAAGATACACAACAGCCGAATACTTTTGAAAAAGGAGTCATGCAGGAGTATGCTTTCTGGGAATCCAAAGGATTATCTAAAGGAGGAATGCGTATATTCGACGGTAGCGGACTTTCTCCGTTAAATCGTGTAACTACAGATTATCTGTCGCGCATGCTTGCTTTATGTATGAAGGATAAAACTATCGCTTCTGATTTCTACCGTTCGATTCCGGTAGTTGGAAAAGAAGGAACCGTCAGATCATTATTCAAAGACGGCTCTATGGGGAACCGGTTGAAACTGAAAAGTGGCTCAATGGGAGGAGTCCTGAGCTATGCCGGCTATCTGGATAAGAACGGAAAGAGATATGCTGTTGTGATCATAGTTAATAACTTCGATGTCACGCATAGTGTTGTAAGAACACGAATCGAAAAGTGGTTAAAGGCCCTCGATAATGATTTATAAAATAAGTGCAGTCTGACGTTTGACGCCAGACTGCACTTATTTTATAAATTATTCGACTTTAAAGTCGAATACTGATTGATTATTAAAACCTCCCTGTGGTACAGTTCCCTGATAAAAGAAACAATATTCACCAGGTTCAAGTGTATTTTGTGGTCTTACCCTGAAATGAGTATCATTTATTTGTTCTATTTCAAAAGGTATTGCATATTTTGTATCAATTCCGACAGTAGATCCAGCATATACGTTTACTTTTCCCGTTTCCAGAGTTCTGCAATTTTTACGCTCATTTACATTGAGCTGAACTAATACAAACTCGTTCGGGGATGTTGCTGTTTTAAACCACCAGTCACTTCCACCTTGTGCTGATAATGCATTGTCAGCTGATGGCGAGAAATAAAAATCGAAAGCCAGATCTTCACTGTTAGTCCGGTTACGGGATTCTGCATTGTTGATAACTGATTTTACTTTGGCACTTGCTATCCCGTAAGTTAATCCGGCAGCGAGTGTGTTTGTCTTTGTTCCTGAAAAAACAGAAGGAAGGATCTTTGTTTTTTTATTCTGGTCGTCAGTAAAGTAAATACCAGAAAAGCTTTCGATAGCCTTATCCTCTTTAGTATTGCCCGACATCGTGACCATCGTTGAAATAATTTCAGATGTAGCTCCCTGGTCCATTAACTTTTTAAGTTCTTCGATAGAAACGTTATACTCAGAAGGAGAGTTCTTTATTTTACTTATAATAACCTCTTCCTCAAATCCTAGTTTTATCATATCGATTATACTCTGATTTGTTAGTTTTTCCTGGGCAGTTAGTGTGCCAGCACACAATAATGCAAAAAGAATAATTTTATTTTTCATAGCGTTTAATATTCATGATGTCACAAATGTATTAAAAAGTATTTAACATCATAATTTTTAAACAGATAAATAAAAAAAGCCTGACTTAAGTCAGGCTTTTTTTATTGAGGATAAGTACGGTTTTCGTCTTTCATCCGGCAAAGAACTTCGTTGTAGAATTTTTCTGCTTCGAATTTTGCCATAGGCAGGTTATTCATCAGGTAGTTTCCACAATCTTTTGCAGTTGCTCCCGGAATTTCACCTTCGAAATCTTTGATAAAAAGGAATGTCTCTTTCACCAGTTCCTCTATATCCTCTGACTGAAGATCACCTTTTAGTATAAGGTAGTTTCCGGTCTGGCATCCCATCGGACCCCAGTAGATTACCTGGTCTTTCCATTGTGCATGGTTGCGAAGGAATGTAGCAGCAAGGTGTTCAATTGTATGAAGTTCCGGTTGTCCGAGAACAGGTTCGCGGTTCGGAGTCTTCATTCGTATATCGAACGTTGTGATTGTTTCGTTTCCAATCTGATCTTTTCTTGAAACAAAGATACCGCGGCTCATGCGCAGGTGATCAATTGTAAAGCTGGCAATTTTTTCCATATCTATTGTTCTAAATTAAAGATTGGCCAGAAGGTTCTGAAGAAGCGCAAACGTTTTTTGCGGAGCTTCATCCCAGAAGTTCAGGTATTGTTCTTCGTGGTTATCAACCCATGGAGTATCGCTGATAATACGGAAGCTGATATAAGGAACACCATGCATGAAACAAGTGTGTGCAATACTGTTAGACTCCATATCAACGGCTAATCCGGCAGGATGTTTTGCTTTTATCTTAAATAACTCTTCGCGATTTGTGATAAACTGGTCTCCCGTACAGATAAGTCCGAAGTGAACATTATCCATTCCGGATGCAGCCGCTTTCAGACTATTAAGCAGGCGGCTGTCTCCCGAAATAAACTCAGGATAACCTAGTTCTGCCTGATGATCGTTTACCTCGCCACAGTAGAAGTCGTGGTAACAGGATGAGTCGCCTACAATGATATCAGCAACACGTAACGACTGATCAATACCACCAGCTACACCTGTGTTAATTACACAATCCGGAGAGAAGTGAGAAATCATTTCGAGCGTAGCAATTGTAGAATTAACTTTTCCGATTCCGCTTTTTAGCAATACAATTTCTTTATCTCCAATAGAGCCTTCGCAAAAATCGAAGGTAAGAATCTTTTGTTCTCTGGGATTTGCTAAAAGGTTTTTAACCAGTTCATACTCTTTGCTCATAGCAACGATGATACCGATTTTTTTGAAGTTTGTATGCATATAATGTATTGGTATAAATAAGAAAACCTGTCAATGCAATCGTTATTTATAAATAAATAGAGAATAGCATCGACAGGTGTCCTATATTGTTTTCAGTACGTTTTATTTTTTAGAAACGCGCTTACGTTCGTTTTCATCAAGAATGATTTTACGAAGACGGATTGAGTGTGGAGTAACCTCTACATACTCGTCTTCACGAATGTACTCTAGAGCCTCTTCCAAGCTGAAGATAATCGGCGGAGCCAATTTCGCTTTATCGTCAGAACCTGATGCACGCATGTTTGTCAGTTTCTTAGATTTTGTGATGTTTACAACAAGGTCGTTGTCTTTTGAATGCTCACCGATAACCTGACCAGCATAAATTTCTTCTTGCGGAGCAATAAAGAATTTACCACGATCCTGTAGTTTATCTAGTGCATAAGCAAATGCAGTACCTGTTTCCATCGCGATCATAGCACCGTTTATACGTTTTTCGATTTCCCCTTTGTATGGCTGATATTCTTTGAAGCGGTGAGCCATGATAGCTTCTCCGGCAGATACAGTCAATACATAGTTACGAAGACCGATAATACCACGTGAAGGCATATTGAATTCCATGAAAATACGATCATTTTTCGTATCCATCATTAATAATTCACCTTTACGGCGTGTTACAACGTCGATAATTTTGCTCGAAGCTTCTTCCGGACAGTTGATACTCAACTGCTCAATCGGCTCACATTTAACACCATCAATTTCTTTGATGATAACCTGTGGCTGACCAACCTGAAGTTCGTATCCTTCACGACGCATTGTTTCGATCAATACAGATAAGTGAAGTACACCACGTCCGAATACAGTCCAGCAGTCAGAATCTTCTGATTTATGAACACGAAGAGCAAGGTTTTTGTCAAGCTCTTTCATCAAACGGTCGTGAATGTGACGTGAAGTAACCAATTTACCTTCTTTTCCGAAGAAAGGAGAGTCATTGATTGTAAATGTCATCGACATTGTTGGTTCGTCGATAGCAATCGGATCCAAAGCTTCCGGATTTTGAGCATCCGCAATTGTATCCCCGATTTCGAATCCGTCGATACCAACCAAAGCACAAATATCACCTGACGCAGCAGATTCTACTTTACGACGGCCAAGACCTTCGAATACGTGAACCTCTTTAATACGTTGTTTGATTTTAGAACCGTCTTTTTTGCAAAGCATCACATCCATACCTTCACGAAGTTCACCACGGTGAACACGTCCGATACAAATACGTCCTACATATGAAGAGTAGTCAAGAGATGTAATTAGCATCTGAGCTGATCCGTCCAGGTAAACCGGAGCAGGAATATGCTCTACGATTGAGTCTAATACATAAGTAATATCTTCAGTCGGTTTGCTCCAGTCTTCACCCATCCAGTTGTTCTTCGCAGAACCGTAAACTGTATGGAAATCTAACTGTTCTTCGTTAGCATCCAGACTGAACATTAAATCGAATACCATTTCGTGAACTTCGTCAGGGCGACAGTTTGGTTTGTCTACCTTATTCACAACCACGATCGGTTTAAGTCCCATTTCCAAAGCTTTCTGAAGTACAAAACGCGTCTGAGGCATTGGTCCTTCGAAAGCATCAACAAGAAGCAAACATCCGTCTGCCATGTTCAATACACGTTCAACTTCTCCACCGAAGTCGGCGTGGCCCGGAGTATCAATAATGTTGATCTTATAACCCTTATAAGAAATTGATACGTTCTTAGACAGAATGGTAATACCGCGTTCACGCTCCAAGTCGTTGTTATCGAGTATTAACTCACCTGTGTGTTGGTTGTCTCTGAACAGTTGACCAGCTAGCAGCATCTTATCCACTAAAGTAGTCTTTCCGTGGTCAACGTGTGCAATAATTGCAATGTTTCTAATCTTTTGCATATAATATCTTGAAATATATGGCACAAAGGTACGATATTAATTGCATAAATCATTGATAAAAAAGTAAAAAGCTCTTGTGAGAGAAAAATAAAGTCGTACCTTTGCAGCGATTTTGTTTAACAATATAATAATTATCACCATGTACTTAGATTCAGCTAAGAAACAAGAAATCTTCGCAAAATACGGAAAGTCTAATACTGATACTGGCTCATCAGAAGCGCAGATTGCATTATTTTCGTACCGTATTTCGCATTTGACTTCACACTTGAAGGCAAATCACAAAGATTATAGCACTGAGAGAGCTCTTAAAATGTTAGTAGGTAAACGTCGTAGCCTTTTGGATTATCTAAAAGCTAAAGATATCGAAAGATACCGTGCTATCATTAAAGAACTAGGTATCAGAAAGTAATTTCTTGTATCAGGACATTAAAAAGGAAGAAATCCGTAAGGGTTTCTTCCTTTTTTTATGCTCTTATCAGGCGTCAGCTTCAGTCTCTTCATTAAAAATCAAAGGGTATATCCGCTCCGGAATACGTATAATCAATTCACGCTTTGCCTTTGAATAACTTTTTTCAAAGGGTAAATAACTTCATTTGCACGTATGATTAATTTGCAGGTTGTACAGCTCCTCCGAAGGACCTGTACAGATCCTTTTTGCCTGCTGTACATATCCTTATAAGGACCTGTACAGGTCCTTAATTAATCATACGTTCAAAACACATTATTCCTGCTTTGAAAAAAGTTAATCATACGTATCCTGTAATTTGTTTACAGTCTGATTTTTCCACTCGATACGGATATTCTGCCGGTAACATACGAAGAAACAGGAGTCCTTATTGTAGCTCCTTTTATCCGGTATAATCGTCTCAGAGTAATAATTAGCAATGACTATTTTATAGTATATTTAGCTGTTTAATTATATATTATATATATTTGCGGCGATATAATATCAAAATGTAAACTAAATCGCTTGTTATGATGGAAAATAAAGTAACAATCGGAGAGAGAATTCGATCTTTAAGAGAGACTAAAGATTTATCTATTAGTCAGGTAGCGGAAAATGCAGGATTAGAATCAGATCAGATCAGGCATATAGAAGAGAATCAGGATGTTCCTTCTATTGCTGTGTTAATTAAAATTGCACGCTCTATGGGGGTCCGTCTGGGTTCTTTCATGGATGACCACGAGGAACTGGGGCCGGTAGTTTCACGTAAGGATGATCAAAAAGATGCGAATATTATGCATTGCGGGCAAAGCAGTTGCAGACATATGAATTACCATGCTCTTTCGCAGTCAAAAGCCGGAAGACATATGGAGACATTCCAGATACGAATTGAACCATGTGGTCACAGTGATTTTGTACTATCATCGCATGAAGGTGAAGAATTTGTATATGTACTGGATGGTGAAATCGAAATAAAATACGGCTCAAAAACATATTTATTGAAACAGGGCGATAGTATTTACTATGACTCAATTGTACCACATCATGTTCACTCTGCAAACGGAATGGAAGCTGATGTACTGGCTGTAATATATACTCCTTTCTAAATCAGGATTTCATATGTTATATAATAAGACATTAGGACAATGGCTCGAAAAATGGGCTAATGAAACTCCTGACAAGGATTTTATTGTTTATGCCGACCGTAATCTCCGTTTTACCTATAAAGGCTTTAACGAGCGAGTGGATCGTCTGGCTAAATCCTTGATGGCAATTGGTGTCAAAAAGGGAGATAATGTAGGAATATGGGCAACGAATGTTCCGGACTGGAATACATTTATGTTTGCAACAGCAAAAATAGGGGCCGTTCTGGTGACCATTAATACCAACTATAAGCAAAATGAGCTGGAGTATCTGGTTGAGAATGCGGATCTTCAAACGATTTGTATTACTGACGGGACGTATGATAGTGATTATCCAAAGATGCTCTATAAAATGTTGCCTGAACTGAAACAGCAACCAAGGGGTTTCCTTAAATCGGATCGTTATCCTTTCCTGAAGAATGTAGTGTTTATTGGTCAGGAGAAATACAGAGGTATGTATAATACCGCCGAACTTCTTTTGCTTTCTGATACTATTGCAGAAGATGATTATCAGAAAGCGAAAGCAGCGGTCGATGTACAGGATACGGTAAATATGCAATATACATCGGGGACAACTGGTTTTCCGAAGGGCGTTATGCTCAGTCACTACAACATTACCAATAATGGATACTGCATCGGACAATGTATGCGTTATACCGCAGATGAGCGCTTATGTCTCCCGGTTCCGCTGTTTCATTGCTTCGGGATTGTACTCGGTATGATGGCAGTGATTACGCACGGGGCAACCGTTGTACTTCTTGAGAAATTTGATCCGCTGGTTGTATTAGCTTCTGTTCATAAAGAAAGATGTACGTCGCTGTACGGTGTTCCAACCATGTATATTGCCGAATTAAATCATCCGATGTTCGATATGTTTGAATTATCATCTCTTCGTACGGGAATTATGGCCGGAGCACTTTGTCCGCAATGGCTTATGGAAGAAGTAATGGAGAAGATGAATATGAAGGAAATAACCAGTGTGTATGGTTTGACGGAAGCTTCTCCGGGAATGACTCAAAGTCATGTGGACGACACAATGGAAGTAAGGTCTGCAACAGTCGGACGGGAATTACCTCATATTGAAGTGAAAGTGATAGATCCTGAAACCGGAGAAGAATGTCCCGATGGTGTACAGGGTGAGATGTGTTGCAGAGGTTATAATATCATGAAAGGGTATTATAAATTGCCTGAGGCAACAGCCGAAATTATCGATAAGAATGGTTTTTTGCATTCCGGTGATTTAGGTATTAAACGACCTGACGGGAACTTCTGCATAACAGGAAGAATCAAAGATATGATCATTCGTGGTGGCGAGAATATTTATCCGCGCGAGATCGAAGAGTTTCTGTATAAAATGGATGGTGTGCAGGATGTTCAGGTAGCTGCCGTGCCTTCCAAAAAATATGGAGAAGAAATCGGAGCTTTTATCATACTGAAAGAAGGCTTTGAGATGAGTGAAGGGAACGTGAAGGAGTATTGTCGCGGAGCTATTTCCAGACATAAAATACCAAAGTATATTTTCTTTATTGATCAGTTTCCGATGACCGGAAGCGGGAAGATTCAAAAATACAAACTCAGAGACCTGAGTCTTGAGTTATTAGCCAAACAGGGTGTAGAACCCGTTTAAATAAAAAAAAGCGATCCATAAGGATCGCCTTTTTTATGAATGGGATTATTGTATAATCAATTTCTGTGAAGCAGATCTGTTCTCTAAACGAATCACATAACTGCCTTTTGGCAATGAGCCAACAGAGATAGTTTGCTTAATGTTTGCATCTATTTTCTGATTCAGAACAACTTGCCCTACCATATTATATATGTTCAGGCTGACTGATGTATCAGAATCCGATTCGTAGAACACAGCGATAAAATCACGTGCCGGATTTGGATAAACACGGAAGTTCTGTGTTTTTAGATTCTCCAGTGATGTTGCATCTTCGTTGATTAGATCAGCTTTAACTGTTTCAGCATCCTTCCCGTTAAAACGAAGAGTTGTCTGATGATCTGTTACCGAATAGTTTACGAATTCAACTTTCGGATTTGATTTCAGACTCCATTTTCCGTTTAATGTTACTGTTACGGGTTGAATCTCACTTTTCGCGTTTAGTTTATCCTTATCGATAGACCATACCTGATACGGGAATTTATCTTTCGGATAGAATCCTAATTCAGGGTTGGATAAACTTAATTGAAGCTGATTCTCATTTAGCGGACTAACCATGGCCATAACAGGCTCACTTATTTCAGCCAGTAACGGATCGCCGGAGAATGTCTGATTGTCGAAAATCGCATAACCTGTCATGTTTAGCTCATTGCTATGAACAATGTGAGCTGTGGCATCCTTGCGGATAACTGTATATACAGATCCCGGATCAGAACTTAAATATTCAGCACCACTTACACCTCCGTTAATCATTACTGCATATTCATAATTATCGGAAGAAGATTTGTCATGCTCAATCCATGCTGTTGCATAGTTTCCTTTCGTGACTGAATGATTTCGGTCGTTGTAAGAACTTTGCTCTTTATAGTGGAAGTGAACTTTGCTTTTTCCCGGAATATAATACGCATTATCTGCGATGTCAACCAGTGTTGCTTTATCATTATTTCCAAGTTCCATTGTTGTTCCTAAAGCATTCACGGCTTTGCCATTTACATAAACAGGTTTCCCGTTTGCAATAAGATTCTGGAAAAGAGTTGTATGTGCGGAAGAACAAGTGTCATGATTATTGACGATGTCCGATCCCAGCATAATTAACTTGTCTCCAAAGAAGAAATACGATTTATTAGCCTTCATCGTCTGGTTCTGGCGAATATCGTTATACTTCATCGCAAACATTCCGTTCTCACCCAGGTGAGATACACCTCCTGTATAAAACTCAGGAGACATTTTAGCCCACTGGAAACTCTCCACTTTTTTACGGATATCTTCCAGCGACAAAGCCAGAGTTGTAGTTCCCGGAACGTGAGACCAATCCCATCCGTTATACCCTGTACCACTTGATTCAGCGTTGATTAAACCTGATTCATCAGCACCGGAATAGATAGAAAGTTCTCCACTTGACTGATTATATCCGTACCAGTTTTCGCCTCCGTCTGTTTCAAAGTCCCATACATACTTGCTATATCCTTTGACCGCAGCCATCCATCCGTTTTTGCGATGAACCTGAAGAGCCGAATATGGATATGTGCGGTTGATATTGGTGTATTCATCCGGTGTATATCCTTTCTGGGATATTTTATACAGAAGATCCGTAACACCAATTCCTCCGAAGAAAGAAATTGAGCTGACAGTACTGCGTATCAGCTGAGACTGAACAATACTATTATCAGCATCGTATAAATCCGTAACGATACGTCCGAAAAGATCTTTTTCCTCCCCTGAGAGTACTTCATATAAGAAAGCATATGCCGGAATGTTAGCTGCAAGGCTGATTAACTTATTCGGAAATCTGCCTGAAATTCCACGGGGAATATCATATTTCTGGCAAAAAGAACGGTAAGCTAGCAACCCTTCACGAATATTCGTAATGGTAGCCGGTGTCAGTGCATATTGAGTATTGTTTAGCAGCATAGCAATTTGTGAAGCTACATGTAAAGCCTCTGTTACGTATGCATTGCCAAAAATACCTCTGTGGTGATAAGCCGAAAAATCAGCTTTCATCATACCATCCCATGCCGGAGATATGCGCATATGTGAATCAAAGACCTGTTTCATATAATCCACAAGCTCTTCTCTCCTGCTGTCTGAATCAGGAAGCGTCAACGCGAACATAAGACGGTTGTTGAACATTGTGCGAATAGCATCAGCTCTGCCTCCGGATACTTCTGTTTCGGCAGAATACTCAGGATCATTGCTGTTTACCCATTGAGTAGCCCAATCCAGTAATTCTATCGTATAATCAGCGACTCCCATTTCCTGAAGCTGATCTTTCATCAGCATGGAGCTGTAAAACAGACCAGTCAGTCTTAAATATATACCTCCACCGCAATTTGGCAGATTACATCCGTATTTAAAACCACGGGCTTCCATGTATTTATACAGATTAGCAATGTCATTCAGGACAAGAGGATTGTGAAAATCAGCATTCGGTTGTTCAGCCGGACCTTCTAAATGATATGAAACAGAAAGAGGTAGTAAAACATTTCCTATCAGATCCTTCAAATGATCAATATCAGCTCTGTTTCCCGGATTGTTTTTACAATCAATACCCAGATAATACTGAGGCATATTGTCGGTTATAACATAACTTCCTTTCAGTTGATGAGCTTTGCTGATATTCGCTCTTAAAGATGTGTAACGCATCTGATTTTCAGGAATAGAATAATCAAAACCATTATATCCTGTAAGTAATTCTTTGTAACGCTTGTATATCGTAGCGACATCATCCCATGTCATTGCGACGCAATAGGATAGCTGGCTTAAAGATGAACCATCTGATATTGCTGTATAAAGAATATACTTTCTCGCTTTTTCCAGTCCATCAATACTTAGCAGAGCATTCTGATTTGCCTGACTATATACGAAAGAACCATTCTTAACAGCATTAACCGGATTTAATAAATCAGCCGGCGTTAGTTCGGGAATAGTTCCGTTATAAGTGTAAAGAGCCCAGTAGAACTGTCCGGCATCGTTGGCTGAAATATTGAAAGACAGCTGATTATTACCTTTATCTTTTAATTGTTGTTTTGATATTCTGAGTTCAGAATCTGTTGTAAATACCTCAGATACGAATACCTCAGTATGATTGGCAAAACGGTCTTCTGCGAAATAGGCTATTTTTTGCGTAGCATTACGCATAGTCTCCGATGAGATCGTTACGAGTTGATTTTTTGTATCTATTGCGACTTTCTGCCCTTTTGAGCGAATCTCTTCCAGAGAAGGGATTGCTGCATTTTCTGCGATAATATAAGCATAGAAAGAGCATGCTTCATCTGCACTGATTGTGTAGATTACATTCGAACGGGATATCTCGCGAATCGATAGTTCAGTCAGTGAAGGTGCCTGAGTATCTTTATATTCAAAGATCTTTACGGCATTGTTATTAAAATCACTTACAAATAATAGCTCCTCAGAAAGGACAGAAACTGTTTTGGGTGTTTTGAAGTGAGAATCTGATGTTCCGGTACCTTTTTCCCCGACATTATAAAGGAAAATACCATTGGCATCAAAAACATAAATACCCATTAATGATCCGGAAGATGAGTGATTCGCATCTGATGTCAGAAATATGGTGCCATCATTCGCAAAGTCAACCCCTGTAAGTTTATTATAAACATTTGCTCCATTCTCTTTTTTGATCATCAGATCAATATGTGCCGTTTCATTTGTGATATGCGATATGCGTAGTAATCCTGTATCGTAGTCTACAATAAACATTGTACCTTGCTTATTGAATGTAACTTTGCGGATACTGCGGATTTTATCCTGAGAGTAAGCTTTAATTTTTCCGGTTTCTTTACCGTCTTTGTAGATAACAGCTTCAGAGCCTAATGCTATATAAAGCTCATTATCCGGACTAACAGATACTCCAAAAGGAGCACTGCTCAGAGTGATTTTTTCTGTTAGTTTTAGTTCCGGGTTAAAATGCAGGATTGCTTTTAACCCCTGATCAGCTACATAGATATCTCCGCTTGCTGATACAGCTACGTCAACAGGCTTGCTGATACCTTCAGTAAGAGTAGCCAGTATATTTCCTCCTTTATCGTATTTAATAACAGAGCCATCGTTTGTCGAAGTGATCCACACTTCTTCATTTATAAAACCGGAAGCTCCGTTCGGAGATGCCTGATTTATCTTTTTGTGAAATTCATAATTCTGAGCTTCTAATGACGCAAGACTTATAACTAAGCCAATCAGAATAAAGAATATAGATCTGAATTGTCTCATTGATTTGATTTTTTCATTGTATATGAACAGAGTCCTAAACATACATTTAAGTAATCCCTTAAGATGAAAAAAGTGAGTTCATACGAAATCATATAAACTCACTCTTCCAGTTAGATAATCTTGTGATTATTTCTTGATGAATGTATGCGTTGCAGCTTTACCATTCTCTAATTTCACTTTTAGGATATAGTATCCTGCAGGAAGTGATGATACTGAGATTTGGTTAGTAAATGAAGCGTTCAAAACATTTTGTCCGCTAACATTAAAGATTTCAGCTTTTTCAATTGCCTCTTCGCTGTTGATATTAATAATATCTTTTACTGGATTTGGATAAACATTGATACCCAGATCAGTAACGTTTTCTAAAGAGTTAGGAAGATTGATTTCAAAAGCAGTTACACGAATTTTTGCTTGTTCAACATCTGCGCCTATATTGCTATTATGTGCTTTAATACCGAAAACTACTTTAGTTTCTTTTACTGGAATTGTTTTTTCAACTGTTATCATTTTACTTGTTCCGATACCTGATTGTTCAATTGGTATAACGTTTTCTGCAATTGGATTCCATGTCGCAGTTTTCACATCCCCATTATAATTAAGAGAGTAAAAGAGACTTATATTTGACGAAGAATTAACTTTTCCTGTCTTAAAGGTTACTATTTTATCCATCTTATCCGAAAGATCAAAAGCCGGAGAGATTAACCAGCTTGTTTGTTCTTTTTCTTGTCTTCCATCTCCAAACTCCATAGTGTTAGCAAGATGTGATCCTTTAGATACAGCTATAAAAAAAGGTCTGTTCCCATCTTCAGATATAGAAGACCATCCTCCAAGGTTCCAAAGACTCTGATCAGCTTCAGGTTTTCCTTTGTTTGGGTCTGCGTCAGCTTCTGGTAGAGCAATCCAGTTTGCTTTATAAGGGATAGATTCCTGAGCAATAGCAGCGTTAAACATAGAAAATGCTGCGATACATAGCGTAAAAATTTTTTTCATAAGATATACGTTTTAGCATTCACATCCTTTGACAGAGGTAAATGAGGTTAGTGAGTTATTTAATTGTTATATTGTTTAAGTTCACATTTTGCTTAGCTTCTCTTGTCGCATATACCCAACGGATGTATTTAGCATTAGAAGGAAGTTTCATCGAAACCTCTTCATTGTTTTTAATTGGATTGCCTGAAGTATAGCTGATTTGTCTTTTCCATTTTTTTCCATCTTCTGATGTTTCTACATCGAAAATTCCTTCCAGAGCTTTCCCTCCTACTACAGTAAGATTGTAGCTTACTTCTTTTGCATTTTCCGGAATTGCAGCAAAAAACATATTCCCGTCATTTCCAAATCGGACAACTGTATTTTTTGTATAGTCTATTCCGTATCCAGCCCATTCTGGTTCACTAGCAATGCTACATGCGCTGCCTTTACCGAATGTAATAGAAACAGGAGCATTTTCGCTTTTTAGCTGATGAACGGCAATCGTCCATTCTTTAGAGATACCACCTTTATCAACGATGATTGTCTGAGGTTTCGAAAAATCAGATGTTAAAGGAGTTTGTTCTGAAATCTTACATCCGCTAAGAAGTTTATATTTCATGGGTACGTTTTTGATATCTGTATTTCCATCAACAACGATTTCGATTACACCAGGTTTGTCTCCCTGGTTTTTAATTAATGCTTTCGTAATTGCATTTTCTACCTGGAAAAAAGCAAAACCTTGTGCGTTTGCTGACATGTTAACGATTAGCATAAATGCTATGATGACAGATGCTTTTAATTGCTTCATAAAAATATTTTTAAGATATTATAGTTGTTTGTTTTAGGATGTTGCAATGTTATTGTGATACATTAAAAAAGAGTTTCAATTTTGTTGAATATATTGTTATATATGTTGAAATATGTAGTATTTGGGCTTGAGGATCTGTGACTTGATGGTGAAAGTTGCTCAAAATGAGTGTTGTTTGTTTTCTGGTCACTTGTAATTATTCTTTTTATGACAGAGAGATATCAGAAAGAAATAATGTCTATAATTTACAAATGATAACGAATATTTATGAGAGTCACTGGAGTGTTAAAGCTTATATTTGTAACCAGTAATTATTCTAATTCAAATTAAAGATGAGAAGATCAACTATTTTATTTTCTTCGGTTTGTCTGTCTTTATCTCTGTTTGCTCAGAAGAAGGTTCTGGATCATACAGTGTATGATAGCTGGAAGCAAGTCGACAGAACGGTATTGACTGATAAGGGTGATTTTATCTCGTATGAGGTAAATCCTCAGAAAGGAGACGGTATTTTATTTCTGGAAAATGCATCCGGTAAAGAGTTATTAAAAATAAACAGAGGAACAGGTCTTCGCTTTTTTGATAACGATAAGTTTGCAACTTTTGTCGTTAAACCATTTGCGGATTCTCTCCGGATGGCTAAATTCAATAAGGTAAAGAAAGATAAGATGCCGGTTGATACAACTTATTTATATAATATAGTAAGTGGTACAAGAGAGCAGCTGCCTTTGAAAAGTGTAGTTTCATCAACCAAAGAGGCGCCTCTTCTTTTTATTAAACATGAGATAACCATTCCAAAGGATACTGCGAATAAGAAAAGCAAGGAGAAGAAATACCAGAGATTGACCGTCCGTAATCTTGAAACGAATGATTCTGTTCTGATTGATAGTATCGGTAAATATGCGTTTGATAAAAGAGGTAATTTCTTAATTTATTCGATCGAAGCCGATTCGACAAAGGCTGTTTACATTACAGATCTTAAAAGGCATGTTCAGCTATTTAACTCCCGAATAGGAAAGATTACGAGAGTAGTACTTGATGAAAATGGCGGACAAGGAGCTTTTCTGGCTACAGCTGATACATCAGAAGTAGCGGTACCTCAGTTATTTTATTTCAATACTTCTGCATTCAAGTCTAAAAAATTCAATCCTTCTAAGTTTAAAGCTAAGGAGATTTTGGTAAAAGAAGAAACCGGATTGCCTCATGGATATGGCTTGTCTTCAGATCTTAGATTTTCGAAAGAGAATGCCTGTTTGTTCTTCTCATACGCCGAATTACCAAAGAAAAAGGAGAAGGATAGTCTACTGGCTGAAGAAAAATTCTCGTTGGATTTGTGGAGCACTTCTGATACTTTGAATATGCCGCAGCAGATAGCAAATAAGAAGAGTATATTAAGTGAAACTTTTTCAGCAGTCTATAAGCCAGAGGAAGACCGATGGATGGTATTGACTAATCCGGTTTATAGTCATATTTCTATGCCGGCTCAGGATAATGCTCCTTATGCTCTTTCTATAGATACAAAGAATTATGTTGCAGAGATGAACTGGCAATATCCTTATGCTCGTGATCTTTATCTGGTTGATCTGAAAACCGGAAAGAGAGAGGAATTTCTTAATAATGCGATGGTTTCGGGAACGCGTATTACTCCTGATGGTGCATTTGTCGTATTTTTTGATTTAAAAACGCAGAAATGGAATTCTTTTGATACAAAGAAGAAAGTCTTGCATCAGATTTCTGAAGGTATTGAATACCCATTGTTCGATGAAGCAAATGATAAGCCGGAAGATCCGTCTCCTTATGGCTCATTCGGTCTTTCGCCGGATTTCAGATTTATCTATATATATGATAAGTATGATTTGTGGAAGCTTGATCTTACAGGTGTACAGAAGCCGCTTTGTATCACAAATGGTTGGGGGCGTCAGCATAATAAACGTCTTCGTTATGCAGATCTTACGTTTGATAACTATAAAAATATTGTAGATACAAAGAAAGATATGATGCTTATCTCTTTTGACTTTGGAACAAAAGAGAATGGTTTTTATAGAATGAAAGAGGGTGAAGTGCCTCAGGAATTAATGGAAGGTCCTTATAAGTATACATTAAAGGCTGTATCAAAAGATGCAGGTCGAATACTTTATTCACGCGAAAATTATAACGAATTCAGAGATATCTGGGTAAGTAATACTTCTTTTAGTGACTCGAGAAAGGTCTCTGATGCTAATCCACAGATGAAAGATTACAAGTGGGGTTCTGTTGAGTTGATGAAATGGAATGATTTCAATGGCGAAGAGGTAGAAGGTCTGTTATATAAACCGGAGAATTATGATCCGGAAAAGAAATATCCGGTCATTGTTTACTTCTATGAAACTCATACCGAAGATATGTATAAGCATCATCAGCCGCAACCTAGCTGGTCCATCATTATTCCATCTATGTTTACGAGTGATGATTATGTTGTATTTATGCCTGACATCAAATATACTACCGGTTATCCGGGAGAAAGTTGTTATAACTCTGTAGTCAGTGGTGCAAATGCACTGGTAGACAGAGGTATTGCAGATGCGGGACGAATCGGTTTACAGGGACAAAGTTGGGGCGGATATCAAATCGCATATCTGGTAACCCGCACGAATATGTTTAAATGTGCAAGTCCGGGGGCTCCGGTTAGTAATATGACCAGTGCTTACAGTGGAATCCGCACAAGTAGTGGTATGGTTCGTATGTTTCAGTATGAGCATGGTCAAAGCCGTATTGGCGATGATTTATGGAGTGCACCGATGCGTTATATAGAGAATTCACCTGTTTTCTATGCACCAAAAGTTGAAACTCCGCTTTTGATCCGTCATGACGATGCAGATGAAGCTGTACCTTTTTCTCAGGGAGTTGAGTTATTTATGGCTCTGAAGAGATGTGGTAAAACAGCATGGATGCTTAATTATAACAATGAACCGCATAACCTGAAGTCACGTCCTGCCAGAATGGACTGGACTATTCGTATGCATCAGTTCTTTGATTATTATCTGAAAGATAAACCTGCTCCTCGCTGGATGACAGAAGGTATCTCGATAAAAGAGAAAGGAAAAGATCAGAAATACGATTCAAAATAATTAAAAGAGAGGTTCCCGTCAGGGAACCTCTCTTTTTGCTTTTTATAGCTGATATTTCGTAAATATGTTGTCAAACATATAATATTGATATTTAATTTATATCTCATTTATTCTTATAAATTAATACTTATGATGCTCTTTTGATATATAAGATATTTTTCTTATGATGGTTTTCTTACAGTTGCTTTTATTGATACAATATACCTGAAAATTAGATGTTTAAAATAGTTGATTTTGATAAACTAACTTTATCTATATTTGTTCCATCAATACCTAATTGTCAAATCAACTTAATGTAAAAAATCTTTAACTTTTAATCTATGGCACGGAAGATTTTAATCAGAGACCTTACACTTCGTGATGGTCAGCAGTCCTCTTTTGCAACACGGATGAGTCAACCTCAGGTAGACCGGGTATTACCATTTTATAAAGATGCAAACTTCTATGCGATGGAAGTTTGGGGTGGTGCTGTGCCTGATTCTGTAATGCGCTATTTAAATGAAAATCCATGGGATCGTTTAGAAAAAATTAAAGCTGTAGTTGGCGATGCTTCTAAACTTACGGCTTTGTCTCGTGGGCGGAACTTGTTTGGTTATGCTCCTTATACAGATGAGATTATTGAAGGATTCTGCAGAAATGCAATCGAATCAGGTTTGAGCATTATGCGTATTTTTGATGCTTTGAATGATGTGGATAATGTGAAATCTACTATTAAATACGTCAAGAAGTACGGAGGTATTGCGGATTGTGCGGTTTGTTATACAATTGATCCTTCTTATACTGCAAAAGAAAGATTAAAGGCTGCGCTGAAAGGAAAATCTTTGCCAAAGCCAGTTTTTACCAATGATTATTTCTTGCATAAAGCGCAGGAAATGGTTGCGCTGGGTGCCGACATGATTACAATTAAGGATATGAGCGGTCTTATTCCTCCTTCCCGTGTGGCTGAGCTTATTCCTTTATTTAAGAAGAAGTTAAATGTTCCGATTGATTTCCACACGCACTGTACTCCAGGCTATGGACTTGCGGCTGTATTGATGGCTATAGAGAAGGGTGTGGATATTGTAGATACAAATATCTGGTATTTTGCCGGTGGTCCTGCTGCTCCGGCCATTGAGCTTGTATACTTGTTCTGTCAGAAAATGGGTATTGAGATTGATGTCAATATGGAGGCAGTCGGAAAGATCAATCATGAATTATATTATATACGTAAGGAACTCGAAGAGTTTGATGCTGTTAAGAAATTTCCGGTTCGTTTCGATCCGTTGAAAGATAAGCTCCCTGCTGATGTTGATCAGCTTTTTAATGATGCCATTCGCTATGTGAGAGAGAATAATGAGGAGAAATTATTGCGTGCCTGCCATAGTATCGAGACTTATTTTGGATTTCCTGAACCAAATGAATTGGTTAAAAATGCGCAGATTCCGGGAGGTATGTATACCAATATGGTTGCACAGTTAAAGCAGTTAGGGGCTGAAGATATTCTGCCTAGGGCAATGGAGCTTATTCCTCAGGTAAGACTGGATTCGGGGTTACCTCCGCTCGTAACTCCAACAAGTCAGATTGTTGGTGCACAAGCCGTGAATTGTGCGCTTGATTTACGCACCGGTACAGAGATGTATAAGAATTTATCCAATCAGTTTATTGCTCTGGTTAAAGGAGAATATGGGAAAACACCTATTCCGGTGAACCCGGAATTCCGAATGAAGATTGCCGGAGTGACAGATGAAACACCGTATGACACCTCTAAATATCAAATGCAACCTAATCCCGAGTTGGAAGGATTAGGAGTGAAATTAGCTGAAAATGAAAAAGAAGTACTTTTATTAGAATTATTTCCGCTTATTGCGAAGGGATTCCTGACAAAACAAAAAGAACAATTATATGCTGACAATTCAGTTGCTGAGCAAATTGAAGAAAATAAGCAAGAGGAATCTCCGATTACCGGTAATGTTGTATCATCTCCTATGCCTGGTAGTATCTATCAGATTCATGTGAAAGTAGGAGACAGAATTAACTCTGGAGATACCGTGTTGATTCTGGAGTCCATGAAAATGGAAAATAGTATTACGAGCTACTATTCAGGCGTTGTGAAACGTATTCTGGTTAAAGAAAATCAGCGTGTCGCTGAATCAACACCATTAGTTGAAATTGAATAATTAGGCTCAGCATTCCACAAAGAATGGTTTGCTCGAATACAAAAAGACCCGATAACAGAGTTTGTTATCGGGTCTCATTATATAGTAGTAAGTTGGTTTATATTATTCCCAACGTTTGCTTCTATCGTTGTTTCCTCTACCAGCACCTTGAGGTCTTCTGTTATCGAATCTTCTCTCGCCTTGAGGTCTTTCTGTACGTGGTTTTGCTTCGTTTACGTTGATAACGCGTCCATCGTACTCAGCTTTGTCAAGTTCGTTGATTGCTTTCTGAGCAGCAGCGTCGTCAGACATTTCAACGAAACCGAAACCTCTTGAACGGCCAGTTTCTCTGTCTGTCATTACTTTTGCAGAAGTAACCTCTCCGTACTCTTGAAATAGTTGTTTTAAGTCTGTATTGTCAATACGAAAACTTAAATTAGAAATGAAAATGTTCATAATTTAATTTTTGAATAATAGTAATAAATAGGACTATTTCATAAAGCAAAAAAAAGATTACCTACTTTTAATAATGTTAATTTGTTTCACAAATATCATCCTTCGATACAAAGATATACTTTAGTTTCTTCTAAATCGCAGATTTTTCTATTAATCTTTTTAGATTCAACAATTTTTCTCTTTTCAGAGGCTAAAATTTTGGAGAATAGGATATTTTGTCGTTTTTTACGCACAAACTTTAATTCTATGAGAACATTCCTTTTTGCTTTATTTGTATTAGTATCTGTTTGTTACAATAGTTCGCAGGCGCAGAGTAGTCAGCCATTTCTTTCTTCTGAAGATAGCCTGATGCGGCTTAAATCTGACTTTTGTAAGACACATAGTCAGATTTTATCGGAGTTGTCTGCTTTTAATCTTCATACTGACCCGAAGCAAATTGAGAGATGGGAAAACGAGTTAAAGCTGGAAATGAGAATCATTGACGGACAAAAAATGTATTTTAGAAATGCTGTTTCCAACTTGTTTCGTCTTGATTCTGCGGCCAACGCCGAACGAGTGCGGATTGCCGGTCCGGATAAGGAGGAGGATGTGTGGAAGCGTGTACCTCGCGAAACAGCTCTGCTCGTTTGTAAAGAAAAAGAGAAAGACGGCCTGTTGTTTGCTCCGAGAGATTTTGATATCTCCTTTCATATAAAGATTCCGCGTAAGAGTCTGCTTTCCGAAGATTCTGTTCTAAAATGCTGGATGCCTGCTCCTCATTCTTATACTGACCGCCAAAAGAGTACTCGCCTGATCGCTACATCTCCTGCCGCCTGTGTAAAAGACCTAAACAATGAGCATGCTTCTGTATACTTCGAACAGGTACTTGCGAATCAAATGAATGATATTCAACTTGAATCGCAATACTCTTTTACATCTTATGCGCAACATTACTCTCTCCCCTATTTATTTAAGAATGCACAACCTGTTGATACTTTATCTGAGTTATACACATATTATACTAGAGAGCAACAAAAGCATATTCGTTTTACACCCGAAATTGAATCTCTTGCTTCGACTCTGAAGGATTCAGCTTCTGACGTACAGACGATTAAAAATATATTTGATTATATAAGTGATAATATACCATGGTGCAGTGCTGTGGAATATTGTAATATAGACAATATACCTATGTATGTACTTCGAAACAGGCATGGCGATTGCGGACAGGTATCTCTTTTGTTTATAACCTTGTGCCGTAGATGCGGTATACCTGCAAAATGGCAAAGTGGATGGATGCTTCATCCAGGTGCTGAGAACCTGCATGACTGGACAGAGGTTTATCTGGGTGGGATTGGCTGGATTCCCGTTGATGTGTCATTCGGAAGGATAGATCATCCGGATCCGGATATTGCATATTTCTATTTAGGAGGCATTGATCCTTATCGGATGATAGTAAACCAGGATTTTTCTGCAGACTTTAGTCCCCGAAAAAGTTTTTACAGAAGTGAGCCTGTCGATTTTCAGCGGGGAGAGGTGGAATCCAATGTCAGAAATCTCTATTTTAATGAATGGAGATACAAAATGTCGAAAAATAATTAGATCTTTAAGTGTATATATATCAATCGTATAAAGAATTTGTGCGGATTAATTCAAAAAAAAATGTGCAATATGTTTGGTGAGTAGAAAAAAAAGCCTTTACTTTGCAACGCAATCGAGAAACGATGGTATTATTCGGGGTGTAGCGCAGTCCGGTTAGCGCACCTGGTTTGGGACCAGGGGGTCGGGGGTTCGAATCCCTCTACCCCGACAAAATAATCTTTCGTTTTCTTATATTGTATACTCGGGGTGTAGCGCAGTCCGGTTAGCGCACCTGGTTTGGGACCAGGGGGTCGGGGGTTCGAATCCCTCTACCCCGACGAAAAAAAGAGCTTCAGATAATTCTGAGGCTCTTTTTTTTATCTTATCCGATTATCATCGGTCTCTGCAGGCCATAAGTTTGCTGATCCTAAAAAAACGATACACAGAGTTTTTCTGTTTTATTTGCCATGAATTGCCATTGGAGTATGTTTTTATAGATAATAAGCTAAATAACAATTAGTTAATGTATGGCAATTGATATGGCAAATGCTATGGCAAATCAAATTCATTTGCCATGAATTGCCATAGTATTTGCCATAATGTATTATGTTGATAATTAATTAATTATGTGTCTTTTTAGCGCGTATGGCAAATGATGGTAATTCAAAATCAAAAACTTCATGTAGTGTGTTTATTGTAAACGAAAGGACAGTCTGAATTATCAACCTTATTAAGGTGCGCGTTCATTTCTATAAACGTACAAGATCATTTAAATGAAAATATATTTTCATACTTATGAACGCGCAAGTTCTTAAGTATGAACTTTCTAATACATAAGTATGAAAAATTATCCGCATTGGTATGCCATTACTTTTACTGAAAAGATTGACAGATTTAGAAACTAATTACGGATTCCGTTTACAATACATTATAAATTGAATCCGGCTATAATCACTAAATTCAGGACGATACAGAAACACGTGTTTCTGCTCAACGAAACACGTGTTTATACGCCGGAATATACGTATTTTGATGGAAAGAAATACGTACTTCGTAGCAAAGAAATACGTATTTCATGGCAGAGATATACGTATTTCGTGGCAGACAAATACGGGAATAAAAAAATTTATATCCGCATTTGTCTGAATAGAAATACGGCTATGATTTTATTTCTCACCGGTTCTTCCCGGGAGACCGGTTTGGATCCTGATAATGATCTGTTTATTATAGGAGCCAATCGCAGGATATAAGCCGGAGGAGTCAATTATTTAATCAATCCCCGTAATTTCATTTCCTGAACGATTGATTTAGCAAAGCTCAATCCCAAATCTCTGCTGTTTGATGGATCGTAGCTTTTGGTTTGTGCCGAATATATTAAAGCGTCGTCATCGTTAACGGTATATAGATCAGCCTCCAGTACATAATTAGTGCTGGTGCTGTAATATCCGGGAGTATACATATGATCATATCTGACGATATATCTTCTGTAGTATCTGCTGTATCCTACCACACGCGGAGATGAGTAGCTGTTGCCCGGAGTGTAGTTCTTCTCCTTTTCTTTATCGACAAGAAAGACAATCATAACCGAGGTGAAATCCGAACCTCTTAATTTTTCGGTGATTTGTTCCTCGCTCAGGCCTTTGAATCGCTTTGGACCAAATAAGTTATTTGCCGCAACAGCATCTATGGCATTGAGTCTCATTTCGTTCACCATTTCGTTTTCGATGTTATCATTGTCCTGTCTGTTTTGCATAACACCCAGTATAAGAACTTTATTCATAACATCAGCAGGAGGTTTTTCGGAGCTCCACGAAGATAAGATATGAGTTGTCTGGCAAGATGATAAAAATAGTATAATCAGCAATATGGGGATTATACGGTAAGTGGTTTCGGATAACTTTTTCATGAGCATTTTTGTTAGTTTTATTATCATGTAACTTATATTATTTCAAACAGTTGTGTGTTTCAAATGTTCATGATTTATCAGATAATTTGAAATAGGTTGAGATACGGGATTAAGGTTGTCTGATAGGTTCTGTTTTTCAATTTAGGGCCTTGTATACTTGCTGCAATGAAAATGTCCTGATATACATCGATATTGTATTAAAGTGTGTTTCCCGATATACTTAAATAGATTGGCTCTAATCTCTAAATGAGAAAAATGAGCGATTTTTGGTTAAATAGTTGGCTGATAGCGAAAGTATTTCTATTTTTGCGCGCTGAATTAATTATTTACTTAAAAAGAAAAAGACGAAAGTCTTAGAAAGGTGGTGTTTAAACTTACGTAATAACAGAATTATTTTTTTACTATAAAATATAGGTTTCTTTTCTTGGAGGAAGGAACCGGTTACGTTTGTATACAATACTCCATCTAAATAATTTAAGATTTTAATATAACAGAATAATATTTACAATTATGATTATCGTTCCAGTAAAAGAAGGCGAAAACATTGAGAGAGCTTTAAAAAAATTCAAAAGAAAATTCGAGAAAACAGGTGTTGTTAAAGAGCTTAGACGTCGTCAGGCTTTCGAAAAACCATCTGTAGTAAACAGAAAAAATAAAATTCGCGCGGTTTACGTTGAACAAATGCACCGTAGCGAAGATTAATTCTTCGAATTTCTTTTTGAATTAAAGAAATTATATATCTTCGTCAATATTAAAAATTGACGATCATGATTGAGAAAATAGATTCTTTTGTTAGGTATATACAGTATGAAAAGGCGTATTCTGCTCATACTGTGGCTGCTTATCAAAAGGATCTATTTTTGTTTTATGAATTTCTGAAAACCAAAATGGATCCTGTCGATCTATATGCGATTGACAGAGACATTATACGCTCTTATCTCGTGTATTTAGGGGTGAACAAAGAGAAGACATCGACTGTTAATAGAAAACTAAGTTCTATTAAATCATTCTTTAAATTTTTACTTCGGGTAAATGTTATAACTGTAAATCCGGCAGCGCAGGTAAACGGACCTAAGAAGTCTAAAAGTCTTCCGGTGTTTATGAAAGAAGATGAGATGGACCGTCTCTTTGATTTAGAAGCGATAGAGTCCGGATTTGAAGGTATCCGGGATTTCCTTATAGTGTATATGTTTTATGTAACAGGAATTCGTTGCTCTGAGTTGATTGAATTAAAAGAGGATAATGTAGATCTTAGTCAAATGCAGCTTAAGGTGTTTGGTAAAAGAAAGAAGGAGCGCATTATTCCGTTTGGAGATGAACTGGCTGAATATATTTCGCGTTACTTGGATGAAAAACATACCGTAGATGCATTAAATATTTTTCTCTTTATTGAAAGAAGTGGAAAAAAATTATCATCTTCGCATGTATATAAGATAGTGAAAACAAAATTGTCTCTTGTGACAACTGTGCAGAAGAAGAGTCCGCATGTTCTGAGGCATACGTTTGCCACGGTGATGCTTAATAACGGAGCCGAACTGAATAGTGTGAAAGAATTGCTGGGGCATGCTTCGCTGGCTTCAACGGAAGTTTATACTCACGTGTCGTTTGAGGAGATGAAATCAGTTTATAAATCCGCTCATCCCAGAGCATTAAAAAAAGGAGGTAAACCATGAAGCTTACAATTAAAGCCGTGCATTTTGATATGGCACAACATTTAGAAGAATTTATACAGAAAAAAGTAGCTAAACTTGAACAGCATTATGATGATATCGTGTCAATAGATGTTACTTTAAGAGTTGTTAAACCTGAATCGTCTATGAATAAGGAAGTTGGGATGCTTGTAAGAGTGCCTCAAAGCGAGATTTATTCAGAGAAAATAGCCGATACATTCGAAGAAGCTTGTGATGTGAATATCGAAGCTGTAGTGAAACAATTGACTAAATTGAAAGAAAAATCGCGGGTTAAGTAAAAAAAAACTCTCAGATATTTGCAGAATTAAAAAAAAGCTCTAATTTTGCACTCGCTTCACTGATACAAGTGAGGCGAACAAGCCTCTTTAGCTCAGTTGGCCAGAGCACGTGATTTGTAATCTCGGGGTCGTTGGTTCGAATCCGACAAGAGGCTCGAAATTTTTTCAGGGCGAATTCCAGAGCGGCCAAATGGGGCAGACTGTAAATCTGCTGACTTATGTCTTCGGAGGTTCGAATCCTTCTTCGCCCACCACACACCGTTAGAGTGGTGCACTATTTAAATTGCGGGAGTAGCTCAGTTGATAGAGCATCAGCCTTCCAAGCTGAGGGTCGCGGGTTTGAGCCCCGTCTCCCGCTCACTTTTATTTTTTGCCCATGTAGCTCAGCGGTAGAGCACTTCCTTGGTAAGGAAGAGGTCACGGGTTCAAGTCCCGTCATAGGCTCTAAATTATATGATATAGGTTAATCATTTAATTAAACATACAAACTATGGCTAAAGAAGTATTTCAACGGTCAAAACCGCACGTTAACATCGGTACTATCGGTCACGTTGACCACGGTAAAACTACGTTAACAGCTGCTATTACTACAGTATTAGCGAAAAAAGGTTTTTGTGAAACTAAATCATTCGATCAAATTGACAACGCTCCTGAAGAAAAAGAGCGTGGTATCACAATTAATACTGCACACGTAGAGTACGAAACAGAAAACCGTCACTACGCTCACGTTGACTGTCCAGGTCACGCGGATTACGTAAAGAACATGGTTACTGGTGCTGCTCAGATGGACGGTGCTATCATCGTAGTTGCTGCTACTGATGGTCCGATGCCTCAAACTCGTGAGCACATCCTACTTGCTCGTCAGGTAAACGTTCCTAGAATCGTTGTTTTCATGAACAAATGTGACATGGTTGATGACGAAGAAATGTTAGAGCTTGTTGAAATGGAAATGAGAGATCTTCTTTCATTCTACAAATTCGACGGTGATAACACTCCAGTTATCCGCGGTTCTGCTCTTGGTGGACTTAACGGTGTTGCTGAGTGGGAAGAAAAAATCATGGAATTGATGGCAGCAGTTGATACTTGGATTGAACTACCTCCACGTGCAATTGACAAACCATTCTTGATGCCTATCGAGGACGTATTCTCGATCACAGGACGTGGTACAGTTGCTACAGGTCGTATCGAATCTGGTATCATCAAAACTGGTGACGAGGTTCAGATTATCGGTCTTGGTGCTGAAGCTAAAAAATCAGTTGTAACTGGTGTTGAGATGTTCCGTAAAATTCTTGACAGAGGTGAAGCTGGTGATAACGTTGGTCTACTTCTTCGTGGTATCGACAAAAACGAAATCAAACGTGGTATGGTTATGTGTCACCCAGGTCAGGTGAAACCTCACACTAAATTCAAAGCTCAAGTTTATATCTTGAAAAAAGAAGAAGGTGGTCGTCACACTCCATTCCATA
>JBOFKD010000110.1:0-2041 GCA_051657165.1 Bacteroidales bacterium | reverse complement strand
AAAGCAGTAATCATACCACCTGCTGAAATATCGTGACCTGCTAAAATCAAATCTTCGTTGATCAATGTCTGAATTGCGTTGAATGCTTCGCGGAAGTATTCGCTATCTTTCACTGTTGGCACCTCATCACCGATTTTATCCAATGATTGAGCAAAAGCAGAGCCACCTAATTTGAATGCATCAAAAGAGAAGTCGATATAGTAAACAGATGATTTAGGATCGTCAACCAATACAGGCGAAACGACTTTTTTCACATCTGAAACCTCACCACCTGCAGAAATAATTACAGTACCCGGAGAGTACACTTTGTCATTTCCGTATTTTTGAGTCATCGAAAGTGAATCTTTACCCGTAGGGATATTAATTCCTAAATCGCACGCAAAATCACTACAAGCTTCTACAGCTGCATATAATCTTGCATCTTCACCTTCGTTTTTACAAGGCCACATCCAGTTTGCACTTAAAGACACACTTTCAAGACCTTCTGTCATCGGAGCCCAAACAATGTTTGTCAATGATTCGGCAATCGCTAAAACTGAACCGGCAGCCGGATCAGCCATCGCTGCTTGCGGAGCATGACCGATTGAAGTAGCAATACCTGCTTTACCACGATAATCCAATGCTACAACACCGCAGTCACTTAATGGTAACTGGATTTCACCCTGACATTGCTGACGAGCGATTTTACCCGTTACCGAACGGTCCACTTTATTTGTTAACCAGTCTTTACAAGCAACAGCCTCTAACTGCAATACGTTTTCAACATATTGAGTCAGGTTGTTAATATCGTAATGAGGATTTACAAAATGCTCTTCTACGGAAGTATCTTCCATAATTGTTTTCGGAGCTTTACCGAACATGTCCTCCAATTTCAAATCAATCGGACATTCGCCATTCTCTTGTTCGAAAACAAATTTCATATCACCTGTCGTTTCACCAACAACATACATCGGAGCACGCTCACGATCAGCAATACGCTGTACCATATCGATATCAGCTTCTTTGATCAGCATACCCATACGCTCCTGAGACTCATTTCCTACGATTTCTTTCGCAGAAAGTGTTGGGTCACCAACAGGTAATTTCGACATATTAATTTTACCACCTGTAGTTTCCACTAACTCAGAAAGAGAGTTTAAGTGTCCGCCTGCACCGTGGTCATGGATAGAAACGATCGGGTTTCTTTCAGCTTCAGCTAAAGCACGAATTACATTAGCTGCACGTTTTTGCATTTCCGGATTAGCACGTTGAACAGCGTTCAACTCTACCGCATTTGCATAGTGACCTGTATCAACTGAAGATACAGCACCACCACCCATACCAATACGATAGTTGTCACCACCCATAACAACCACTTTATCTCCTACTTCAGGTTCGCCTTTCAAAGCATCACGAAGAGTACCGTAACCAACACCGCCGGCAAGCATAATTACTTTATCAAACGCAAACTTCTTGTGATTTTCTTCGTGCTCGAAAGTAAGCAAAGAACCACAAATAAGAGGTTGTCCGAATTTGTTACCAAAGTCAGATGCTCCGTTTGATGCTTTAATTAAGATTTGTTCAGGTGTTTGGTATAACCATTTACGTTCAGGCATATCTTGTTCCCAGGAACGATTTGGTTCAGTACGAGGATAAGAAGTCATATAAACTGCAGTACCTGCGATAGGTAAGCTGGCTTTACCACCACCCAGACGGTCACGAATCTCACCACCTGTTCCGGTAGCAGCACCATTAAATGGTTCTACAGTTGTAGGGAAGTTATGTGTTTCGGCTTTAAGGGAAATTACCGTTTTAATATCTTTAATTTCGAAGAAATCCGGTTTGTCGGCAGAAGCCGGCGCGAATTGTTCTACTACAGGACCTTCGTTGAAAGCAACATTATCCTTATATGCAGATACAAGCCTGTTCGGATTGAATTCAGATGTTTTTTTGATTAGTTTGAATAGAGAAGATTCTTTTTCTTCACCGTCAATAACAAAAATACCATTAAAAATTTTGTGGCGGCAGTGTTCTGAGTTTACTTGTGAGAAGCCAAACACTT
>JBOFKD010000109.1:0-1247 GCA_051657165.1 Bacteroidales bacterium | reverse complement strand
GTGTCTGTTATATTGCTCTCTTTATGATTGCATTCGGATTCAGTCAGGGATCACAAATTCTGATCGGACGACGTAACGGCGAGAAAAAATACGATGCAATCGGAGAAATCTTTTTTCATGGTGTGATTTTCCTGATGCTCATGGGAGTACTTGTATTCGCAGGTGTACAAGCTTTTGCAGGTGATACGCTTCGCTCCTTTCTGAGCTCTCCGGAGATATCCGATGCCGCCATTCGTTTTCTCGACGTACGCATATGGGGTGTCTTTTTTGTTTTCCCCAATGTTATGTTCAGAGCCTTTTTCGTTGGAATAACCCGCACGAAAGTTCTTACGGCGAATGCCATCGTCATGGCTGTTATCAACATTATTCTGGATTATGCTCTGATCTTCGGAAACTGGGGCTTTCCGGAAATGGGAATAGAAGGAGCCGCCCTTGCTTCTGTGATTGCCGAAGCTTGTTCTCTGCTCTTCTTTATCATTTACCTGATAGCCGATGTAGACTGGAAGAAGTATGGTTTTGAATGGAAGTTCAGATACGATCTCAAAGTAATCCGCAATATGCTGGATATCTCGGTGTTCACGATGCTTCAGTCCTTTGTATCATTGTCAACCTGGTTCCTGTTCTTTGCTTTCGTAGAGCAACTGGGCGAACGACCTTTAGCTATTTCGAATATTGTGCGAAGTCTTTACATGATCTTGCTTATGCCGATTCAGGCATTAAGTGCAACATCCAATACGATGATCAGTAATGCAATCGGTGCGGGAGACACAGATAAAGTGCTGCATATCATCATGAAGATCATACGAATGGCCTATTACATTCTAATTCCGATTTCTTTAGCAATCGTCCTGTTCCCGAAAGCTTTTATATCCATTTATACAACCGATCCTGTCTTGCTTGCAGACTCCATACAACCTATGTGGGTTCTTGTCGGCGGTATTTTATTTGCCGCAGCCGGAAGCATTATGTTTAATGCCATTTCAGGTACAGGAAATACCCGTTCGTCCCTTTTCTTCGAAGTCATTTCACTGATCGTTTATACAGGCTATATGTGGTATATTATCTATGTATTACGATCATCCGTAACGATATGCTGGACTACCGAACTGGTGTACTGGTTAGTACTGCTCCTGACCTGCTATCCGTACTTACTGAGCGGGAAATGGAAAAATCGCAAAATTTAAAGCGAAAACAGCGTTAACAGCGAAGAGTTTCTGAGCGTGAAAGATTCAAACTTTCACGCTTTT
>JBOFKD010000108.1:0-52324 GCA_051657165.1 Bacteroidales bacterium | reverse complement strand
ACCTCTTCCCATTCCGAACAGAGAAGTTAAGCCCAACAACGCCGATGGTACTGCGTAACAGTGGGAGAGTAGGTTGCCGCCGTCTTTAAAAAGCCCTTCAGCTTATTTGCTGAGGGGCTTTTGTCGTTTATGGATATTTATCTATATAAGGTTTACGGAATTAATCCTAACAGATTAATCTGCTATTTTATTTAAATGATATATCTATTGAATTATATAATTCAGATACAAAAGAGCTTTCTTATGGAATAATTATTCAGCAGGAAGACAAATATTCATGTATTTGTAGCTCAAAACATTATATTATGATTATATAATATTAAAATGAGCTATATCTGTATCTTTTTTTATAATTTCGCAGACCGATTTTTGTAGCTTAATTGTTTATACATGGACGGCTTTTAAATCGTCGAGAGTTAATTTAATTTATAACCATCATTGTAACGATAAGAAATGAGAAAATGGTGTATTGAAGATTCAGCAGAACTTTACAATATTAAAGGTTGGGGTCTGAAGTATTTTTCAATTAACAAGAAGGGTCATATTCAAGTGACTCCTCGCGAGGATGGTGTGCCGGTAGACTTAAAAGACTTAATGGATGAACTTCAGCTTAGAGATGTTGAAGCTCCTGTTCTTTTACGTTTCCCGGATATCTTGGATAATCGTATAGAGAAGATTTCGAACTGTTTTAAAACAGCTTCAGAGGAGTATGGCTACACAGCCCAAAACTTTATTATCTATCCGATTAAAGTCAATCAAATGCGACAGGTAGTCGAGGAGATTGTCAGCCATGGTAAAAAATTTAATATTGGTCTGGAAGCAGGTTCAAAACCAGAGTTGCATGCTGTGTTAGCGATAAATACAGATCCGGACTCTCTGATCATTTGTAATGGCTACAAGGATTCAGCTTATATTGAATTAGCACTACTTGCTCAAAAGATGGGTAAAAGAATCTTTTTGGTTGTAGAAAAATTGAATGAGCTTAAAGAGATTATTGCGATTGCAAAACGTCTTAAAATTAAGCCAAATATCGGTATCCGTATTAAACTTGCCAGTTCAGGAAGTGGTAAATGGGAAGAATCCGGAGGAGATGTTAGTAAATTCGGCTTAAATTCCAGTGAATTGCTGGAAGCTTTGGATTTGCTTGATAAGAAAGATATGCACGAATGTTTGAAGCTAATTCATTTCCATATTGGAAGTCAGGTTACAAAGATTCGTCGGATCAAGAATGCACTTAGAGAGGCTTCTCAATTCTATGTGCAGTTACGTAAAATGAATTTTGATATTGACTTTGTTGATATTGGAGGAGGTTTAGGTGTAGATTATGATGGTACACGCTCGTCTATTGGTGAGAGTAGTATGGATTATTCTATACAGGAATATGTAAATGACTCTATTTATTCATTAGTAGATGCATGTAAGAAGAATAATATTCCACAGCCTAATATTATAACAGAATCAGGACGCTCATTAACGGCTCACCATTCAATTCTTGTTTTCCAGGTTCTGGAGACAGCTACATTACCATCATGGAATGATGCTGAGGATTTATCGGATTCAGATCACGAACTGGTGAAAGAGTTGTATTTCTTGTGGGAGAAGCTAAATCAGCCCCGTTTAATTGAGACGTGGCATGATGCTTTACAGATACGTGAGGAGGCTTTGAACATGTTTAGTCTGGGATTATTAGATCTTAAGACCAGAGCGCAGATTGAACGTTTATTCTGGTCTGTAGCCAGAGAAGTCCATCAGATAGCATCTGAGATTAAACATTCACCGGATGAATTGAAGTCTATTGCGAAAATGCTTCCGGATAAGTATTACTGTAATTTCTCATTATTTCAATCCTTACCGGATTCATGGGCTATTGATCAGATATTTCCGATTATGCCAATTACCCGTTTGGATGAAAAACCGGAGCGTACAGCAACTCTTCAGGATGTTACATGTGACTCTGACGGAAAAATTGATAACTTCATATCAACACGAAACTTCTCATATCACTTGCCAGTGCATTCTGTTAAGTCGAAAGAGCCTTATTATATTGGTGTTTTTCTTGTTGGTGCATATCAGGAGATATTAGGAGATTTACATAATCTGTTTGGAGATACAAATGCGGTTCACATTAGTGTCTATCCGGATAAATATGAGATTGATCAGGTTATCGATGGAGAAACAATTGCTGATGTACTTGAATATGTAGAGTATAATCCTAAGAAGATGGTTCGAAAAGTAGAAACATGGGTAACAGCTTCTATGAAAGCTGGAATTATTACTCCTGAAGAAGGACGTGAATTCCTTTCTACATACCGTTCGGGGCTATATGGATATACATATCTTGAATAAGATATCTGAAATAAAAAAGAAAAGGTCACTTCTTAAGAAGTGACCTTTTCTTTTTCAGTCAGACCGAGCATTGAATCAAAGTCAGTCAACATGACCGTATTTTTAATTAGCATATATTCTTGTTCAAATTCGGAAGTAAATACACGTTTTCCTACATTATCCTCAATCTGACTCGTTAACCATAACTTCATACCAGGTTTATTCTTTTTCGAATATTCATTGTTTAAATTTATTGTATAAAGAAATACCAATCTCTTGTTATTTCCAATATTTTCCAGATAACGCATCAGGAATTTCGGCTTGATCTTCTTAGGATTTTGCTCATTCAGATTCTCCACACATATTTTATTTAGAAAATCATCCATTTTCATGCCAAAAGGGACATATCTGTTAATCGGCCAGTTGTAGTAATGAGTTTTAGGATCTTTATACAGATATAGCATGTTGTCATATATCAAAGCTATACGCACCATAGGAAATATTAAGTCTGAAGTATCATTAAACATCTCAGATCTGGCTATTCGTCCTTTAACAGCTCCGCTTTCATTCACAATAGGTATCCATTCTTCATTCTTGATTTCTTTGCCGATCATATTAAGCCGTATATACTCATAGATGTACATTCCGACTAATGTGTAAAGAGGAAGCTGCCTGTAGATAATCCTGTTTAACAGTTCAGTATTTTCCAGAGGCGATAACTCATATATAATTACAATGATGAAATGGAGAGAAAAAATTCTGAGTAATATGTTACTTAGCCATAGAAACTCATCAAAACTATTTTTTACAGCCAGATAATGTTGTGCCCGTAAAATTATTTTGAGGAGGTTCAGTGTTTTCTTTCTTGTAAACAATATGCCAAGTAAGACAATAATAAATGTAAACTCTATAATTGTCGGTACATAGAAGAGATAATCTGTAAAATTTGAAATCTGACTAATGATAAGTAGAATAATCAATACGATAGCAGAGACAAATACCATAAAATTGTAGACTAGCTTCTTGAATTGTTTGATAGCTATTCCAATCATTATGACATTTGCAAGAAAAGCCACGGATAAAGCCTGTTTGTATCCTATAATCAAATCCAGTAAGATGAGAATGATAATTGGAATAAAGCCGACAGCCGGACTAAATAGATGCTTATTAAAGATATTCTTAAATGATTTCATTTAAACGATGTAAGTAACCAACCTTAATGCTTAACAAAAAACTCGTCAATAAGTTTTCTTCGTTAAGATATCAGTTTGAGGGTTTACTAATGTACTTTTATGAAAAGAAACTTTTGATTGATTCAAACAGAGAGCTTATTTCAGCTCTCTGTTATAGAATCGTATAACTTTAGTATATAAGTGAAATCGCGTGTTTCCGCCTGCTATACTGTGATTTCTGTTTGTGTAAATTTGCATATCAAACTGTTTATTTGCCTGTACGAGGGCTGCGGCATATTCAGTTGTGTTTTGATATTGTACATTATCATCAGCAGTACCATGAATCAATAATAGAGATCCGTTTAGGTTATTAGCCAGAAAGATTGGCGAACCATTATCGTAACCATCTTTATTCTCCTGAGGTGTGCGCATGTAACGTTCTGTGTAAATTGTATTATAGTATCTCCAATCCGTTACAGGAGCAATTGCGACTCCGGCTTTTATAATATCTTTACTTGTAGACATAGACATCAGAGTCGTATAACCACCGAAGCTCCATCCCCAAATACCAATATTATCTGAATCTACAAATGATAATCCTTTCAGGTAATTTGCGGCTTCTATCTGGTCGCGGGCTTCCTTCTGACCTAGCATTAAATATGTCTGTTTGGCAAACTCTTCTCCTCTTCCTCCGGTACCCGTACCATCAACGCAGGAAACAATAAAGCCATCATTAACCAGAGCCTGTTCCCAGCCAAAACTCCATTGATCTTTTACCTGCTGAGAAAAAGGACCGCTGTACTGAACCATGACAACGGGATATTTTTTTTGAGGATTAAAGTTTACAGGCTTCATCATCCATCCGTTCAGTGCATTTCCGTCAGAATTAGTGAACGAGAAGAATTCTTTCTTAGCGAAAGGTATATTCTTCAGTTTGTTTATTAGTTCCTGATTATCCTCCAGAGTTCTGACTGTTTTGCCATTTCCATCGCAAACAGTAATAGCCGGCGGTGTATTAACTGAAGAATAGTTGTTGATGAAATATTTAAAAGATTTCGAAAAGTCTGACTTATTCCATCCTTTTTGAGATGTCAGTTTTACAGTCTTACCTTTTGAATCCGTCATAAATGTAGCACGCGTCATCGGAGATCCGTCTGTTGCCTCGTAGAAATAGTTTTTCTTAACCGGGTCATATCCCAGGAATCCAGTAACCTCATTTCCATCTGGTGTGATTTTCTTTACAAGCGTACCGACATGGCTATATGCATATAGTTCTTTTTTTCCACTTTTCTCACTGGCGAAAATAATCTGATCAGGATAGAATTGAATCATATCCAGATTGTCATTATTGATGTAATATTTACTTTCGTCCTTAATAACCAGTTTGCTTATTCCGGATGCCGGATTTGTGTAAAAAATATTCAGGATATTTTGATGTCTGTTCAATGTAAATACAGCCAGTTGTTCAGGATCGCTCGTAAAGCGTATTCGTGGAATATAACCATCAGCATCCAAAGGCACATCCATTGTTTTAATATCTCTGGTTTTGATATTATAGGTATGTAGCGATACTTTTGCATTCTCCTGTCCGCTCTTCGGATATTTAAACTTCATAGCTCCCGGATATAACTCATATTGAGGATACGCAGGATCCAATCCTTTATACATGTCAAAAGAATACTCTTTTACGTTTGTTTCATCGAATCGGATAAATGCAATATGTGAATTATCAGGAGCCCACTCAAAAGCACGCGAAAAAGCAAATTCTTCTTCATATACCCAATCAGGAATCCCGTTTATAACTTCATTTATCTTTCCATCTTTCGTAATTGCTGATTCTGTTTCATAATCCAGCTTTACCAGAAAAAGATTGTTATCGCGCACAAAAGCTACATTACGGCCGTTTGGTGAAAATGTTGCTTCCTGTTGTTTCCCACTCGTTGAAAGAGGTTTTATTTTATTTCGTCTGATCTCGTATACGAAATAATTAGCTTTAAAAGAGTGACGATATATAGGTTCTACATCCTTATATATAAGAATTTTGCTTTCTTCAGGACTAAATTCATATCCTGAGAATTTTTCAAAATCACAGTCTTTCGCTGTTTTAGTATAGAAAAGAGTGTCAACAGGTTTACCTGTGCGATATGAATATTTAATAATCATATCGTTTTGATCGTTTATGGAAGTAAAGTGTTCTCCATCCAGTGTTGATCTTAAGTTTTTGATTCCTTTGCTGGCAAATTTATGCGAGGTTATTTCTTTCAAAAAAGAATCAGTTGTGTTCTGTGCAATCATGCTTAAAGCAATAGAACTAAGGCACAATAATGTAAAGGATAGTCTTTTTTTCATTATTAATCTCTTTTATAGAACACAAATGTACTATATATCTATTTATAGACAAGATTTTCTATAACTTTGTGGAATTAAAATAAATAAAAAATGTTGCTGTGATTTTACATTACTTTGCATTTTAATGTATATTTAAGCTAATAGTGTTATGAAACGATATAATGATTTTGGGACATTCTTAAGGCAGATCTTCCCTTTTAAAGTACAGAAAATCTCTATCAATGCCGGATTCACTTGTCCCAACCGCGATGGATCTAAAGGTTTTGGAGGGTGTACTTTTTGTAATAATCAAACCTTTAGTCCGGATTACTGTCATACGGAAACAACCATAACAGAGCAGATAGATAAAGGGATAACCTTTTTTTCTTATAAACATCCCGAGATGCGGTATCTTGCCTATTTTCAGGCTTATACAAATACATACGGTGATACCAGAGATTTAATTCGCAAATATGAAGAGGCATTGGCTCATCCCCTTGTGGAAGGACTGATTATCGGAACACGTCCGGACTGTATGCCGGATGAATTGTTGGATTATCTTACTGATCTGAGCAAAGTGAAGTTTGTGATGGTTGAGTATGGGGTAGAATCAACTCTTGATAAAACATTGAAGCGTATTAACAGAGGGCATACTTATCAGGAGTCTGTGGATACAATTACAAAGACTGCTTTACGTGGAATTTATACGGGGGCTCATCTGATTCTCGGTTTGCCCGGAGAGTCATCGGATGATGTAATTAATCATGCGCGGAGAATCTCTAAATTACCTCTTACAACGATTAAACTTCATCAGTTGCAGTTGATTAGGGGTACTAAAATGGCAAAAGAGTATGCTGAAAATCCAAAAGATTTTCATTTATTTACAATAGACGAATATATTGATCTGGCGATTGATTTTGTTGAATTGTTAAATCCTGATTTTGTTATCGAACGCTTTGTCTCTCAGTCACCTAAAGAACTTTTGCTGGCTCCGGACTGGGGGATTAAAAATAATGAATTTACAGTCAGATTAGATCGCCGGATGAATGAGCGGGATGCATTTCAAGGTCGCTATTTGGTAATATGAAAATTATTATTATTATATTTGCAAGTAATTTGGAATAACCATAGAAACAAGAAAATAACTTATAGTACGATGGCACAAAGGGTTTTATTCATATCGCAAGAGGTAACACCTTATTTACCTGAAACAGAAATATCAACAATCAGCAGAAACCTTCCACAAGGTATTCAAGAGCGCGGAAAAGAAATCCGTACTTTTATGCCTCGTTACGGACTGGTGAATGAGAGAAGAAATCAGCTACATGAGGTGATCCGTCTTTCTGGTATGAACTTGATTATTGATGATACAGATCATCCCCTTATAATTAAAGTTGCATCTATACAATCTGCGCGTATGCAGGTTTATTTTATTGATAACGATGACTATTTTCAAAGAAAATTTTTGTTTACTGATGCTGAAGGGAATGAATTCCCGGATAACGATGAAAGAAGTATCTTCTTTTGCCGCGGCGTTCTTGAAACAGTGAAAAAGCTTCGTTGGATACCGGATGTAGTACATTGTCACGGGTGGTTTGCAGCTTTAACAGCTCTTTATATCAAACGTGCTTATAAGGATGATCCATGTTTCGCTAACGCAAAGATTGTCTTGTCTGTTTATAGCGAGGACTTTAAAGTTCCTTTCGCTAATAATTTCTCTGATTTGGTAAAAATGGATGGAATTACAGAAGAAGACCTGCAATCTGTTATTGGAAAAGAAGTATCATACGAAGATTTAAATAAATTTGTAATCGATTTCTGTGACGGTGTAATTCAGGGATCGGAAGTGGTGAATGATAACATTATGGAGTATGCGAAATCAAAAGGTATTCCGGTTCTTGATTATCAGCAGCCAGATGTTTATATGGACAAGTTTAATGAATTCTATGATCTTGTTTGGGAAGCAGCAAACAATAAATAAAAAAGATCTTTGATGTTGAAGAGTTTCCTTTGACAATCAATGAAAAACATGAGAAGTATGAAGATTAAGTTTTTACCATTTATAGCTGCATTTGCATTAGCTTTTGTAGCATGTGATGATACGCTATCTGATGTTGGGTCGTCTATTCAACCATCCGAAGATCAGTTAGAGGTTTTTACGGATACTTTAGGGATTAACGGAACTACGGTTCTTGTTGATTCAATTTACGCGAGAACCTATTACGGGTTGTTAGGAACATATACAGATAAAGAGTATGGAACGGTATCTTCTGACTACTTATGTCAGTATTATTGTCCGAAAGGATTGATTGATAAAGCTGATTCATTAGTTACGTCAATCGACTCTATGCATCTGGAATTACTTTATGCGAAGAAGAATTCATGGATAGGTGATGCCGATGCTCCGATGGGAGTTACGGTTTATGAAGTGAATAATTCATTGGCGAAAGATTTTTATACAAATACTAATCCGGCTGATTTTTGTGATAAATCAATTACTTTAGGAGCCGTTGGTTATACAATTAATAATTCTGGAGTCTCGGATTCTATTAAGAATGAGAAAGAATATTTGCCATCCATTAAGGTGCCGCTAAGCCAGAATCTGGTAACCCGATTCTCGAATGAATACTTCAATAACGATAAGAAAGCCTTTTCCGGGCCTCAGGCATTTAATGATTTCTTTAAAGGAACCTATGTGGCCAATTCTTATGGTGAAGGAGCTATTGTTAATATTTCTCAGTCCCGCATTCTTTTATATTATACTTATAAGTTAGATAAAAAAGGGGATGATCATGTTGGTAAGCTTGATTCTACAGCAGCAGCAAAAACTATTTTGCTTGTTACAGAAGAGGTTATTCAGATGAATGATATTAAGAATTCGAATATGGATGACCTGTTGTCTCCTGAAAAGAATCTGAAACAAACATTCGTAAAATCTCCTGCAGGAGTAGCAACTCAGCTTTCGATGCCAATCGGGGATATGATTGAGAAAGTAAAAGGAGCACAGGTAAACTCATTGAAACTGCAATTTGGTATTAAAAAGCCGGGGGTTGCAGCCAATGAATATAAAGCTCCTCCTTACTTGTTGTTTATTCCGGAGTCTGAAATAAAAGGATACTTCGAGAATGATAAAACACCGGATGGGAAAACTTCATTTGTCGCAAAATACGACACATTGAACTACACATATACTTTTGCAAATATTGGGCCATTTATTAAAGAAATGGAGAAGAAATATGAAAAAGATAATGTGGATATCACAAATAAGCTTGAGTCAATCCATTTGATACCGGTAGCTGTGCGTGAATCAAAGGATCCATATACCGGAGCAGTGACAATTGAAGAAATGGCTAACTATTTTGGTCTTTCCGGAATCGAACTGTTAAAACAGGAATATCAGGGAGGCTACAAATTCAAGGCTTCCATGGTCTGGAGTGAATATAAGAATAAGAAATAATATGATAGAGGGGATAGCTGATAAGCTCAGTTATCCCCTTTTTTCTAAAAGTGAAACCGATTCCTATCGTAAATAATAAAAGTAATAATATGGAAAATTTTGCAGGATTAACATCGCCTTATTCAGATTATGAGTTTGCGAAAGCAGTAGTACTGCCTGTACCTTATGATGCAACAAGTACATGGGTGAAAGGCTCCGAGAAAGGACCTGAAGCTTTATTAGATGCTTCTGTTGCGTTGGAGTGGTACGATATTGAAACAGAAACAGAGGGTTATAAAAATGGAATCCATACAGCTGAGCCTGTTTTAGTGGATGAAACACCAGAAGCTCTGTGTAACGAAGTTCAGAAGCGTGTTGAAGGATTATTGAATGATAATAAATTCCCATTCACTATCGGAGGGAATCATACAGTAAGTATTGGAGCAATCCGTGCAATGGCTGATAAATATGATGATCTTACTATCTTGCAATTGGATGCCCACTCAGATTTACGTCCTTACTATGAAGGCAGTGAGTTGAACCATGCTTGTGTGATGTATCAGGCTCAGCGCCTGTGTCCGATAACTCAGGTTGGTATTCGCAGTATGTGTGTGGAAGAACTTCCTTATGCAAACAAAGAGCGTATCTTTTTTGCTCATAAACTGATGTTTGAAAATGACTGGCAGGAAAGAGCGATGAAAACTCTGACTAAGAATGTTTATATAACAATTGACCTGGATGTTTTTGACCCGTCGGTTCTTCCATCAACAGGAACACCGGAACCGGGAGGAATGCTGTATTATCAGGTATTGCATTTTCTTCGTTCAGTGATTGCTAACTTCAATGTCGTAGGAATTGATATCGTTGAACTTTGTCCGAACGAATCAGAAAGAGCCTCTGATTTTCTGGCTGCCAGACTTGCTTATCAATTGATGACATACAAGTTCTTGAGTAAATAACACACTCTTTACTAAGAAAATCAATATCAATATTTTAAAGATACTGATAAATACGTATATTTGTAGGGCTATCCGAAGATCTTCATGCTTCGGATAGCCCTTGTTTTATCCTTTTTTTTAATCCAAGAGTTATGATGCAACCATTATTAATTACGCACAATGTTGGCGAAGCACTTAAACAAGTACTTGAAGGGGCTACCTACGATCATATATTCATTCTGACAGATACAAATACTGAGAAATGCTGTTTACCTTTACTGCCCGGTTTTGTACGGAAGAGAGGTAAGGTCATTACTATCCAGGATGGCGACCGCAATAAAACACTGGAGGCTCTGGCATCCGTATGGACTTATCTGAGCAATCATCAGGCAACACGTAAATCTCTGCTTATTAATCTTGGAGGAGGTATGGTTACTGATTTAGGTGGATTTGCCGCTTCAACATTTAAACGCGGGATGACATTTATCAATGTCCCGACAACATTGCTCGGAGCCGTTGATGCCGCAGTCGGAGGGAAAACAGGAATCAATTTTAACGGATTGAAAAATGAAGTCGGTGTATTTTCTAATGCAAAGTATGTCATCATGTCTACGGAGTTTTTCCATACTCTCACACATGGCGAGCTTCTCTCGGGTTATGCAGAAATGCTTAAACACGCCCTTATAGATTCGGAGGATACCTGGACTAAAGTCACAGCATTTGATCTTGAACAAATCGACTACGAGAAGTTAACCCGCTTACTGGGTTGCTCTGTGAAAATTAAAGAGCGGATTGTAGGTTCGGATCCTCATGAGAAAGGATTGCGTAAAGCATTAAATCTGGGACATACATTCGGGCATGCTTTTGAGAGTATGGCTATGAGTGAAAAAAGAGATACTCCCCATGGCTATGCTGTTGCGTGGGGTATGATCTGCGAGCTGTATCTTTCGCATATCAAGAAAGGATTTCCTGTAACCAAACTGCGCGAAGCTGTAGACTTCATTAAAAATTACTATGGCTCATTTCCGTTTACATGTAATGACTATGAAACTCTTTATGAGTTGATGACGCATGATAAGAAAAATGAATCGGGCGAAATTAATATAACGATGCTGTCAGATATTGGCGAAATTCAAATAAATCAGACAGCAGACAAAGAAGAAATTTTTCAGGCTCTTGACTTCTTTCGCGAGTGTTATGGAATGTAAAAGGTTTAAACGCTCAAAAGTGATCGAAAGTTTTGACTTATAAGCTAAAAAAAGGAAGATTCATTTCTTTTAATTGCAAAAAAAATTAATTTTGCAATTCAATTTTCGGAAATTATAAAGTATAACAAAATAGAACTTATTTGTATGTCGAACAAAGAAAGCCAAATTCATGATCAGTTAGACAATGTTCATGAAACACTAACAAGAACAGAAATATTCTTTGAGCAAAACAAGAATAAATTATTTATCATCCTTCTGGTAGCTATTGCTGTTGTTGCTGGATATCTGGGTTTTCAACATGGTTATATTCAACCAAAAGAAAAAGCAGCAGCTACTGCAATGTTCCAGGCACAGCATTATTTCGAAGCCGATTCTTTTAAACTGGCTTTGAACGGAAACGCTGAATTTCAGGGATTCGAAGAAATCATCAACAACTACGGGATTACTAAATCTGCAAATCTTGCTACTGCATACGCAGGTATTTCATATATGAAACTTGGTGATTACGAGAAAGCAATTAAATATCTGAAAGATTTTAATGCAAATGATCAACTTGTTTCTCATGTTTTAGTAGGAGCTATTGGTGACTGCTATGTTCAGATGAATGATGTAAAAGAAGGTATCAAACATTTCGAGAAAGCAGCTGATCAGGCTGACAATGATTTGATCTCTCCGCTTTATCTTAAAAAAGCAGGTCTTGCTTTTGAATCAATCAACGATTTTGCAGGTGCGCAAAAAATGTATGAGAAAATTCAGAACAACTATCCAAACTCAGCTGAGGCAATGGATATCGTTAAGTATATTGAAAGAGCTAAACTTAGCATGACAAAATAATTTATGGCTACAGCATATCAAAATCTGTCTGCTTGTACCGAATCAACAACAATACCGAACGCTTCAGAAATGACGTTCGGTATTGTTGTTGCAGAATGGAACAGCAACATCACAATGCCCCTTCTTGAAGGAGCAATCAACACTCTGATTAACAACGGAGCAAAAGAAGAAAATATCATTGTTGAAAGAGTACCCGGTACTTTTGAATTAACTTTCGGTGCTAAAGTTCTGGCTTCTCAAACAAAAGCTGATGCAGTAATTGTATTAGGCTGTGTTGTCAGAGGTGATACTCCACACTTCGATTTTGTGTGTGACGGTGTTACTCAGGGAATGACTGATCTGAATGTAAAATTTGACATACCTTTCATTTTTGGCGTACTTACAACCGACAATATGCAGCAAGCATTAGATCGTGCAGGCGGAATCCACGGAAATAAAGGGGATGAGGCAGCAGTAACTGCAATAAAAATGGCTGATTTAAATGCCAAATACAGAAATATTTAAGCTTTAACTTGCGATTTTATTTTAAAAAAAGTTGTTGCAAAGTTTGCAGCTTTCAATAAAAGTCGTACCTTTGCAACGCAATCGCAAGAGAGCACGGGCGAATTCCAGAGCGGCCAAATGGGGCAGACTGTAAATCTGCTGACTTATGTCTTCGGAGGTTCGAATCCTTCTTCGCCCACAACAAGCAATACAATTGCGGGAGTAGCTCAGTTGATAGAGCATCAGCCTTCCAAGCTGAGGGTCGCGGGTTTGAGCCCCGTCTCCCGCTCAATAAGAAAGAGGACGCAATGACTCTTTTCTTTTTAAATAAATCATTGCAATTGCGGGAGTAGCTCAGTTGATAGAGCATCAGCCTTCCAAGCTGAGGGTCGCGGGTTTGAGCCCCGTCTCCCGCTCGAAAATATAAGAGAGTCTTTTTTAAGACTCTCTTTTTTTGTTTTATAAAATTCACTATTCCGTATTAACGGACTCTTTGTCTCTTAACTAGCTATTGGTTAAATATCTGAATATAAATATTCTTTAGTTTAATAGTATCCTTTTTTTTATTAGGTTTGATAATTCGATAACCAAATTCTGATTAAACCTATGAAAACAATTAAACTTCTTACGCTCTTTCTTATTCTCTCTGCCTGCACTTTATTTAACTCATGCAAAGATGACGATCCGGATTTCACTTTGGTCGGCAATGCATGGACCGGTTCAGCAAAGTCTGGATACTATACCTATGAATACACATATATATTCCTGAAAGATAATGTTGGGACAAGTATTGTTAAAAGAAATAATGGATCGGGAGAAAATAAAGAAGCTTTTAACTATGTATTAAATCTCGAGAAATCTCAATTGGCACTGTATTATCCGGGTCGCGGGTCTCAGAAAGGAGAAGTATATGATATTGCAATTATTTCAGATGAGATCATTATATTATCCGGGAATGTCGGAGAAAATCAGAGCATAACTCCTACACTGTCATTAACCCGTTCGAAAGTGAAAAAATAAGGAGTATACAGAATATACTTTTCCCTATGTGGCTGTCTTTATATAAGGAAATAATAGCGCATTGAACAGATATCGGACATTCGCTCATTCTTTTGCAGGTAAAAGTTTGCCGGTATCAATATTTATCGTATCTTTGCACTGCAATCGTTCGATAGCACGGGCGAATTCCAGAGCGGCCAAATGGGGCAGACTGTAAATCTGCTGACTTATGTCTTCGGAGGTTCGAATCCTTCTTCGCCCACGGAATAAGAAAAGAGAGTCTTTATTTAAAGACTCTCTTTTTTTGTTTATACTTACGCCGGAATAGCATCACTAGTTTATCTATTCTCAGATATCTTCATTACTCCTCAATTCTAAAATGCTCTGTAACTGGCATTCATAATAAATACAATCTGTCCGTATTATATATCTTAAAATACATATATTTGTAGCCTTATCATTACTCCTTCGAAAAATATATTATGAAGATTCTTACTACTCATATCCGGCTTCAACCCATGTTTCCGGATCATTCATTCAAAAGAGACTTTTTGCTCATTGCGATTCTGATATTTTTCGGAACATTTTTGTTTGCTTTTATATTCGAACCCTTTCAGGTAAATAAAAGCGAGCATAATTATCCTTATAGTCTCATTTGTTTCTCGTGGGCTGCAATTTCATTGTTTGCTTATTTGGCAGTCAGTTATATGCGCAGAATATTTTTATTGAAAAGTAAGTTATTCAGATATGATCTGTTCTGGTTTACACTCTTACTCTTTATAATCGGACTTATGAATTATAGCATACGCCCTTTTATATATCATATGCCCGATAACCTTTCCGGAGACTATCTGTCTGAAGAAATGATTCATGCTTTCCTTTTCGGAGTCCTGATGCTGACTTTTATTCAAATGATTATGACTATCACTCAGAGTCAGACTCTGCACACTCCCCGAATACGTCTTGAAGAGACAAATGATGTCATTAAAATAGATACAGCTTTAAAGGCTGAATCGATAAATATAGAGCCGGATAAGTTTGTATGTGCCGAGTCTGACGGAAACTACCTGACTGTTTATACCTTTAACTCTTCTCAGTTAACCAAAACATTAATCCGTCTGACCATCTCAGATTTCGAGAAGAACTTCTCATCTCATCAGACCATTCTGAGGGTGCATCGTTCGTATATAATTAATATGCGGCACATACAACGAGTAAATGGAAACTCCAGAGGATATATGCTGCTTCTTTCCGCTATGCAAGATCCTGTACCGGTTTCCCGAACCCATTCTTCCCATTTTTCCGAACAGTATAAAACATATTTATCCCGTTTATCACAGGATTGACCCATTCGTCACAAATGCTTTTCAGACAAGGATACAGAGTTTTAGCTTTGCCGTAAATTCTAAAATACGGACACTATGCGCAGATATGATCTGGACAATCTCAGAGTATTACTTTTTCTACTATTAATTATTTATCATGCAGGAATGTTTTTCAGTCCCTGGAGTTTTCATTTAAAGAATAATGAAACCATAGACTGGATTATCTACCCCATGTTATTTATCAATCAATGGCGATTGCCTCTTCTTTTTGTGATTTCAGGGATGGGAACAGCCTTCGCCTTCCGGAAACGATCTCTTTGGCTATTTTTGGCAGAGAGAAATAAGAGGCTTCTTTTACCCTTCTTATTTGGTATGTTTTTTATCGTTCCCCCTCAGGTATATCTTGAGAGGCTTGTTAATAATGAATTTGCCGGTACTTATATTACGTTTCTGTCGACTATCGCATTTCAGGGAGTTTATCCTGCGGGAAATATGAGCTGGCATCATTTATGGTTCATATTGTATCTGCTTATTTATGCCGTGCTTTTAGCTCCTGTTTTTTATTATATAGCCAAACATCCGGGGGCGGCATTACTGCAAAAGATAAAGCATTTAATAACAACTCCGGCCGGCATTGTATTTCTATCTCTTATTGTATTTCTTCCCGAATATCTGCTTAAACCGCTTTATCCTTCTACGCATGGATTGGTAAAAGATTATTATAATCTCACGTATTATGCACTCTTTTATTTGTCCGGCTTTCTTTTCGCTTTTTGGGGTGATGCGTTTAAAGAAAGTGTGCAGCGTTTCCGCAGATACTATTTCAGTCTGGGAGTCGTATTATTTACATCTATGCTTTGTGCTTTTCAGCTCTTGACAGCTTATCCGGGTACTCTGATCATGCAGGCATTGCATTTACTTTTGCCTGTACTGACGGTTTTTAATGTCTGGAGCTGGATTCTTACATTTTTGGGATACTCTTCCGCCCGTTTAAATATCTCGACATCAGTAACCACTTATGCAAATGAGTCAGTTTATCCGCTTTATATTTTGCATCAGACTGTTTTGTTGGCTATTGGTTTTCTGATTTACGATCTTTCATGGAATGTCTATCTGAAAATAGGAATCCTCATCTCCGGTACGTTGATTCTTTCTCTGATATTGTTTGAGTTCGGAATCCGGAGAATGAATTTCATGCGTACACTGTTCGGACTAAAGCAACGAAAAAAAACGGAATAGGTATCAGTCGTTTCTCCGATACGTATGAACCTTTCAGCTGATACCTTTAATGTTGCGCAAACAACCGTATATATAACTTGACTTATACGGTTGATTAATTTATTTCCTGCTTTTATTAATTATTTTCGACCGTATCGATAAAAAAGGAGACGTACGTCTCCTTTTTTCACCCTGTACATCTCCTTTTAGGGACATGTACATCTCCTTCCAAGGAGACGTACATCGTACAAATTAATCAAGCTTGCGAAAGAACTTATTCCTGCTTTGAAAAAAATTAATCTAACCTTTCTCTCCGGTTAATAATACGTATGCTTCCGCTGCAATGAACGTATGATTCATCCCGGTAGCAGGTTTATTGGTTGATATACCTCTTAACATGCCGCAAATACAGCTAACTTGTACGATATTATTACTGATTTGTACGATTCTGTCAGCTCTTATTCTCTGTAATCCTGATATTTGTGCCAGAACACTAATATCAGTAAGTATGAAAAAACTATTTCTTTTCCCTGCTATTCTTTTATTCGTTTCCTGTTCGGGATCTAAACAATCTCCTCATCAGTATATACCATCTTCCGGGATTGCACAATTCAGGTCATCCGATACAGCGGTTGTAAACAGTTATGATTGGGCAAGGGATATGGCATTGTCATATGCTCATGATAGTCTGGATCCTGTCGGGTTCTGGTATGAAGCTGCATTGCCACAGCGCGAAGCCTTTTGTATGCGGGATGTATCGCATCAATCAATAGGGGCAGAGGTGCTTGGTCTCAAAAAACATAATCAGAATATGTTTACAAAGTTTGCCGAAAATATATCCGAATCACGTGACTGGTGTTCCTATTGGGAAATTAATCGCCATAATGAGCCGGCACCGGTTGATTATGAAAACGATCAGGCTTTCTGGTATAATCTGAATGCCAATTTTGATGTGATGTTTGCCTGTCAGCGTCTTTTTAACTGGACGGGCGACTCTATGTATATCAAAGATCCGGCTTTTGTGAATTTCTTTGATAAAAGCGTGAATCAGTACATTGCTAAATGGGCACTGGAACCCGATCAGATTATGACTCGTGAAGTGTTTATGAATGCTCCTCAACCTATGGACATGAACAATCGCTTTCATACATGCAGAGGGCTTCCTTCCTATGTCGAAAGTTTTTATGATGTAACAGCAAGTGCAGATCTGGTTTCCACTATTTATGCCGGACTTACAGCGCGTTCGGAAATGGCCGCTTTACAGGGAAATGATTCTGAAAAGCAGCTCTATGCTCAGAAGGCACAAGTGTACAGAGACTTGCTGGAGAATGAATGGTGGTGCGATTCGGCAAATACGTACTATACTTTCCGCAGAGCCGGCAAACAGGAGCTGTATCATGAAGTTGGTCCATTCCTGTTATGGTTTAATGCGACAGAGAACAGAGATAGAGTAGCGGCTACACTGGCTGCTATCGGAACTAAAGACTGGAATATCGAAAACAGATCCCATTTTCCGGTAATCTACTACAAATACAATCAGAATGATGAAGCGTATAAACATCTGAATATGCTGAAACAATTGCCAAGAGCCGAATATCCCGAAGTATCTTATGGAGTTGTAGAGGGCGTGGTGACAGGATATATGGGAATACAGCCCGATGCTTCGGAAATGAAGATTGCAACCTGTGCGAAATTTCAGAATGAATCAGACTGGGCAGAGATCAGAGATTTGGCGCTTCTGGGAGGATATGTCAATGTAAGGCATCTTTCGAAAACAGAAACGGAGCTGACAAATAACACGCCGCACGTCCTTACCTGGAAAGCAATGTTTCAGAATCCTCAGCCCTATTGCATTGTTGATTCGCGCAAAGAGGCTGTGCAGTATGATTATGATGTTTTGGGAAATAAACTGGCATATATAGAAATACAGATAGAGCCTGGCGAAACGAAACAGGTATTATCTTCTCTTTAATGTTTTATTTTTCTGGGTTATTAAAATGGTAAGCCCCTTTATCCGGTATGGATAAAGGGGCTTTTACGGTCTGATAATGATCAGAGATTATGCATATTCACTTTGCATTTTTCTTGAGTTAACATATTCCGAGGGGCTGATGCCAAACTGTTGCTGGAAGCATTTGCTAAAATAAGACGGGGATGAAAATCCCACACGAAAACAGACATCGCTGATACAGCTTTCTCCTTCATCAAAAAACTCTCTGGCCTTCTTCAACCGGATCACACGAATCAGCTCATTGGGTGTTACACCTGCCAGCGACTTTACTTTTGTGAAGAAATTCGTACGCCCCATGCCAGCTTCTTTGGCGATTGTGTCTACAGATAATTGAGTATCAGAGAGGTTTTCCTCAATGAAGCGGTGTATCTTATCCAGAAATATTTCATCCACTCTTGTTGATGCAACCGATGTCAGCGGAACCGATACTTCTTCGCGGAAGTTCTTACGGACACGCTCTCTGTTACTGAGCAGACTGGCTATCTGTGCTTTCAGTACATCCGGCGAAAAGGGCTTTTCGATATAGACATCGGCTCCGTTTTCCAGTCCCTGAATCCGATCTTCCGTACCTACTTTGGCTGTCAGAAGCAATACAGGGATATGACTTGTCAGAATATTCTTTTTAATGGCTGCACATAACTCCATTCCGTCCATATTAGGCATCATCACATCGCTGATGATCAGATCAACCGTTTCTTTCTTTAAAAATGCAATTGCTTCATTACCATCCATGCATGAAGATGTATGGTACTGAGACGAAAGAGTATCTTCCAGAAATAGCAACAGGTCGCGATTATCGTCTACCAGCAGAACGGTAGCTCTTCGCTGTATTGTTTGCAACGTTCCGGATAAGGTCTCGTTTTGTTTTTCCTTCAAATCATCTTGTTGCGGAGCCTGCTCAGGGTATATGCGCGGAAGACGGATCATGAAACTAGCTCCGTGTCCTTTGCTGCTTTCAATAGAGACGCTTCCGTTCTGCATTTCAGTTAATTTGCGGACAAGCAATAATCCGATGCCCGTACCGATATAATCGGCAGGCTGACTTTCCTTGATCTGATAGAAGGGTTTAAATATATTCTCCTGCTCTTTCGGATCAATTCCCGGTCCGTTGTCGGTCACGATTATTTCTATCGCGGACGAATCGTCAGCACTTCGGAGTGTCAGCGTAATTTTATCACGGGTAAATTTGAGTGCATTACTCAGCAGATTACTCATTATTTTGATAAACGCATCCTCGTCTGTTAAAGCATAAAAAGACTCATCAGGCATTTCTAATTTCAGTGTCACATTTTTTAGTTCCGCCGAGAAACGGAAGCGCTTATATAAATCTTCCAGTTGTTCATTCAGACATGTTTGCTGCGGGATAACGGAAAGTCCGCCATCTTCTATCTTCCGGAAATCCATCAGCTGATTTACTAAAGACAGCAGGCGTGTTCCGTTTCTTTCCATCAGTTCGAGCTGAGGCATTACATCTTTGATTTCTCCACCCGTATGCATAATGCTTTTCAGAGGTCCCAGAATCAAAGTCAGAGGAGTGCGTATTTCATGTACGATATGAGTAAAGAAATTGATTTTCGTTGAATAGATTTCTTTCTCTTTCTCAATAGAGAGATAAGCAATCTCTTTTTTATGGCGTCGCCGCAAATACTGGAAATATAGAACGAGCAGTGATATAAAGAGTATAAGATACCCGATCAGGAATGGAAACGAAAGCCACACAGGAGGTAAAACGGTAATTGGCAATGCGACTCCGGCATCATTCCATATTCCGTCGCCGTTGGATGCCTTCACCCGGAAAATATACTTCCCGGCCGGCAGGTTTGTATAAGTCACAGCCGGTTCATTTGTTGTTTCGGTCCATTCGGATTCGAATCCTTCGAGCTGATATTTATACCTGTTTTTATGCGCTCCGGTAAAGCTGAGTGCGGCAAACTCCAGACTAAAAATAGAATGTTCTTTTTTTAGTATCAGTTCATCGGTATAGGTAATCGATGTTTTCAGTGGAGAATCATCCTGATTAACCCGTACTTTCTTATTGAAAAGCTGAAAGTTAGTCAGCACGACTGTTGGTATGCGGTTATTCTGAATAATGGCTGAAGGCTTAAAACCGCTGAATCCGTTAATGCCTCCGAAAAACAATGTACCGTCTTTCATCTTCACACCGGCATTGGGCGAAAACTGATTATCCTGCAATCCGTCAAACTTATTAAAAACCTGCAAGCTGTTCAACCCGGGATTATACTTCATAAGCCCTTTGCTGGTTGATATCCACAGAATATCGTGTTCTGAAATTATCTTATAGATCACTTTACTAGGAAAGTCGGGTGAGGTATAATCGATAAACTCATTTTTCCCGTAATCGAAACGGCACAATCCGCCTCCGTCAGTACCAAACCAGAGTTGATTATTATCATCCAGTGTGATAGTGGTTACTTTATTTGCAGGAATTGACTTTTTTTGATGAGGTGAAAACTTAAACGATTCCCATTTTCCGGTCTTTCGGTTAAGTCTGAACACCCCGTTACCGAGCGTACTTACCCACAGATATCCTTTTTGATCTTCCAGAATAGTAGTCACATCAGCATTTGCAACTTCGGGGATACGGTCGAAATTGTCATTGTGAGGGTTATAGCTATTTAATCCGCCCGATGTGCCTACCCATATTTTACCATAAAAATCTTTGTACAAAGCATACACACCTGAAGAGTAAAGCGAATGGTTGTTGTCTTCCGGCTGATAATTACGGATCTTATTAGTTTTCAGATCAAGTACATCAAGCCCTCCCATATACATCCCGATATATAGTTTGTCGCCGTCGGGGAGAAGCGCGTGAACGTTTTGATACGTGGGGGAGTTGTGATTGCCGGATTGAGGTTGGAAGCTCCTAAACGAGTTATTGCCTCTGTCCCAGTAAAAGAATCCCGAATCATCGGTTCCAATCCACAGATTTTCATACTCGTCTTTCGCAAATGCGCTGATCACTTTTCCCTTGAAAGGATAATTGTGAGAAGAGTAGTGCCTGAAGTTATCAGATGTAGGAGAAATATAATTGATGCCACCAAAATAGCTGCCGATCCAGACTCCTTTTTCCTGGTCCATGAAGATTGCATGGAGATAATTATCGTTCAGTCCTGCATCGTAGGCCGGATTACATTTTATAATTTCGAAACGGTCTGTTTGCACAAAATAATGAATGAGTCCTTCATCTGAAGTTAACAGCAATTCTCCGTGGCGAAATTCAGTCATACTGCGGATTTGCAAAAGCGGATAGTCTTTAGTGGGTTTAATGACCTGACTGATTGCTCCTGTCTCCGGATCAATCCGGAATAATCCTTTGCCTGCTGTTCCCAGCCAGATATTGGCCTGTGAGTCTTCAAAAGTTAGCAATCCCGAATGAACGTCGGGATTGCTGTAGGTTCTGTATTTATTTTGTGTTTCATCGTAGCAAACTGCACCTGTTCCGGGAAGAGTCAGCCAGATCTGACCTTTCTTATCTTCCATAATATCTCTGACATTTGCTGTGGGAAGCTCATCCGGGCTGAAGTGACGGAGATTCCGGCTCTTCAGATCGAAATAAAACAATCCGTTTGTAGCTGTTGCAATCCACATCCGCTTATGGCTGTCCATATAGAGATCGTGTATGCGTGTTCCCGAAAGTCTGTCAGTATTTCCGGTTGCAGGGAGTGGTATAAACTTTTCTTCTTTCAGACAATACAAAGCCAGTCCGTGATCAGTCCCGACCCATAATCTTTGCTGATTATCCTCAGCAATACTACAGATCAGGTTGCCCACGTATACTTCCGGGTTATTATTGCGGATTACACGCAGATGCTTTCCGTCGAAACAATGAATGCCGTCAATTGTACCAAACCACATAAAACCTTTGGAATCCTGAAAGATGCTGTAAACAGCATTGTTGGATAATCCGTCATCAATCGTCAGATGCAGAAAGTTGTAGTTAAAAGCATGCAGAGTAAAACAGAGCAACCATAATAAGAGCCCGGTACAGTATTTAAGAAATAGCTTCATACTCTCTTTTTGTTTTATAAATTACACAGATAGGTTTTCCCTTCGTCGATGTTTTTCTTATGAAACACTTTACCGTCTTTTATAAGACTGACCGTAAGTTGTTTCTGGTTTTTGCGCTCAACCTGTATATCGAATTCAGCATCAAAAGCACGTATTTTGCGTAAAGCCATCTGATTCCATTCCTGCGGCATCCGTGGGGTAAGAGTAAATGATTTCAGACCTGCCGGACGAATACCAAATACACCTTCGGTAATGATTCTGGCGTATAGAGCACTTTCGGCTGAAAGATGGCGCTGACTTCCCTCAGGCCATGCTTCAATGGCATAAGGAACATGCTCGCCCAGCAAACGGGCATTTGAATAATGTTTCAGAAATTTCATGGCTTTCTCCGTTTCTCCTGCTGCAAATACACCTCTAAGGGCATAAAGCGTAGAGCGGTCCCAGAATGTTTCACTTCCTGCCTGCGTCAGTAGTCCGTCATTAGTCCATAAGCGCGGAGAGAAAAGAGCTTCGATTGTCCCCGGAGCCTTGTCATATATACCCACTGTGAGCGGAATGCAAATCCAGGAGCGGAGAATATCATTTCCTTTGTAGTAAGCATATGTGTCAAATCCTTCTACATTTGCCGGAAAATAAGCAGCCATTGCCTTTCTGAGGTTTACTGCCTGTTTCTGATAATTAGCTGCCTGAGCACTTTTTCCAAGTTCTTTACTCAGATAGGATGCCGAGAGTAAAGCATCATAATAAAGCGATGAGGTGCATAGATTAGCATCTCCTGAAGGGAAACGGTTTTCCAGCTCATCAGTATCGGAAGCAACAACGCCTTCTGCATTAAGTTTATGATTGCAATAAGCCAGACACCATTCAATCAGAGGCATCAACTCTCCGGCTGTATGTTTATTTCCCGAAGCCAGAGCATAACGTGCAGCTCCGTAAGCAATCATGGCTGCATCGCCGCGGTCGCCTACACCTGCCCATATATCATCTCCTTCTGCTATAATGGAACTGGGAATGGGTTTCCATTCATCATTCATGAAGCGTGCAAAATGGTGATACGAATTTTCGGCAGACTGATTTCCGTATTCATAGCCCAGAAACGGGAAAAACGGATTTATATATTCAGCCTGATCATTGGCCCATATTGCCGCATAATAGGATTCTCCTCCCGGTCCGTGCATCGGTCCGCCTTTTGTTTCATAGATACTTTCGCCGGCTCTTATTTTAGAGAAAGCGAACATGGTGTTAAGTGTGGAATCAGGTGTTTCGAGTACCAGATTATTCGTCCAGTCATGAACCAGATCTTTGCGTTTGCCTATTTCGCCGGCGACATCATCAATTCTTTCTTTTTTCCCTTTCTCATAGGCTATTGTATATGCAGAAAGCGAAAGCGAATCACCCGGATTTAGTTGATAAGTTCCCGGATTGTTAATAATATATCCGGCACAATAACTACCTTTTACTCCTTTAGCCGGATCCGTTTCAATCATAGATTCAGTCACAGGTACTTCTATGGTTAACGGATTTGTGCCATTGTTTTTTAGAGTATATAATTCCAGCAGAGCCGGAAGTTCGGTCGAAGGAGCAATTTCGCGCTTTAAGGATAAGATACCGTTCCGTCCGATTGTAAAATCGCTGTTGACTGTCATTAAGCCTTGCAGTGATATATTCTTTACAGATTCATCGGTCAGGGATAGACCGTTTACGATGATAAGCTCAGGAAGACTGATCTGAAAGCGACACATCAGGCTGGCATGTGTATCGTTCGGGATGGTTCGTAGCATCGGCCATACCAAACTTTTATTAAGGATAAATTGATTTTGTGCATTTACGCCATAACGAAGTACGGCAGCCATTCTTTTGCCACTCATTTCGATGTGGTCAGAATGAGGTACACGTTCATCCAGCGTCCAGTTTATAGCTCCCTGCGGAGTAGTTTTCCATCTGTTTTGAGCTTCTGTGCCGGAAGAATATAAAAGACAGGCCATCATTAGCCCGTATAATGTGCGTTTATTCATAGTAGTAATTTGTTGTTGTACAAAAGAAATAAAATTTCGGGAACATTGTGAAACATTCCCGAAACTTTTTATAAAACCCTACTTGCTATATCCCGGATTTTGCTCCAGTAATTCATTCTTGTTTCTTTCAGACTGAGGGATAGGGAACAGATAATGCTGAGGAAAGAATCTTCGCTCCTGAACATTGATGAACGAATAACTCTTATCTCCGTTTTCTTTCCGTACAATTTTAATACCCTGCGCCATGAAGTTTTCTGTTTGCTCTGCGATCATCCAGCGGCGAACATCATAATAGCGGTGATCTTCAAAAGCAAGTTCAATTTTGCGTTCGTGCTGTATCCGTTTTAAAAGCGCATCGCCTGATTCTGTGATATCCGGAACAATGCCATCAACTCCGCCACGGGCTCTTTTGCGAACTTTATTTACGTATTCACGTGCTGTAGCTTCTTCACCCATATGAAACTTAGCTTCGGCATAATTGAGATAAACCTCAGCCAGACGGCAATAGATCCATGGTTGTTTTCCTTTGTCAGACCAGATATTCACGAGTGATTCATCCATGAATTTACGGATCGTATAGTGTGTTTTGGAATAGTTCCAGGCATCGGTTCCAAACTCACTGTCCGAACCGCCCGTTTTGCCATCTTCATTCACCCAGAAATCAACAACTCCATTTCGGAAAGGCTGACCATCACATACAACAGACGCATAAAGGCGAGGGTCTCTGTTTTTCCACGGGTTGGATTTAGCTGTAGCATAAAGAGCCGGATCAGGCATAGAACCATCTTCCATTTCATAACTGTCTACCATATTCTGGAGTACACACGTAGCAGAATATCCGTTCCATCCGTTGGGTGTATTCTGCCAGTCAAACCAATGTCCGAATTCAGTATTGTATAAACGCTGAAATATAATCTCAGGGCTCATATGATTCAGGAATAATCCTTTGTAGTCAGGATCCAGCGAGTAGCCCATAGCCATAACCTGTTCTGCCGTTTGAGCTGCTGCTTCCCATTTACTGACATCGTTTGATTTATTCCATAAGGGACTTGCTGCATAAAGTTCCATCCGGCATTTAAGAGCCAGGGCGGCACCTTTCGTTGCGCGGCCGAAGTTCTTATCGGAATGCTTTTCAGGAAGTAATTCAGATGCTTTCTGAAATTCAGCAATAATGAAGTTTGAACACTCTTCGTAGGTATTTCGCGGAATCATCATTTCCGGATCATCCAGTTCAAAAGTGCGCGTAATTAACGGGACTCCTCCGAATTTATTTACGAGATCCATATAATAATAAGCACGGAAGAATGTCATCTCGCCAATAAGCAGATTCCGTTTCGCTTCATCAGTCTGGAGTTTATCAATATTGTTGAAAAATATATTACAGTTCCGGATGTTCCAGTAATAATCATTCCATGTACTGAATCCTCCTGTCTGATCGGGAGTCATTTCCCCCTGATTCAGCGTCCATGCACTTTGCCAGTTGAAGTTATTCATACATTCATCCGAAATAAAACGCATAGCTGATTGTCCCCAGCCGTTTCGGGGTATAGCATAGTTCTTCTTTACATAAGCCTCTGTAAGTGCAGGATCTGTAAAAATGCTATTCTCAGTATAAGAATCAAGAGGTTCAACGTCCAGTACGTTGCAAGCGAGCATATTTCCGAGCAATGCCGTTGCACAAATTCCTTTAAATATTTTGTTTTTCATCGTCATGCTTTTTTAATTAGAAACTTACATTTAATCCGAATGTTATCGTGCGCTGTTGCGGATAGTATTGTCCGGCAGAAGTTGCACTCGATTCAGGATCCTGGAACTTGATTTTATCAATAGTGAATAGATTACTGCCAATGACATAAACCCGAACACTGTTCATACCGACTTTCTGCATCCAGCTGGTTGGTAAGTTATAGGCAATTTGTACATCTTTCAGACGAATAAAAGAAGCATCGTACAGCCAGAAATCAGACCAGAGATTGTTGATGCGATCATCTTTATTAAACGCACGCGGATATTTGGCATTTGGCGTTTCCTCAGCTGAAGTCCAGCGGTTTTTATAGAATTCACGGTCTATATTATAGGAATAAGGAACAATCATTTGTGTGGCACGTCCTTGTCCGGTCCATAGCATATTGAACTCAATACCCTTCCATTCCATACCCAGATTAATACCATAAACAAGTTCGGGAGCATTGCTTGAATAATCTCTGACCCGGTCATTGGATGTAATCTCTCCGTCGCCATCTATATCAATATATCTGATATCGCCTGGTCTTGTCCCCGGAAGATGAGGTGAATTATTGATTTCATCTGTGTTCTGATAAATGCCGTCAGTCTTATAGATAAGCCATGAATCAATCTGGTGGCCTGTTCTTCGTTGCCATTCAGGAGTGTTTTCGGCTTCGTCAAAGAAAAGAATCTTATTCTTTGTAAACGTAAGATTCCCACCGATGTTATAAGTTACATTTCCAATTTTATGACGATGGTTCAGCATGACTTCGAATCCCTGATTCTGAATTCGTCCTATATTCTGATCCGGAAGAGTTAATCCGGTATAGTTTGGTATTGAAGCCTGTTTCGGAGTCAGGATATCTGTACGTTTCTGATGGAAATATTCCAGACTGAACCCAAACATCTGATTCCAGAATACGCCTTCTATGCCGATGTTTTTAGTGTCTACTTTCTCCCAGGTAATGTAAGGATTACCAATACGTCCGGGTTTGAATCCTTTATCCTGTTCGGGGGTTGTTCCGAGAATAGCACCGTTTTCCATTACATAAGTACTCAGATACTGGAACGGGTCAACGCGGTCATTACCCAGTTTACCCCATGACCCTCTTAATTTCAGATCATCAATAAATGACGCATTATTGCGTATGAAGTTTTCTTCGCTCAAACGCCATCCTAACGAAACTCCCGGGAATGTTCCCCAGCGTTTCTGACTGGCAAAGTTCATAGATCCGTCGTGACGTAGAGTGAATTCAGCCAGATATTTATCCTTATATGCGTAGTTCAGACGACCGAAGAAATTCTGACGGGCAGATATATATCCTTTTCCGCCGTTCGTTTTATCTTTATCGGAACCTGCATCCAGATAATCGATTTTATTACTCAGGTAATAACCTCTCCATGCCCAGAAGTTCTCGCCTTTATACTGAGATTGCTCATAGGCAACAAAACCACTGACATTGTGATCACCGAATACACGCTCATAAGCTACTCTGGCATGAAGAGTTGTCGTATGACTATTATCGCTGCTCTGATTCAGATTGATGTTATAATCTGCGTTAGTTGTTTGTTTATCATAATCGCCGGTTTTGGGATTGTATCTGTACGTATCCCACATATCCCAGAACTGTTTGCGGTTGTTGAAACGGAAGTCGAAAGCTGCATATCCCGAAACGGATAGTCCTTTGGTTATCCATGGCATATCAAGTTTGAAGCTCACTTTAGAATCAGCAAAGAAATCATCAATCCGGTCATATCCTGTTTCTTTTCCGGATGCCAGGATAGCCAGATTATTACCCCATGCCAGTCCCGGACCCGGAAGTCCGTTCGGATAATAGTCATAGAGGTACGGATATGTATTGAATGCTTCCCAGAACATCTGTCCGGAGTTGTAAATAGAGTTGTTCCGCTTTTCTTTACGTCCGGATAATTGCAAGCCGATATTCAGGTCACGTGTGATTTGTGCATCAATATTAGAACGGATCTGAGCTGTATTGAAATTGAAGACAGTATTATTATATTGAGGCTCCTGATATAAATAATCTCCGGAAATATAATATTTTACTTTCTCCGTACCACCTGATACCGATAGTGAGTGGCGTGTCTGAGGTGCCCAGCTGCGGAAGATCACATCCATCCAGTCTGTATCTCCATATTGCAGATGATCAATAGTTCCATCCAGGTATCCGCCTTTGATATTTTCATACAATGGTTGTTGTCCCAGATGATTTTTAATTTCGTCATCGTAAACCATAAATTCATACGCATTCATCAGGTCAGGTGTACGCGTATTTTGCGACATCGTAAAAGATCCGTTGTATGTTATGGTTGGTTTTGAGTTTGTTCCGGATTTAGTTGTAACCAGAATAACCCCGTTTGCAGCTTGTGCCCCGTAAATAGCTGCCGAAGCATCTTTCAGTACTGTTACCGATTCGATATCATTCGAACTTAACCGTTCCAGTCCGTCGCGGTTGGCTACTCCGTCAATAACGATCAAAGGTTTGTTATTATTCAGAGTACCTTTACCGCGGATAAGAATGTCTGACCAGTCAGCCCCCGGCTCGCCTGAACGATTCGTTGCAATAACACCCGGAATGCGTCCTGCAAAAGAGTTGGAAAGGTTGGTTGCTCCGGAGGATTTCAGTGTTTCTCCTTTTACGCTCGAAACCGCTCCGGTAACGGTAGCTTTCTTTTGTGTTCCGTAACCAACAACTACTACATCATCGAGTAGTTGCTGGTTATCGGTTAATACTACATTGATTGTTTTTCGTCCGTTTACAGGTTCTTCTTTTGTGTTGTACCCGACCGACGTGAAAACCAGAATATCCTTTTTTCCGTCGACTTTGATAGCGTATAGTCCATCCAAGTCTGTGGCACATCCGTTTGTTGTGCCTTTAACAACAATGTTTACACCCGGGACAGGTTCACCGGCAGCGTCTCTGACTATACCTCTGACTTCGATTGACTGTGCATAGACTACCAAAGGGCAAAGCATAGAAAATAAGATTAGGGCTATTCCTTTAGCGAGTAAGGGATGTAAGCCAGGCCTCATTAGCTTTGATTTTTTCACAATAATATAAATTAGGTTATACAATAAAGGATTAAAAAATCATTATTCAATAATTGCTACATATCCTCCGCCATCATACATATTCAAAGAAATCGTATCACCCTTGCTCACCTTCTTTGTTTTCTTTGCATAGTCTCTTGCCTGCATAGCAACGTTTGTTCCGTCTTCCCAGCTAGTCATGGTTTTTTCTCCGTCTATGAAGTCAAGCTTCACATCAAATGTTTTTCCTTTCTCACCGGTCATTCCTCCGATATACCATTTATCTCCTTTTCTTCTGGCTACTACAATGTGTTCTCCTATCTCACCTTCAAGTACACGCGTTTCATCCCATACAACAGGAACTTTGCTCAGGAATTCCATACAATCATCTTCTTTGTAATAGTGAGTCGGTGAATCAGCCAGCATTTGCAGCGGACTTTCGTATACGACATACATGCCCAGCTGATGGCAGCGTGTACCGATTGCCGCAGGCGTATCAAACCAGATCTTAAAATCTTTTTCGTGCAGATTATTCATACCTCCGGGTGTATAGTCCATCGGTCCCGCTACCATGCGGATAAACGGAAGAGTCACATTATGTTTAGGAGTAGCAATGGCAGACCACTTGCAGTTTTCCAGTCCGGCAACTCCTTCCGAAGTCATTACATGCGGGAATGTACGTGACCATCCTGTAGGCTTATATGATCCGTGGAAATCAACCAGCATCTTATGTTTTTCGGCTTTGCGTGCAACATTATAGTAGAAGTCAACCATACGCTGATCATCGCGGTTCATGAAATCTACTTTCAGTCCTTTGACACCCCATTTTTCGTAAAGTGCAAATGCTTCATCCATTTTTTGCTCGAAAGGTACCCAGGAAACCCAAAGGATAATGCCTACGTTCTTTTTATCAGCATAATCTATAAGATCCTCCATATTCATTTCGGCAATAGGTTTGGTCACATCCCAGTCTTCGGACCAGCCATCGTCTATAACGACATATTCAATACCGTATTTTGAAGCAAAATCAACAAAGTATTTGTACGTATCCGTATTGATTCCGGACTTGAAATCCACTCCGTAAACACTGGAAGCATTCCACCAGTCCCAGGATATTTTGCCAGGTTTCACCCATGAGAAATCATTTTTAGATTCAGCTTCAGGAGCTAGTTTATAAACCAGCTGGTTGTCTATCAGATCTTTGTCATTTTTACTGATAACCATTGTACGCCAGGGATAAGATCTCTTTCCTTTTGTTTCAGCCAGATAATTGGCTCTTTTAGTCGGATAGCAAATCCGATCTTTCGTTTCTTTTTCGGCTGTGGCAAATTCAGCAAACTTACCACCCAGTTCTTTTTCGTTCTGCTTCTTAAGGAACATGCCCGGATAGCTTTCCAGATCAGATTCGGTAATTAACAAACGTGTACTGTCGTCCGGTTTCACGATAAGAGGAGTGCTACAGAATTTGTCGGTCTGGATTTCCGATAGTTTCAGATCTTTATAGAGTGCCTGTTGTGGCGAGATTACACTTTTTTCTTCAGGAAAGAGAGTCTTGAAATCTCCCGGAAAGCAATAGGCAACTTCTTCGCTGATCACTTTTATTTTATTCTTCGGGAAACTGGTCTCAAAGCGATAGGCTATACCATCGTCATAGGCTCTGAAATGTACTTTGTAGTTTTTGGCATTCAGTGTAAGCTCATTGTAGTTACTCAGAATACTTTCACTTTTTTGTCTGACAACTGGTCTCAGTGTTTCTTTTTTTGAATCCCGTTTTGTAGAAATAACATTTAGCTTACTTCCGATTGTTTCTCCGTTGTCGAATGTCATAGAAAAAGGAGAAGGTGCTAAAACTTCTTTTCCATTAAAACTTACAGAATACGTGGCAACAGGTTCTGTCTCGATTTGAATCTGGATCTTCCCATCCGGCGACTTTAAATCGTATTGTGCTGCAAAAGCACTACTCGCCAGAAATGTAAGACCCATCCATAGATTTTTCTTCATATTTCACAGTTTAATAAGGTTATCTGTCTGGTTTGGTATATCTCAGGATACGAGACATACTTGTCGATGGCAAAATTGTCGGATAAACGGGGTTCGCAAAGGCAGATTTGTACGTATTGCTGATAAATCTGTACGTGAACATGAAAATATTGTACGAATTAGTAGTAAAATCGTACAGGCAGATATGATATATGGATATAAAACTGGCGTGAAAGCCTTTGTATAAAGCTCTCACGCCAGTTATTAACAAGTTGTTGATAAGATTATTTCTTGAAAGGATATTTATTCGCTCCTTGGGTTAGTCCGTCTAAAGAAGGCCGGATGAATATGTATGGTTCGTTTTAAAAGATGAGCGAGAACAGTGTTGCTTCTTTATTGGATTGAGTTAGTTGCAAATTACCCTGATGATTGCGCATAATCTGTTTAGATATGCTCAGTCCGATGCCCGATCCACCTTCTTTAGTTGTGAAAAAAGGAATGAATATCTGTTCCTGCATCTCTTTGGATATAGGATCTCCATTGTTCTCAATGCCAATAATCCAGCGGTTACTTTCCGGAATATAAGTGCCGGAAAGTTTTATGCGTCCGTTTTCTTTCTCTTTGACTGCATCTGCCGCATTTCGTAAAAGATTAATAATTGCCTGTACGATTTGTCCTCTGTCTGCAAGAAGAGGAACAGTCACATCATCTGTATCCACATATAATTTTACGTGTCCGGCTACTTCGTTAATCATCATGCGGCGGCATTGCATCAGAATTTCTTCTACACGGATCTCTTCTTTGCGGGCAGGAGGTATACGTGCGAAACGTCTGTAGTGTTCAACGAAGTTCATCAGATTTCCCGATGTGTTATGTATAATATCTAAGCTCTTGCGCAATTCAGACTTATCATAATTGTCTGTTTGCAACAGATATTCACTCACGGAGCGGATGGGAGCAATACTGTTCATGATTTCATGAGTCAGCACACGCGTAAGCCGTATCCAGGATTCCAGTTCTTTTTCATCCAGTTCGGAGCTGATGTCGTTAAGTGTGATAATCAATAGCTCTTCATCCTTTCTTTTGAAAGAAGTCCCGCGTAAAGATATATGTCTGATACCATTCGTCGTCGAAACTCTTATTTGTTTCCCTTCGCCCTGTAACTCTTCGTTTATCTGAAATTCCGGAGCCGTGCGTTCTATTTGTGATATATGTGTAAGTACGGATAGTCCTAAAAGATCTAATGCTGCCTGATTGGTTTGATGGATATGGCCTTTATTATCACTGACGATAAAGCCTGTGAGACTTTTATCAAGAATAAGTTCGAAGTATTGTTCCTGTGCAATGATGTCCTGCTTGGTCTGTAAAAGGATATCTTTAACACGGTTCAGGGTCTTGTTGGTAACAATCTCTACTCCTTTTGTGTTTCGTTCAGCAAACCGGAAGGTATAGTCGCTATTCTCTACAGCTTCAAGTAAATATTGAACTTTAAGCATTTCATAGCGGTAAGAGCGGATAATCCGGAAGAATGTAATCAAAGCAATGAGGCAGAGCGTACCGGCTATTATTCCCCGATATTCCGATTCAGAGCCAAAAATAAAATAGCAGATTCCTCCTGTGCACAGGCACAGCAGTAAAATTAAAGAAATAAGTTTGCTATATATAAATCGGAACATAGGCTAAAGGTTGAATTTCTTCATCTTATTATAAAGAGTCTGCCGGCTGATACCCAGGCGCTGTGCGACTGCTGATAGATTACCCTCACACTCCTGTATGGATTGTTCAATCATAATTCGTTCCATCTCTTCAAGCGTCTGCACTGAGGAGCTCGCTTCACTTGTTGTGACGCTATCACTTCTGAAGCTAAAGAGATCTTCCCTTATCATTCCTCCGCTGCACATAATCACCGCTTTTTCTATTGCATGCTCGAGTTCCCGTATATTTCCCGGCCAGCTGTACAGACTAAGTTTATGCAGTGCTTCTTTTGATATTTTAGGAGTCTCAAACCCATATCTGGCAGCATATTTTTCTATAAATATACCGGCAAAGCTTTCCAGGTCTTCTATGCGATCCCGGAGTGAAGGAATTTGTATATGGATGGTATTGATCCGGTAAAATAAATCTTCTCTGAATGCATTTTCCCTGACCAGATAAGGCAAATTTGCGTTTGTGGCTGAAATCAACCGAATATTTACAGGGACAGGTTTGGAGCCTCCAACCGGAATAACCTCACGTGTTTGCATAGATGAGAGCAGTTTTACTTGCTGCATCAGAGGCATATTCGCTATTTCATCCATAAACAGTGTTCCTTTATCTGCCATTTCGAACTTTCCTTTCTTATCGGTCTTGGCATCTGTAAAAGCTCCTTTTATATATCCGAACAGCTCACTTTCAAACAGAGTATCCGGAATTGCTCCCATATCAACCGTCACAAAAGCATTGCTTTTTCGGGCAGAAAGTGCATGAATCTCGCGGGCAAGCATCTCTTTTCCCGTACCATTTTCTCCCGTGATCAGTACATTAGCATCTGTAGTAGCTATACGCTCAACGAGATCTTTTAGCTGAAGCATCCGGGCAGACTTTCCCCAAAACATTCGTTTCTCTTTTGAAGTCCCCTTGCTATTTGATTTCACAGAACTCTTTTGAGATGCAGCTGCTTTCAAAAGAGTTGCGATTAATCTTTCGTTATCCCAGGGCTTGGTAATAAAATCTGTTGCTCCGTTTTTCATTCCTTCAACAGCCAGATCAATATCGGCATAAGCTGTAAATAAAACAACCGGCTGCCCGGCTCTTTTATCTTTAATCCGGGATAGCCAGAACAAACCTTCGTTGCCATTATTAACACCATTCCGGAAGTTCATATCTAAAAGAATTACATCGAATGTACTTTTCAAAAGAGCAGAATCAATTCCATTCGGGTTACTCAGGGTTTCTATCCGATCGAAGAATCCTTTTAATAATAATTCCAAGGTCTGTAATATGGTTTTATTATCATCCACAATTAATATAGAAGGACCTTTATTCATTTCTGTAAATATTTTAAGAGAATTACTTTTCAAAGATGGACAAAATAAGGAAGTTGTGCAAATTCGTAAAAAGATTTTATTTTTCGTGTATACTTCTTGGACAGTAGTGTCAAGAAATTAGACACTACTATTTTTGGGTGTTTGTTTGAATTGTCTGTAAATAAGTTAGTTATTTGTTTTGGCACGGATATGGTATTAGATTAAGTAAAATCGATTCAATATGAAAAAGATAAATATGATAGGCCTCGTTATGATAGTTTTTCAAACGATGACAGTGGCCGCTCAGAACCGGACCTGGAATATGGATGATTGTATGTCTTTTGCTATACGGAATAGTTCGGGGATAAAGATTCAGGAGTTGAATAACCGGAATTATAAAGAGGATAAAAAAGCATCAGTCGGAGCATTGTTTCCTTCTGTCAATGCAGGTGTCGGAGTAAATTCAAACTTTGGGCGGTCTATAGATCCGGAAACAAATACCTATTCTAATATTTCAAATTTCAGCAATGGATATGAAATTTCCGGAAGTATGCCTCTCTTTCAGGCCGGAGCTTTGCTTAGTAATATAAAAGCAAATAAAGTTATTTGCCAAATGGGACTGGAAGAGACTCAGCGTAAAAAAGACGATGTCTCTATTGAGACAATGCAGGCTTTTGCGGATTATCTCTATTATCTGGAATGTGTGGATCTGGCAGCAGAGAAGCTAAAACAAAGTGAAGCATTGCTTTATAAAACCAGACGGATGGAAACTATGGGAATGAAGAGTCAGGCTGATGTGGCACAGATTGAGGCGCAACTGGCGGCAGATGATTATTCTTTAGTCCGGCAAAAAAATCTGAGTGATCAGGCCTTGCTTAAATTGAAAGATGTGATGAATTATCCGGTCAGAGATATTTTGCAGGTGGATACGACATTTATAATTCCTCCCTGTTTGCCGGATGATAGATCAGGTGAAGAAATCTATGAGCTCGCTAAATTCTGGAATCCTGTAGCTAAAGTTGCTGAAATGAAACTGAAAGAAGCTGAGTTGCGAAGACAGATTGCCCGTGCAAAACTCTTTCCGACTTTGTCTTTGCAGGGAGGAATAAGTACCCGCTTTTATGAAAACCTCAAAGAATGGGGTAATCAGCCCGCTTTTGGTCCTCAGTTTCGTAATAATTTAGGAGAATGGGTAGGTATCTCGCTGAATATTCCGCTGTTTAACGGGTTGAGTAAATCATCAGCAATGAATAAAGCAAAAAATAATGCACGTATAGCCAGAGAGGAATATGATGAGATACTTCGGCGATTGCAGATTGAAATAGAAAAAGTGCAGCAGGATTGTAGAGGATTACTCAAAGAAAATGAGCAGATGAAACGAAAAGTGGAAGCTGATGAACTGGCTTATAAAGTGACAGAGCGTAAATACGAGAAAGGATTATTAAGTGTATTTGATCTTCAGACAAGTGCTAACACATTACTTCAGTCTCGTGTAAATCAATTGCAGATACAGATGAATTATCTTATTAAAAGTCGTCTGGCAGATTATTACAGTGGTAAACCTTTAATTAGAAACTAATATGGATATCAAGATAGAAAAGAAAAAAGGACTTCAAAAGAAACATATTCCTTATATACTGGGAGGTGCTCTTTTACTGCTTCTGATTGGATGGAGCATTTTTGGAAGCCATAAATCTACGCTTCGGGTAGATCGTAAAGGGATTGTCGTTCAGGATGTCAAAAGCGATGTGTTCAATGATTTTGTTCGTATTGACGGTCAGGTACAGCCGATAGCTGTCATTCAGCTAAGCCCGCTTGAAGGAGGAATTGTCGAAGAAATGCTGGTTGAGGAAGGAACTTTTGTGAAGAAAGGTCAGCCTATAATCCGGTTAAGCAATTCAAATCTGGATCTGTCAATTCTGAACAGTGAAGCTGAACTGGCCGAGAAGCAAAACTTCCTGCGGAATACTCAAGTAGCTATGGAACAGGATAAACTGAATAATCGTTCTGAGAAACTTCAGTTGGATCTGGATGTGAGACGTAAGCAAAGAGCTTATAATCATAACAAAGAATTATACGAAGAAAAACTGATTGCCCGCGAAGAGTATCTTCAGGCAAAAGAAGATTATGAACTGGCAAAAGAAAAGCAGGCATTGGTTTCGGAGCGTCTCCGCCAGGACTCTGTTTACCGCTCTGTTCAGGTTGATCAGATGGAGGAGAGCTTGCAGAATATGCGTCAGAATATGTTTCTGATTCGTCAGCGTGTAGAGAATCTGATTATAAAATCACCGATAGATGGTGAACTTGGATTACTGGACGCTGTACTCGGTCAAAGTTTATCTCAGGGGCAAAAGATTGGTCAGATTAATAATCTATCTGACTTTAAAGTAGAAGCGACGATTGATGAACATTATATAGATCGCGTAAAGAATGGGCTGGAAGCAAGTTTCGACAGACAAAATACGAGTTATGCACTGAAGGTAAGAAAAGTGTATCCGGAAGTAAGAAACGGTAAATTCAAAACCGACTTTGTGTTTGCAGGCGAACGCCCCGATAATATCCGGACCGGACAAACTTATTATATAAATCTTGAACTGGGACAACCAACCAACTCGGTCATTATTCCAAAAGGAACATTCTTTCAGGCTACAGGCGGAAACTGGATCTTTGTGCTGGATAAAGACGGATCGAAAGCTTATAGACGGAATATTAAACTGGGCCGGCAAAATCCGCAGTATTACGAAGTACTGGAAGGTCTGGAACCCGGAGAGAAAGTGATCGTTTCGAACTACGATACATTTAAGGATAATGAAATATTGATATTTAATTGAAAAAACAATATACAACTATGATTAAGATTGAAAACCTGTGCAAATCATTCCGCACTGAAGAAATTGAAACAATTGCGTTGAATAACGTATCGCTGGAAGTAAAAGAAGGTGAGTTTGTTGCTATTATGGGTCCTTCCGGGTGTGGTAAATCCACGCTGCTGAATATACTGGGATTGCTGGATAATCCAACATCCGGAAGTTACTTCCTTGCAGGGCACGAAGTGGGTAATCTGAAAGAAAAGGATCGCACGAATGCACGTAAAGGAAATATCGGATTTGTATTTCAGAGTTTTAACCTGATTGATGAACTGAATGTCTATGAAAATGTAGAGTTGCCGCTTACTTATCTGAAGATACAGTCCGCAGAACGGAAAGAACGTGTCGCAACTATATTGAAACGGATGAATATCAGTCATCGTTCACATCACTTTCCACAACAGCTTTCCGGAGGTCAGCAACAGCGTGTTGCTATAGCCCGTGCATTAGTAGCCAAGCCCAAACTGGTACTTGCCGATGAGCCTACAGGTAATCTGGATAGTAAGAATGGAGCTGAGGTGATGAATTTGCTGAGCGAACTTAACAAAGAGGGAACTACTATCATTATGGTAACACACAGTAAACACGATGCATCCTTTGCTCACCGTGTGATAAATCTGTTTGACGGCCAGGTTGTGAGTTCCGTGAATGAGGTCTTATAATAAAATAAACCAATGAAACTACTATTCAGAAATCTGTTAAGTATCTGCCGGAAGTTTAAACTTCCGATGCTTCTCAATATTCTCGGCCTGAGTGTTGCATTTGTAGCGTTCATGATCACTCTGATCAAAGTGTATTCGGAGTTCAGCTTTGAATCGATGCATAAGAATAGGGACCGGATCTATATGGTAGAATTCTCTTACGAAGATATGATCAGTGATAATATTCACCAGCGTTATTCCCTTGAACGTTTGTTTGAAAGTTCGCCTCTTATTGAACAAAAATTCATTTTATTTCCATTCCTGAAGAATGTTGAAATACGAATAAAGGATCAGAATCAGGACGAGAAAGCATTTGTGTTAAATATGACCCCGGTGACCCCGGATATAACACAGCTATTTGACTTCCAGATTATAAATGGTGATGCCGGATGTCTGAAAGATCCTGAAAAAGTAATGATGCCGGTCTCGATGGCAAATAAATTATTTGGACGGACAGATGTGGTTGGAGAAACAATTACCCCTTCAGAATCCGTTTGGTCCACTTCCCAAAAGAAGTTTACCATTGGCGCTGTCTATAATGATTTTCCATACAATACACAGCTGAGTAATGATATTTACCTGAGAATGGACCCTGATTTTTCAATAAGATCCGATGAAGGACGCAACTTCTTAGGCTATGTAATGCTAAGTTCCCCGGATGCAGCTCAAACACTTGAAGCAAATTTTCAGTCGTCTCTTGTGAGCAATGATTATAACAAAGACTTAAAAGTAAAGCTGGTTCCGATCGAAGATTTGTATTTCTATTATGATAATCCTCTAATGACAAAAGGAGGAGATCGAGCGACACTATACATCCTGTTTTGCGTGGGATTGCTTGTGCTGATTATTGCTATGATCAACCATATGAATCTGACTGCATCACTGGCACCTATACGTATTCGCTCAATAAATACGCAGAAAGTATTTGGCAGTTCCAATGCGCATATCCGTACGCTTTTAATCGCAGAATCAGTATTGATTAGCGTTAGTGCTTTTTTGATTTCATTATTTTTTCTCTGGTTAGTAAGCAGAAGTGGGCTGCTGAGTTTTATTGAGTCGGATCTGAGTGTTATCAACAACCTGGCAATGGTGTTAATAACTGGATCAATCGCTTTATTGCTGGGTGTTATCACTGGTATGTATCCGGCATTTTATATGACATCATTTCCACCTGCAGTTGTACTTAAAGGTACCTTTGGACTATCATCAAAAGGTAAAGTTCTCAGGAATACTCTGGTTGGGTTTCAGTTAGTAATTACTGTAGCGTTTATATCTGCATCAACCTATCTCTATTTGCAAAATGCCTATATGAAAAATAGTGATATGGGATTTGATAAAGATCAGATCGCAGTTGTACAATCTAACCGCACTATAATGGTGAAGAATAAGGAGGAGATTGCCAGACGCTTAAAACAAAATCCAATGGTGGAAGACATTGCGTATTCTTCACAAAAAGTAGGAGCTTCGGATTCGTATCAGATAAATCTCGTGAAAACTCCCAAAGGTGATGAGTTTACGTTTAGCGCAATTTTTGTGTCATCCAACTTTTTTGAGGTGATGGGTATACCGGTTATAGAAGGAGCTACTCCTACTTTGGCGGATCAGCAAACAAAGGAGGGCGTTTACATATTTAATCGTCTGGCCCGTGACTTGCATGACTTGAAACCACTCGATAAGGTAACAGGATATTTTGGTTATCCGACACCGGTAATCGGTTTTTTCGGCAATATCACACTTACTTCAAAACGAATGAAAGAACAGGAGATAGGTTTCTTTGTAAAGGATGATCTTGTGAAGAGGAATTCTAACATGATGTATGTACGTATGTCGAAGCAGGCGAGTCCGATAGAGGTAAGTATTTTAATTCACAAAGTATTCAGAGAATTTGATCAGACTGCAGTCGTTGATGTTGAGTTCTATGATACGATTATCAGTCGCTTGTATGAGAAAGAGGCTAATATGGAGCGACTGATCCTTCTACTTACTATGCTTACAATTCTTTTGTCTGTCATTGGATTGTTTGGTCTGGTATTGTTTGAGGCTCAGTACAAGCGTAAAGAGATTGGTGTGCGCAAAGTGTTTGGTGCATCTACAGGTGAAATTCTTTATTCATTGAATATGACTTATCTGCGAATGGTATTAATATGTACACTGATATCCATTCCTCTTACTTATCTGGGCGTGCAAACCTGGCTGGAAACATTTGCTTACCGTATTCCGGTTTATTGGTGGGTATTTGCATTAAGTGCGACGGTTGTACTAATCATCACTCTGCTTACCGTTTCGTCTCAAAGCTGGAAGGCAGCACGGGAAAATCCGGTTAATTCTGTAAAATCACTGTAAACTCAGATCTTATGAAACAAATCTTCTCAAATTTCTATAGGTTGGTGAAACGCAACAAGATGGTTGCGTTTCTCAACTTTGCCGGACTTTCTCTGGCATTTACTGTCGTCATTATTGTTGGCATACAGGTTTATTATGATTTTAGTTATAATCATTCAATTCCGGACTATAAGAATATGTACCGGATGAAATATCGCATTCTTTCTAATAATACGCATGGTGTAACGACTGCAATTCCAATGATGGATAAACTGGCCGGTGATATACCTGAGCTTTCAGGTTATGGAGCAAGTAGTTATTCAGAAACAGATATTGAAATAAGTCTTGATAAGGATGATAAAGAAAAAGAATTTAAGTCAACGCTTTATCCGATAGATAAAAGTTTGCTTAAGATGCTTTCTCCTGACATACTTATTGGCGATACGACAGGAATTGATAATAAAGAGCGGGTTGCGATCTTATCTGAATCCGCTGCAAAACGATTTTTTGGTAAGGAAAATTGCATAAACAAAACGATCTATGCTGGAACCAAAACTCAGTTTCGCATTGTAGCTGTAATGAGAGACATTCCGCGCAACAATACATTTTGGGCAGATATGTGGACATTGAATGACTTTTACAATACAGATGCTTCAGAATGGTCTTACGTGATGTACTTGAAATTGAACTCCGGACAAGCTGATATTGTAAACAAAAAACTACTGGATTTATATGAAAATAAGAAAGGTGATAGAGAAAGTAATTACAGTTATGCGGAGTTTTCAGTCGATCCGGTAAGTGATATTTATATGATGCCTATTCCTGAATTGCAGGAAGCCAGTAAATCGACAACGTATACACTTCTTTCAATTGGCGTTCTGATTCTTCTGATTGCATTGTTTAATCTGCTTAATCTTCAGATTTCGCTTATCCCCACACGAATGCATTTGTTTAATACGCGCAGGGTATTGGGATTGACCAAAGCAAAGTTGCGACTGATAATTATTTGTGAATCAGTGCTGTTTGTGCTTATATCCATACTGATTGGTTTATTCTTTGTAAATCTGTTTGCGAAAACATCATTAGTGCAAATGTTTAATGCACCAATGACTTTGGAATATAATAGTACTGTTATTCTGCTGATTGGAGGTGTATCATTAATAATGGCAGCTCTTATAGGACTTTATCCGGCTTTTTATGCGACATCATATCCGATAGCAACGGTTCTGAAAGGTTCGTTTGCTGTTTCACCGCAAGGGTTACGTCTGCGCAGAATACTTCTGGTTGCTCAGTTTACAATTTCTATCGGTGTATTAGTTATAGGCGGATTGATTAAATCGCAACATCGTTATATGCAAACCCGTGCCTGGGGAATTCAGACAGATGAGATTGTTTATCTGAAAGGTAATTTCAGAGACACTACAATCTTTTATAATGCATCTAATGCTCTGGTAAATGACCTGAAAGGAAATCCTAATATAAAGGAGTGTACTTTTACCCGTTTTATTCCGGGAAAAGTTGGTATGGGGTGGGGGCGTGATATGGAAGGTAAACAAATTCAATTTAAAGCATGGCCGGTATCGCATAACTTTATCGAATTCTTCGGATTGGAACTAACCGATGGAGAGAGTTTCACAGGATATAATGTGCCGCGGACTGGTACAATTATTGTCAACGAGAGCTTTGTCCAACTTTATGATATTCCGGATATTATAGGTAAGAATATTCAAACTTTCGGAGGAAATGGTGATGCTAAAGTGAGAGGTATTGTTAAAGACTTTAATTTCAATATGCTTATTATGCCAATTGAACCGCTTGCTCTGGTGTGTAGTGATGATCAATGGTGTGATTATATTCTGATTAAACTTTCCGGAAACGATATTCCCGGAACATTTGATCATATCCGCAATGTCTGGAATGCGCATAATCAGCCCGAATCAGATATAACATTCCTGAATGATACACTTCAGAACTATTATGATAAAGAGGCTAATCTATCGAAAATAATCTTTATTCTGAGCATTATCTCATTGGTTATATCCGTTATGGGAGTATACGGATTGATTCTGTTTACTACACGATTGAAAATGCGCGAAGTTGCCATTCGCCGGATTAATGGAGCGACTGTTAAATCAGTGATATGGCTTCTTCAGAAAGGATATCTTGTGCCTATAGTAATTGCTTCAGTCATCGCTTGTCCGGTTTGTTTCCTTTTGATCAAACGCTGGTTGAGTCAGTATCCGTATCAGGTTTCGGTTAGCCCGCTAATCTTTATTGGAGCAGTGTTAGTAATAACTGCTGTTTCGGTTGTTACTATGTTATTCCAATGTCTGAAAGCAGCTCATACCAATCCGGTTGAGGTGATAAAATCAGAATAAAATAGAAAAAAGGAACTATCGGATTTTTCCGATAGTTCCTTTTTATTTGGTGTACCGTGATTAGTTTTGTTTCAAACCAACACGATTATCTTTTATCTCCTGCAATTTAGTATGAAGTTTTTCAACTTTATCTTTTTCTACCAAAGCACAGTTTGTTGTTTCACCTTCATCGTTTGTCAGATCAAACAACTGAGCATCTTTACTGTTACCAAGCTCTGTAAGCGTATAAGGATTCAAAGCCGCTCCTTCAGCCGGTTCGATGTACTTCCAGCTTCCGTCAGTGATTGACAGATTATTATCCATATTCTGAAGAACCAGATAATCACGACCTTTCAAATCTTTTCCCATCCAGCTGTCCCAACGGTTTTCACTATCCGGTGCAGCTCCTTCCGGTACATTTGCTCCGATTGCCGAAGCAAAAGACTTGATCCAGTCAATCTGGCAAAGCAGCGCATTCGAAACTTTAGGTTCGATTGTTCCTTTCCAGCTTACGATACAAGGAACACGTGTCCCACCTTCGTAACTTGCATATTTATATCCGCGGTATGGACCGGCAGGTTTATGATCACCCAATAGTTCAATAGCCTGATCAGCATATCCGTCATCCACAATCGGACCATTGTCGCTCGAAAGAACTACAATCGTGTTTTCTTCCAATCCAAGGCGTTTAAGCGTTTCCATAATCTGACCTACAGTCCAGTCAAACTCAAGAATAGCATCTCCGCGTGACCCCATACCACTTTTTCCTGCAAACCTTGGATGAGGCAGACGAGGTACGTGTGCGTCATTTGTTGCGAGATATAAGAAGAACGGTTCGTTCTGATTTTGTTCGATAAACTGAATAGCTTTTGAAGTAATACTATCTGCAATATTTTCATCCTGCCATAGCGCAGAATTTCCACCTTTCATATATCCGATACGCGGAATACCATTGATGATCGCCTGATCGTGTCCCTGAGTAGGATGAAGTTTCAACAGGTGAGGATTGTTTTTAGCAGTTGGTACACCCGGAAACGAATCCGTATAACTAACTGAAATCGGATCATTCGGATCCAGATTTACAACACTTCCGTTTTCTACGAATACACATGGAACACGGTCACCCGTTGCTGCCATTATATAAGAATAATCAAATCCGATATCTTCCAGCCCCGGAGTAATATGTCCATTCCAGTTCTGTGTGCCGGTTTTATCTCCTAATCCCAGATGCCATTTCCCAATAGCCGCAGTTTGGTAATCAGCACTTTTAAACATATCTGCCAGTGTATAGATCTGCGGACGAATAATCATTCCCGCATCCCCGGCCGCAATTCCTGTTCCTTCTTTTCTCCAGGCATATTCACCCGTAAGCATTGCATAACGCGAAGGTGTACTTGTTGCAGCAGCACTGTGTACATTCGTAAATCGTACACCACTGTTAGCCAGCTTTTCTACATTCGGAGTCGAAATAGTTTTTGCTCCGTTACAACTTAAATCACCGAATCCGATATCATCGGCATAAATAAAGACAACGTTTGGTTTAGTGTTAGTCTTCGTCTGTTCTTTAGGCTTTTGTCCGCAGCTCATTAGCATAGCTGTAGTAGATAAAGCCAGAACCGAAGAAGATAATTTAGAGTTCATCATAGAAATAATTGTTAGATTTCGACTACGATATTACAGTAAAATATCTTTTTATCCAAACTAAAACGGCAATATGTGCAACCGATTGTTTTGATTCAAGTATCAGGCTAAAGGTCCGGAAATATCTTATCCAGGCTAATGCTAACTAAATTACTCACAGCATGCAGGATAAATACGGTATAAAAAGGATGTTTCCCTGTACGCATGATATATAAATACATATAGAAAAAACCGACCATAGTGCTATAAATAATATGATGAGCCGAATAGTTATGGGTAAGTCCGAATAAAAAGGTTGATATCAATATGATATAGACCGGATTCTTTTTCAGATAAGAAATCCGTGATAAGATCACATAGGGCAGGAACTGAAATATAACTGTTTCAACGAATGGTCCAAAGAAAACTGTGATGAGTAACTCTTTTTCAAACGAGAAATTGTACTTGTCAATTGTTTCGTGGAAGTGTATATTGGGAATGCCTAATTCTTCCAGTTTTATAAATATCAAGTTAATCAGTTTACTTACCAGTAAATAGATAACCCCGATTATAAAGATATTTCCTTCTCTGACAAATGAGTTGACTCTTTGTATTAATATGTTTCGTTGATGAGGTGTTGTTGTGTATTCCATATATTTCATTTGATGCTGGTTTTAAGGGCGTAAACAGAAAGAAAACCGGCAAACAGCATAATGAATTTGTACAGATACAGATAGTTTGTCAGATCATTCGATAGAAATATGGGTATCATACCTCCTGTAAGAGCACCAAACAAAATGAGCTTTGTCTTTTTGTTAGTCAGATTCTCATTAGAAGGAAAAAGTGTACAGCTCAGATAAACAGCCGGAATAATAAACAAGTATTTTAGACCGGACAGAATACTCGGAAACAGGCTTTCCGGCGAAAACGTAAATGTCCGTTCAATGCTAAAGATAATCAGCTGCATTCCTATTGCTATTGTTAGATACAGAATCTTTTTTTTCATGAGTAAAGGCTGTTTTGTTGTAAAAATATAATGTTGTATTCTTTTTGTTTGGCAATATAAATAAATATAGCTTTCTTGCAATGAAAAGTGTTGAATAACATGTATTTATTGGTTTATTAATCGTTAAATAAAATCCTATGAATAAACAGAAAAAAGAAAAGATTGACTATCCGAATCTGACGCCTATAAACGAAATTAATAATATGATTTATCTTATATCCCGGTTTATTAAATGGATTAAGGGTAGAAGAAGTAATAAAACAAATAAATAATTATTTGAGGAAGTGTTAGAAATCGTATGGATCCTATACATAACAAAATTGGTATGTGTACCGTAGCTGGAGCTGTTCAAGCAATGGTGAGCTGTTAATCTTATAATTAAGATAATTATGATCAATAAAAACAAGTTCTCTAATTTACTTATTATTATATCCCTTTTCTGTCTTCTTATATTTCCAATAACAGGAGTATTTGCTGTTATTTATTCAATAAAAGCAGCAAGAAGCGCGGGAGAAATATCTGAAGCATATTTATTAAAAGCTGAAAAATGGATGCTTATAACTATAAGTGCTTTCATAATATTTTATGTACTATCATGTATTGCACTAGTTACTATATTTCTTCTACAATCCTGACTTAAATCTGTGACTATGTCGAGATTGTAAAAAGCCGTATCTTCTCTTGTAGGAAGTCTTGATACGGCTTTTATGAACCCTTACGTTTCGATGATATTTTTGTTATTATGATTGTGAATTTAGGAAACTAATATCTGGCAGAGTAAAAAATGGAGCAAGAGCATTTGATACATTCCGGATAACGCATGTAAAGTTTGACTTTCAATCAGCACAATCAGCACAATCAGCACTGCTATATCATTAACATCTAATAATCAAACAGATACACCAATAACAAGTGTGCTGATAAGTGTGCTGATTGAAGCTCTCAGTGCTGATTCATTTGAGGTGAATCAGCACACTTATACAGTTGTGAATCATCTATTTAGTCTAAAAGTGCTGATTGTGTCGATTCAAAACTCAAAACTCTGTGTATAAAATAAAGGGTAAGCGTCTCCGCGATATCTTAGATAAGTGTAATAAGCCCGAAAAACATCTGCACACAAATTTTCCTGATTTCAATTGCAACCAGGTGTAATTAGCTGTTAAACAATATGATACAGGTTGTGATTCAACAAATTCAATTGCAACCAATCGTCATCAATTGCAACCATTTGCAACCTCAATTGCAACCTTTTAAATACCTCATAAACTGCTATATAACAGGTGTTTAAAAATTATTCAGCTATGCGGTTGCAATTGGTTGCAATTCAAACTGCAAAACTCTGTGTATAGTTTTTCCTGAAGAGAGTTAAGAGCTTCCGCTGATTCTCTTAAGTGGTTTTCCATTTTCTCTTAAGAGAATTTCGAATTTCTCTTAAGCAAATTTCCAACCGCCTGACCGTGCCGGTTTGCAAGTAGCAAACTGAAATTAGCAAGTAGCAAAATAAGTTTTGCAAGTAGCAAATTTTCGTTTGCAAGGAGCTGATAAATGTTGTCTGATATCTCCATTCCTTTAAAAACAACAACCGTATATCCTTACTTTCTTAACCGTATATATTCGTAAGAATAAACCGGTAACTAATTGCTGTATATAAGAGGTTTAGTTCGTTTATCCGTATGCTTTAGAATTCGCATGCGCATGCGTTGTAATTCCGATGCGCATGCGAATATAATCCGATGCGCACCGGCTGTATTTCCGATGCGCATCGGAAAAGTAAATCAACCGTATCCCGTAACTAAACTATACGTATATAAAAAATAATTCCTTCTTTGTTCCGACTAGTCTATACGTATATTCGTTTGAATTTATGCGAATATCACACATAACAATAAGAGTAGATAACAGCGGGTAATTGTTGAACCTGCGGTATTTATATGCTAATCCCTCAAGATCCATGCAAGGCAGACAAAAAAGGAAGAGGATGTAAACTTTTGGCACATCTTCTTCCGTAGAAACCACCATTCAATAAGCTTTGAGCGTGTTGCAAATAAAAATATTGGCCCTATAATTTGCAACCGGATAATAATGACGCGAAGTTAAATGCTTAGTTATTAGAGAACTTTTTATTATTTATATGGTTTATATTATAAACTTGTTTATATTTGCATCGTGAGAAGCGAAAGAAGAAACGTTAATGAAGAAGCATTGTGTCTGTATAGTTTATTTTATAAACCTGTTTAATATAAGATTATTATGAGAAAAGTATTGTTTCTATTTCAGATTTTAATAGCTATCGGAGCTTACGCGCAAGAATCCGGAGCAGAATTGACTATTCGTCTTCAGGGTGTAAAGCCTGATGGTAAAAAATTAATGCTTGGAGTCGGTGATTTTAAGAAAGATCCGCAAAGAATGAAAGGTGAAATCGTTAAAGCTGATTCCTCTATAGTTATATGCACCATAAAGGATATAGTGAATGGCAAGCATTTTATTTATGTTTATCATGATATGAATGGTAATGGAAAATTAGATTTTTCAGAACTCGGAAAACCATTAGAAGGAGTGGCGATGGATGAAAACCATTCATGGGAACCGTCAGTCCTGATGACTGATTCCGCACAAACTATTAATCTGACTATGTATTATTTAAATAAAGATATAAACGATGGAAACACAGAGAATGAATGAAAAAGAAAGTCTTGCTATCATTTCTGAAATGATTGAGGCAACACGAAATAAAATGCAAACCGGAAGTGGTAATTTGTTTTTGATCTACGGCTATTCACTGGCTATAGTTTCGCTTCTTGTCTTTGTCATCCAATACTTTTTGCATAATCATATGGGATCCTGGTTATGGATGAGTATGTTTGGAGTAATGTTTTTTATAAAAAGCAGGCGTATAGGTGAGACTGATCCGGTAGTAACCTATACAGATCAGGCTATAGCAGGCGTATGGCAGATTATTGCTCTATTGTTTATGCTCACCTTTTTAGTTGTTCTTCTTTGCGGATATTTTTTATCTTTCAATCTGTTTAATCTGATGTTGCCATTATCTCTTATCTATATCTCAATAGGAACATCTGTTACCGGATTGCTGCTAAAAGAACCACTTATAAAATATATTCCGGCACTGAGTTTTGTATGTGGACTGTATATGTTAGTAACTTATATGACTAACGGATATTCAGATTCTGTGTGGAATTTATATTTTTGTATTTCATCCGTTGTAACGATGATTATACCGGGGTATATTTTAAATCGTAAATCAAAAAGATAATGTTTAAAGAGCTTGATCCATTATTGCATTCCGAGTTGCGGCTCGCAATTATGTCTGTGCTAATGAGTGTGGTGGAAGCTGATTTTGTTTATTTGAAAGATAAATGCAACGCAACATCCGGTAATTTGAGTGTACAGATAGATAAATTACAACACGCCGGGTATATTGCTGTCCGGAAAGAGTTTATCGGGAAAAAAACAAGAACAACCTGTGAAGTAACAGAAATTGGGCGAAAAGCATTTGAAAACTATATCGAATCACTTCGCTCGTACTTGAAAATCTAAATAATGAATAGCATAACATATAATTCTATAATCAGTATTATATGTTATGCTAGAGTCTGAATTTTTAATAGTACCGTATAAATAACCTAATGAGGTTATCTCATTTCTTTTTTTTCATATTTAAAATCTTCTTTTCTTCTGATTTTAATTTACGCTCTACCTTTTTTACATCTTCTCCGGCAGAGAGATTCTCAGGAATGATACCCCGATCCATCATCATTTTCCGTACAGCTAAATTATTATCAATATGCTCGTGTTCAATAATATTCTGTCCATTTAGATCTTTATGCTGTACATTGACAGAAGTCATTCTGCTGCAAAGTCTTTAGCTTTGATGCCTAAAGTAGATAGAAAGTCGGCAACAGGCCTATTCTCAGGAGCTCCCAACCTTCGTTTTAAATTTGCCGTATTAAGTCTGAAGAGGGCCTGATCGCCTTTAGAGCGAATAATCCCAAAACCTTTGCTGTCAACACCCCTTTCATACAATATTCCCGACAAACGATTCTCATTCTCTGCTAATTTAGCACGAGCCTGTACACGTTCATAATCTAATAGTCTTTGCTCTATCAGCTCCGATTTGCGAGTTTGAACAGCGAAATAATTTTGAGCAAATGCAATTTCAGGTTTGCGGGCATCTCCGTTTTGAGCAATTAAATAACAAGCATAGCGTGTAAGCATAATCTCATCAATCTCTCTTTCGGCTCCGGAACCAAGGAGTACCATTTTGTTGATGTCAACAAAATGCATCGAAATAGACTCGCCAACATTTTCGCAGGCAACTTTTGCTTTGTTTACTACTTTTATGAAGTTCCGCCATTCTGTATATCCTAGTATAGGATAAAGTTTTCTAGCGCTCCAGCACTCAATATCCTCGTAGTTACATACTATACTTTCGAATTTTATAAATAGTTCTTTTATTTCTGCTGTTTTCAATGTTGTTGCTTTTTTTGATACTCTAGCTTATACAAATGAGTGATGTGATACGCAGAGCCGTTAACTATATCTGTTAGTAATTGGAAATAACCTGAATGAGTCAAGTTAATGTGAAATTATATTCGGGTAAATACGGAATAAATATTTATTCGAATAGATTCTGATTTATGTTACGCTTATTCTATTTTTCTTTCTCTTCTTCTTGCTTATTTTTAAAGCTATATTCGTATATTAATAATACAATGACGACAATCATAAATCCCGCCCAGGGCAGATCTTTTAATGCGTCATTCCATTCCAGTTGGTTGGTTGTTGCATATTTTATCGCAGCATTAGTTCCGGCATAGATTAATATACCTGCAAAAACCCCAATGATGATCTTTACTAAGTTTTTCATAAGAAGTGAATTAAAGTAGTTTTTTCGTATTGACTCCATCCTGGCTTTTGAGCATTTATTTAAACTGTCGAATATTATCCAAAAGTTGAGATGGACTCATAGGTAATGATTTATGTTGAGGCGCAATATAAGAAAAGTTTCAGAAATACATCTCAAATATGTTTAATAACATTTGTTTTGGAGATGTGTCTATAAAACTGAATATGAGTGTATTTCGTATTTCCGGATTCTTGTAGCTCCTAATCAGGATACATATGTTGCCATGAATTACTGCTTTGAAAATAGGAAACCGAAACTATATGCGTACAGAGCAATAATTCAGAAAATCAGAAAATGCTTTTATCGGAGTTAACGGGAAAGAATTGCATTGACTGCATGCCAATATATTTTTTACTTATAGAGTTTCCTTTTATGGGGACTATTTGTTTCTCACATAAACATGCTTAACACCCTTGTTCCCTGTTTTCTCTTCTTTGATAACGAACTCTTTATTCAGAGATTTGATTAGTGGAGTTAATTTGGCGAATCCGTAATTTCGGGGATCAAAATCAGCTCTTTTCTTAATAATCAAACTACCGACTTCTGCAAGAAAAGCCCATCCGTCTTCGTCAGCCAGATCATCAATGGATGATTTTAACAAAGCAATAACATGTTTATCGATCTTCTCTCCGGTGTCCGGTTTATTGTTTTTGACCGTTTTATTATCTGACTCTTCGCTACTCTCATTATTCATTGAGAGAATCTCGATGTAAATGAATTTGTCGCAGGATACAATAAACGGATTCGGTGTTTTCTTTTCGCCGATACCAATAACCAGCATTCCGGATTCACGGAGGCGGGTTGCCAATCGGGTAAAATCGCTGTCGCTCGACACAATACAGAACCCATCGACTTTCTCACTGTGCAAAATATCCATCGCATCAATAATCATAGCCGAATCCGTAGCATTTTTACCCGTAGTATAACTGTATTGCTGAATAGGAGTAATCGCATTTTCAAGCAGAGCCGGCTTCCATCCGGCAACAGTAGGTCTGGTCCAGTCGCCATAAATGCGCTTGATGGTAGGTGTGCCAAACTTAGCAATTTCATAAAGCATCCCTTTGATATTGGAATAAGGGATATTGTCGGCATCTATCAGAACTGCCAGTCTAAGATCATTCTTGTCTTTCATACGGTTTGATTTAATTATTTATTCTAACGCTAAGGTAATGAATAGTTTGTGATTTTAGAGTATAAATTGCTTTTTGATCCTGAAATGTAATTTTATGTTTATTGGGATGCAACTTGCTTGATCCAATTAAATCATTAGTTTTGCCTCAGATTATAATGTCTGTATATTCTAAGACATAAGTTTCTGTGAATGTAAAAAACAATACTATGAATACTCTGATCTATCCGATGTTTAATTATATATTATGGAATCCGCCTACAGGTGTACAGTTGGGACCTATATCAATACGCTATTACAGTATTTGTTGGGGAATCGGATTGCTTCTGGCATATATGATTGTACAGAAACTTTATAAATTACAGAATATCCCGGAAGAGAAATTTTCGCCACTGTTTGTATACTGTTTTATTGGAATATTCGTTGGAGCTCGTTTAGGACATTGTTTGTTTTATGATCCGGATTATTATTATCATCATATTCTTGAAATATTCTTACCTCTAAAGGAGACTCCCGATGGATGGAAGTTTATCGGATATGCAGGTTTGGCAAGTCATGGAGGTACAATCGGATTGATTGCTGCTTTGTGGTTTTATGTAAGAAGAACAAAGTTGAATATTTTATGCGTATTAGACAATATAGCAATAGCTACACCTATAGCTGCTTGTTTTATTCGCTTAGGCAATCTGATGAATTCGGAAATTATCGGGAAAGTAACAGATGTTCCTTATGCCTTTATATTTAGCTCTATAACTATTGAGCCACGTCATCCGGCTCAATTATATGAAGCAATTGCGTATCTGTTATTTTTTATAACCGGGATTATTTTATATTATAAGTATCCTCAGAAGGTCGGAACAGGTTTTTTCTTTGGCTTTTGTCTGACCACAATCTTTACTTTCCGTTTTTTTGTTGAATATGTGAAAGAGGTCCAAGGAGGAATAGATGATGGATCTCTTATGATTGATCTGGGACAAATTCTTAGTATCCCATTTATTTTGTTAGGCATTGCCTGCCTTGTAGGTGGAAAATGGCTGAAACGCTTCAGTATAGTTTCGAAGAAAATTTAGTCGCTCGTCATCTATGGCAAAGCCTTTCATAAGGAATTCGCGAAGAACTTGTGTAGCCCATATTCTGAAATGGGTACCTCGTAATGAATTTAGGATCAGCGGATAAATCCGGTTGGTAGAGTTCGTATTTCATTGTCAGTTATTTCACAAACAACCACCTTCGGGGTTGTGTTGCAAGGCTGGCAATGAGCCACGCTTTGAATCCTTCATCCGTTCCGATTCAGGATTCAAAACGCGGTTACAGACAA
>JBOFKD010000107.1:0-1064 GCA_051657165.1 Bacteroidales bacterium | reverse complement strand
ATCCTGAGAAGTCGTTACGGAGGTCTGAGCTCCTCCGGATGGAGCAGCAGCATTAATGGTGTTACGATCCATATAGATAAAGCAGTTAACCAAAAAGACCGTATCCGTCTCTAAAGTCCGTTCATTCTTAAAAACAACGAGATCATCACCATAAGCAGCATCAAATTCATTTATATTGGTTGTCGAAGTACGGGTAAACTCCAATGTATTATTTCCGGCAGAACCTTGCGTAATATCTACGGCTGCCTTAGAACTTTGCTGCAGTAACTTCCATCCTCCACCTCTGGAGGTTACAACCAGTGATTCCTTCACATGTATATTTGGGCAAAAGATCATTCTCTTCTTACTGACATTTATAGTCCCTTTCTCAGGGCGCTGCGTAACAGGAATTCGCTTCGTTATGTTATTCGCCTTGATTTCTATATAGGATATTCTGGGATTATTATCAACATAACTGTTCAGATCTGCAGTTATTTCATAGGTATTTTCTGTTAATTCACGAATATTCGTTATCCATGATGCAGAGGGATCTTTAGTTATCGAATAACTACGGGCATTTGTATTTACACTAATCGTATCCTTAAACGAAAGTCCGATAGAAGCTTTGTTCGTGAACAGATAAGTCTGATTCAAATCCACATCAACAGCTACATCCTTCCAATCCTCTATTTCGGTCGTCACCTCCACCTTTCCTCCAACAAACAAACGCACCAGAAGAATTCCGTTAACGCGAGGAACACGAGGAATCTCAATATCCGTTTTTTGAAAACGTGTACCACCGTCACACGCAAGATCAATACTGAACCTCAACTTACTGGTTGTTGTATCCTTCGGCGTGGCACTCAGAAAATCAACTCCTTTATGCGCCGGAATAATAAATCTCAGCGTATCACTCTTTTGGTGTCCCGGGGTTAAGGCTTCATTTCTGATATTAAACGATCCCTTCATTGATCCGGAAGCAATCTCCGGGGAATGTTTATCAGGATAAAGTCCTCCTTCCCAATTAAGCGTCGTGGGTACATTCTTAAGTTCAAAAGTATGTAATCCATTAACATCCAGACCAG
>JBOFKD010000106.1:0-2039 GCA_051657165.1 Bacteroidales bacterium | reverse complement strand
ATAAGATTATTGTTACTACGATTCAGAAACTGAATAACCTGATGAAAAGTGAGAATGATCTCGAAATTTATAAGAAACAGGTCGTATTTATCTTTGATGAAGCACATCGCTCTCAATTTGGAGAAGCGCAGAAGAATCTGAATAAGAAATTCAAAAAATTCTATCAGTTCGGCTTTACGGGAACACCTATTTTCCCCGAAAATGCATTAGGTGCCGAAACCACAGCAAGTGTTTTTGGTTCTGAATTACATGCTTACGTAATTACGGATGCGATACGCGATGATAAAGTATTGAAGTTTAAAGTCGACTACAATAATGTTCGTCCGAAATTTAAAGGTATCGAATCTGAGCAGGATGAGAAAAAGCTAAGTGCTGCCGAAAACAGAAAAGCCCTGCTCCATCCGGCACGTATCAACGAGATCTCCCAATATATTCTACAGAACTTCCGGATAAAAACACATCGGAGCCAGGGAGGGAATAACGGATTTAACGCTATGTTTGCCGTGAGCAGTGTGGATGCAGCCAAATGCTATTACGAAGAGCTGAACCGATTACAGAGCGGAAGCGAACGACCGCTAAGAATAGCGACGATCTTCTCTTTTGCAGCTAATGAGGAACAGAATGCAGTTGGCGACATTGCGGACGAAACTTTTGAACCTACGGCATTGGACAGTAGCGCCAAGGAGTTTTTGCAGAAAGCCATCAATGACTACAACACGATGTTTAAAACCAGTTATGGTGTAGACGGCAAGGAGTTTCAAAACTACTATCGGGATCTTTCCAAACGAATAAAAAGCAAAGAAATTGATTTGGTTATCGTTGTCGGGATGTTTCTTACGGGGTTTGATGCTCCAACACTGAACACACTGTTTGTAGATAAAAACCTGCGCTATCATGGACTGATGCAGGCTTTTTCCCGCACAAACCGAATTTATGATGCCACGAAGACGTTTGGAAATATCATAACCTTTAGGGATCTGGAGTTAGCAACGGTAGATGCGATTACGTTGTTTGGAGATAAAAATACGAGAAATGTTATTCTTGAAAAAAGCTACAAGGAGTATCTGGAAGGTTTTACTGATATAGCTACCGGTGAGGCTCGTCGGGGATATATTGAAGTGGTACGTGAACTGAATGATAAGTTTCCTGATACGGATATTATAGTTACGGAAAAAGATAAAAAAGAATTTTCAAAACTCTTCGGAGAGTATCTGCGTATCGAAAATATTCTTCAGAACTACGATGAATTTACACGCTTAAAAGCATTTCAGACAATTGATCTAAACGATCCGGAGGCTGTAGAAACATTTAAGGCTACGCACTTTGTAACAGACGAAGATATAGCAACTATGCAGCAGGTGGAAATACTGCCAGATCGAAAGGTTCAGGATTTTCGTTCGACCTATAATGATATTCGCGAATGGTCAAGACGTGAAAAGAGCGAAAAAGAATCACAAGAGTCTAAAATTGACTGGGATGATGTTGTTTTTGAAGTAGATCTACTTAAATCACAGGAAATTAATCTGGATTATATTCTTGAACTGATTTTTGATCATAACAAAAAGACGAAGGATAAGCATACGCTTGTCGATGAAATTCGTCGTGTCATTCGTTCCAGTGTAGGTAACAGAGCTAAAGAAAGTCTGGTTGTAGATTTTATTAATGATACGGATCTGGATACCATCAAAGATAAAGCAAATGCCATCGATTCATTCTTTAGTTATGCACAAAAAAAGCAGAAAAAAGAAGCTACGGAGTTAATCGCAGCGGAAAACTTGAACGAAGAAGAAGCAAAACGTTATATAACGAACTCTTTGAAACGAGAATATGCCAGCGAGAATGGAACCGAATTAAATAGCATTCTTCCTAAAATGAGCCCTTTGAATCCGCAGTATCTGACTAAAAAACAAAGTGTTTTTCAGAAGATAGCTGCATTTATTGAGAAATTTAAAGGTGTCGGAGGAGAGTTGTAATAACCGTAAAGACACTTTTTCGGTCAATCCATAGTATTTCCGAAAAGCCTTAATTCGGGCAAATCA
>JBOFKD010000105.1:0-1087 GCA_051657165.1 Bacteroidales bacterium | reverse complement strand
ATTCTGATTTGTTTCTGACCAATGGTCTTTTGCATAAATATCTAACAATGCATTATTTTCCACCAATCCATCTCCATTCGGATCAATAAATGGTGCTGTTGCATTCTGATCAATCCAGAATGAAGAACGACCTGAACCCTGAAAGAAGGCTGAAACATCAAAATTCTTAAAGCCTGCAGAAAAACCAAAACCATAAATAATCTCCGGCGTAGTCGGATGTCCGATTGGCACTCTGTCTTTAAAGTTGATTACACCATCTTCATTAACATCACGGTATTTAATATCTCCCGGCTTATAATCCCCAAACTGCTTTGGTGAATTTTTCACATCATTATCATCGATAAATAAGCGTTCCGCAATATATCCCCATTCTTGTGTAATAGGCTGACCAATTCGGGATAACCAAGGCGCATCCGGATAATTTGGTTCCTCAAATTGTGTATAGGTACCTCTGGCATAAGTGAAGTTAGCTCTCATTTGCAACCACATTCCATTGCTGAAAAACTTATTATAATCCATCGATGCATCCACACCCTGACTAAATGCCTTACCAATATTTGCTTTTACATTACCAGGAACCTCAACTCCGATTTCATCAGTAATAGAACTTCTTGTCTGAAGAATATTTGAACGGTTTTCACGGAAATACTCAGCAATTACTTTAAAATCTTTGAATAATGTAGTCTCAAATCCAACATTCAGCTTTTTCGAAATCTCCCATGAAATATTCGGATTAGCATAACGATTAATTGCTACGATTTTACGATTATCCGGTTTATTCATATTCAAACCAAACGCTGGTCCGTCTCCGGCTTCCAGATTCACATCAGACAAATAGAAGAATCGGTCATTTACATCTCCAATCTGGTCATTACCAACCAATCCATAACTAGCCTTTAACTTCAGATCAGAAATTGCCTTTTTATTAATAAAACTGGCAAATTTCTCGTTAGAGACCATCCATCCTCCACCTACTGAAGGAAAAAATCCCCATCGGTGAGAAGTATGGAAGCGTTCGCTACCATTATATCCAAAGTTCCCCTCAATAAAATAACGCGAATCATAGCCATAAGTCAAACGACCTGCT
>JBOFKD010000104.1:0-52554 GCA_051657165.1 Bacteroidales bacterium | reverse complement strand
AATATTCATTTTTTATCTGATAAAGCCTATCAGAAAATATGTAACATGCCGGCCATCGGAATATCCTCAAATAGACCGATGAGCCGCATGAACATTTAAGCAGGTAACTCAAAATGGATTGTAGTTCCCGAATCTTGTATGGAATGAATAGAATAGGGGATGCCGTTGTTCTCGAATATTTGCAAAGCGATAGACAACCCTATACCGCTACCACTGATTTTATTTGTATTGTCGGCTCTGTAAAATGGCTTACTGATGTGGCAAAGCTCATTTTCAGGTATCCCTATTCCCTGGTCTTTTATCTCTGCATTTAACAAATTGTTCTTTTCAAAGATGGTAATCTCTACATCTTTTCCTCTTGAATACTTAACCGCATTCTCAATCAGATTATACAACGCAATCAGAAGTTGAGCCCGGTCATAATCAACATACATAAGATTACTCTTATCCGGAGAAATGTTTATCCGGACATGGATGATGGATTTGGCGTAACGAAGTTTAATCTTTTCGATAATCTCCCAGATTAATTCATCTATCCGCGTAGATGTGCTGATCTGCGTTTTGTTTCTTAAATCAGAGATAGCAATCAGTGTGCTTAATATATTCTCCATATCCGAAATCTGTCCGATCAGTTTATTGGCCAGCATACGATACTCTTCCGCAGAGCGGTCTTTTAACGAAAAGACTTCCAGATTTCCCATCATAGAAGCAAGAGGCGTTTTAAACTCATGAGAAACGTATCTTACAAAGTTCCGTTGAATGATAAATGATTTTGCCACCTTTTCCAGCAGGGAGTTAAACGTGATGATCAGATCATCCAGCTCATCGTGAGTACCGGCAACAGGTATTTGTACGTCAATATTTTCGGTTGAAATTTTATTGACTTCTTTTATCACCTTCCGAAATGGCCGATAAGCAATGCGTGCAATTATTTTATTGAGAATAATCACCAGCATAATTCCCGCCAGAAGTCCGAACAGCAGAATATAAAAGAGAATTCGGAATTGCGAAAAGGCTGCATCCTTTTTCTCGCGCGAGACTATAACGAAATTGCCCTGATTATCGTGGTAAGCCAATCCATAGCAGAAGAAATCATCATTTGAAAAGGACAAAGCACCTTTTGAGCGGATAGAATCAAGTATCACCGGATCTATCTTTCCATAGTCAGATCCGTAAGCTATTTGATTGTTCTCATTATACAGCTGATAATAAGAGTTATTCACGATCTCGCGAAACTGCTCTTTTACCTGGTCAAATTCGGCATTATTCAGTTCATCTTCCTCTAAATAAAAGAAAGCTGTAACGTATGCCGTCTTTTTCATGGTCTCATAAATAGACCGCTCGGTATAGCTGTAAAACAAGAAAAATGTGATGACGGATATCACGGAAAACACAAGACCAAACACAAGAGAACTATAGAGAGAAAGTCGATTTTGTACTTTCATAATGTATTAATTTTTACTCCGTATAATATATCCTCTGCCTTTCACCGTTTCGATGATTTTCCGATCGCCACTGTCTATTTTATTACGCAGATACGAGATATAAACATCCACGATATTCGTATTTGTATTGTGCTGAATCCCCCATACGGAGTCGAGTATATGAGATCGGGTCAGTACCCTGTCCATATTCTCCATAAGAATCTTCAGAAGCATAAACTCCTGCAAAGTGAGGTTGATAACCATATCTCCGCGCGTCACCTGATGGCGTTCGATATCCAGCACCAGATCATCACACTTTAACCAGTGCTTATCCGGAGTGTCGTCATACATGGTCCGTCTGCGCAATAATGCATTTATACGTGAGAGTAATTCGGCAAAATGGAAGGGTTTGGACAAATAATCGTCCGCCCCCATATCCAGTGCTTTTATTTTATCATCAACATCGCCCAGGGCACTTAGAATAAGAATAGGAGTATTGATTTTCTTGAACCGGGTGAATTGCACCAGTTCATATCCGTCAATATCAGGAAGCATGATGTCGAGAAGAATCAAATCCCACTTTCGGGATCCGATTTCTGTGCGGGCATCAATCCCGTTTTCGGCAAGAGAAACGGAAAAGCCACTTTCTTCGAGTCCTTTTACAAGGAACTCACTAATCCTGCTGTTATCTTCCACTACTAAAATATCCATGAGCGAATTGATTATTATTTATGCGAATTTAACCGGTCTCTTCTGTATGCCCAATAAAAGAGCTGAGGAGTGACCGTAAACGAGAGTATCATACAAACTAAAATACCACCAACGATCATAATGGCCAGAGGCTTCTGAACTTCCGAGCCCATACCTGTCGATAAGGCTGCCGGCAGCAAGCCCATTGAACCCATCAGTGCAATCATCAGCACGGGGCGAATTCTTTGCTTAACAGCTTTATCAATAGCCTTTGAAAGATTTCCTGTCCGCAACAGCGTATGCTTCATATTTGCAATCAGAAGAATACTATCAATAGAAACTATTCCGAACAGAATGATGAATCCGATACCCGCCGAAATGCCAAAAACCGTTCCGGTAATCCACAAAGATATAAAACCTCCGATAAATGCATAACTCATTGTGCCTGCAGCTAACAAAGTATCCTTAACATTCCCGAAATTCAGGTACAAAAGGAATAAAACCAGTAATAAAGCAACAGGAACGATCACGGACAATCTGCGTGTGGCTCTTTGCTGACTTTCGAACTCACCGGTCCATTCCATTTTATTTTCGGCTTCAAGTTTCACTTCATTATTAACCAGACTCTGAGCTTCGGCTATGGTAGAGCCCAAGTCCCGGTCGCGAATACTAAAACCTACACCTACGTATCTGCTGCTGCCCTCGCGGTAGATAAATGCGGGTCCCGTTTTAAATCCGATTTCAGCTATCTCTTTTAGCGGAACTTGTTTTCCGTCCATTGTCGGGATTAATATATTTCCGATTTTCTCTTCGTTATCTCTGAACTGACTGTCAAAGCGAATAACGATATCAAATGTGCGTTCACCCTCGTAAAAGGAAGACGCAGCTTTTCCTCCGATAGCCATTTCAATTACGGCTTGTGCATCTGCCTTGGATACCGCATAATTAGCCATCTGGTCTTCGCGTAATTTAATCTGTAGCTCAGGCACGCCAATACTTCTGAATACATTCACATCTTCAACTCCGTTGACTTTGCGGATTGCATTGGCTGTTTGATCGGCCAGCGCTTCAAGCTGATACAGGTCTGATCCGAATATTTTAATCACCAAAGCACTTTTCACACCGGCTACATATTCTTCAACGTTATCCTGAATCGGTTGACTAAATGCCAGATTCATGCCCGGAAAAATCATCAGTGAATCTTTGATTAGCTCAATCAGTTCATCTTTTCCGATCTTCCGGTTCCATTCTTTCTCAGGTTTTAGCTCCGTATGAAATTCTATATTAAAAAAACCGGTAGCATCGGTTCCGTCGTTCGGCCGGCCGGTCTGTGTCAGAATGAAATCCACTTCGTCAAAAGAACGTAGCTTCTCTTTCATCTGTTTTGTTATTTTGACCGATTCATCCAGGTTTATACTGTTCGGAAGCGTTGCCCGCACATATATGGCCCCTTCATTCATACTCGGTATAAACTCCGTTCCCCAAAACATAAAACGAACCAGGCATAGAAGCAAAAGTAACGAAAATCCGATAAGAGTCTGTTTCCTATGACGGGAGGTAAACGAATAACAACTCTGAACCCCGTGAGTCAGAGCTTTGCTTACTCTGTTTTCCTTTTCAGTGAAAGGCTTATTCATTAATACTTTACACATCACCGGGACGTATGTCAGCGAAAGGATAAGAGAACCTAGCAATGCATAACCTAAGGTGAATGCAAGAGGAGAGAACATTTTACCTTCTACCTTTTGAAATGAAAATATCGGAGACAATGCTACCATCAGAATTAGCTGAGCAAAGAATATGTGAGCGGCAACACTTCCGGCACTTTTCCGGATAATTCCGCCTTTGGCTATTTTCCGGTAACGCTCGCCCAATTCCGCCGAACGGTCAGCCATCGCAACGTAGACGACTTCAACGATCACCAGCGTACCTTCGAGCAACAAACCAAAATCCAGCGCTCCCATTGATATCAGGTTTGCAGGCAATCCCTGAATCCGGAGCATGATGATGGCGAATAAGAACGATAGGGGAATGACGGTTGCAACGATGAATGTCGTCCGCCAGTTGAAAAGGAAAAGAAACACTATTACGGCTACCAGCACAATTCCTTCCAGCATATTCTTGAGAACGGTGCGGATAGTAGTGTCTACAAGTTTGGTGCGATCCATAAACGGTTCGATTTTTACATCTTCAGGCAGAATACGATCATTCAGCTCCTGAAGTTTCACATGGAGTCTGTCGATAACCTCAGCCGGATTCTCGCCCCGAAGCATAATCACGATTCCCTGTACAACATCGTCCGCATCATTCAACCCTACTTGTCCCTGGCGAGGTTTAGCCGACACGCAAACCTGAGCTACCTGTTTTACTCTGATAGGTGTATTGCCTTTGACTTCAATTAGCGTATTCTCAATATCCTCAACACTTTCGAGTAATCCCAGTCCACGAACGACAAAGGCCTGATTTCCTTTCTGAATCACATCGCCACCTACATTTACATTACTGTTTGCAATTGCTTCATAGACCTGTAAAGGCGTGATATCATAATTAGCCAGTTCTACGGGATTAACCTTTACTTCATAGATTTTCTCTTCGCCTCCAAAACTGGCTATGCTTGCAACTCCGGGTACGGACAATAGTTCCCGCTGAACAACCCATTCGTTTATGGCTGAAACTTCGCGAATCGGGAGATCACTCCTCAATACGTAACGGAATATCTCGCCCGTAGCACCCGAAGGAGGTTCGATAGAAAGCTCCGCACCGTCAGGAAGCTGAATCCCCTGCATACGGTTTGCGGCGTATTGCTGAGCATAAAAATCGTCTACGTCATCTTCAAACAGAACCGTGACGACAGACAAACCAAACAATGAAGTCGAACGAACATCTGTTTTCTTTGGAATTGTGTTCAGCTGTTGAACAACAGGCAGTGTTATAAACTTTTCAACCTCTTCGGCACTTCTTCCCTGCCACTGGGCAATCACTTTTACCCGTGTATTCGTTACATCCGGATAAGCCTCAATAGGAGTGTGCATATAACAAATTACTCCTGCAACGAAAAGAACTACCGTCAGGAATAAAACAAATATATGATTGCGCAGCGCAAATCCGATAATCTTTTCTACTAATTTATGCATATCAAATCTTCTTTAATGCCTCATAGATAAGTAATTGATTTTTCGAAATAACAGCATCTCCTTTATTTACTCCCGCCAGTAAATAGCAAGCCGGACCATTAATCTCGTCAATAATCACTTCATGAATCGCTGGCTTCTGATCGTTATACGTCACAACGTAATGTTTATTATTATCAAATATCACTGCTTCGGCAGGAATAGTAACGGCTTTTCGGTCCGACTGATCTTTCAATTTTACAACTACGGACATCTCGGGCTTAAGCATCAGTTCTCCATTAGGCAAAACAATCCGTGCTTTCAGCGTTTTATCTTCCGGATCAAAGACATGAGATACATGATTTATTTTGCCGGCAAATGTTTGGTCCGGATATGAGACAGAATATATTTCGGCAGCAGTGCCCTCTCTCGCATATTGAATATTCCCTGCATAGATATTTGCAATGATCCAGACTGTATTCAGGTCTGCGATCGTAAATAGCGGATCGCTGTCGGACGAGACTGTACTGCCTGCCGAAGCACTCTTTGCGATTACATAACCACTCATAGGAGCTTTTACCACGAAAGTTCCGTTATCACAACTTACACCGTACACCGCCATGTCCGATTCCGTTTTACGCAAAGAGGCTTTTACCTGTTTTACTTTATTCTTTGCTTCTATGTATTCTTTTTCGGACATAATCCGGTCAGCATATAATCCTTGTGCCGTTTGCAATTCCCGCTCTGCAACGATTAGTTCTCCCTGCAGAGCAACCAGATCGGCCTGTAGCGTGCTCAATTCAGAACTTCTGAACTCAACTAGTGTCTGTCCCTTCTCTACTTTATCACCGATTGCAAAAAAGGTTTTTACAACCACACCTCCCGTAAGCGGCACGTAGCTTACTGTTTTATCCGGATCGGTAATCACCTTGCCCGTTAATGATACTTCGCGCGTAATATCCGACTCATAAGCTAAAATAGTCGAGACATCGCTCAACATATTATTACTCTTTAGTTCTATCTTTTTTGTTGCTTTACTGCATGCACCTAATGCAACGAAGGCAATTGCCGAAAATACCAGATATAGCTTTTTCATTTTTTAAGTTGTATTTCTGTTCCCAATAAATATTGAATTGTTTGAAAATTATCTGCAATGTCTTTTTGAATCTCCAACCATTTTCCGGAGCTGTTCTTATAGCTTTCGAAGAAGTCCAGAAACTCAAGAATACTAATATTCCTGTTCAGCATATTTTTGCTATAGTTCTTATACATATCGCTTAGGTCAGCGATCAGCATTTGTTCTTTTGTCTGATTATAGAAGTTACACAAATCGGTGTAGTTATCCATTGATTCCTTAATCTCGTTTATGGCTGTCAGGTTTTCCTGCTGAGCAATAGTCTTGTGTTGATCAATAGCTATCTGAGCGCTCTTAATAGCCCCTTTGTTTCTATTAAACAGAGGCAGATCCATGCCCACTCCGAAGCCGATAAAGTCTTTCCACACACCACCGGCCCGGTCGTAATTGGCTGATAAGTTCAGGTTTGGAACACGTTGAGCCTTTTCATAACGCAAAAGAGACTCCTGATACTTTACATTCAACTGAGCGATGGAAAGATCCGGCCGGTGAACAGATGCTATATCAATAATTTCCGGCATAGTTAAGTCTATGGATACAGGTTCCGGAAATCCTTCGTTTTTTATTTGGAGAGATACAAACGGGTCTGACGAGAGCGCGTTTTTTATGGCAGTATGCGAGGCATTTACTTCTCGCTTAATCTGATTCATTTCTGCCTGAAGTCCGAAAAGTTCAGCCTGCAACCTTACAATCTCCCGGCCGGCTATATTTTTTGCATGATTGTTTTTCTTATACGATGAGATTATTTGCTCAAAAGCATCGCATTGAGCTTTTAGTATATCATAGTATGATGATAAATAAATAGCCTGATTGAGGGATTTACGCAATTCGTATTTAAGATTCCGCAGAAGATTCTCGAATTGTTTTATGGCTATTTCTTTCGATACAGTCTCCATGGCTACGAGTTTACTACGCTTTCGTGCCAGAGTAATCATTTGCGAAAGCTCAATCGAAAATTCGGTGTTTTTAGCAAAGGAACCGATCAGCGGAGGAATTACTTCCCGCTCACCATCCCGCTGATTCCGGGTACTCCATAAGTTTACATTGCTAATAGAAACAGAAGGGTTATCCCAGACTTTAGCCTGAGCAATCATTGCATCTGCCGCAGATATGTTCATGCTTCCGGCAATAAGTTCCAGATTTTGATTCAGAAACAATTGTTCAATCTCGTTCGGTGTCAGTCGAACGACTTCCAATTGCTGAGCATAGGAAGAGACTACTGATATCGGAATTAGAAGTGACGACAAAACTATTCTTTTCATTGCTTATAGTATTTGCCGCAAATGTAAGGCTGGTGTATTAGCTGTTTTTTGGAGTTAGATTAGAAGTAAATTAGAAATATAAATCAGTATAAATACTTCAGGAAAGATACCGCTTTTCATATATATAGAGCGACAGATATGATTCAGGCAGAGTGTATTTGCATTATATTGAATTTTTCGTATCTTCGTTTCGAAAGAAATAGTAAGAAAAACAGAATATTAACTCTTAACGGGAGGATGCTCGAATGTCAAAAAGAAATATTGCACTGGTACTAGCCAGCGGCGGTGCGCGCGGTATCGCACATATAGGCGTAATCAGAGAGTTAGAAAGACGTGGATATAGAATAACGTCCGTTTCGGGAACATCAATGGGAGCAGTTATTGGTGGATTTTATGCAATGAGGCAAATGGATGCCTATGCCGAATTTATGTGTTCTCTGGATCAGGATGCTGTGTATAAACTAATGGATTTTACGCTTACAAAACATGGTTTTTTGAAAGCAGAAAAAATATTTAAGCGCATTGAGGAGTTTATTCCTGATCAGCGGATTGAAGATCTCCAGATACCTTACTCCGCTGTTGCTGCGGACTTAGTAGAAAAGCAGGAGGTTGTTTTTACACAGGGTAGTTTGTATCGTGCGATGCGTGCATCAATAGCAATTCCCGCAGTCGTTACATCCGTAATTGATAATGATCGTATCTTGGTGGATGGAGGTATCTTGAACCCATTGCCGCTGAATCATGTGGCACGCCATGAAGATGATATACTTGTAGCGGTGAACCTGTATGACACTCCTTCACCGGCACGTCTGAACTCCGGTGAACATACGGAGGTTGAACTTTTCGAAAAAGCAGGCGGATATATTCATAAGATTTATAAAGGGTACAAGAATGTACGTAAACGTGTCGTAAGTTCGAAAGCAAAGAAGCATAAAGACGATCTAAAATCTAAAGGTCCGGATATAGGATATATCTCTCTGCTTAATATGGCTACAACAATGATGTCGCAACGTATTGCATCCATGTCGATAGAAATTGAAAAACCGGATCTGGTAATCAATATACCTTGTGAAAGTATTGGTACGTTTGATTTTCATAAATCGCAGGATTTGATTGAAATCGGTGTGAAAGTTGCAAATGAAGCTCTGGATCAGTTTGAGTCCGGGAAAATCGATTAGTATGAGTAAGAAAAAGAAGTCGTCTGCTATAGCCTTTGATGAGAGTCCTGATTTTGATCAGATCAGTTATTACTTTAATAATACCGAAGCAAAGGAAGGAGAACATCAGGTCTCTGCCCGTTTTCAGAACGATATTGATTTCAGAGAAGTATTTGAACGTATAGATTATACGGAATCGAACCCCGGAAAGCAATATCTTTATTATCGTTTGCTGACACATACTGATATAAATTCGTTTGAAGATCAGGAAAAATGGATTAAGTATATGTCTGAGAATTCTGGTTCGGAAGATCGCATAGCATCGTCTCTGAGTCTGCTGGATGCGCATGAGGCCTTTTATATCGCACGTCTGTTTCTGGACCTTTCTGTTATCAGACCCTTTTATTATAAATGGTTACGTATACTTTCTTTATTGCCATTAATAATGGCCGTAGCAGCATTCTGGAACCCAATGCTGTTATTCTTTTTAATGCCTTTGTTAATCATTAATCTGCTGATTCACTATCACAATAAAAATCTGCTGAATGTTTATCAGTTTTCAATTCCTCAGCTGCCTTTACTGATGAAGTGTGTGCGAGGTTTACTTGCATTTGATAAAGAGGAACAGAACCAACAGGTCTATCAGTCTCTGGAACGTCTGGAAAAGAAGCGTCATAAGATGTCTCTTTTCCTTTTTGAGAGTAAGAGTGATGATGCACTTTTGTCTGTTCTGCATACATTAGCAGAGTATCTGAAAATATTTTTCCTGATTGAACCGGTATGGGCTTATGATGTACTGGAGTCTCTGGCTGAGAATAAGGCGGATACAGAGGTGCTGTTTAAGTATGCCGGAAAGCTAGACAGTTACCTGTCTGTATACAGATTGCGCAAAAATGTTTCAGTGAATACAATTCCTCAGTGGAGTGATAAGCCGGAAGCGCATCTTTCTTTTACCGGATTGTACCATCCGCTTATAGGAAATTGTGTGGCGAATGATCTCAGGGATTCAGGGAAGTCTATATTGTTGACAGGTTCTAATATGGCAGGGAAAACGTCTTTCATCCGTTCTGTCGCAATAAATGTTTTATTGTCTCGCTCGCTGAATTTTGCTTTTGCAGAATCGATAACTTTGTCTTCGTTTGATGTGTACTCACTGATTCGGGTGACAGATGATCTGAGTCAGGGGGCTAGCTTCTTTCTGGAAGAGGTCAAAGGCGTAAAAGAGATGATGGATGTGGCAGGTGATAAGTCGCCGAAGCTATTTCTCATGGATGAATTATTCAAAGGTACTAATACCGTGGAGCGTATAGCTTCAGCAAAGGCTGTATTATCTTATCTGGTAAATAATCCGCTTAACCGTGTAATAATATCAACACATGATATTGAACTGGCCGGATATTTGTCTGATGAATATGAGCTTTACCACTTCTCGGAAGAGATAAAAGATGACTCTATTCATTTTGACTATAAGTTGAAGAAAGGTATTCTCACAACACGGAATGCAATTAAGATACTTCAGTTATATAACTATCCTGCTTCTGTGGTAGAAGAGGCGCTGGATATTGCAGCAGAAACCAATTAAACAGGTCATAACGACTAGATATTGGGCTTACTATAAAATAAAAAAGACTCAGACAGTATTTAAGATTATCTGTCTGAGTCTTTTTATATTTCTCTTAAGCTTCCCATTTCACAGTACGGGTGCCATCTTCATTCTCTGAAATGTAAACATCAATAACATCGCCCGGAAGAAGTTCTTCAATCTTCTCAGGCCATTCAATGAAGCACAGAGATCCGCTGAAGAAATAATCTTCATATCCAAAATCATAGGCTTCTTCAATTTTATTGATACGGTAGAAATCAAAGTGGTAAATCAATTCGCCCGTAAGATCAGAACGATATTCATTCACGATAGCAAATGTAGGGCTGTTGATTACATCCTCTACACCTAGAACTTCACACATCGCTTTGATGAATGTTGTTTTACCTGCTCCCATCTCACCATGAAATGCAAATACAGTGGAGTCGCCCATTTGACGAATAAACTCGCGGGCAGTATCCTGAATTGTATCTAAACTTTTAATTTGTAATTCCATATATATTTATTTATTAAAATATCGACTAACTTTCGAAAAGTCGGGATATCCTCAATCATTAATTCTAGCGTCGGGGAGTAAGTGTGATAATCGGAATCAGCATCTCCTCAAGTGATATTCCTCCGTGCTGGAATGTGTTTTTATAATAGCCCACATAATAATTGTAATTATTAGGATAGGCAAGGAAATCATTATTCTCTGCAAAGATATACGTTGAACTGATATTTGGAGCAGGAAGACCTGCTTCTAAAGGTTTTTTAATTTCAAAAACCTCTTTACTGTTATAATTCAGATTTTTTCCGACTTTATACCGCAGATTGGTGTTTGTGTTCCGGTCTCCAACAACCTTTACCGGATTATTAACACGAATAGTGCCATGGTCGGTTGTAAGAATAATCTTATATCCTTTAGCCGTAAGAACCTTAAACAATTCAAGTGCACCTGAATGTTTAAACCAGGATAGAGTAAGAGAACGGTAAGCTGCTTCGTTAGAAGCAAGTTCCCGGATCATCTTTGATTCGGTACGTGCATGAGATAACATATCAATGAAATTAAGTACCAGTACGTTTAACTGGTTGTTCTCCCATTCACTGGTGTTTTGCATCATCTTCTCGGCAAAACGGGAATCATTGATTTTATTGTAAGAGAAAGTGCGTTTTTTACGATAGCGCTCGAGTAAAGTCTGAATAAGCGGAGCTTCGTTCAGATTTTTCCCTTCATCATCTTCTTCATCAACCCAAAGTTCCGGAAACATCTTTTCAATCTGGACAGGCATGAGTCCTGAGAATATAGCATTCCGTGCATATTGTGTAGCTGTAGGGAGGATGCTGTAATACAGTTCTTCCTCACAATTAAAGTCAGGTGTAAGCAGAGGCATAATACTTCTCCACTGATCCAGTCTGAAGTTATCTATTAAGACAAAGAATACTTTCTCATTGTTATCAAGTAACGGGAAGATCTTCTTTTTAAATATATCAGGGCTTATGAGTGGTCGGTTATCTGCATCAGAAAGCCATGATAAATAGTTTTTACGTATGTATTTGGCAAAGGTCGTATTTGCTTCGCTTTTCTGATATCGCAGCACTTCTTCCATCTCAGGTCCGGCTTCTTCAAGCTGAATTTCCCAGTATACAAGCTTTTTGTAAAGATCTTTCCAGGATTCATGCGTCAGATTATCACCCATCTGCATGCCGATTCGTGCAAACTCCTGCCGGTAACTGCTAGTTGTGGATTCCGATATTATTTCCCGTTTATTGAGATTCTTCTTTAAACTCAAAAGAATTTGCTTAGGGTTAACCGGTTTAATCAGGTAATCAGTGATTTTACTACCGATAGCCTGATTCATCAAATCCTCCTCTTCACTTTTGGTAATCATAATTACCGGCAAATGAGGCTTTTCTTCTTTAATAATAGAAAGAAGTTCCAGCCCGTTCATGCCAGGCATATTCTCGTCGAGGATTACCAGATCGAAATTATGTTCCTGGCATAAATCAAGCGCATCAGTGCCATTATTAGCCGTAACAATTTCATATCCTTTTTCTTCTAAGAAATAAATATGTGGTTTGAGTAAATCAATTTCATCATCTACCCATAAAACTTTTTCTCGCTTCATAAATCAACATTTTAATCAGGGAGCAATCTGAGGCTCCTTCGGTTTCTTTACTAAGTTCTCATTATAGAAAAGTTCATATTCCTGCAAGGATTTTCCTTTCATCAGAATTTCGTAGTTAGCGTCTGATATTGGAATGATTTTTATTCCCGGCGGAAGGTTCGTCATAAACCCAAAGTCCCTTCTCATAAGACTTTCATAGAATTGCAACTCTTCTAAAGTAGGGAATGTGCGGACAGTAACAATATCAGCACCTGAAACTGTACTGGCTTCAATATCATATTCCCTGACAATGAAATTTTTGAAATTAAAACGAGCCAGATCATAGATAAGTTCGTTCTTATTTTCTTCATTGGATTCGAACATGAAGACAAAGCGGTGCGGAGCTATCGGATCTACAATAAATTGCAGAGAGTCTGCTCCTGATATTTCGGTTTGTGTCGAATCGGCAAATAGCGGTCTTTCCCATAAATTCCCGGTATTTACGCGTCCTCCGCTGTTTAGAGCCTTTCCTTCGGATATACCTTTTAGCATGCCTCCGGCAATCTGAGCCAGCTCTTCATCAGGATATTTATCAACCATCTGTCTCATTTCTTCTTTAAAGGCAGATTGATTTCCTGCCGATAAATATGAAAGAGCATTCAGAAACTTGAATTTAGGCATAAGTCCGGACATCGGATATTTACTTGTAGCTATCGTATAATTACGGTGTACAAGATCCATATTACCATCCGTATAAGCCTTGTAAGTTGCCTGATAAAGTTTTTCTTCTTCTTCAAGTCCTTTCAGGTAATTGGCAATATAATCAGGATCACCTGCAATCCGGGCAATATCTGTGTCGGGAAACTCTTTTAGAATCAACGCTCTGTATACTTCAGCCATAGGCTGATTTTCATCGCGCATATAAATCAAATATTGTTCATAAAGCACTTTCAGACGATCCGCATAATTTGGGAAACGGCGTAGTAACTCTTCAAATGTTTGTATTGCAAGCGGATAATCTTCCAATCTGTTTTTATAGATAGTACCCATCTGAAAAAGTCCTTCCTGGATGAGCTTATCTGATTCAGCTTTTGATTCTTCAGAAAAAGGAATCTGAGCCAGGTAATAGGCTATTTCTTTCGGATTGTCCGATGTTGCCGTTAGAGTACTGTCTGAAAGGTTTTCTTCAGGAGTTTCATTTTCAGACACTTCCTCAGCTACAAGATTATCGTCAGACTGATTACCCGAATCAAATATGAAATTGCTTTTATTTCTTCGTCGCCAGTCATCTTCAAGTTTGCGATTTCCCCACAGACGTTTAAACTGGCTTTTACCTTGCTCGATTAATTGCTTGTTGTAAAAATACCATGATTTATCATCGCCTACAATCGGAGGTGCAACAACATTGTTATTTGTGTCATCCGTATATTCATCTTTGCGTGCTTCGTAGTCTTCTTTCAGTGCAGCATCCGCTTCTTCCTTTTCTTTGCGGATAACTTCGGCAATAACACGTTCTATTGCTTTATTTCTTTCTGCTTCGGGCATAGTTGCCAGTAGCTGTAAGCTATCCTGTAAATGAACTTCATTGAAATGAACAACAAAATCACTCAGGATATCAGTCCGGTCTGCCACACGCTGATATTCAGGATGTTCTTTTGGTAAAAGAGAAGATGCTGTAGCATAATAGGGCTGGGCTTCATTATATTTTCGTTTTCCGTAATATAAATCAGCCAATTTGAGAGCAACAACCGCTTTGTCTATACCATTGCGCTCACTTTTTTCGACCGCATCCGCATAAGCCCTGAATGCTCTGGCAGAATCTTTTCGTACCATGTACACGTTCCCCATTGCATAATACAACTGATCGAGATACTCTTTGTTTTTAGGATCCCTGATCATCCGGCGAATCATCCGGAGTGTCTTTTCGGTGTTTGTGCCGCTTAATATTTCTGTTTGTTTGATTCGGGCATTAAAAGCTACAGGATATGGCGGGTTTTTGTGTATTACTTTTTTATAAGCTTCATTTGCTTTGTAAAAGTTCCCCGAATGAGCGTAGATCTGGCCTTTTAGGAACTCCAGACGATATTTTTGAACTTTGCTTTTTAATCCTTTTCCGGCTTTATCAAGATAGGGTAGAGCATCAGTATATTCTCCTTTTTCGATTAAAAGTTCAGCATAAACTGTGTTATATAATTGTGTAAGCTGGTTTGGTACTTTTACTCCTTTTATCAGCCCCAAAACATTTTCAGCATCAAATACCCATCCCATTGCCAGGTAGGATCGGATCATCCATAATCGTGCCTGGAATACTGCGTCGGGAAGGTTTCTAAAGTGTTTAGTGATATAATTAAAAGTGGAAACTGCTGCCAGAAAGTCTGTTTTATAAAATTGAGCTTCTCCCATCAATTGCCATACGCGATGCATAAAAGGATTATACTCTTCGATTTTAGCCTGTTCACGAGCTTTACGCGAACTGTATTTTCCGCTTCTTGGAAATGCGCGTATAGAATGAAGCTGAATAGCTTTTTCGCATTTCTCGATTGTGACATCAAATCCGGGTACATTAGCCGGAGTTTCACCGTCACTAAGTCCGTAAGACGGATGAGGTTCCAGCATGCGGCTGTAATCGTCAGTATAGCTTCTTTCCATTTCAGCCAGGCCTTTTTTGAAGCTCTCATGAGCATTATAGTAAACGTTATACCTTGTTGTCAGTTCGTTATATGCACGACTGGCAGGAGTATTCTTTTTGGTTGAACACCCCTGACAGAAAATCAGTATAACAAAAATCATTAAAAGGTACTTTATTTTCATCGGTTCTGTTTTTTCAGGTGTTTCTGATAATTGAAAGCCACCTTGCAAATAGCATAAATAGAAATCGAAACAAGTATAATTAATGCACCGGAAGGTACATTCATCGCATAAGACAGAAACAATCCGCTAATACTTGCTATAATGGCAAAAAGAACAGATAAAGCTGCCATTTTTGCAAAATTCTTAGTAAATAAATTAGCCGTCATCTGAGGGACTGTCAGCATAGACATTAACAGGACAATCCCTATCAGCCGTATGCTTAGAACAATGCTCAGAGCTATGAAAAACATCATAGAGTATTCTATGAATTTAACCGGGAGATGCCGTGTTTTTGCAAATTCACTGTCAAAAGCAATGAACAGGATACTTCGGAAGAAAAAGAGAAAAAATAAAGTGGCTGCTATGGTTAGTCCCAGGTAAATTGAAAGATCTGTACGGGTAATCGTAAGAATATTACCAAATAAGAATTCGGTCATACCAGGCATATATCCGGGTGTCAGGAAAATAAACAGGATACCGAGAGCCATCCCGAATGACCAGAATACGGCTATTGCAGAATCTTCGCGTACGTCAGCCCGTTTAGAAAGCCATTGTACTCCGAATGCGGACAAGATAGCGAAGACCGAAGCTGTAAATATAGGATTCCATCCCATGAAAAAGCCTAGGCCTAACCCTCCGAATGAAGCATGAGTTATCCCTCCACTGATAAAAACCAGACGGCGAACAACGATATATGTACCGACAATTCCGCATAAAATGCTAACCAGTAAAGCACCCATGAGTGCATTCTGAAAAAAAGTATAATTAAATAGTTCAATCATGGAATCTTCTTTCTCCTACAACGAGTAAAACTTCATCTTTAATAATGTCGGGCAGTTCAATCATACGTAATTGCAGACTTCTTACCCATCCGGCTACCTCTTCACTCTTAAGAGTGTATAGCACTTCGCGGAACTCTTCAATTTCATCTTCTGTATATTGTTCAGAATGATATCCCCGAAACCGGTCCAGATCTTCATCTTCGTAATATTCAATGTCTTTGCTAACGGCGGAAAGCAGGCTGTCTTTCTCACAGGTCGAGTGTGCTCCGCAGCATTCTTCCTCTTCGACAGGTGCTTCTTCAATTTTCTCGCCACGTGCAATACGCTTCTGAACATCTCTGTAGTGGAAAATTCCAGCAATTGCAGCTATAATTCCTAAAACTAAAAGCGCTATTAATAAAAATGCCATAATCAATGTTCTTTTAATATCTCTACATGTAAACCAGCCTTTTGTAAGTCTTCCCAGTAATGAGGATAGGACTTGGTTACAACCTGAGGATCTTGTATTCTGATATTGCCCAGTTTCAGACATGCAGGAGCGAACGCCATAGCCATACGATGATCTTCATATGTATGAACAGGCTCGTCAGATCCTTCGCATCGCTCACCGTTCCACTCTAATACAGAATCCTTTTTATCAGTAATTAAATATCCTAATTTCTTCATTTCGGACTTGAGAGCTTCAATACGATCCGTTTCTTTTATCTTAAGACTCTGAAGTCCCGAGAAATAAAACGGAATATTTAACAAACAACAAGTCACGACAAATGTTTGTGCCAGATCCGGCTGATCTACAAAGTTATGAATAAATTTACGCGATAAAACTGGTTTTTTAGAAAGAATGACACTGTCTTTTAAATACGTTGTATTTACACCAAGCTTATCAAATAATTCAGCAACATAAGAATCGCCCTGAAGGCTTTGCTTCTGAAGATAAGGTAGTTCTATGTTCGCTTCATCAGCCAAAGCAACAATCTGGTACCAGTAAGAGGCTGCCGACCAGTCGCTCTCGACAAAGAATGGGATAGGTTTATATTCGCATGGCAATACAGATACCCGATTCTCTTTTACAACAACTTTAGCACCGAATGCCATCATTAGCTGAGCCGTCAGACGAATATATGGTTTGGAGATGACTTTACCTGTCAGTTCAAGAGTTAATCCGTCCCGCATATAAGGCGCAATCATCATCAGTGCTGATATATATTGAGAACTAACGCCTCCGTCCAGTTGTAGTTTTCCTCCGTTGAGGGCAGTGCCTGATATGCGGAGCGGAGGATATCCGTCTTTTTCCAGATATTCAATTTTTCCGCCTAACTGCTCAATGGCATCAACTAATAATCTGATCGGGCGATTTTTCATTCGCTCAGTACCTGTGATTGTCCAGATGCCGTATGTTTTTGCCAGAAAAGCCGTAAGGAAACGCATAGCAGTTCCGGCTGCACCGATATCAAAATTAGAACCATCAGAATCAAGTACCTGTACCATTACCCGTGTGTCATCACAATCGGATACATTCTCCGGTGTATATGGGCTTCCAGCAAGAGCATTCAGTATGAGAATGCGGTTGCTTATACTTTTGGAAGAGGGAAGTGTGATAACCCCTTCCGGCTTATTGGTCGAATTTATCTGATATATCATTAGTCAAAATATTAGCGGTTGTATTATCATTATTTGATCATCCCGGATAACTATCCGAAAGCCGGTAGTTTCTCGGTCGACAGATCCTGTAAATGTACGCAAAGTTACTAATTTTTCCGGGGAGTCAGAGAAAATGCTTCATGTTCATTTTTAGTAATAAACCTATCATCCATTAGTTCCCGGAGAGATTTGAGTATTTCTTCTTTTTCGAAAGGAAGTTTTGTTAGTAACTCCTCCGTTTGATATCCGTTTTCTTCCAGAATCTTCATGATTGCAGCCAGGCAGGCAGCATGACTCTCATTTCTTTGTTTCTTATTTTTTATGCAGATATCGCAAATACCACAATCATCTGCATCTGTCTCATCAAAATAGAGCAGCAATGTTTTGCTCCGGCACATTTCCCCGTTATTTATGTAGTTGATCATCGAGTCTATACGATAACTGTATCTCTCGAGACGATCTTCGTAAATTTTACGGTTAATCTGAATGTATCTTTTTTCTTCACGCCTTTGCAGATAGACAATATATGGGGTTCTTTTACGAGGGACATAACTGATTACTCCGGCCCGTGTCAGTTGTTGTAAACGATCATAAATCCCCTCCTGCGAAAGATTTATTTTAGATGAAAGTTTCTCTTCATCAATATAGGCGTAATCAGTAAATAGTCCGGTATATGACCGAAGCATAGTTTGTATGAGCTCTTCTGTTTTTACATCCCAGCCTCTCAGACGATATAATTCCTCTTTATCCAGAAGTATAAGAATCCGTGACCGGCTTTCCTCTTCGGCAATATAATCAATATATCCTGCAAGCTCTAAAAGATGCAGAGCGCTGTTTGTCGGAATAAGCGGAAGTTTATAGAAAGCACAGAATTTACCCAGATTGAACTCACGGCAGGCCTCAAATCCGGTATCGATTCCTATTTTGAGAAAGCTCCCCAGCAGGTCATACACCTCTTTGATAAAATCACGTTCAGGAAAAGCATTGCTGACTCTTCGTTTCAGAATGCTGACATCCTGTTTTCCCGTTAATGCTACAGCAAAAGCTTTGTGTTCATCCCGTCCGGCCCGTCCGGCTTCCTGAAAATATTCTTCGGGTGAGTCTGGCATATCCAGATGAATTACGACGCGAACATCTGCTTTGTCGATACCCATACCAAATGCATTAGTCGATACCATAACACGAATATTTCCTTTCTTCCATTCATCCTGTTTCTTTTCCTTTACCGAATTTTTTAATCCGGCATGATAGAAATCTGCTGAAATATTATGTCTTTGCAGATATATGGCAACATCCTGTGTTTTCTTTCTGTTTCGTGTGTATACAATTGCAGATCCCTGCACACTTTTCAGTATGTGTACGAGTTCTGCATCTTTACTGTCTGCGTGTCTTACGATATAAGAAATGTTAGGTCTGAAGAAACTTTTACGGAATACATTGCGGGTTTTGAATAGCAATTTGTCCTGTATATCGGCAACGACTTCATTCGTAGCTGTAGCTGTTAATGCCAGAACCGGAGCATGCGGATGCATTTCACGAATGACCGATATGTTCAGATACGAGGGGCGGAAGTCATATCCCCATTGAGAGATACAGTGAGCTTCATCCACCACGATCATAGCTACACGTATAGCCTTAAACTTGGATATGAAAAGCTCCGAAGAAAGACGCTCAGGAGAGATATACAGGAACTTTACTCCGCCATAAATCGCATTGTCCAGTGTTATGCTGACTTCAGACGAAGTCATACCCGAATAAATACAGGCGGCTCTCAATCTCCGGTTCTTAAGATTCTCTACCTGATCGCGCATTAATGCAATCAAGGGAGTGACGACTACGCACACTCCCTCCATTGCTAAAGCCGGAACCTGAAAGGTAAGTGATTTACCTCCACCGGTAGGCATTAAGCCTAAAGTATCTTTTCCTTCAAAAACACTCTGGATAATTTCTTCCTGAAGCGGACGAAACTGATCGTATCCCCAATGTTTCTTTAGTATTTCCTGAAATTTATTCATTCATTGAACTAGGTCTTATTTCTTTTACCTGCAACTGAATATAAGAATTTCCGTTGTAATTATTTTCTTCTATTGTATAAATGATATCAAAAGGATTGAGTCCTTTTATATAGTCATTATGCTCATACATACCAAAAGCAATAGCATTCATTATGTTTTCTGAATGGGTGTCAATCAACTCCAGTTTCAGGTGCTCCTGATCTTTTCCGACTAACCGGCTGGTTCCGTAATCATATACCCGTTTAGTGCAAAATACAGGTTTTTGATTGTTAGGCCCGAAAGGCGAAAACTGTTTAAGTACCCGGAAAAATTTAGGAGTAATATCATGGAAGTTGATAACAGCATCGATTTCCAGTTGAGGAATTAACTGATCAGGCTCGATATTGTCAGCAACGTATTGCTCGAAACGGTGCGTGAACTCCTCCACGTGCTCTTCTTTCATAGAAAGCCCCGCAGCATAAGGATGACCGCCGAAGTTTTCAAGAATATCTCTGCAGGATTCGAGTGCCTTGTAGATATCAATACCCTGTATAGAACGACAAGAACCTGTAGCCAGACCATTCGAAAGAGTAAGTACTACGGCTGGTTTATAATATAATTCGGTTAAACGCGACGCGACAATACCAATAACGCCTTTATGCCATCTGTCATTATATATAACAATTGCTTTGCGTGATTCCAGATTTTTGCAATTTTCCAGAATGGTATTTGCCTCTTCGGTTACGTTTTTATCCAGTTCGCGGCGCATGTCGTTGTATCCGTTGAGACTCTCGCAAATATCTTTGGCCTGCTGCATATCTTTGGAAATAAGCAAGTCTACAGCCTCTTTCCCGCATTGCATTCTGCCTGATGCATTCAGGCGGGGGCCTATTTTGAAAATAACATCGCTCAACGAGATTTCACGGTCATTCAATCCACAACTGTCGATAATGCTGCGGATTCCTATGCTGGGATTATTGTTTAGTTGTTTCAATCCGTAGTAAGCCATGATTCTGTTTTCGCCGACTATCGGCACCAGATCCGCAGCAATACTTACAGCAACGAATTCCAGGTATGGATAAAGAGCTGAGAATTCAATTCCGTTGCTGATTGCAAAAGCCTGCATATATTTAAATCCTACACCACATGCAGAAAGGTGGGAGAAGGGATAACTGGCATCATCTCTTTTCGGGTCCAGTATGGCTACCGCGTCCGGAAGTTCCGGGTCCGGTTTGTGGTGATCGCAGATAATGAAATCGATACCTTTACGTTTTGCATAGTCTATCTTTTCATTGGCTTTAATCCCGCAATCCAGTACAATAATAAGTGTGAAATCATTTTCGTAAGCGAAGTCTATACCTTTATAAGATACACCATATCCTTCGTCAGTACGATCCGGAATGTAATAGTCCAGATTCGAATAGAAATTACGAAGGAACTTGTATACTAAAGCTACAGATGTAGTCCCATCTACATCATAGTCTCCGTAAACGAGTATTTTTTCTTTTCTTCCCATTGCGATATTTAATCGCTCTACAGCCTTATCCATGTCTTTCATCAGGAAAGGGTCGTGGAGGTCCTGTAGTTGAGGGCGAAAGAATTTTTTAGCGTCTTCTATGGTCGTAATACCTCTCTGTAGTAGTAGCTTGCAAAGAATAGGGCTGATGCCTAATTCTCTGGCCATACTTTCTTCACGAGGGATTAGATCTGAAGAAGGGGTTAAAAATTTCCATTCATTACTCATATATATTATTCTTTTTATTTCTAAGCTGAAATGGAATGGTCTGAGAGGTGATCCTTTTGTTTGAAACTACTACAGCCATTCTATGCAAAGGTAACAGAAATCCCATATTTTTTTACTGTAATGAAAGAAAAAAGATACAGTATTATAGAATCATTCAATTTAAGATAATAGTTAGACTTATTGTCGGGGAGAATAGTCTTTTTTATTTATGTTAAATAGTAGATGTTTATATTGTATTTTAACTTATATAAATATACGTCTTTGGGTTGAAAGCTGGTGTTTGATGTTAAATTATTAGATATCTTAGGTGAAAATGTATATATAAGTTGTTTGTGTAAGCTTAAAAGTGTAAATTTGTAAGCGATTAAGGGGATATTTTGTTTTTATGACTATAGATTACCAAACACTAATCAACATAAACATACCACAAAGAAAATGAGAGAAAGAGGAATGAGTGTAAGATTTGTTCTCATAGCATTGCTATTGATTATGGGGCATCTTACTGTAATGGCTCAGGGAAGTCGAAAAATTACGGGGGTTGTAGTAGATGAGCTAAAAATACCTATGGTAGGTGTGGCTGTAAGCATCCCTGATAAAAGTGCAGGAACAGTTACTGATCTTGACGGGAATTATACTTTGAATGTTCCGTCTGGTGTAAATCAACTAGTCTTTTCTTATTTAGGTTACGAGTCTCAGAACGTAGCTATCGGAAAACAAACAGTTATTAATGTATCACTAAAACCGTCTTCTCAGGCGCTTGATGAAGTTGTGGTAGTAGGTTATGGTACTTCAGCCGTAAAAGATATCACAGGTTCTGTCTCTACAGTAGGTGCTAAAGAAATGGCAAATCTGAATGTGACAAGTGCTGCTTCTTTGTTGCAGAATCTTGCTACCGGGGTTCAGGTTACTCAGAATACCGGACGTCCGGGTGAATCTGTACGTGTACGCGTACGTGGTGCAACCTCTCTGACCGGATCTAATGAACCATTGTATGTTATTGACGGGATTCCTGCTGACGATGCAACAATGCTGGATGCTATTGCACCGAGTGATATTCAGTCAATGGATGTATTGAAAGATGCATCTGCGGCTGCTATCTATGGATCGCGTGCGGCAAATGGTGTTGTTATTGTAACAACAAAGCGCGGAAAAGCAGGGCAGAAACCGACTATCGGATTCAACTATAACTCTACATTCGATACTCAGATTAAGAATTTTCGTATTCTTGAGGCTGATGAATGGCGTAACTATATCACAGGTGTAGCTCGCAATACTTTGATCTTTAATCCAAGTAATAAAACAGCAAAAGAGGTCCTAAACCCAAGTTCGGGAATTTTCGGTACTGAAAACACAAACTGGTTTAATGAAGTGAAACAGCCGGCATACCGCCAAAATGCAGACTTAAGTGTAGGTGGTGGTACAGATGCTGCAAAATATATGATTGCTCTCTCGGTACTGGATCAGCAAGGGATGGTGTTAGGTGATAACATGACACGCTATAATGCCCGTATGAATCTGGAGATGAGTGTTCTTCCTATCATTCGTTTTGGTACGAATGCTACATTCAGTTATACCAATCAGCAAACATCAGGAACATCTTTGTTTGCATCACAGGGATTCCGTCCGGATCTTCCGGTTTATAATGAAGACGGATCTTTCAATATGGTGAATAACAGTGCCAATCCGGTAGCGAATACTCATAAAGAAGATAATCGCGATATCTATCGTGCAATGGGAACTGTTTATCTGGAGGCTGACATCATTAAAGGATTGAAATTCAAAACAAGTCTGGCTGGTAATTTCGAAACAAACCGCCGCTTGTCGTTCTCGCCTAGCTTCTTGTCAAGTAACAGCAGAGCTTCTGGTTCTGAATACCATTATCTTTCATACAAAACTGTTTTTGATAATGTGTTGTCTTATAACAAGACATTTAACCGTATGCACTCGGTTGATGCTGTAGCCGGGGTTTCTTTTGAGAGTTTCGAGGGACGTAGCACAACAGTGCAGGCTAATACTTATCCGCAGGATGAGATTTTTACTAATATCGGAAGTGCTTCGGTTATCTCAAGCGCATCAAACGGATATAATACACGTGGTTTGTTTTCATCGTTTATGCGTGCGAACTACAAACTGATGGATAAATATCTGTTTACATTTACCGGACGTTATGACGGTTCTTCTATGTTTGGTACAAACAATCGTTATGGATTCTTCCCTTCAGGGGCTGTTGCATGGCGTATCTCGGAAGAGTCATTCATGAAAGGTGCTAAGAAAATCAACGACCTTAAACTTCGTCTGAGTGCTGGTACGACAGGTACACAGAACTTAACGAGTTTCGCGAACCGTGATTTATACGCGTCTACTGATTATCGTGATCTTCCGGCTCTGTCACATAGCCAGATTGGTAATCGTGATATTCGTTGGGAAAAATCAACTCAATATGATGCAGGTATTGATTTCGCATTCTTCAACTATCGTTTGACAGGGTCAATCGGAGGGTATATCAAAGATACGAAAGACCTTATCTGGAATCTTGACTTTCCATCAAGTTCGGCTGTAGGTTCTATGGCTCGTAATGTTGGGGCTGTCCGTAATGCCGGAGTTGAGTTTAATATCGTAGGTCGTCCGATCGAGACAGATCATCAGTCGCTTACTCTTACATTTAATATTGCACATAACCGTAACCGTGTGACTCATCTGGTTTCTGAAGGTTCGCAGGTAAATGCTTTAGGTATCAATATCCATGGTAGCGGTCAGCAGGTATTAGCTCAGGGTTATCCGATGGGTGCATTCTTTGGATATGATTATTATGGAATTATCCAGAACCAGGATCAGATTGATGCATTGAATGATTATGCTAAATTAGCTTCAGGAAATAAAGAGGCAGTATATGACGGAACATCTTTATATCCGGGTATGCTTGCTTACAAAGATTTGGATGGAAACGGTAAAATCGATGATGGTGACCGTACGATTCTTGGTTCACCGGATCCTGCTGTATTCGGAGGTTTTACAGGTACTTACCGCTGGAAACAAATCAGTGTGTTTGCGAACTTCGGATATCAGATCGGAGGTAAAAAAATCTATGGTAAAACATTGCAAAATATTCCGAACCAGTTGACAGGACTTATTGATTATGGGTTAAATGATCGCTGGACTCCGGAGAACCCGGATGCTAAATATCCGGCTATCTATCTGGAGAAAGGTGTTGAAAGAAATAGTGGTTTACAGATTCATAATGCTTCATACCTTCGTCTGCAGGAACTTCGAATTGCTTACGACCTGCCTAAATTCGGACCGTTAAACGGTCAGGTTTATGTGTCGTCAAGTAACTTGTTTACGATTTCTAAGTATCCGGGAACTGACCCTGCAACTGTGAATGCAGGTTCAAACTACGGAGGAAACTATGAGTCTAGCTATCCGGGAATCCGCTCATTCTCGGTAGGATTGAAGTTTAACCTATAATAAAGAATGAAGCAAATGAAAAAATATATTGCAATCGCCTTCATGGCATTAACTATATCTTCTTGTCAGCTTGTAGATGTGCTGGACAAGAAACCTGAATTTGAGGCGGATCTGGAAGGTGCTATTACCGATCCTAAATCAGTTGAGCTGGCTCTGAACGGAGTTTACTCTAAACTTCCGTCAAACAGAAGTAACGTTATTTTCCCGACAATGCAGGGGAGCTTTCAGGCTGGAACAATGCTTCGCCAGGACTCTATCACTTCGGGTAACTCTATCAATATGATGGAGCGTTATGCGAATATCCTGACTTATAACAGTAATTTTACAGATGCTGAATGGGATGCGGATTATCAGGTTGTGAAGAATGCAAACTTTCTGATTGAAGCAATTTCTAAAATAGATGAGAATAAATTCGCGCCGGGACGTAAGAATGAAGTTATCGGAGAAGCTCATTTTCTTCGTGCATTTGCAAACTCACGTCTGATTGAACGTTATGCAGAATACTGGGATCTGAACAGTAAATATGGTCTGATTCTTCGTAACGAAAGTCCGAATGCAGGAAATGCTTATAAGCAGCGCAGCACAGTGGCCGAATCTTATCAGGCAATCTTCAGTGACCTGGATGTAGCTATAGCAAATGCACCCAAATATAAAGCTTCCTATCAGGCGTCGGCACAGGCAGCTAAAGCTCAGAAAGCTAAAATGTTGTTTTACTCGAAACAATACGAGGCTGCTCTTAAATTGCTGAAAGAGGTAAAAGCTGAGGTGAAACTTGAAGCTACTTATGGTGGTATTTTTGACAAACACAACAGTACTTCTGAAATTCTTTTTGCGCGTGTGTTCGGAGCGAAAGAAGCAGCAAGCACTACTGTTCGCGAAAATGCATACGGAAAAGGCTATTGGGGTCCGACGAAAGAATTTGAAGCAATAGCCGGAGATGATCCGCGTACGAATGCAATCTACAGCCATATTCCGAAATTGGAATACGGCGGGAAAGTACAGTATAATATCAAATCGGTAAAGAAAGCTTTCAATACAAACAATGATATGCCGATCATGTATATGCGTGTGGCTGAACTCTACCTGATGGAAGCGGAGTGTTTGTACCGTACCGGTGCTGATTTCGCTACAGCTTATGAGCCTATTGCTGTTGTTCGTAACCGTGGAGGAGCTGAAGTTTCCGTTCCATCTTCGGTTCAGGAAATGGAAGATGCTATTCTGAACGAATGGATTATTGAAATGTCATTTGAAAACTGGCACGAATGGTATGCGGTTCAGCGTTTCTGCGATGGTGATAATCTGGATTTTGCAAAACTTATGGAACTGAATTCATCTTTACGTAAACGTTATGAAGATGAAAAAGATAAGGGAGCAGAACTTTCGCGCATGAAAATCAGACGTATTAACCGTATCCCTCCTTCAGAAACCAATACAAATCCGGTTGAACAAAATCCGGGCTGGTAATAAACAGGGTATACAAACTCATTATAATGCAGGGGCGAAAATCTGTTTTTTCGTTCCTGCTACTATTTAAAACACTAAAATATAACTACAGATGAGAAAGATATTGGCTTTAATGGTCGGACTAGTTTTGTCTATGACTTCATTTGCTGCTGATAGTGCTACAGGAATCAAGTTCTTTAAAGGCACATGGGCAGAGGTAGTAGCGAAAGCAAAAGCAGAGAATAAACTTATTTTTATTGATTTTTATACGCAGTGGTGCGGGCCTTGTATGAATATGGCTGAAGGAGTATTTACTCTTCCTACAGTAGGTGATTTCTACAATGCAAACTTTATCAATGTGAAAATCGATGCTGAAGATGGCGAAGGTCGTGATCTGGCAAAGAAATATGGCGTTCGCAGTTACCCGACTTATGCTTTTATTGACCCTGCAACTCAGGAAAATCTGCACAGAAGTAATAGCACTCAAACGGCTGATGTATTTATCTTTACCGGACAAAGTGCACTGACTCCTCAGATGCGTTCATTCTATATGGATGCTGAATATGAAAAGGGAAATACAGATCGTGATTTTCTGAAAGGGTATGTGAAATATGCCTATTCTGTATATAAAAGAGATAATGCGAAAGCAGCTTTTGCGAAATTGATCAACAATGGAGCGAAACTGACAGATGCTGATATCTGGCCGATTTATACAGATTGTATTCAGGGTATGGATACTCCTTATCTGCAAGAGGTGTCTGATAATTATGCTCAGTTTTGCCAGTTGTTTGGTAAGAAAGCTGTAGATGCAAAACTGGCTAAAGAGACAAATTATGGTGATCCTGCTAAAATAAAAGCTCTTTGTGATTTCGAAGGGAAAGATTTCAATGTGAAGATGATTGAAATTGGTTTGCTTCAGCGTGCTAAAGATTACGATGCGCTGGCTCAGGCAATTGATGCGTTGATTGCTGATCCTGCTGTCAATAAAGGTGAACTTTGTAATCGACTAAAATTCGTTATTCGTTCCCGTTCAATAGCTGAACTGCCTCAGGCATGGGCTAAGAAAACACTGGGCTACTATCAGTATATTGCTTACAACGCAGATGACCGCCGCGATCCGTATATTCATCAGGAATATGCCGCAGCACTGGAATCGGTTTTAAGAAATGTGCCTTCGGATCAATGGATGAATTATATTCCTGAGTCGGTGTTGAAAGCTCCGGTGACCGGAAAGAAAGAGTATTCAATGCGTCCGGCTGCCCTTAAGGCAAAGCCGGTGAAGAAATAAAAGAAGCTGAAATTTTTTAGCTCGTAAAACTATAAAAGGAAGGAAGTGTCTGATCGATGCTTCCTTCCTTTTTTTTGGATGTATCAGATGTTTTATGCAGCAGGTTTGTTTATCTGAAGTCAAAGCTTTTTAATATGCAGGTAGTTGTCGGGTATTTTGCTACTTGCAAACTTAACTTTGCTGCTTGCAAAATCTTTTTTGCTACTTGCAAACCGGGACAGCGCAGTAATGAATGAATAAATAATTCTACACAGAGTTTTGCTATTTTATTTGCAACCAATTGCAACCAGGCTGTAAGCTGTCTTGTAATTGGTTGATATATAGTAATATGGTGTGTGTGTGAGAGGTTGCAATTAAGGTGACGAATGGTTGCAATTGGTTGCAATTGGTGACGATTGGTGCTGATTGAAAATATGTAGTGCTGATTGAAAACAGGGTGAATCAGCACACTTTAGCTGTTGTATACCAATCAGATACGCAGGTAGTGCTGATAGTGTCGATTCAAAACGTGAAAAATACTTGTGTGGGGTTGTTTTTATCCACTTAAGCGGACAGAAAAAATCTCTTAAGTGATTTTCTGAATTCTCTTAAGTGAATTTTGAATTTCTCTTAAGAGAATTTTCGGAGCCTCTTTATCGCTGCTACGAAATATATATATCATCGGAATGATACTTATATTTCATCGTCACGATATATATATTTCGTGGCGACAATATATATATATCATATACTCATTTCATAAGACAGTTTTTACGTAAACAGGTCAAAGGTGGTGAGCCTGCAGAGGCGAAGTGCTTCTTAAAAACAAAATAGCCTTGCAATCTGTATCTGTGACAGACAGCAAGGCTATTTTGTTTTTAAATCAGGATTTGGATGATTCTTTTGTCTCTTTTCTGATTTGTGTAATATTTTCGAAGCGATGGATTTCTATATGTTCATTCATCGGGATGGTACTTCTGCAACTGTCCAGCTCATTCAGCAACACATTTTTTACAGCAAGAAACTCATTCTTATACTCCTCCTTTACCGGCAGAGAAGACGGAGCTTCCATGTTGAGCGGATTGATTGGTTTCCCATCTTTGTAAACTCTGAAATCAAGGTGTGGTCCGGTAGATAGTCCGGTAGAGCCGACATAGCCAATAACCTGACCTTGCTGAACAGAACTTCCGACTTGTAAGCTTTTCGCAAATCGGGAAAGGTGCATATAGCTGGTAGTGTACGTTCCGTTGTGTTTTACCTTAATGAAGTTTCCACCTCCGCGGGCCTGAAAGCCTTTAGCTATAACTTTACCTGCACCGATACTTTTCACCGGTGTACCGGTTGGAGCGGCGTAGTCAACTCCGTGATGAGCCCGGTAGCGTTTGAGTACAGGATGAAAGCGGGCGTTCGTAAAACGCGATGTAATCCGGAAGAAATCAAGTGGAGCCTTCAGAAAAGCTTTGCGCAGACTCTTGCCCTGCTCGTCAAAATATTCGATCACGTCGTCCTGAGTAAAAGGAATAGCTTTGTACTCTTTCCCGGCATGATCAAAAACTGCACTTTCAATAGAATGAACGTACAGTGCAGTCGTATCATCGATATAAGCTTCGTTATAAACAACCGCAAAAGAGTCTCCTTTTTTGGTATCGAAGAAATCAATCTGCCATGCATAAACATCAGAAAGTTTAAGTGCAAGAAGTGGATCCCCGCCACCTTTGCGGATAGCTTCCCAAAGTGAAGATTCTATTTTCCCGGATGCAAATTTGCGTTTCAGGGAAATTTCTTTTGTGTATGGATAAACATTTAAAGAGTCGGTTGAAAAATCAATAACGGCGAAGTCTGTCTGACTTTTCTCAAACACAAGGTATTTGATGGCCGGAACTGAGTCGGTAGAAAGGAAAGTTTCATATTTACTACCCGCTCTTAATTTTGTAGGATCTAAAATTTCTTTATATTGCGTTCCGATTCGGTCTGTCGTTTGTGCCGAAAAGCCTAGTCCGGCCAGAATGGTCGAAAGATTTTCACCTTGTTTAATGGTGAAAGTTTCTATACGAAAGGAATCCTGGGGTATTCCGTAGCGCAGGTTTTCCTGAACGGTTACTTCTTCCTGGTTCTCGACAGGTTGTTCTTTAACAGACGGTGTGCAGGATGTAAGTAGCAATGCCCCACAGCATAAGCTCCCGAATGATCTGCGAATAATTTTAGTTAGTTGCATATTTGATTAAGGAATTAGCTATTGAGGTCATTCCGGCTTTTAATAAAGCTGACTTGTGTTCAAATCCGGGATGATCTCATCTAGAGTTACGATTAGCAAATATAGGAATTATTAATAGAACGGCACAATATAAATTATGATAAAAATGGTGGAAATAAAAGAATATGAGCATGTTAGTAAAGCTGCGGATTATGCTTCTATTTTTAACATTTGGTTCATGAACTTAATAAAAGTTGTGTGCGTTTCTAACTAAGTGATAAATATTTAAGTAATATCAATGATTTATTGTGACATTATCTCGAAAAATGCAACATTAAATTCTTTCTATCGCTTAGTTAATCGAAAATCTAATCATATTAAATCTTTATTGTAATGGCTGTCAAAATAAATAAGGTTGTTTTAGTGGATGAAAACGATCAGATTGTAGGTGAAATGGAGAAACTCCAGGCTCATAAGAAAGCTCGTTTACACAGAGCTGTTTCTGTTTTTATTGTGAACTCCAACAAAGAATGGTTGCTGCAACGGCGGGCTGATGGTAAGTATCACTCAGCCGGATTGTGGTCAAACACTAGTTGTACTCACCCGAAAATGGATGAAGAAAGTGTGGCGTGTGCGAAACGCCGGTTGAAGGAGGAGATGGGAATCGAAACCAATTTGCAGTATGTATTTAATTTTATATACAGAGCTGAGCTGGATCATGCATTGTGTGAACATGAACTGGATCATGTCTTTATCGGTATGACCGATGCAAAACCTCAGATAGATCAGAACGAGGTTTCGGACTGGAAATATATGTCTTACGACGAATTAAAGAAAGATATGAATGTGAATCCGGACAGATATACAGAGTGGTTTAAGAAAATGCATAAAAAGGTATATCGGTTGCTGGATGAACAATACAAAGAAGAATAATTAAAATACTATATAAGATATGAGTGTGAAAATATCACTTCCTGCAAGGAATGGCCTGAAAAGAATAGTAGTTGTCGGTGGCGGTTTTGGTGGTCTGCGACTAGCCAGAACGATAGACCGTAACTATTTTCAGGTTATACTGATTGATAAGAATAATTATCATCAGTTCCAGCCATTGTTTTATCAGGTTGCGACTTCGGGAGTGGAGCCAAGTGACATTTCTTTTCCGTTCAGAAAGATATTCCAGCGCGAGAAGAATATATATTTCCGGCTGTGCGAAGCTCAGAAAGTAGATCGCGAACATTCAGTCTTACATACAGATATAGGAGCTGTAGATTATGATTATCTGGTGATAGCCGGAGGGTGTAAAACAAACTTCTACGGTAATAAAACAATGGAAGAGCGGTGTCTGACACTTAAAAGTGTTCCTGAGGCACTTCTTCTTCGTAACCATATACTGGAGAGTATAGAGCAGGCTTTAAACTCGACGGATGCAGTAACGCGTGAATCTCACCTTAATTTCTTTATTGTCGGTGGTGGTGCTACAGGCGTAGAGTTGAGCGGTGCTATTGGTGAAATGCGTAAGTTCGTTTTCCCAAAAGATTATCCTGAGATGGATTTCTCAGGAATGAACGTGTATTTGATTGATGCCTCTGACAGGATTCTGTCGGCTTTCGATGAGAAAGCTTCAGCTGATGCTGCACGTTATCTGGAGAAACTGGGTATACGCATGCTGATGCATACGACGATCAAAGAATACGAGGATAATAAGGTTGTATTGAGTGACGGTCAGATTATTCCTTCCCGTAATGTGTTTTGGGTGGCCGGTATTTCAGGTAATAAACTGGAGGGGTTTGATCCTGCACAATGGGGGAGAGGTGACCGGCTGATAACGGATGATCATTTGCTGGTGTCAGGCGAAAAGAATATATACGCAATCGGAGATATTTCTCTTCAGCCTTTTGTAAATGAAGGCAGAGGTTATCCGCAGGTTGCTCAGGTTGCAATTCAGCAAGGAGAATATGTAGCTCAGTCTCTTTATATTCATAAATTATTTATTACTCCACCTCCTTTTATATATAAGGATAAAGGATCAATGGCTACAGTCGGACGCAACGTGGCTATAGCCCGTATCGGAAAACTTAAGCTTCAGGGCATTCTGGCCTGGTTTATCTGGTGTTTTGTGCATCTGATGACAATTGTGGGCGTGAAGAATAAGTTGTTTATTTTTATCAACTGGCTCTGGAGCTATGTGACTTATGACTTATCGCTTCGTTTGATCATTAAGCCTGAACATCGGAAAAAGCAAAAGTGACCAGATGAAGGATCTTCATTAAAATCCCGGCAAACTTTCCAAAAGTCGGGATGACCTCATTATCTTTGCACGGATAATGTAAATATTTGAATAATGACTGAATTAATTATATTTGACCTTGACGGTACGCTTCTGAATACAATTGATGATTTGGCTGCCAGTACAAATTTTGCGTTGAACAAACATGGTTATCCTACTCATGATTTAGCAAGTTATCGCTTTTTTGTCGGTAACGGAATTAATAAGCTTATTGAAAGAGCTTTGCCTGAGGCTGTGAGATCTGAGTCGGAAGTGCTGAAACTTCGTGAAGACTTTATTGCTTATTATGAAGAGCACAGTGCAGACCTTACAAAGCCTTATAAAGGGATTCCGGAATTGCTGTCTTTGCTGAAGGAGAAAGGATTGAAAATGGCTGTTGCATCTAATAAGTATCAGGCAGCTACTGAGTATCTGGTAGATAAATACTTCTCGGAATATGCTTTTGATGTTGTATTAGGTCAGCGTGATGGTATTACTCCAAAACCCGATCCGACAATTGTATATGATATTCTGAAGGAAACCGGAATGGAGAAATCCAAAACGATTTATGTGGGTGATTCAGGAGTGGATATGCAAACAGCTAATGCAGCGGAGCTTACATCAGTGGGTGTTTCATGGGGCTTTCGTCCTGTTGCGGAGCTGGAACAATATACTCCCTCTTATTTAGTGGACCAGCCAATTGAAATTTATCAGATCATACAGTCAGAGAATAAATAACGACAAAAAAGAATACCGGTTTATACTGAGTCAAACAGTATAAACCGGTATTCTTTTTTAATACAAGCGCGTAGGGTTGTTAATCGATAATATTAATCTTTTCCCGATTATATATATGTAACCCGAGTTTGTTCATAATATATTTCAGGGCCAGTTGCGATTTAACAGAATTGCCTGACTCATCAATCGGAGGGGCAAAGGCTGCTATACCAAACACACCCGGAAGTACACCCATTATACCACCGCCGACACCTGTTTTCACCGGAAGTCCTGTCGAGTAAATCCATTCACCGGTTTTTTCGTAGAATCCGAATGTGGCAATGAGAGAAATGATGCGTGTCGCTATATTTGAATCAAATATCAGCCGGTTTGTAACAGAGTTCCATCCACCATTGGCTATCGTAGCACCGCATACAGCCAGCTGTTCGCAGGTAACACCTAAAGAGCATTGTCTGGTGTAGAGGTCAAGAGCCATTTCGGGATCATCGTATATTCTGCCTACGTTCTTCAACAACCAGGTAATAGACCGGTTGTTGTAATTCGTAGCCGATTCAGACAGATACAACTCTTCGATCAGATTGAGCGGAGAACCACACAGAAGCTCCATGTTCCTCATAATCTTTTCCCATTTTTCATCACGTCCGCCTAATGGTTGAATCAGACTGCATGCACTAATGGCTCCGGCATTAACCAAAGGAGTCGACGGATGATTGTTTTCCAGCAGAATAGCCATAATAGAATTGAAAGGCAGTCCGGTTGCGTCGGCTCCGATTTTCTCCAGCAGCGTTTCGTCGTTGTATTGCTGTAAAACCAATATGGTAGTAAGAACTTTCGATATAGACTCAATCCCGAAACTGTAGTCCGTGTCTCCCACATTAATAATACGCCCGTTCGGAAAACTGAGTGAGATACCGAATAAGTCCGATGGTATTTGTTCGAGATAAGGTATATAGGATGCATTTGATCCACCCGGTTCGTGGCGGAACTTCTCATAAGCTTCCATTACGACCTGCTCGATTTCCTTTATTGATATATTTCTGGTCATATTGCAAATGTTTTTATTTTCTTTCTGATTTTAAAGAAGCAAGACTGCAATATTACTCAATTTTATGAATAATCATAGTTTTGGAAAAGAAATAACAGAGAAAATATTTTTATATCTTTAAAGCCTGAAACGATTTGTTAATCAAAGAGATCATCCTGACTTTCCGGAACTCTGTAAATATCTGATATTAACGTTTCCGATGCCGGAAATCCGGGATGACTTCAACATAATAAATAAACGATTGTGACTACTTTTCTTCATGATGTAGCTAAAATATTCTGGGATAAATACGGCAGTGATATATCACGGTTTGCATTTGTGTTTCCCAACCGGAGAGCGGGAGTCTTCTTTCAGCGGGAGCTGGCTCAGATGACCGATAAGCCTTTATTCTCTCCGTCTATCTTTACGATCAACGAACTCTTTCTCCGTCAGTCTGATTTGCAGGTGGCGGATAAGGTAAGTATGCTTTTTGTGTTGTACAGAATTTATCGGGAGATCAGCAATCCGGACGAAACTTTTGATGAGTTTGTTTTCTGGGGTGATATGCTTCTCAACGACTTTGATGATGTAGATAAATGGCTGGCGCATCCGCATCAGTTGTTTATGAATATCCGGGATCTGAAAGAGATTGACGATACTTTTGATTATCTGTCGGAAGAACAGATAGATGCTATTCGTCAGTTCTGGTCTAGTTTTTCGCCTGACTCGCAAGGGCAGAAGGTGACGGAATTTCTGGCGTTATGGAAAGTCATGTTCCCGATTTATGAAGAACTCAGAGCTCAGTTAAAAGAAGAGGGGCTGGCGTATGAGGGGATGATATTCAGAGAAGTTGCAGAACGGGCTAAAAGAAAAGAAGAGCTTGATTTCCCTTTTGAGCAAGTTGTCTTTGTCGGGTTCAATGCAATATCAGCAACAGAAAAAGCGCTTATGACTTATCTGAGAGATAAGAAACAGGGTGATTTCTATTGGGATTTTGATTCCGAGTATATGCAGGAACGCGAAAATAAAGCTTCGATGTTTATGCACTATGAGCAGATGTTCCCCTCGAAACTGAAAATCGAAAAGCAGCCTGGAACAAATCCTCGCTTTGAGCTGGTTGATATAGCTTCGCGTATAGGTCAGGCAAAAGAGTTATCGTCTGTTCTGACCGAATGGCTTCCGGATGGAACAAAGAAAAATACTCAGGAGGCTTTGCAAACAGCGGTAATTCTTCCCGATGAGGAAATGCTGCTTCCGGTACTTTATTCTATTCCTGAGAATATCGAATCAATCAATGTGACAATGGGATATTCATTGTCTACATCACCGATTGCCGGATTATTTGAGCAAATTATTGCTTTGCAGTCTAACTGGAGTATGAATGACGGAGAGCCGTCTTTCTATTATCGCTTTGTACGTCCTATTCTGTTACACAGGTACGTACGTGCAATTGATCCGGAGGCTGATAAAATAGATCAGGATATCAGAGCTCATAATCTGATATTTGTACCTGAATCACGTTTTAAAGGAACAAAGTTGCTGAGTAAGTTATTCAAGGCTTTGCGCACGGGTGATGATATTTCGACTTATCTGATTATTCTGCTCGATGAGTTTGTTCAATCCCGTCAGGAAGAGGGTGATGCATCGGATATTTCGGCTATTGAGCGTGAGTTTATTTATCATTATTATATAGCGCTGGTACGTTTTCGTGATTTATTGCAGGAAGAGGATACGATGATGAGTATGGATACTTATTTCCGGCTTCTGCGAAAATTGATCGGGGGAGTGAATGTCTCTTTTCAGGGTGAACCGTTGTCAGGATTGCAGGTTATGGGTGTGCTTGAAACACGGGCGCTTGATTTTGACCGGATGGTAATTCTGTCTATGAATGAAGGCGTGTTCCCGTTGCGAAAAGCGGCTAATTCTTTTATTCCTGCATCATTGCGTAAAGCTTTCGGATTGCCTACAACAGAACATCAGGATGGAATTTATGCGTATCACTTTTACAGGATGTTGCATCGTGCGCGTGAAGTGGTGATGATTTATGATTCGCGCACGGATGGTTTACAGACAGGCGAGGTGAGCCGTTTTATATATCAGCTCGAATATTTGTACGGAAAGACTATTCACCGCAGAAGTGTGAAATATAATATAGCGATTGAGCGGCAGGAAAACATTGAAATAGAGAAAACGGATGCGGTCATGCAGAAACTGAACCGTTTTCTGGCCGGAGGAACTCATGCACTGTCTGCTTCTGCTTTCAATTCATACCTGGATTGTCCGCTGCGGTTCTACTATAGTTATGTGGAGGGACTGAACAAAGAAGATGATATCAGTGAGCATATAGAAGCGAATACCTTTGGGGATTTGTTTCACTTTATGATGGAGCAGATTTATAATGAACTTAAGGCCCGGAACGAAGTGATAACAGTTGATGTTCTTACGGCTTATTCTAAAAATCAGACGCGTCTGACCGAATTGCTGACTGAAGCCTTTGCCGAGAAAGTATTCAAGAATAAGAAATACAAGAAAGCACTCGAAGGACAAAATTATCTGGTTGGCGAGATTATCCGGAAGTATGTTATTGCGATGCTTAAGAATGATATGAAGCTTACTCCTTTTAAATATATAGCTTCGGAAATGCCTGTAAAAGGGATTGTGAAAATTGATGATAAAAGAAGTGTTTCTCTCAAAGGCTTTATTGACAGAGTAGATCAGGTGGGTAAGTTTACCCGATTGATTGATTATAAATCAGGCAAAGAAAAAGCCATGTCTTTTGGTGAAATGTCCGATTTGTTTGATTCGCAGAAACAAAACAGACCTCAATATGTATTGCAGGTTTTTCTTTATTCAATGCTCTATCAGGAACAATATAAAGATGCTTTTGTCCAACCGGGTGTATCTTTTATCCGTTCCTTGTTTAAGGATCATGAAACACGCGTAAGGTATGGATCGGGAAGAGGTGAGAAAATATTTGTAGATGAGGTGAGTGAATGGCTGAATCCGTTCCGGGATGAACTGAAAATACTTTTACAGCAAATTTATGATCAGTCGGTCTCGTTTAAACAAACGGAGGATCTTCGCAGATGTGATTATTGTGCCTTTACTTCTCTTTGCCGCAGGAAGTAATCTGACTGTTAAGAGTCACGGATAGAATAACTGATTTTCTTAATTATTTAGTATATTGTGTAATTTATTACTGATAATTATTAAATTCTATTTATATTTGTGGCATGAAAGGTAAGGTCGTAGAAACAAATTATGATTATAAGAGCATCAGGGGTATGGTGAAAAAGATACTCTTTATGTGTATTTCCTGTCTCATTTTCCTGTGCTGCACCGGCAGACGGGTTGATTCAGTATCGTTGTATGTGCCTGAGCATGGCTTTGGTGTGAATTTACCAGGGGCAATTGATACGGGCACAGATACTGTTCGCACAGAGAAGGAGATTATCGTTAAATATATCTGGAAGAGTGTTCTGAAGACAGAGGATCATAAAAATGTATTTTATAATATTAATTCAACGCTTTATCCTTCGTATATTATTCATTCGGACTCATTAGGGCTGGTTCAGCTTTTGTTTAACGATCACGAACCGGCTTACTTTATGAATAAACAGTATGAGTTGCTTGAGCGGAAAGATATTTCAAGATTCGGTTATCCGGGAGCAAACTTTATATGGCTTAATAAAGAAGATAATTCAAGGATCTGTAATTATTATTATATGATAGAAAACAGATTGTATTATCTGTCGATATTATTACCTGTGTGGGATAATAATTCGATCCGCTTAAAAGACAGATTTATAGATTCTTTCGAATTGATAAAAGAATCATAGTTCAAAAAAACATATACCATCATACGGTATATGTTTTTTTTATATTGCCGGTAATCTATCATACATCTTTTTTTGTTATTAAAAAGGATTATGCTTTCAAACAGAGGTGATAAAAGGTGTTATCCTGATTTAATGTGAAATATTTGAATATATTATTTCATTAATTAAAGGTCACTTAATTAATCCTATTTTTAATTGCCGGAAGCTGTTTCTCTTCGGTAGAAACCTATGAAAATGCTACTTTTGCATTTTATAGAATAAGGTTAAGCCAACCTTTTGGATAGTTATTAATACTATATATATACCCAAAAGCTGCAACAACCATAATCACAGAACTACAGAAGAGAAACCTAAACTTTATAATAATTCAATTAAATTCAATTTATGATTTTACAACTACTGGTAGTATTGATTGCCATCATTATCGGAGCCCGCCTTGGAGGTATCGGCCTGGGAGTTATGGGTGGAATTGGTTTGGCAATTCTTACTTTTGTTTTTGGTTTACAACCAACAGCACCGCCTATTGATGTAATGCTTATGATTGTTGCTGTTATCTCGGCGGCAGGATGTATGCAGGCGGCAGGAGGGCTTGATCTTATGGTGAAAGTAGCAGAAAAGCTGTTGCGTAAAAACCCATCAAGAATTACTATTCTAAGTCCGCTTGTTACTTATTTCTTTTCATTTATCGCAGGGACAGGTCACGTAGCTTATTCAGTACTTCCTGTAATCGCCGAAGTTGCAACAGAAACAAAAGTGAGACCTGAACGCCCTTTAGGTATTGCTGTTATTGCATCTCAGCAGGCTATTACTGCAAGTCCGATATCGGCTGCAACAGTTGCCTTACTGGGACTGCTTGCCGGTTATGATCTATCATTGTTTGATATTCTGAAGGTGACTGTTCCGGCTACTTTGATCGGTGTGCTGGTTGGAGCCTTTTTCTCTTTAAAAGTCGGAAAAGAATTGGTTGACGATCCTGAATATCAGAAGAGACTGGCTAATGGTGAGTTTGCAAAAGACAAAACTCAGTCTTCAACAAATGTGACGAACACGAAAAGAGCTGCTCTTTCAGTATTCTTATTTATTCTGGCTACAGTATTCATCGTTTTGTTTGGTTCAATCGACACGTTGCGTCCTACGTTCCAGCTGGATGATAAGCTTGTAACTCTGGATATGCCTTCTATTATTGAGATTCTGATGTTGTCGGCTGCGGCATTGATTCTGATCTTTACAAAAACAAATGGAGTGAAAGCTGCTCAGGGTTCTGTATTCGTTGCAGGTATGCAAGCTGTAGTTGCCATCTTTGGTATCGCATGGATGGGTGATACATTCCTTCAGGGGAATATGGTAGAGCTTAAAGCTTCGATTGAGTCTGTTGTAACGCAGATGCCATGGTTATTTGGATTAGCATTATTCGTAATGTCTATTCTTTTATATAGCCAGGCTGCAACAGTAAGAGCATTGATGCCTTTAGGTCTGGCTCTGAATATTTCACCATATATGCTTATTGCAATGTTCCCGGCTGTTAACGGATATTTCTTTATTCCTAACTACCCGACAGTTGTAGCTGCCATCAACTTTGACAGAACAGGTACAACGCGAATTGGAAAATATATATTAAATCACTCATTTATGATGCCGGGTCTGGTAGCGACAATTACAGCCGTATCGGTTGGTTTGTTGTTGATTCAGTTATTCTGGTAATGAATAAATAGTATTTGATTCTTTTATTACACGGTCTGTATGTTTGTTTGAATAACACATACAGACCGTGTTTTTTTGTCTCCATGATTAATCAGGCAGAACATAAGTATATTGCTCAGAAATATGACTGATAATAAATGGAGAGATACGTATGATTAACTTTTTTCAAAGCAGGAATAACTTATTTCGGACGTATGAATAATTAAGGACCTGTACAGGTCCTTCCAAGGATATGTACATCTCCCAAAAAGGATCTGTACAGGTCCTTCGAAGGAGCTGTACAACCTGCAAATTAATCATACGTGCAAATGGAGTTATTTACCCTTCGAAATAAATTAATCAAAGGCAGGAATCAAATTGTCTGAACGTATTATGTGGCGGATTATTCCTTTTGAATATGTACAGATGTACTATCTTTCGGATGTGATACTCCGTAAGTAAATTTGCAGCGAAAGAAATGCTTGCGCTCTTACGAACAACTTCTTTTTCCTGTGTGTTTTATAAATGAAATATATAAAGTGAATATTATGAATGAGATAGCTGATAAAAAAACGCTTGTAATCGGAGCGTCTGAGAATCCGGAGAGATATGCTTACAAGGCAGTTGTTAAACTAAAAGATAAAAACTATCCTGTAATAGCTCTGGGTTTAAGAAAAGGAAATATTGATGGTACTGAGATTGTTACTGATTTTCCCGAATGTGACGATGTTCATACTGTAACCTTATATGTAGGACCTAAAAATCAGCCTGCATATTATGACCAGATTATTGCACTTAAACCCGAGCGGGTGATTTTTAATCCGGGAACTGAGAATCCTGAGTTTGAAGAGAAATTAACAGAGTTGGGAATCGAAGCTTTAGAGGCCTGTACGCTTGTTATGCTTGCTTCCAGGCAGTATTAGGAATTATTTGACGGTGTTTATATTTGCTAAATAAAAATAAAGCTTCTTGCGGAGTGAACATACTTACAAGAAGCTTTGTTTTTTATTCGAATTAGTTTCAGGTGAAAAATTAAAATGCAAATAGAAGATTAAATAATCAACTTTATATCTAAATAATTTATTTGCTTTTCGGGAATATCACTAAACTATTTACAAATTGAGTTGTTTAAATTATAACAAAGCCTAAACTTAAGATTATGAAAAAGTATTTATTTCTGATGTTGAGTTTTTTTATCCTTTCAGCTTCTCTTCTTGAAGCTCAGCAATTGACTAAAGAAGAGACAAAAGTGGCAAGAAAAGCAGCAAAAGAGAAGGCAAAGCAAGAACAGGAAGCATATGATCAATTGATGTTTCAAAAAGCATATCAGGCAATCGAATCTAAAGAATTCATTCTCGAAGCTGATATGATTTATCTTAAAAGAGGTCAGAGTTTTCCGGTAAGCAGTACCGTGAATTTTATATCGGTAAACGGAGATAAGGCTGTGGTGCAAATTGCATCAAATGCAGCATTTGGTGGTCCGAACGGAATGGGTGGTATTACAGTAGAAGGTACAACACGTAATGTGGCTCTTACGAAAGACAAAAAAGGTATAGTTCGTCTTAAAATGGACGTTTCGGGGATTGCACTTTCGGCACAGGTTGAAATTATTCTCTATGGAGGTTCAAACAGAGCGGAAGCTACTGTATATCCGAACTTTAATTCCAGAAGAATGACACTTAACGGACGGGTACTTCCATTGCAGGAATCAAAATACTATAAGAGTGGATTCTCTTATTAATCGCTAAACTGAATTTTTTTATCCAAAACCATTATAAAAATAAATTACTATTATGAAAACTATCGCATTATTTTTGGTAGGATTAGTATTATCCGTATCAACAGCCTTTGCACAAACTCAAACAGTGCAACAAGTTAAAAAAGAGATGAAACAAGAAAAACGTGCTGAACGTAAAGCCTCTGATCAGGCTTATGATAAAGCTGTATTCAATCAGGCTTATACTTCATTGAAAGATTCTTTATTCGTTCTTCAGGCTTATCAGTTCACATTCCAGGATGGAAGTACTTATGAGGTAAACAGCACAACTAACTTTATTCACATGAATGGAGATAAAGTTTTTGTTCAGACAGCTTCTAATCTTCCTATCTCAGGTCAAAACGGTCTTGGTGGTATTACTTTGAAAGGTTATCCAAGCAATGTGAAATTCACTCAGGACAAACATGGTAACGTAACTATGACAATGGATGTATTCGGTATTTTGATGAATGCTCAAATCGTTATTAATCTTTATGTTGGTGGAAACAATGCTCAGGCAACTATTTATCCAACATTCAGCAATAACAACCTTACAATGCAAGGAAACATTCTTCCTCTAAGCGAATCTTCAATTTTCCAAAGCGGTAACTACTATTAATTGACAGATAAATAAAAAAAGGCGATCATTGCGATCGCCTTTTTTTATTCCGGTAGCGGCACTAAAGCTCTTCTTCCCTTATTTATTTTCAGACCTATATTGTATGACTCTTTCCCATACATGTCTTTTATATTCATTTCTCCCATATTGACCAATATTCCCCGTGCAATCAGACCGGCATCTTCATTATCTTTGATATTAAAGTTTTTAGCCGATTCCCATAATACAGGGAGCAGAGTCTTCATTTCTTTTTTATGTTCTTTCTGACGGGCAGTGATTTCCAAAATCGTGTATCCGGCTTTTCTGTATTTCTCATCTGCCGGTGTAACCAAACGTGCGAAAGCCTCTTTCTTTTTTTCTGTGAACGTTAACGCATAAGCAGCTTCGGATGCAATATAATCATCCTGATCATTGAGTAATTGAGATAATTCAGGAAATGATTTTTTTAGATATCCTTGCGTAGCCAATTCGGCAATACCAACAGAAGCCCAGAATCGAATTTCATTCGTCCGGTGAGATAGTAAATTTCTGAAATAATCCAGATCTTCCGGTTTTGCGCACGAGGCTTTTTCTACAAGTGTATATAATTCACTTAGCGGATAATCTTCAGATCTGGCTAATTCATAGAGATTAGTGGTTTCACTTCGTGAGCTTGGGATAAAGAATCCAAGATCTTTTGTTGTTCGGATATGCTCAGAAAGAGCATCTCTTAGTTCCTGTAGCTTATTCTTCATCTCCGGTTTGTCGGCCAGATTAATTAATTCCCATTTATCACTTTCTAAATCAAAAAGCATTTCTCCTGCTTTATGATCAAAAGGCTGATTATAGATAGAATTTTTGGTTTTACCGGAAATCACAAGATTATCCCAGGCCATATTTGAAGGCATTCCCCATTGATAGTAATTGCGCAATGAAAAATATCTGTACGGGATATAATTACGGATATATTTATATCTTCCGTCTGTCACAGCTCTTGCCGGAGAGAAACTGCTGTGCTGATTAGACGTAAACGCAAACTGATATTTTTTCTTTGCTGTTTCGTGTTTTCCCAGAAATGCATCACCCTGGAACTTCTCCGAAGGTTTTATTCCGGCAAGACTTAGAACAGTTGCACCAAGATCATTAAACGAAACAAGTCTGGTGTTTTTTATTTTTGTGCCTTCTGATGATAAATGTTCCCACTTTTTGGGAAGATATACGATCATAGGAACTCTTAATCCGGTTTCGTATATATAACCTTTCCCGCGAGGAGAACAACCACCATGATCACTATAGAAAAATACGATTGTATTGTCTTCGAGATTCTTCTTTTTCAAATCATCCAGAAACCATCCTATCCATTTATCGATATCCTGAACACCCTCCAGATGACCGGCATAGTCCATTCGCACTTCGTGGAGATCAGGAAGATGCGGAGGAAGTATAAGCTGATCCGGATTTATACCTTCTTTGCGATAATCTCTGCGTCCGTCCAGATGAAATGAACGAATTCTTCCCATGTGTGATGCTAAACAGTTGAATACGGAAAAGAATGGTTGGTTCTTTTTGCGATTTTCACTGTTATAAGATGCACTGTCTGAACATTCATCCCAGCACACATAATGGGGAGTACCGGAGTTGTAATCTGTCTTTTTATTATTTGTACAAAAATAACCGGCCTCTCTCAAGAGTTGCGGAAAATATATTTGAGATGGTGTTTTTTGTTTGTTTCTGTGTAGATCCATTGCATACGTTGTAGCATATGCTCCGGTGATTATTGAAGATCGTGCCGGGGAGCTTTGTGGTGCAACAGACCAGGCATTCATGTATTGAATCCCTTGTCCTGCCAGACTGTCAATGACCGGCGTTTGTGCTTCACGGGCTCCGTAACAACCGAATTCATAATCACTTGTGTCCTCGATAGTGAGCCACAATATATTTGGGCGGTTTTCGCTGGTTGCTATTGCCGGTATTGCGGCAAGTGAAACCGCGAGTTTCACTGTGTGTCTTATATTCATAAAAGCTTGTTTAAAATGAATTGTGTTCTGAACAAAAGTAAGCTTTATGGAGTTGTATAGCTTTTAAATATCTATCTATAGATTACACATTTGTTGAAAAAGTGAAAAGAATGAAACATTTTAATAATACAGGTCGTTGCATATATGAAAAAAATAGTTCATATTCGCGGCATTAACCTTTTTAGATGAAATTTCATGATGAACAAAACATTTGAATTTTTAAACTTGTTGCAGCATAATAATAACAGGGAGTGGTTCATTGAACATATGGATGAATATGAAGATCTTTATTATGCTTTTGAAAAGAAAATTGATCATCTTATCTCTCTGGTTGCAGAGTTCGATTCTGATCTTGACTTTGTGACAGGACGTGATTGCTCCTGGCGTATATTTAAGGATTTTGCATTTGTGGATTCTGATTCGATATTCAAAACATGTTTCGAGGCATTTCTGGCGAAAGGAGGAAAGAAATCGCCTTATTGCGGTTATATATTGCATATTGAGCCGGGTAATAGTTTTATTGGTGGCGGATTGTGGGCGCCTGAGACAGCACTGTTGCAACAGCTTCGCAAGGATGTGTATGAGCATTTTTCTGAATTTCAGAGGATCATTAATGAACCGGTTATTTCTACTACTTATTCTCATTTCGACCGTAAAGGTATGCTGGGAAATTTACCTGCACAATTCCCGGAAAATTTCGAACGTACAGATTTACTGATGCTGGATACTTATAGAGTGATTGCAGCTGTAGATGATTCATTGTTTGAAAATGAATCATGGCCGGAAATCGTGGCTGAGAAATATAAATGTTTGTTGCCTCTGCATCGTTTCCTGAACTTACGTGTTGAAGATTATGTAAGAAAACGCTATTAATAAAAGAGTTTAAGAGCCATACAAGAATAAATCCTGATTATTTTTGCATGGCTCTTATTTTTTTGTCTGTGAATTTGTTTTATAATCAGGCAGAGATAGGGAGAAACCATATATTCGTGATGCTCTTATTGGTTTATTAAATTTATATATATACAGATATGAATAATATAATGTCTTTTCTGAGTATGCTTCAGGAAAATAATAACAGGGAATGGTTTGCTGAACATAAAGAAGAATACGAAATTGCAAAATCTGAATTTGAGAAGAGTGTAAATACAATCATTGGGGGATTGAGTCAGTTCGACTCTTCTCTGAATGGATTAGATGCCAAAGATTGTATATGGCGTATATACAGAGATGTGCGTTTTTCATACGACAAAAGCCCGTATAAAACACACTTTGGAGCTTTTATGGCTAAAGGTGGACGTAAATCATCGTATAGTGGTTATTATTTGCATATGGAACCTGGTAATTGTTTGCTTGGCGGAGGTATCTGGTGTCCTGACTCGAAGTTGCTTTCTGCACTCAGACGCTCAGTTTATGATCATACTGAAGAGTTTCTGTCTATATTAAATGATCCCGGATTCAAATCTATATATGATGGACTGGATAAAGAAGATATGCTCAAAATAATACCACGTAACTTTCCTAAAGATTATGCATATCCTGATTTAATTAAAGTCAAATCTTATCTGGTGAGTCATTCATTGAAAGATAGTTTCTCTGATGGTTTGGGCTGGGAAAATAAGATAGTAGATGATTTTAAAGTCTTAGCTCCTTTGCATAAATACCTCAATTATGCAGTAGATGAGTTTTACGACAGAGATTAATCTGAAATATGGAAAATAAAAAAACCGAAAACATTCACATGTTCCCGGTTTTTTAGCCTAATATATAAATATTAAGCGTATGTTCTTTGTTCTTTAACGTTCTAAGGCAAAGAAAGATAATATAATCGATACAAGCAAATTGGTTAACATAATTTATATATAAACACCATGTATTTTGCTTTCGTGTGTAAAGTTTCTGTGAACTTTTTGTTCGAATCAATGTAATGTAGACGGATGTCTCATCATGCCGGGATGATTTCCACCCGGTTTTCTTGTTTTTCCACCCGGAAACATTCTAAGATCATAAACAACTGTCATCATGAAATAGGGTGATAATACATTTGCTGTGATATCTTCGAAATAGTTATTTGATATATTTCGTGATAGCGCACTGTTCTGTCTCAACAAGTCGTATGCCGTAAGTTTAACTTCAAGCCTTTTGCTTTTTAAGAATTTCCGGCCTAATGAGGCATTCAGCAGATAATAATTCTGATTGAAGCCGTCGGTCATGCCTGTATAATTCTGAAAGGTGAAATTGACTTCAGATGTAAATCCTTTCCAGAATTCCCAGTTTATTTTAGCGTTAGCTATTTGATTAAAGTAGTTGAAATTCTTGTTTTCATCCAGATTATTTTTTGTAAAATTCAGTCTGGAGTTATAACTGATTGTAAAATCAAGCTGTTCGCTTATGTTGCTACTCAGTACAAATCCGGGAGTTACACCAAAATCATTCGTAACCTGACTGATATGGTTGTATTTACCCGGAAGCCGGTTGTATTTAACCTGAGTGTTTATGTTTAGGTTACTTTTCAGGAAATCAACTGGCATCCCAAAAGTAATCATCGCATTAGCACCCCAGGAACCACCCAGATTTACCGGGGTTGTTAGCTGGGCTCCTTCTTCAAGTATAATCCCGTTTCCTATCTCCATTGGTTTATCAGCCACTATTGTTTCAGTTCCGATATAATCCTTAGTTACTGATCCTCCCAGCATAACAAAGAATGTTTTCCCCGAACTCGTGGTGAGCGAGTAGTGAGATGACAGACTATAATTGGTTTCCTGGCCAAGATCCGGATTTCCTCCGGTAACCATCAGAGGATTGTTGTTGTTTATAACATTCTGTAATTGAGATACAGAGGGCTCATTCGAAGATGCTCTGAGCATCAGCCTCAGCGAATTGGTGCTGTTAATCTTATAATCCATTCTTACGAAAGGGAGTATCGCCCAGAAATTTTTATCCGTGTTTGTGACTGCCGGAAATGTCTGATCACTCAGTAAACTTGCATGCTCAAAGTTTAGAGTTGCATACAAAGATAATCCTTCCTTATTGTATAATCGGATACCCGTTCCAAATTGTTGAGTAAGATAATGACTCTCAAAAATATTAGTTAATGCTGTATCAAGCATTTGAGTCAGATCTTTTTCTTCTTTCGTTTTTCTGTATGTTCTTCTGTCAGAATCATTATTGTTATAATTAATGCGGTAATTGAAATTTAGTACCGCATTTTTAGACAAGGGTTCGGAATATGTTAATCCTCCCCGTAGCCTGTAACTCATACGATCATTGACTTTATATCTGCGAATGGTATCTATCCCCGGATTCGTAGTAAGAAAAAATTCGTTCAGGGAGGTGTAGAAGTTCGTACCGTCATTTTTATTCGCATTCCCTGAGAAAGATACAGATGCCGTACGTCCTTTCTTTTTGAACCGATGTCTGAAAAGAAGCTCACCTCCTAAGTTGTAAGCATTACTTTTGTTGTCGTTAAAAATGTTTGAACTGTTCTGTTTTTCGCCATCACGAAAAGTGATACCGAATGTTTCGTTCTGAGTTTTATTATCCTGAAAGCTTAATGATGGTCTGAATTGAATCATATTTCTTTCATTAATAGAATAATCCAGTTTCAGGTTGATGCGATGGTTCAGATTTGTATTACTTCCGTTGTAACTCTCGTCGTAGTTTCGTGTATACGGATTTGTATCAAAATAGGAGCGGTGTGTTTCACTTTCTTCATCATTTTTACTACGATTGAAGAAATAACTTCCTGTTATTTTTATTTTCTCACCCCATTGATCACTATAGTTTAACCCCAATGCTGTTGTATTGGTTATCCCCGGTAATTGTCCGATCATAAAGTCTGAACCACCACCTCTCATACCACGTCTTCTTCCACCGCCACCCATGACTCCGGCTATATCCTCCTGAGAAAAATTTTGTTGATTTATATTATTACTCATTCCCAAAAGAGAAATTCTGCGGTTTCCTTTAAAATAATTATAGCTTCCGTTGATCAGATAGCGATCGTCTGTTCCATAGCCTAAAGATGCACGGCCAAACTGCTTAGCTTTGTCCTGGGCTCTTGTTCTGATATTTATTGTTTTCTGAGAATTTCCATCATCAAAACCTGCAAATTCAGCTTGCTCACTCATCTTATCGAAAACTTCAATACTCTCAACAAGATCAGCCGGGAGATTTTTCAATGCTAATGCAGGATCACCCTCGAAAAAAGGTTTTCCGTCTACCAATATTTTTTTGATCTGTTCTCCCTGAGCTTGTACTCCATTAGCGTCTACAACTATACCAGGCATTTTTGCCAGTAATTGTTCAGTTGAACTTCCTGCCATTGTTTTAAAAGCCGAAGCATTATAAGATAAAGTATCGGATTTCTGAGATGCTCTTGTAGCGCGTCCCTGAGCAACAACTTCATTTAATTCAACAGACTCCTCCTGTAAATATACCGATCCTAGTTTGCCATTTTCGGGCAGAGACTTGTATTTCTTGATGTATGGTTTGAATCCAATAAATGTAACTTTCAGAGTATAACTGCCTTGTTTGATGTTTGAGACCGAGAATTTGCCATCGGGATCAGTTGTGGCATAATGTGGTTTCTCATTCTGTCCATCCTGTGTTAAACTTACAGTAGCACTGATAAGTGGAATGTTGCTGCGATTTTCCAGTACAGTTCCGGTTATATGTAATTGTGCTGATACGTAAGGACAAATACACAAGAGTAGTGATAAAAGAGTAAGAAATCTCATTGATTTATTGGGTTTGGTAATTGAATATGGACTTTGTTAATTTTAAGTATAGACCTGAATATTTGTTTAAGGTTTAATTTGAGTTATAAAAAAGAGTATATAAGAAACTGTATTTGATAAAATCATTAATTTTACACGCTATGAATAATCTGAGAATAAACTATATAATATTATGTGTGCTGTTATGTTCTTTTACATCAAAATTAAATGCAAAAGAACAAGTCTGTGTTCTTAAAGGGATGATTACAGAAAATCCTCAATCTAAAGTAATGGAGGGTGCTGCAATTCGCCTACTGTCTGTAAAAGACTCATCCTTTATAGCAGGAGCTGTTTCTGACAGAGAAGGTAAATATCAAATGACTTTAAAATCAACCGGGAAATATCTGGTACAGGTTTCCTTTCTGGGTTTTAAAACACAGATTAAAACTGTAGAATTTACTCCTGAAAAGCATATGTCGGTATTGAATTTTAGAATGGAGCCTCAGTCTCTTGAGATCGGTGAGACTATTGTGAAAGGGAAAACACCCGAAGTTGTAGTTAAACAAGATACAGTTGAATATAACGCGGACTCCTATAAAGTAAAGGAAGGTTCACCGGTAGAAGATTTACTTCGGAAATTGCCAGGATTGCGAATATCAGCAGATGGAACAATCACGATTGAAGGGAAGGCTGTTTCTGAAATATTGGTTGACGGACGTTCATTTTTTGGAGACGATCAACAATTAACACTTAAGAATCTTCCATCAGACCTGATACATAAAGTACAGGTAATTGATAAAAAAGATAAAACAGATGAAGCTACGGGTTTTGAATCGGATGAGAAAAAGAAAGTGATAAATCTTACAATTAAATCTGATCGTAAGAGAGGTTTATTTGGTAATGTAAATGCCGGATATGGTACTAAGAACAGATATATTGCAAACGCAATGGTAAATTCTTTTCTTGGAGAAGATAAGACTTCGGTTTTATTGAATGCACGTAATCTGGATATGGATCCTATGCTCGGATCCGGACGTTATTCAATGGGAGAGCCTACTTCTCAGAATGTGGGTGTGAATTTGAATAAAGAGTTTAAAAAAGGCATAAATCTGGATGGTAGTATACGATTTAAGCATGCAACTGATAAAAGTATAAATGAGTCATTTACGGAAAATTTATTGCCAGACAGCTCTTATTTTACACGTAATGATACTGATAACAGAACAATGAGCAGAAATATTGGCGCGAACCTGAAGTTTGAATATAAAAAGGATTCAACGATGTCTTTTGAAGTTCGTCCGACTTTTCAGTATACATACGGTGTTTCTGATGATATAAGTGAGTATGAAACACTGGATGGGCTTAAGAAAATTGTGAATAGCAGTTCAGGCGTAAACAGAGGAAAAGATAATAGATGGAATTATGGCTTAGAAGCATTTTTATCCCGAAGATTAGGGAAGAATGGAAGAATGGTTACGCTTCAGACCGGATGGACAGAGAATAAGGCTGATGGTTTGAGTAAACGTTTATCTGTAAATAGTTTTACCAAACCAACCGGAGACAGTATTGTAAATCTTGACCAGGAAAGAAATGTTTTAAATAAATCACGTTCGCTGAGTCTGCGTGCAAATTATGTTGAGCCAATAGGAAAAAATAGTTCCCTGATGATTAATTATTCCATTCATTCAGGAGATAATGAGAACGGGAATAATACATTTTCAAGAAATGAGGCAGGCTTGTATGATCAGCTGGACTCATTGTATAGCCGAAGTACGAAAAGTAACCGTTTAAGTCAGTCAGTAGGATTATCATTTCGTTCTAAGTTTAAAAATATAGCATTTAATATGGGAATGGCGGTCGATCCTTCCAGATTAGAAGAGCAGACTTATGTGGGAGAAACGGCATTGAAAGATCAGATACAACATCAGTTGAATTATTCGCCTAAGCTCTCGGTTTTCTGGAAAAATAAGAAAGGTAATTTTATATCATTCAATTATTTCGGAAGAAGCAATACTCCGACTGCTCGTCAATTATCGCCTGTTATAGAGGTGCTGTCTCCTATTTCAGAGATGCAGGGTAATCCGGATCTGAAGAGTGGATTCAGGCATCAGCTTGGTGCAAACTGGAGATATAATGATAAAAATACACAGTTGTCGGTTATGTTATTTTCTAGTGCGCAAGTTGAACAGAATACGATTACATCCTATTCTATATATAATCCGCAGGATGGTAAGCGTTTTACGTCTTACAGGAATGTGAACGGGAACTGGTCAGCAAACAATACGGCAATGGTCTCGATACCTTTCCGGAACCGTGATTTCCAGTTTTCGTCAAATACGAATATTGGTTTTTCACAGCGTACGGGATTTACAAATGCTGAAGAAAATAGGTCTAAAAACATGATGGCCGGACAATCATTGTCTCTTAATTATACAGGAGACGCTCTTACTGTCTCTTTAGAGTTGACGGGTGATTATTCGGGGATAAGAAATTCTTTGCAAAATCTGGATCCTCAGAATTCATGGGAGTATGGGTCCCGGGTAGATGTTATTTATGACCTTCCATGGGATATATCTTTGGGTACAGCTGTTGTTTATCGGGGGAAAAGTGGTTATGCAGAGGGTTATAACCGTCAGGTCGTAAACTGGGATGCTGAAATATCTAAGGAGTTTCTAAAGAATAACCAGGCGAAAATTTCATTGATTGTGATGGATATTCTGGGACAGACGGATAGTTCAAGCCGAACAATAACTGCAACTTCTGTCTCGGATAGCAGATGGAATAGTATAGGTCAGTATGGAATGCTTAAATTTACATATCGTTTCAACTTAATGAAAGGAAATAAGCAGAATAGTGATCCTTCGGGAGAGGAAATGTATTATTAAGTGTCTGATATTTTGATGTGATATGATAACGATTGTTACAGGAGAAAAGGATTCCGGTAAAACAAACCGGTTATATAATTGGTATCTTAAAGATCCTTCAGGGTGTGGTATTCTTACGCTGAAGCAGTTTTCAGGAGATATCCATATTGGATATGATTTATTATTACTTCCGGATAACGAATCTTTTCCTCTTTGCCGGATTCCGGATTTTCAGACAGAGACAGATAGTCCGGATCTTTTTCGTCAGGGGCGTTTTATCTTTTCACAAAATGCATTTGATCGGGCTATTTCATATATTCTGAAGATGAAGAACTCTGGTGGAGTGATCTGGTTGGATGAAATCGGATATTTGGAGTTAAGGGAGCAAGGGTTCTTTACTCTCTTATCACAGATTATTAGTGAAGGAGCAGATGTGCGCATGAGTATCAGAAATAATATTATGGATGAAGTTCTCTCGTTCTATGGTATCGAATATTATGATCTTATCGTGCTTGATAAATAGAGTCAGCTTTCAATAATTATGGATTGCGTATAAGCAGATATATTTCTTGTTTTATTTATATATAGAAAGAGGAGGGTGTGTCAAAAGATCATATCCTCATGTTTCTTTTGGAGTATCGTGCATGGGTATTGAGGGGTTAGCTACTTGCTAATTTCAGTTTGCTACTTGCAAAACTTATTTTGCTACTTGCAAAGTTCAGTTTGCTACTTGCAAACGGGCCTGATCAGGCTGTTGGAAATTTGCTTAAGAGAAATTCGAAATTCTCTTAAGAGAAATTCGAAAACCACTTAAGAGAATTTCCGGAAGCTCCTAACTCTCTTCAATAAAAACTATACACAGAGTTTTGCAGTTTGAATTGCAACCAATTGCAACCGCATAGCTGAATAATTTATAAACACCTATTCTATAGCTATTTATAAGACATTTAAATGGTTGCAATTGAGGTTGCAAATGGTTGCAATTGATGACGAATGGTTGCAATTGAATTTCTTGAATTGCAACCCGTATCATATTGTTTAACAGTGTATTATATCGGGTTGCAAATGGTTGCAATTGAAATCAGGAAAATTTGTGTGCAGATGTTTTTCGGGCTTATTACACTTATATAAGATATCGCGGAGATGCTTATTCTTTATTTTATACACAGAGTTTTGAGTTTTGAATCGACACAATCAGCACTTTTAGA
>JBOFKD010000103.1:0-1783 GCA_051657165.1 Bacteroidales bacterium | reverse complement strand
CGTATGGAGTAATGCTTCCCAGATATTGACCATGACAACAGACCGGGAGCCGAATGATGAGCCACGAACCGGATTTCTGACATTCAGGCATAGGGAGTGTCCGGACTATGTTGTGACAGCAAATGTATATCAGGATATTATTGTAACGATACCTCCGTTTGATTACTTTGTGGTAAAATTTACCTGGATAAATAACGACGTGGATATTGCAGCCGAATTTGCCCGGAATAGTATTACGTCAGAAGGAAGTAGCAATTCTAGCTATGATAAACAACCTGTCGGATGGAGCTTTGCGCGTTCCGTTTCATATAATGGGCGGCAGTTGCTTCAGTGGGGTGGAGATGCTACCGGAGGGCAGGGGGAGACTGTGTTTTTCAATGCTCCTGTTTTGGAAGGTGATGCCAATTCTCCTCGTAAAATAGATCTGGATGTGTATGCAACATGGTATACTAGCGGACGAGCACCTGATAGAATGAACTTTACGATGACTGCTTATAAAGGAGGAACCATGCAACAGGTAGGAACTAACTTTAATAATGTCGGAGGAGTAAACCTGTATGATAAGGCTCATACTGTAATGATTAAAACAACAAAAGGTAATAATGCTTACGCTACTGGCGGATATACGAAGGTTGCAACAATTACTTATGATCGTGTTAAACATTCGGCAACGATCAAGGTTTGGGCTGAGGAGTTGCGTATGGAAAGCCTTACAAAATCGTCAGTGAAAATACCTTTAAGATTGCCGGATACGGAGAAACCCGTATATAAATATAAAGATGTTCATACATTCTCTAAATAGATTATGTGTTAAGATTGCCTGAAAACAGGCTTCAGGCAATCTTTTATTCTTAAAATGATAAAATATGAAGTTTAGATTTTTAATATGCTTATTGAGTCTTTGTTTCGTCTTTTGTGTAGCGTGTGATAACGAGTTGCACAAAAATGGAATCGAAGAGACTTCAGGTATGATCAATGTTGAATTTTCTGTCGACTTATCAGATGCTTTTCCTGAGGAAATAGGCACCAGGTCTCGAGCTTTTGATGATGACACTTATATTGGGACTGTAGATGTTTTGGTATTTGATGAAACCAGAAGATTTAAAGAATCTATCAGATTGCGTGATACTGATTTGATCAGGCACCCTAATGGGGTTAGTTTCTCATTACGGCTCGAAGCGACACCTGATAGGAGAATAATACATGTGATCACAAATGGGTTTAGGATAAGTTCGGATATGGATCGCTTACCTTTTTCTTCTTTACGCGCAGGAATGAATGAAGATGAGTGTATGAATGTACTAAAAACGATTGATTTCGTTGATGCTTCTTTAAAGGAGAATATTACTCCGGTTATTATGTGGGGTCGGGCTGAGCTTAACGGTGTAAGCATTATGACAAAAGTCGAAGGCTTAAAGTTGCTCAGAACAACGGCTTGCCTGCAAATTAAAAAAGGTGCTGCAACAGTAGCTAATGGACTATCCGATTTTGAAATTCAAGGTATGACTGTTTATAAGTATGCCGGCAGTGCCTATATATCGCCAACAGATTATCTGTCGGGAGGGGAGATTCCTTTGATTCCCAATCCACCTGTAGCACCCTATATAGAAGATTATACTAAAGCATGGAATATGGGTTCCGCACCTTCTCTTTATGTTTATGAGCGAACCTGTTCTGAGTCAGACTATATGGGTGTACTTTTAAAAGCATCCTATAAAGGTCAGGTAGGTTATTATAAGATCGTAATGACAGATGTAAATAAAGTGCCGCTATCTGTTATCAG
>JBOFKD010000102.1:0-11435 GCA_051657165.1 Bacteroidales bacterium | reverse complement strand
TGTATTTCCGCTCCGGAGCGGAAATACAACCGGTCCGGAGCGGAATTTAAGGCGAAGCGGAGGCGATGATAAATCCACGGTGTATTTTTAGTAAACTATATTAGTTTCCATAGTAAATAATACTTATTTTTCGTATATTGCAAAGGTTCAAATAGTTGAACAAATACCTTAATAATTTAGTAACATGGCTATATTGTACAAACCGCAAGAGTTTAGCTTTAAGACGGGTAGTAATGAAGATAAGAAAAATGGGATCTATCCCAAAGTAATAAGCCGTAGAGTTTTGAATACGGATGATCTGGCTGAAATGATTGCTTCGTGCGAAAATTATTCGGAAGCTGGAGCGAAAGCAGCTATTGAAGTTGTTTTCCGTTCGATTGAAAAGGCATTGAGCGATGAATGCTTTGTTTCGATTGATGATTTCGGACGGTTTGAAGTGACTGCGAAATATAAAGAGGAAGTCGAGCCAACTACGCAAACGCGAAGAGAATCGATAGAAGTGAAAAATGTGATATTTATCAATTCAAAGGAAGTGAAAAGAAATGTAGGAATGAAGGGCTTTAAACGCGCCGACCGCGATTTGATCGAACGAAAAGAGGCCATCTCTAAGTCAAAGAAAAGATAAGAATATAAAGTCATATTTTAGCTACTTGCAAAAACGATTTTGCAAGTAGCTAAATGAAATTAGCAAGTAGCAAATGTACTGTTTGCTACTTGCTAATTTCATTTATGCGGATTCAGAATGATAATTGCGTTCATTCATCATTCTTCTGCAATTTCGAACTACGGCCATATGCCACTACAAGAGAATAAAAATGAAATTTCATCGTCACCCGTCACCATTCGCAATCTACATCTGACTTACAACCACTTACGGGTGACGGTGAACATTATTTACCGTCACCTTTACCATCACCCATATCTTACTGATATTATGACAGATACATCAAAGGTGACGGGTGACGACAAAAAACGGTCAAAAAATTTAAAATTGAGAAGTAAGCTTCTTCGCGATTATCATTGCTTTGCCGGGATAATACACAGCTACACAAACCCAGAATGCAATCATCTTATCTTGTCCGTTATTCACAAGATCATACCAACTACCGGAAAGTAAACCCTGAATTAAATAATTGGACAATGTCCTTATCAATTTTATATAGAAATAAAAACTACATATAAAAAATAACTTATCTTTGAAGTCACAATTAAATACATTTTAATCTTCTGATTAATCTCAAATAATGAACTCCTGCTTATCGCTGAAATACAGAGAGTATTATTTGAACTTTAATATCGATATTTCAAATGAAAAAAGTACTGACGATTCTCCTGTTTCATTTTATAATGTGTTCTCTTTCTTTTGCAGGAGACAATAATAAAGCTTTTTCTTTTTTGAATTTACCGTTCAATCCTCACACTGCTGCACTAGGTGGTACAAACATCACACTATCAGGCAATAATATTTCAAATACATTTAATAATCCGGCACTTCTGGCTTATGATGAAAGCAATCAGCTTTCATTGAATTACATGAATTATGTAAGCGATATAAATATGGGGAGTGCCATCTACGGACGTAGTGTGGGACTAAGAGGAATGTGGTCTGCCGGAATTCTGTTTATGAACTACGGAAAATTCACAGAAACAACTCCTGAAAATATTGTACTTGGAACTTTCTCGGCAAACGATCTTGCTTTCATGGGTACTTATTCGTATGAACTGACGGATCGTTTAAGAGCGGGTATCACAGGTAAACTTATATACAGCGGATACGAGCGTTATACTTCCTGGGGAATAGGTGTGGACCTGGGATTGAATTATTTTCGTCCCGAAAAAGGACTTTCGGCGTCGGTCACCTTAAAAAATCTGGGAGGCCAGATCAAATCGTATCACGAAAGAAATGAAAAAATGCCCTGGGATATTCAGTTAGGAATCTCAAAGAAGATGGAGCATGCTCCTTTCAGATTTTCACTAACAGCTTACCACCTGAACAGATGGGATATGAGTATTTACAGAGAGAAAGAGAATAATTCGATCATCGGAGAAGGAGATGAAGCTCCGAAGAAGGATAATTTTTTCCTGACACTGGCAAAACATCTTGTTTTTGGTATCGATTTCGTACCTACTGAAAACTTTTATCTGAGTGTAGGTTTTAACCCTCAGGCTCAGTCTGAGTTTTCAATAAGCGGCAAAAAGGGAATTTACGGATTCTCTTTCGGAACCGGAATTCAAGTTAAAAGATTTCAAATTGAAGCCTCATATTTTCAGCGTAATCCAAAAGGAGGTACTTTTATGTTAGGAGTTACAACTTCGTTTGACTCTTATAATTTCTAAAATCATTCATCTAATAATGTATAAAGAATAGTCTCTGAAGACTTATTTGATTCATAATATGGAAAAGAAAATTACAATTGCAATAGATGGTTTTTCTTCATGTGGAAAAAGCACAATGGCTAAAGATTTAGCAAAAGAGCTTGGATATGTGTATGTTGACAGTGGTGCTATGTATCGCGCAGTGACGCTTTATGCTATGCAACATGGTCTGATTAAAGACGGTGTGATCAACACGGCAGAACTTGAAAAACAACTATCTGATATACATATCTCTTTCAAATTCAATCAGGAACTAAGAAAACCAGATACATATCTGAACGGAAAACTCGTAGAAGACGAAATACGCAGAATGGAAGTTTCCAATAATGTCAGTCCCATTGCAGCGCTTCCGTTTGTACGGAAAGTATTGGTAAAAATGCAACAGGAAATGGGCAAAGAGAAAGGTATCGTAATGGACGGACGCGATGTCGGTACAGTTGTTTTCCCGGATGCAGAACTTAAAATATTCGTTACAGCATCTCCTGAAGTTAGAGCTCAGAGAAGATACGATGAGCTAGTTGCTAAAGGCGATACAGTAGACTTCAATGCGATTCTCGAGAATGTTAAACAGCGCGATTTTATCGATCAGAACCGCGAAGAAGGTCCGTTAGTTCAGGCTTCGGATGCTCTGGTATTAGACAATTCTCATATTTCGATCGCAGATCAGAAAACATGGTTATTGGATAAAGTCAGAGAGATATTAGATAAGTAATAACGTTTCTGATAAAGCTCTGTTAATTATGCGATATATTGAAATAGATAATGGTTCAGGCTTTTGCTTCGGCGTTGTGAATGCAATTAAAAAAGTAGAAGAGACACTGGATAAAGGCGAAAAGTTGTATTGTCTGGGAGATATCGTTCATAACGGACAAGAGGTGAACAGACTGGAGCAGAAAGGACTGGAAACGATTAATTACGACCAGTATTATTCAATCCGGAAAAGCCGTGTCTTATTACGTGCTCACGGTGAGCCTCCCCGCATTTACGAACACGCAAAAAGTGGCGAAATTGAAATTATTGATGCTACCTGCCCGGTTGTTTTGCAATTGCAGAAGAAAATACGACTGAAGTATGAATCATTCAAAGGGATGGATATTCAGATTGTATTGTTTGGAAAGCCCGGCCATGCAGAGGTTGTGGGACTACTTGGACAAACGGAGGATACTGCTATTGTGATTGAATCCGTAAATGAAATTGATAAAATAGATTTCAGCAAAGGTGTATGTCTCTTTTCCCAAACAACAAAATCAATCGAAGGATTTAATCAATTGGTTGAAATTATAAAAAGTAAACTCCCGGAAAATCTCCTTTTTGAACATCACGATACAATCTGTCGTCAGGTATCAAACCGAATTCCTAATATCAAGGAGTTTGCTACAAAATTTGATCTGGTATTATTCGTAAGTGGCAAGAAAAGCTCAAACGGAAAGGTGCTTTACGAAGAATGTAAAAAAGTAAATGCGAATAGCGTTATGATCGGTGATGAAACCGAAATTAACTTCGATCTGATAAAAAATGCTCAGCGGATAGGTATTTGCGGAGCTACTTCTACTCCACGATGGCTGATGGATAAAGTAGAAGAAGAGATACGAAAAACTGAAAGTCTGAACGAAAACAAATAAGACTGAACAGATTTAACAAAACGATGAACAATGGATTAGTTTCAATTGTTCATCGTTTGTATTTTATATCATATTATATACGATTATGAAAGTTAAATTAGTCAGTTTATTCATCTTATTTCAGATTGCGCTGTCAGCCGGAAAAGCACAAATGATTAATGTCGCAAATCAGATAAAACAGGGGGGCAATGAGAGTACGGCGACACAGCCGGTCAATACATCTAATGACAGTCTTCTACAGATTGTCAGAGGACTTCAGCTTCAGCTGGATTCATTCAAACAGGACGCAAACAATAAAGTTATAGCAGATGTTCAGGCCCGCCTGAGCCAGTCAAATGATTCGGCAAAGGCCATACAGCAGATAGATTCACTCAAAAAATCGATCAAGCCGGCTCCTGTTGTAATCAACAACGACACCATTCTGGAATTATATGCCAGTCTGGGAGGCAAGTCTGCCATGGCCAGAGCCCAGGATGCTGAAGAGAGCATTAATAACGTGACTAAGGATTACAACTTCAATGCTGACTCTTTGTACATTGTTACAGGAAAGTATGTAACAGATATTATGTATAAAGATAATTCTATCTTTAGTTTCACCGAAACGGATGCTTTATTTGCCGGAATGACCAAAACAGAACTTGGTCAACTGCTACTAACAGAAATTCAGGCTCAGTCTCTTGAGCTTAGTAAAGCACACGGTTTTTTCGCTCAGGTAAAAAGAATCGTTCTCTTTATCCTTATCATCATCGCACAAATTGTTCTCTGCTATCTGATCATACGTGCATTCAGATTCTTCAGAGTAAGAGTCGATTTACTCCGCGACAAAAAACTTAAGCCTATTATTCTGAAAGACTATGAGCTTGTCAATGTCGATAACGAGGTCAAGCTTATCAGAATACTCCTTCACGGCGTGCAGTACTTTGTCATTGCACTGTTCCTGATACTGACAGTACCTCTTTTGTTTTGGTTATTCCCCCAGACAAAAGAAATAGCTACAGATCTGCTTACATATATTTTATTCCCGATCAAGCAGCTATGGCATGGAATCGTTAATAACATTCCTAACTTCATCACTATTATCGTGATTGTGATTGTGATTAAATATCTGGTAAGAGCGATTGAATATATCGGTGGAGAGGTTGCATCCGAACGGCTTAAGATATCGGGATTTTATCCGGACTGGGCTATGCCTACAGCCAACATTATTAAATGGCTGTTGTATGCTTTTTCGATTGCAATCATATATCCGCTGATTCCCGGAGGACAATCAGATATTTTCAAAGGAGTATCTGTCTTATTAGGGGTTATCGTTTCATTAGGTTCAAGTAGTGTGGTAGGTAATATCATGGCAGGACTGGTGATCACTTATATGCGTGCTTTCAAAATCGGAGATCGCATAAAGCTCAATGATACAATCGGAAACGTGATCGAAAAAAGTGCTTTCGTCACAAGGATTAAAACGCCTAAAAATGAAGTCATCACCATTCCAAACTCATTCATCTTATCGTCTCAGACTACAAACTACAGCCATTCAGCCAGACGTTTCGGTCTGATTATTCATACAAGTGTTACGATTGGATATGATGCACCCTGGCGAAAAGTTCATCAGTTACTGATTGATGCAGCCAAAGCTACTCCGGAGGTTTTACCGGATCCTGAACCATTTGTACTTGAAACATCACTGGACGATTATTACGTAAGTTATCAGATCAACGCATATATTCAGGATGCTGACAATCAACCAAAAATCATGTCTAAGCTTCATGCGAACATTCAGGATATGTTTAACCATGCAGGTGTTGAAATTATGTCACCTCACTATCGGGCTAACCGCAACGGCAATGCTGTTACAATACCGGAAGATGACTTGTCTGGATGGAAAGAGTCTGATACTGACAATAAAATGAGTGATTCAAAGAGTCCTGAAAAGCCTGTCTCTGAACCTCAAACTGCACCGAAAGCACCAGAACAACAGACTTCGGATCAGACAACAGGAGATAATACTAAGACTGAGAAACCAGCGACTGAATAATCATTACAGCTGCTATAAGCAGAGCTATACCGAGCACGCCATAAAAAACACGTGCTCCGGTTCTGCCTAAATTATCCACAAAAAAAGAAGCTGTTTTAGTCGAGAAGAACCAGTCCCAGTTGAATAATGATGCTAAAGTGCTAATAGCACCCGGCATCAGAAAAATCAGACCGGCAAATAAAGCTTTTAAATCCATAGTAATATAATGAGAAGGGATCGCTTGCATTGAAGTAAACGATCCCTTTTATTTTTATAGAAATTTCGGATTAAAGAACTACACGAGAGAAAGGAGCAGCATCCATTCCACAGAATTCTTTATCCAGATATTTGTGATAACCTGTTATTGCAACCATTCCGGCATTATCTGTCGTAAAGGCAAATTTAGGAATATGAACCTTCCAGCCAAAACGTTTTGCATGATCTTCAAAAGCAGCTCTTAATCCTGAATTGGCAGACACACCACCTGCTACGGCTACTTCTTTCACACCTAGCTCTTTTGATGCTTTACGCAGTTTATCCATAAGAATTTCGATGACTGTTGCCTGAAGAGAAGCACACAGATCAGCTTTATTTTCCTCAATAAAATTCGGATTATTCTTCAACTCATCTCTTACAAGATATAAGAAAGATGTTTTCAGTCCACTAAAGCTGTAATTAAATCCCGGAATCTGAGGTTTATTAAACTTAAATGCTTTTGGGTTTCCTTCCTTTGCAAGTCTGTCAACAACAGGACCACCCGGATATCCCAGTCCCATAACCTTTGCACATTTATCAAAAGCTTCGCCGGCAGCATCATCAATTGTTTGACCGATCACTTCCATCTCATTGTAAGAACGCACTAAAATGATCTGAGAGTTTCCTCCGGAAACAAGCAAACACAAGAACGGAAACTGAGGCTGATCGTTATCATCTTCGGACTCCTTAATAAAATGAGCTAACACATGAGCCTGAAGGTGATTCACCTCAACCATAGGTATACCCAGAGCCAGAGAAAAACCTTTGGCAAATGATGTACCTACGAGCAAAGAGCCCATTAGTCCGGGACCTCTGGTAAAAGCAATTGCCGACAACTCTTCTTTTGAAACATTTGCTCTTTTCAAAGCAGCCTCAACAACAGGTATAATATTTTGCTGATGGGCGCGGGAAGCAAGTTCCGGTACAACACCTCCGTACTGGAAATGCACATCCTGATTTGAAATCACATTCGAAAGAATAACACCATTTCGTATAACTGAAGCGGAAGTATCATCACAGGATGACTCTATTCCTAATATTGTTACGTCCATATTTTTCATATTCTAATAGAACTACAAAAATAGAAATTTAAAGTTGATTGTTGCTCTTTTTGATTCAATTTTAGCTTTCGTGTAAAATAAAAAGGAGTATGCCTTAAAAAAAGCATACTCCTTAATTATAAAGTCATCTGTCGAATTATTTGTTTTCGAAGAAACGTTTGTAAAGACCCTGGAAAGCCTGTCCGTGACGAGCTTCATCTTTACACATTTCATGAACTGTATCATGAACTGCATCCAAACCAAGTTCTTTCGCACGTGAAGCAATACGTTTTTTGTCTGCACAAGCACCAGCTTCAGCTTCCATACGCGCTTTAAGGTTAGTTTTTGTATCCCATACAACTTCACCTAAAAGTTCTGCAAATTTAGCAGCATGTTCAGCTTCTTCCCACGCAATACGTTTGTAAGCTTCAGCAACTTCAGGATAACCTTCACGATCAGCCTGACGAGACATTGCCAAATACATACCTACTTCAGTACATTCACCCATAAAATGAGCTTTCAATCCTTCTAATACTTCAGCATCAACATCAGCTGCAACACCAATTCTGTGTTCGTCAGCCCATGAAAGTTCACCTTCAGTTTCTACTTGTTCTTTGAACTTAGTAGCAGGAACTTTACATTGTGGACATTTTTCCGGTGCAGCATCTCCTGTGTGAACATATCCACAAACAGTACAAATAAATTTCTTAGTCATTTCTCAAAGCTTTAATTGGTTCTGTGTAATAAATCAGTTAAAAGCAGCACTCCCCTGTTTTCTTAGAATAATATACGAATACATAAACCAAGATAAAAAAGAGGCTCCTCTATAGTTAATTACTCTCTTTACACTTCGCGCAAGAGCCTTTGTAATATACGTGTATATCCTCTAATTCAAAATTTTCAGGAACGGCCTGCTTAAGACTGTCCGGCTGAAAGTCAAAGATATCGTGTATCTGACCACATCTGTTACAGATAAAATGAGCATGACATGAGATATCTCCGTCAAAGCGCGCATTTTTCAATTCAATACCTAAGCAAAGGGCAGCCCCTTGCTCTACAAATAAACTTAACGTGTTGTAAACCGTAGTTTTAGAAAGTGTAGGTATAAACGGATACAAAGCGGTATAAATCTCATCCACTGTCGGATGCGTTTTATTCGCTAAAAGGTAATCCATTATGGCTATTCTCTGAACAGAAGGTTTAATTCCGAATTTAAGTAAGCGATCTTGTGCTTCGTTACTGAGCGTAATCATTGATCAATAATTAAAATTGTAACTGTTTCATTTTTTACTCTGATGCAAATATAAACGAATATAGTTTACAAATGCAATTACAGAGACATATTTTCCCAAATACAGAACATTAATTAACAATACAGGAGGATAAATGCAAAATAGTGATTTATTATTTATTAAAATTATTATATAATTACCCGACTAAGCCTGGTCTGAGTAATGAGTTCATCTTGACTTTTGGAAAAGTGAATATAGATAATTTAAGAAAAATCGATTTCGGAATTATTGAGTTCTAAATAGATTTCTTACATTTGAACAGAAATATAATCAATTCAAATTAAATCATTATGTTTTCCGGAATCGTAGAAGAAGCAGCAACAATAGTTGCACTAGAGCAAGATCAAAGTAATTTGAATCTGACATTAGAATGTTCATTTGCTCACGAATTAAAAATTGATCAGAGTGTTGCTCATAACGGAGTATGTCTGACAGTAGTTAATATTGAAGATAATAAATATACAGTTACTGCTATTAAAGAGACACTTGAACGGTCTAATTTAGGGAAACTTCAGATTGGCAGCAAAGTTAATCTTGAAAGAAGCATGATTATGAATGGACGCCTTGACGGACATATCGTTCAGGGACATGTGGATCAGACAGCTGTTTGTACAGAAGTAAAAGAATCAGACGGAAGCTGGTACTTTACTTTTGAGTATGAGTTTAATAAAGATATGGCTCGTCAGGGATATATGACTGTTGAGAAGGGATCTGTATGTGTAAACGGTGTCAGCCTAACAGTATGTAACTCAAAAGACAACAGTTTTCAGGTAGCTATTATACCTTACACATTCGAATTTACCAACTTCCATCAGATCAAGGCGGGTACAGTCGTTAATCTGGAATTTTATATTGTAGGCAAGTATCTTTCAAAAATGATGAGATACGCATGAGTTTCTTAGATCTGGTCAGGATCCGTCAAAGCGACCGGGCTTTTGATGCAGATAAACCTGTTGAAAAAGAAAAGCTGGAGCGCATTCTGGAGGCAGCACAACTGGCACCTTCAGCATGTAATGCCCAACCCTGGAAGTTCATTATCGTGGATGATCGTGACTTGAGGTATAAGATTGCTGATGCTACTTCGAACAGATTACTAAGTATCAATCACTTTACCAAACAGGCTCCCGTTCATCTGATAATTGTAGAAGAGAAAGCAAATGTGAGCTCTTCATTTGGCTCTTTTTTTAAGAAAAAGCACTTCCCTCATATTGATATTGGTATAGTAGCCGAACATATTTGCCTGGCTGCTGCCGATGAAGGACTGGGTAGTTGTATGATCGGATGGTTTGATGAGAAGAAAATTAAAAGTCTACTTAACATTCCGTCATCCAGATCAGTTGTTCTTGATATTGTGATCGGCTACTCTACACAGCCGCTCAGAAATAAAAAAAGGAAAAACCTAAGCGATATTGTATCCTTCAATACCTACAAATAATTAAAAGAGCTTCAGTTTGAAGCTCTTTTATTATATCGTTATAATATTGTACCGGCTTCCGGACATGGAACAATTTAAATCTGAACATAAAGAACTTTTACAGCATCACACCCGTTTTAATTTAAGCTGTAAATAAGTCACTTATAGCAATATTCTATTTCGTATGAAAAAATTACATTCCATTCAGTTTGCATCTTATATTATTTGTCTTTTATCCGGAGTATTTCTATTTTCATCTTGCCAGAAAGACGAAAATATTGAACCGTATTTAATCAATAACCGAACAGTACTGGTTTATATCTTAGGAAATAACTCATTGAGTTACAATGCTAACACTGACCTGTCTGAGCTTGTAGCGGCCGCACGCAACAATCCTTTAAAAGGCACTCTTCTTTGCTTTTTTGATGATAATCAACCCGGTGCAACTCTATATAAAATTGATCAGAAAGGAAAATCAGTCATAAAAGAATATCCGGCAGGATATAAAACGGCTACACCCGAAGCGATAAAAGAGGCGATGAATATAGCCAAATCAGAATATCCCGCACCCGGTTATGGCTTGGTATTATGGTCGCATGGTTCAGGATGGCTTCCTTCAAATGCATATAGTTTCATGAGAACAAAATTCAGATCACTGAATTACCCATTAGTGAAAAATGCATCGGAAGACTCCAAAGCTTTCGGGCAGGATGGATCAGACTGGCTTGAACTGGGAGAAATAAAATCATCATTAAATGATCATGAACTTGATTTTTTAATTTTCGATGCTTGTTATATGGGTGAAATCGAAGTGTTTTACGAGCTAAAGGATAAAACAGACTTCATTATTGGCTCACCTGCGGAAATTCTCTCTGATGGATTTCCGTATGAAAAAGTGACTCCTCTGTTTTTTGAAAAGTCTCCGGCTATAAAAGATATTGCTTCTACTTATTTTGAACATTATAATTCAAAAACAGGATGGATGAGATCTGCCACCATTACAGCCGTAAACACAAGATATCTGGGTTTACTTGCTGAAGCGGTTAAAAGCATCTATTCAGTAAGATATTCTGAATTACAGAATTTACCTGTTTTGAGTATGCAATATTTTGACCGGTACAATCGTCATACCATGTTTGATCTGGGACAAATCATCAGAATGATTAGTCCAGATAACTATCCCGAAGTAGCAAACATATTCAATCAGGCAATTGTATATAAAAATGCAACCCCTGTCATGTTTGAAAATAATGGTCAGTTTCTGATTAATCCTGAGAATTATTCCGGATTCAGCAGCTACATTCCTTATGTGGGTTATAAGGATTTAAATATGCTTTATCTGAATACTGACTGGGGCAAATATTTATTTACAAATCAATAGACTGCCTGATAACATAATCAGAGAAATATAAGAGCGAGGCCGTC
>JBOFKD010000101.1:0-7701 GCA_051657165.1 Bacteroidales bacterium | reverse complement strand
GAAACTTCCCAAGAAATTGCGTTTCATTATTTTTTCATGATTCCACGTGTAGATAGAATTCCTTTTTCGGAGTTTCATTATGATTGCGCTTTACATGAGAATCCGTTGCTTGGAGGTGAAATAATAATCTCGAGGCAACCAAAGGATCATATAAAATCGGCATATCGCTTTTCGTTATATGAACACGATACGATGTATGTAAATATATGGGATGTAGAGACTCTTATTCAAATGTCAGAATCGTTTGACAGAGTCCGTCATGAATACTTAATTTGGGATAGTGACTCTATTAAAAAGCCAAACGGAACGGAATTTGTTGAAAAAGTGCATTGGAGCAAATGCTGGACAATAGATGATTCGAAACAAATACAAATGTTTGAGAAATATGAATTATAAGAAGTGTCTTTCGTAAATACTTTTCCATTTTATTAAAAAAGTTACTCTATGAACATATATAGATCTAAACAAAAACCTTCACCGTTTCGGATGAAAACTTATCTGTTACGTGGTGCATTATATGGAATGTTGTCTTTTAATGTATACGCAATTAGCCTTTCTGTCATATACTTTATGGGAGTACTACCATTGTTTGCGGCTTTTTTTACCTCATTATTCTCGCTTATTACAATGCTTCTAAGCTTTAATTCATCAGGAGGATTAGCAAATCGAATAGTTTATAAGATCGTCATTGATGAAGAAAAAGAAGATATATCATTTCACTATTTTAAAGTATTTCCATGTGTAGAAAGAATCTCTTTTTCAGAGTTTCACTATGATTGTCTAATCTATCCAAAGGCGAAAATGGGCGGACAAATTATAATATCTAAAAATAATAATGCTCTATTCTCATCTATATTCAGGTTTGTAGTACAACATCGGGATATGTGGGATGAATGTACATGGGATGTTCAAGATCTTATTGATCTTTCAGTTCATTTTGAGAAGATTAGTCTTAAATATGAGACTTGGGAACCGTATGCCTTTAAAAAACTTCCAAGGCTGCAGAGAGACGAAAAGATCATTTGGAGTAAAAGATGGTCAGAGGAAGATTATCAGCGTATTCGGATTATTGGTCCTCAATTTTAGCGGTTTTTTTCTTGAGGTTAAAGGATACACAATCTTTAATAACACACAAGCAGGTTCAGAGCTTAAACTCCGAGCCTGCTTGTTTGGTTTTATAATGTGAGGGATTTTATACTTCAGGTACATTATCCTCTGTTGTCATATACCGGTAAATCAGACCACCGATAATTGCTCCTCCGATTGGTGCAATCCAGAACAACCAAAGCTGTTCAAGTGCCCATCCGCCTACGAAAAATGCCTGACTTGTACTTCTGGCAGGATTCACAGATGTATTTGTTACCGGAATAGATACAAGGTGAATAAGTGTTAGTGCAAGACCGATAGCTATTCCCGCAAAACCTTTAGGTGCTTTGTGGTGAATAGATCCCATAATGATAAGCACAAACATACAGGTCATAACTGCTTCAGAAACTAATGCTGAAAGCATGCTGTATCCTCCGGGTGAATGTTCACCATATCCGTTTGCAGCAAAACCTCCGAGTTCGAATCCCGGTTTTCCGCTTGCTATGACATATAGAACTGAAGCTCCCAGAAGTCCTCCCAATACTTGTGAAACGATGTATGGAACTACACGTTTTCCGTCGAATAATCCGCCTACGAATAAACCGACTGTTACAGCAGGATTAAAGTGGGCGCCGGATACATAACCTACTGTATAAACCATGGTTAATACGGTAAGACCAAAGGCAAGAGCTACTCCTAAGTGGCCAATTCCATATTCAGGAAATGTGGCGTCTAATACTGCGGCTCCACAACCTCCCAATACTAACCAGAAGGTTCCAAAAAATTCAGCTAAAAGCTTTTTCATTTTACTTAGTTTTATTGATTATCAAATGTATATTATGTTTAATCGCTATATTTAGTAAAACAAATGTTTGCTGATTGTGTTCTCTGGCGGACTTATTTTAATATTTCGGAAATAGAACTACCATACAGATCTTATAACTGATGTCCTTCGCGCAAGAGATCTATTACTGTTTTTACAGGATTGAAGGTGTCCATCGGAACTTCAACAAAGACGGTATTCCAGTCTGCCATAGCTCCGTTCCACAGTCCGGGACGTTCTAGTGCTTTTAGAGCGACACCGTTTTTGGACTTTTCGGAGATAAACCCGGTCTGAGGATCTACATATTTAATGAGATCAAATTTATGGCCATTGACATCTTTTGTGTAACAAACCAGATCAACCGGATTGAAGTGGCTGGATTCTTTCATTTTCTGCATTTCTTCTTCCCGGCTTGTGTCTATCTGAGAACTTTCCAGGATCTGAAGTGAGGTTTCTCCCCCGGCATTTGAAATGATATACGGACCACCACCGGGCTCGCCGCTATTGCGGATCATGCCACATACGCGGATAGGTCTGTTTAATTTTCCGGTCAGATATTCTCTTTTGTCGTTCAGACTTAATCCTTGTGTTTTCTCTGTTATGTTAGTGCAGAATAAGCGATCAGCATCCGTTGCGATATCGTCAAGCTGAGTTTCAGAAGAATCTGGAAGTTCTTTAAGCCATTCAGCGATTTGTTTCTGAATTCGGATAAGCATGCCAGCCAGAATTTTCTTATAGGATACAGCATCCGGATATTTATTTTCAATGGAGATGTTATCAATATTTTTGATGAATATTACATCTGCATCTATATCATTCAGATTCTCTATTAAAGCACCGTGTCCGGAGGGTCTGAAGGTCAGTTGGCCATTTTCGCGGAACGGTTGGTTGTTGATATCCGCTGCGAGAGTATCGGTCGATTTTTTTTGATTGGAGAATGTAATCTCATATTGAAGATTATATTTTTCGGTATATTGCTTTTCACATCTAGCTTTTAATTCTTCAAACAGATCCTGATGATCTTCCGATACAGTAAAGTGGATCTTCGCCTTTCCGTTGGATGATGCATATTGTGAGGCTTCTACCAGATGCTCTTCAAAAGCAGTACGATTAAAATTTTTGTATTTATGAAAGAGTAATGCTCCTTTTGGTTTTTGTCCATATCCGAGTGCATCGGGATTAAGGAGGTTTTCAACAATTGTTGAAAACTCTTTTTCTTCAATAAGGCGTTCAATGGATTTGCCGTGTTTATGTAAACAGAACTGGTTTAATTCGTCGGAAAATGCAAATAGCCCAATTTTGTCAAGTAGTGTGATTGTTGCTTTATTCAGCTCCTTGTGATTTCCGTTGATGTATTCGTATAAATCTTTGAACATGCGCGTAGCAGCTCCCGATGCAGGAACGAATTTTACGATATCGTGATTTCCGGAAGTGTATTCTTCCCAGATGTTCACCAACTCTTTCGCTTCGTCAGATGTTAGTTTCTTAATCCCGTTATTGGAGATTGTAGCAGCAGACTTGATACTCAGATAAGGAAATCCATCTTTGAATCGTGTCATTTGTGCTTCTGCATTTTCAAGATTTATACCGTGAGCTTCTAGCCCGGATATATCAGACAGGTTAAACGTTTGCATAGTATTTGGTTATTAATTTGTACGTATATTGATCAAATGTACAAAAAACAAGATCTATTACTGTAAAATAGGTGCATAAAAACTATATTTACGGCATAAATATATTACTGACATGGCTTCAACAATACATTTTACATCAGAAGAGAAATTATTACTGCTAAAACAATACAAAGAACTGGCGGTTTATCTGAATGATTCTATTCCTTTTACAGAACGTAAGCTTTTGAGAAATATTATCAAAGGTGCGGCTGCACATGGAGTTTTTCAGCGTGATGTGAATGGAGCGAATCCGTTTAATGTGATTTTAGGTGTTTGTCTGATTATGACAAAGGAACTGTCTTTGAAGCGACGTTCCACTCTTTCTTTTATTTTGTACTCTCCAATTTCTTCGGGATATATCTCTCTCGAGGAAGCAAATGCCTTATTCAGTACAGATATATCTGTGTTGATAAGAGGTCTTAATAAGATCAATGAACTTTATGAGAAGCGACCGGCAATTCAGTCTGAGAATTTCAGTAAATTGCTTTTGACATTTTCAGAAGACCTGCGGGTTGTTTTGATTATGATTGCTGATCGTTTGTATATTCTTCGTGTAATCATGCGGGCTTGTACGAATGAAGAGCTTCGGATGAAATATCTTTCGGAGGCTTCTTATTTGTATGCACCATTATGTCACCGGTTAGGATTATATAAGATAAAATCCGAAATGGAAGATTTATCGCTTAAATATTCTAATCGTGAGATTTATTCTGAAATCGCCCGTAAATTAAAGGAAACCAAAAAAAGCAGGGATGCTTTTATTGAGTCTTTTATCCGCCCGATAGAAGAGAGGGTAAATACTTTAGGTATAAAATTTGAAATTAAAGGACGTACTAAGTCTATACATTCTATATATAATAAATTAAGGAAGCAAAAGATTGAGTTTGAAAAGATATATGATCTGTTTGCTATTCGGATTGTCGTAGATGTGCCTGTTGATCAGGAAAAGACCGTTTGCTGGAATATATACTCTATTATTACAGATATGTATCAGCCAAATCCAAAGCGGTTGAAAGACTGGATTTCAATTCCGAAAAGTAATGGATATGAGTCTCTGCATATAACGGTGCTTGGTCCGGAAAACAGGTGGGTGGAAGTTCAGATCCGTTCTGTGCGTATGGATGAAATTGCCGAAAGTGGTCTGGCTGCTCACTGGAAATATAAAGGAGGTAAATCTGAACGGGGAATGGATGAATGGTTGAAAAGTATGCGTGAGATACTGGAAGATGCTGATTCTACTCCCGGAGATATCATGCAGGAGCTGAAACCGGACTCTGTTTCGAATGAGATATATATTTTTACTCCGAAAGGGGATGTGTATAAGCTCCCTAAAGGAGCCACCGTACTGGATTTTGCTTTCGAAATCCACACGAATCTGGGTTGCAAATGTGTGGGTGCTAAAATCGGTAATAAAAATGTGACCATAAAGCATGAGCTGGCAAGTGGAGATCAGGTTGAAATTCTGACATCTCCGCAGCAGAGCCCCAAACGGGACTGGCTTAATATTGTAAAAACATCAAGAGCGAAGGTTAAGATTAAACAGTCGTTTAAGGAAGAGGAAAATAAGCTTGCTACTTATGGTAAAGAGATATTCTTCCGCCGGATGAAAAATCGGAAACTGGAGGTGGAAGAACCTGCCTTGATGCGTTTGATTAAGAAGGAAGGCTATAAAATGGTTAATTCTTTCTTCGCCGATATCGGCTCTGAAAAGATAGATGTGAATCAGATGATCGAGCATTATCTGGATCTTGAGAAGAAAGAGAAGGAACTGCAGTCAAACGAGATTAAAACGGCTGAGGCCTTTATAGCTACACCTGTTCATGAGGAGGTCGCTACAAAGGATGACGAAATTGTGATTGATCGGGATTTGAAAGGTGTCGATTATAAACTGGCTAAATGTTGTAGTCCGATTTATGGAGATGAGGTTTTTGGTTTTTTGTCTATAAACGGAGGAATTAAGATCCATCGGATGCAATGTCCGAATGCTCATGAAATGTTTACACGTTTTGGTTATCGTATTCTTAAAGCACGCTGGACAGGTAAGGCCGGTTCTCAATATCCGATTACGCTTTATGTGATCGGAAATGATGATATCGGAATTGTTACGAACATAACATCTATAATAAATAAAGAAAAACAAATAGCATTACGTTCAATATCTATAGATACGCATGCCGGTTTGTTTGAAGGTCAGATGACGGTAATGGTTTCAGATACTGCGAGTCTGGATAGTCTGATGAAGAAAATAAAGACAATTAAAGGAGTAAAGAGCGTTTCGCGCACTTCTTCAAAATAATATGAAAAGAGATCCGTGTAATGGGTCTCTTTTTTTTTCAAAAAAAATGACGTACAAATAAACCTTTTGATTTTACTATAGTCATAGTATTGAATGAGGAAATGTTGCAACAAAATCATTCTTTTATACTAACCATTTCAATGTTAATAATATGAAGAAGTTTAAGGTTTTCTCTTTGATGATAGTTTGTTTCGGTTTGTTTAGTACACTTACTCTTTCTGCGCAACAGCGCAACAGAGAAAATGTAGATCCGAAAGTTCGCCAGGAAAATCGTATGAAGCGTTTGACTGAAGAGTTGTCATTAACTCCGCAGCAACAGGATCAGATTACCAAAATGTGGAATGAGGATAATGCAAAGCGTGATGAATTTAAAAAATTACGTGAAAGCGGAAAAACAGAGGATTTGAAAAAACAAATGAAAGAATTGCGTGAGAGTCGTGAAGCTAAGATGAAACAAATACTTTCACCGGAACAATATACTAAATATCTGGAAGTGCAAAATGATCAGTTGAAAAAACAGATACAAAAAGATAAACATAGAAAAGGTAAAAAGTCAAGAGGAAATTGATTTGCTTTTTAAGATTAGGGTTTGATTAAGTAATAAAGGCTACCAAGCATAGTTTTATGCAAGGTAGCCTTTGTTTTTTATACTCCTTTCAGGAACTGGCCCAATAAGGCAAATTTCTCTTTGTAATCTTCAATGGATCTGCGGATAATTTCGAGAGCTTCATCTTTGTCAAAGATATGTGTAATCTCTACATTTCTTTTTTCACCCGGAAGATCTTTGTATGTCAGGAAGTAGTGTTTCAAACGGTCAATTACTGTAGCCGGACATTCTGAGATATCACGGATTCCTCCGTATACAAAGTCATCTTTTAGTACAGCGATGATTTTATCGTCAGACTCTTTATCATCCAGCATTCTGAATCCACCGATAGGTATAGCACTTACCAGAATGTCACCATGGGAAATCGTACGCTCTGTCAATACACAAATGTCAATAGGGTCACCATCTCCGACAATTTCTTCATATCCGGTTTTCTCCATAGATAATTCAGCTACGTTTTTTCCACTATATGTCTGAGGAATGAAACCATATAAAGCAGGTATAACACTTGAATATTTCTGAGGACGATCGATTCGCAAATATCCGGTAGTTTTATCTACTTCATATTTTACTGTATCCGTTGGAACAATTTCAATAAATGAAGTCACACAGAAAGGAGCTTGATCTCCGATTTCTACCCCGTGCCAGGGATGTGACTTATATCGTAAGCCCATAAGCTTACCTATAGGATCCATTACCTCGTTCATATTGTTATGTTTAATATTAGAATACAAAGATAGAGAGTTCTGATTAAACCTCTTCTATTTTAAACAAACAAATATCTCTTTTTGATTGCTTAGCAATTGAAAAAACAAATATCCCGAATATGATTCTATTTTAATCTCAGATATAAAACATCAATCTTTCCACTCTATATCTTCAGGAGCGGTTATTTTGCGGCAGATCTATTGTATAAACGGATATTTGCTCTTTTTAGCTATAAGCGTTAAAAGGATACTGTTAATGAAATATAAAAACAAAATACTTTTTCGTTTGATTATTAGCTGTTTAGTATATAGTTTTGGATAATGGACGAAAAATAAATGCGAAATAAATTTGGAGGGAAAGGAAAAAGCTTCTACTTTTGTATCCGCAATCGAGAAACAAACGGCATGCGAGTCGCTTGAGATTGAGATCTGAAAAGATAAAAATACAAGACTTATATATAAACAAAAGTAGTACAAGCACAATAGGTATATTGAACCGTCAATAGGAA
>JBOFKD010000100.1:0-1033 GCA_051657165.1 Bacteroidales bacterium | reverse complement strand
GTTAGATAGCAGACCAATCTTTAGCTCTTTGGCTGGAGTTTATGGATTAGAACAGATTCCGGTATCAATGATCGAACGTGTGGAGGTCGTGAAAGGGGGTGGCTCAGCTCTCTTTGGTTCCAGTGCAATTGGAGGTGTCGTAAATATTATTACGAAAGAACCATTGAGAAACTCAGTGACTCTTTCGAATACGACAAATATTCTTGAAAAAGGAGGAGCAGATCTTAATACATCATTAAATGGTTCTTTTGTTACGGATGATTACAAAGCGGGGGTTTATATTTTTGGAATGGTAAAACATCGGGATGCCTATGATAGAAATAAGGATGGTTTCTCGGATCTGCCTAAACTCAATTCCGAAACAGTTGGATTCAGAGGATATTATAAAACAAGTAATTATACAAAACTTACAGCTGAGTATCATCATATTAATGAATACAGAAGAGGTGGCGATAATTTAGGAGAACCACCGCATAAAGCCAATATTGCAGAAGAGCTGAACCATAATATAAATGGAGGTGGTTTGAAGTTTGATTATCTTAGTCCTAACTACAAGCATAAATGGGGGATATATACCTCCGCACAAGGAATCAAACGGAGTAGTTATTTTGGTGTTGATATGAATCCGGATGCTTATGGTAAAACAAATGATAAAACTATTGTAGCAGGGTCGCAATACACTTATTCTTTTGATAAATGCTTATTTATGCCTGCAGATCTGACGGCAGGAGTTGAATATACCTATAATAATCTGCATGATCTGATTTTGGGATATGGTAGGGATTTTGCTCAGACAACACAAATTGCAGGAGCTTATTTCCAAAATGAATGGAAGAGCGATAAATTAAATCTGCTCTTAGGCGGACGATTGGATAAACATAATCTAATGAAACATCCGGTATTTTCGCCTCGTGTGAATGCCCGTTACAGTCCAAGCCAGAAAATAGGGTTGAGAGCGAGTTATTCGAGCGGTTACAGAGCTCCGCAGGCATATAATGAGGATTTACACATTGATGCTGTTTCGGGAACGATT
>JBOFKD010000099.1:0-24609 GCA_051657165.1 Bacteroidales bacterium | reverse complement strand
TGTTCGGAAAAGGTGACACAGAATGTTTCTGATAAAGGAACGAAATGGTCCTGGAATGGGGGAACAATTGTAACGGAAGAACCGGCACGCGGATCGGATCAGCAGAGTGTGATCGGATTAACCGCTCCTAAAATGGACGGAGTACGTGTCGGATTCGTAGGTTTAGGTATGCGCGGACCGGGTGCAGTAAAACGATTTACGCATATCCCAGGAGTAGAAGTGGTTGCACTTTGTGACTATAAATTAGAGAATGCCGAGAATTGTCAGAAATATCTGAAAAAAGCTTCTATGCCTAAAGCTGCCGTTTATTCGGGCGAAAAAGGATATGAAGAATTATGTAAAAGAGATGATATTGACCTGGTTTATATAGCAACAGACTGGTTACATCATTTTCCGGTAGCTGAACTGGCTATGCAAAACGGGAAACATGTGGCTATTGAAGTTCCATCAGCAATGAATCTGGATGAATGCTGGGCTTTGGTAGATCTGAGTGAAAAAACACGTAAACATTGTTTTGTTCTGGAAAACTGTTGCTACGACTGGTACGAGATGAATACACTGAATATGGCTCAGCAGGGAGTATTCGGTGAAGTTATCCGTGCTCAGGGAGCTTATATTCATAACCTGGAACCATTCTGGGATCATTACTGGAAAAAGGATAGTGCAGATAACTTAGGCTGGAGACTGGAGTTCAATAAGAATCATCGCGGGGATGTGTATGCTACACATGGATTAGGCCCGGTTGCTCAGGCTTTGGATATTCACAGGGGTGATCGTATGACTACTCTGGTGGCAATGGATACGAAATCGGTAGTAGGTAAAGATCTGGTAGAAAAACGTACCGGTAAAACGTGTGATGATTTCCGCAACGGAGATCATACTACTACACTGATTCGTACGGAGAACGGAAAAGTGATCGAGATTCAGCATAACGTAATGACTCCGCAACCATATAACCGTCTTTATCAATTGACCGGAACAAAAGGCTTTGCTAATAAATATCCGACTCAGGGTTATGCACTGGATGCATCTCAAATGGCAGCATCAGGTGTTCAGCCGGTAGTTGATAAATTAGACTCACACAGCTTTATGTCAAAAGAGGATATGGATGCTTTGGTTGAAAAGTATAAGCATCCGATTTTGGTAAAATACGGAGAAATGGCGAAAAAAGTAGGTGGTCACGGAGGTATGGACTTCATCATGGATGCCCGTCTGGTATACTGTTTACAAAACGGACTACCATTGGATATGGATGTATATGATTTGGCCGAATGGTGCTGCCTTGCCGAACTGGGCGAATTATCAATGGATAATAATTGTGCGGCAGTAGCATTTCCTGATTTTACACGTGGAGACTGGAATAAAGTAAAAGGCTATAAACATGCTTATGCATCTCCTGAGGCTGAGGCTGAAGCAGAGAAAAAAGCAGAAGCTTTCACTGCTGCATTAAAAGAGCGTGGTGCTAAAGACTGGACTGAAAATAATTAATATCTTAAAGTAACATTCATGTAGGTTTAAAAACGGGAGAAGGGCCGGATCAGTTAGTGATCTGGTCCTTCTTTCGTTTAATAAACAGTGTCTTCGGGGAATATATATCAGATGTTTTTCTTGTGGAAAGTTCTCCTTGTTTTATTGTTTTTCTTTTTTAGGATAATTCTATATTACGTATGTATTCGAATAAATATTATTTATTTTAATATTTGATTGCTTTTTGTTTTCTACTTTTGCCCTCTGTTTTTAAGAAGATTAAAATTAATATATCAATTAGTTTACCTTAAAAGAGAAATTAAGTATGAGAAAAAAACTAGTCGGTCTGATGATGCTGGGATGCATGTTAGGATCATTTTATTCATGTAGTGATGATGAAAAAGTAATCTTGCCACCTACAATTGCGGATGTAGTGAAAGAGTATAAAAATGAGAATCTTACTGTACAGTTAAACGGCGAATCATTAGAAACAAAAGGGAGTCTGGAGATTCTGGAAGATGCAGATAAAAAGATTTCAATCAAACTGGTTAATATCCTTCCCGATAAGAATGAACTTCTACTTCCTGACGCAACATTTGATGTTTTTTCAAAAGCTTACGTGAGTAAACTTACTGCTGAAACTACGGATCTGATCTATGGTTATACGGTAAAAGCAGAATGTCTGGTTGAAGGTGATGTTATGAATGTAACGATTGAAACGCAGGCTGTTGAAGAAACTGTCGTGGACGCAGCTCCTCTGTTCGGCAAAATGTTTAAAGGCAAAATGATTATCAATGACCCTTTATCCGGAGATAAGTTTGAAACAGAGCAACGAATCTATTTTTATAAAGCTAACGGGAAAGATCATGCTACGAAATTCAGAATGATGATTAAAAATTTTGATTTTGGTGGTATCAATATGGGAAATATCTCTTTGGATACAATAACGCTGAATCAGCGATCTGAAGAAGTATATGCATATTCGGCAAACGACAGAAAATTAAAATTGCCGATTATTGATCCGGCTAATCCGATTGAAGTTACTTTAAATGTAAGTGGTTCTTTTGTTTTTGCAAACGAACCGAAAGACCTGGCAATGACTCTGGATGTTGTTGTTCCTGATCTTCCGGCACCGGTAAAAGTTAACTTTGACGGATCTGTTGCAGTTGAAAGTACTAAAACAGATATTACTTCATTTGCTTTATCAGGCAATCAGGATGCTATACTAGATGAGGTGACTGCCAAAAATCCGTTTACATTTAGAGTGTGGGATGATACAGATGAATCGAAATTGTTTTTTACACCAGTTATAGAACTGGTTGAGAAAGCATCGGTAAAATCGATTGTAGCTAAATTCGGTTCTGAATCAAAAGAATATAAAACAGGCGAAGCAATTGATTTCTCAAAAATGACGAATGCTGCTTCTGATTATGTGGAAATTGTAGTTGCAGCAGAGGATCCAAATACGACAAGAACATATAAGTTGAAAATGAATCGTCTGTCAGCTCTTACAGATACGAAATTTACTTTTAACGGGGAGTGGACCAATAACGGTCAGTCAGGAGCAACTTATTTTGAGGAACCTGCCGGATGGGCTTCTTCGAATGGTGCAGCAATGTTTCTGAATGCATTGGGTATGTATCCTGCCGGTACACCTTATCCGATTACACGTCAGGATAACTATGCAAAAATTATTTCCGTTGACACTAAAGGTGCATTTGTTATGACAGTGGTTCCTGCGGTTACAGCAGGTTCTCTATTCCTGGGTGAGTTTAAAGTGGATATTGCGAATACGCTGAAAAGTACAAAATTCGGACTTCCTTACCGCAACAAACCTGCAACTGTAAAAGGAAGAATAAAATATACAGCCGGACCTGCATATTTTAAAACGGAAGTGAACGGTCAGACAGTAACTAAAGTGCCGGTACCCGGAAAAGTAGATAAAGGATCTGTTTGCGGAGTTCTTTATGAAGTTTCAAATTTTGATGAAACACTGACAGGACTTGATGCATATACTTCTGATAAAGTGGTTGCTTTAGCTCAGTATATTACAGAAAATACGAATGGATTTGTTGATTTTTCATTGAACTTTGATTACAAGAAAAATTATGATCCAACTAAGAAATATAAATTTTCAATCATCTGTTCGTCAAGTGCAGAAGGTGATAAATTTGAAGGTGCACCGGAAAGTGAACTTCTTATTGAATCACTTGAAATTGTAAACGAATAGTTTCTTACTATACATAGAAAAGGAGCTGTCGCGAAAGTATATCTTTCGGACAGCTCCTTTTTGTTTATTCTTTATAGAGATAACTGCATGAATTCGTTATAAATCATGTTTACGTTTCTATTCAGCTCCAGAGCTTTCGTCTTTGTATCATAATAATAGGAGAGCTCTATCAGATATTCCAGAAGGGATAATTCTCCTTTCTGATAAGCTTTTAGTAATAAGGCATCGTTGCTCATCGACAGAAGTGTTTCGTTGTACAGCTTACAATTCTGATCAAGCTGAACGAGTTGTTTGTACAACTCTTCATATTGAGCTTTCTGAGCAATTATTTTGCTTTGCAACTGATATTCGGCAGCGAACATACGTGCTTTTGCCTGTTTTACCTGATTCCTGTTCTCCCATAAAGGAAGAGAGACTCCGAATACAGCTCCCTGAAATAACTCATCTGCCAGATGTTCCATAGTGTATCCGACAGTTAATTTAGGGAGTCCGTTGCTTTTACTCAGACTAAGATCTCTTCGGGTAGCTTCAGATTCCTGTTGTGCTGCAATAAGATCCGGATTAATACCTGTTGTTGTTTCGTACCAGCTGTTGAAATCAAGCGGGACAGAGGGAACGGGAAAATGATCTTGCGAGAGATCAATAGAGATTCCGCCGTTCATTTGAGTAAGGGCGAGTTGCTTACCTTCTTTCCCGGCCTTAGCCTGATCATAATCGGATTGCGCATTCATAAGATTCAGCCTTGACTTATTCAGGTCCAGAATACTTACTCCTCCTGCATCAAACTGTCTTTGCACGCTTTTGAATAACTGTCCGGCATGCTCCAGCCGTTGCTGATACTCATTAACGAGTTGATTCAGATATATAATCTCAATGCATAAATTCTGAGTTTGAAGAAGGATGCTTATTCTTTCCTGCTGGAAAATAGCGTCCCGCTGTTTTATCCGGTGATCTGTTGCTTTCGTACGATAATAATAACTTGCAGGAAAATCAAAAGACTGAGTTGCCGTTAGTGTTTGTTTATTACCGATGCTTCCCGGCTTTCCCCATTGATAGCTGGCCTCAACATCAGGATTCATCAGATTATTGGATGCTTTTTCTGCACGCTGATCAGCAATCTTTGTCTGATAGTATGATTTCAGAATCAGATTATTCTTTTCGACAGACTGCATTACTGTTTCTATATTTTCACCAAAACCAACCACCGGAAGTAGTGCGAAAGATACTAATAGTTTAATCCTTTTCATTACTCTTCTGTTTTTTCAAGTTCAGTTTCAACATAATATGCACCGCGCGTAACAATAGGTGTTCCTTCCGTGAATGCCTGAGGATTCAGAATTTCGGCATAACCATCCATTTCTCCTCCTTTATGGACTTCTACATCCTGAAAGGTGTTCCCTTTTCTGACAAAAGCAAACCATTTGTTGTCACGGTTGATCAAAGCCGTTTCCGGTAAAGTAAGTACTGTTCTTTTCTGAGTGTGAATGGCTCCGTTTACGTACATTCCTTCTTTGAATACATCCTTTGGTTCTTTGATATGCGCAATAATCTCAACGGAACGATTTCCGGGATCGACTCTTTCTCCAATATACTGAATGAAGGCTTTAAACTGTTCCTCCGGATGACTGATAAGATTAAATCTGACACTATCTCCTAAACTGATATTTGGCAGATCACTTTCAAATATCTGTAAGTTTACATGCATATGGCTTTTGTCAATCATCTCAAAAAGTGATTCTCCCGGACTAACACTTTTGCCTATATTCAGAGATGTTGAAGTAACTGATCCGCTGATAGGAGCTTTTATGGCAAAGCGGTGTTTAATACCATTCTTATTCAAATCTTCCGGATCGATCTGAAGTAATGCAAGGGATGCCTGAGAGGCTTCTTTCGCAGCTTTAGCCGAGTGGTATCTGGCTTCTGCTTCCTGCAACTGCTTCTGAGATGATATATTATCTGCTGAAAGCTCACTGATACGGATATATTCTTTTTGAGCTGTTTCAAAATTACTTCTGTTTTCCAGATATTCTTTTTGAATCATAATATGTTCCGGATGCTCAACTTCAGCAATTGTCTGTCCTTTTTGTACCTTATCGCCTACAGTGACATATACTTTGGCAATTCTTCCGGCGATAGGAAGTGATACGGTAGCCAGATTCTCCGGAGGGAGCTCAAGGAAACCATTCCCTGTCACGATATGTGAGATCTCTTTTTCTGTCAGATAGCCTGTCTCTATTTCAGAAAGAGAAAGTTGTTTATCACTTAATACTATGCTGTTTCTTTCTTTTAATTCTTGTTTCGGTTGTTCGGTTGTTGCCTCTGAAGCAGCTTTTTCTGAGCAGCCTATAGTCAGTGATAGTGAAATGGCAGAAGCCAGGATATATAATTTTGTTTTCATTTTTCGTAAATTCAATGATGGGTTATGCTTTAAACTTTTTGAATACAGTATTTGCAAGCAAATAAAGAATTGGAATAACAACAAGTGTCAGAAGAGTGGATAATACCAGACCGCCGATTACAACTGTTGCCAAAGGTCTCTGTACTTCAGCTCCGGCAGAAGTTGAGATTGCCATAGGTATGAAACCAAGAGCCGCAACAAAGCCGGTAAGAAGAACAGCTCTTAACAGATCTGTCGTCCCATCTGTGATAATGGTAAGTATAGGCTGGTTGTGTTCTTTTCTCATCTTTTCGTAATGATTAATCAGTACAATACCATTTAACACGGCTACTCCGAAAAGGGCAATGAATCCAACTCCGGCTGTAATACTGAAAGGCATACCTCTGAGGTATAATCCCAGGATACCTCCAATTGCCGATAATGGAACTGTTATAAAAATCAGGAATGTGTATTTGAATGACCGGAATGCAAAGAACAGCAATAAAAGAATTAGCATTAATGCTGCCGGAATGGCTATCGCCAGACGTTGCTTCGCATTTCTCAGATTTTCAAATTGTCCGCCGTATTCTATATAATATCCGGGTTTGAGTTTCAAGTGTTCCGAGAGTGCTTCATCAATATGCTGAACAACACCTTCAACATCACCGCCCCGCACATTTACCCCGATTGCAATACGCCGTTTTGTCATATCGCGGTTGATAAGCATAGGGCCTTTTACAAATTCAACTTTAGCCACTTCGCTTAACGGAATCTGAATGTCAGCCGGAGTTCTTACAAAAAGCTTATTCAGATCAAGTTCATTAATATTGGACTGATTGAAACGGATAACCAAATCAAATTGTCTTTCGTTTTCGTAGACTACTCCGGCAGTTTCTCCGGCATAGGCCGCCCGTATCGTTGCATTTAACTCGTCAATATTTAATCCATGACGGGCTACCTTATCCCTGTCAAACTGAATAATTAACTGAGGAAGTCCGATAACCTGTTCGACCTTGACATCCGTAGCACCCTGCACTTTCTGGATGTATTTAGCTGCCTCATTAGCCTGAGCAAATAACTCTTCCATATCCTCCCCGTATATCTTAACGGCAATATCAGATTTGGATCCGGTCATTAATTCATTAAAGCGCAATTGGATAGGCTGTGAAATATTGAATGTGGCACCAGGTACATCTGCTAACTTTTCGCTGATGAGTGAAGCCATTTCAATACGGTCTTTGGTCGTTTTCCACTCTTTAGCGGGTTTCATGATTACCATAATATCGGCATCCTCAATCCCCATCGGATCTGTAGGTACTTCAGCTGTACCGATCTTTGATATAACTTCACTGATCTCAGGTATACTTTCTAATAAGTGCTTTTCCGCTCTGGAAGCTATTTCAATACTTTCTTTTAAAGAGCTGCCCGGAGGTAATGACATCTGAACGGCAAAATCACCCTCATCCTGATTGGGCAGGAACTCTCCTCCCATGCGGGAGAATATAAATAATGAGAAAATAAACAGAGCCAGAACAGCTGTCAGAGTTGCATATTTGAATTTAATAGCAAGCTCCAGAGTGGGTCTGAATATCTTTTGCAGACGTATGATCATCCGGTCCGAGAAATTATTGCCGGCATGTATTTTCTTATTCAGAAACAGTGAGCACATAAGTGGAATATACGTCATTGACAAAATGAGTGCGCCAATAATCGCAAAGATTAATACCTGTGCCATCGGTTTAAAGGTCTTTCCTTCAATACCTGTTAATGTAAGGATCGGAAAGAATACGATAAGAATGATCAGTACAGCAAAAGCTGCTGACTGCGCAATCTCACGGGAAGATTTGTATACAGCCGTTTTCATCTCCTCATTGCTTAATTTGCGTCCGGCAAACTTAAGATGTAAATGTGCAAGAATACTTTCAATAATTACGATGGATCCGTCAATAATAATCCCGAAGTCTACTGCTCCCAGAGACATCAGATTAGCCGATACGTTAAACACCCGCATGAGGATGAACGAGAATAACATAGCGAGCGGGATTGTAGATGCAACTATTAGTCCGGCACGGATGTTTCCGAGAAAGAACATAAGTACGAGGAATACGATGATTGCTCCTTCGATCAGATTCTTTATGACAGTCCCGATATTCCGGTTTACAAGAGCCGAACGGTCAAGGTAAGCTTTGATATGTATGCCTTCCGGCAGCATTTTATTGACTTTCTCTACGCGTGATTTAATTTCACCCATTACCTGATTGGCATTTGCTCCTTTAAGCATTAGAGTAATTCCGCCCACACATTCTCCTTTTCCATTTTTTGTCATGGCTCCGAAGCGTTTGGCGCTTGCGAAACGTACAGCTCCTAAATCACGAATACATATCGGAATTCCGGCACGATTCGTTATAACTATTTTCTCAATATCATCAAGCCCCTGTATCATACCTTCCGAACGGATATAATAAGCACTGTTATACTTTTCAATATAGCTTCCGCCGGAATTTTGGTTGTTGTTACTCAGCGCATCATAAACTTCGCTGATTGTGACATTCAGAGATCTCATTTTATTCGGATCAACTGCTACCTCGTACTGTTTCAGGTAGCCTCCGAAACTGGAAATTTCTACTACTCCCGGAATACCTGACAGGTTTCGTTTTACGATCCAGTCCTGAATTGTTCTTAATTCCATTGGATCATACTTGTCTTCATAGCCCGGCTCAATATCCAGTGTGTACTGAAATATTTCACCTAATCCGGTTGTGATTGGCATAAGTTCCGGATTGCCCAGACCGGGAGGTATTTCGCCCATTACACTCTGAAGCTGTTCATTCACCAGCTGGCGTGAATCTAAGGTTGGAACATCGTCTTTAAAAACGACTGTTACTACCGATAATCCATAGCGCGAAACAGAACGAATTTCTGTGACATTCAGAATATTCGACATCGATATTTCGATGGGAAATGTGATTAGTTTCTCCACCTCCTGTGGTGAGAGATTGGGAGAGACAGTTACAACTTGTACCTGGTTGTTTGTGATATCCGGTACTGCATCGACAGGGAGTGTTACCATGCAATATAGTCCCAGAAGGGATATTATTCCTGTCGTGATCAGAATAAAGTATTTGTTGTTTAATGAAAATTCAATGATTTTTTTCAGCATAGCAAGTATGACTTAATAATGGGGAGTTATCCCCGTAAGTATTATATATCAGATATTTAGTTTTTGTTTAATCTGATGTATGGATATGAAGACTGCATCCTGACCTGAAATCAGAATTGCATGCAGACAGATCAGAGATCTCTCTGTAAAATCATACTTGTAAAGAGGGAGGTGGTCTTAGAAAGGCGTAAAAACGGAAAGCATTTTTTAGCCTCAGATAGGATTTTGTATAGCAGAGATTCTGTTTCTTTTCTTCGTTATCAAAGAAAAGATCATGAATTTCAGCTAAAACGAAGTTTTGGAAAACTGTTGGTTCTGTTACTTTCTTTTCGGCCTTTTTTACGGAATGTCTGGCATGGATACTAAATTCATAGTCCGATGCATGACTTTCATGTATCTCCTGCAGACTACCTGAATAGATTTTGTACGAATTGAGAATGAAAATATGCGCATGATGATGCGGCACAACATTGTGTGCGAGTATCACCAGGTAAATAAATAAATAGATAAATGCGCCTCTTCTCATATTCAGGGTTGTAACGATTACAAATATAATGTCTTAATTTTAGTATAAGGTATAAGTCCTGTTTTTTTTCATTAAAAACAGAAATCACTTTTTAAAGAATAAAAAAGAGAAACATGGGTTTCCATTCTTCATCCAGGATTGTTAATAAAAAGAGAACCATAAGAATATCTCACACAGTCATTTTATTTTTACTATGAAAATATCTGTTTAAAAGAAACTTTTTTCGATAAGAATGGGTTCTTACAGGCAGAAAGAAATACTGTAAATAGGTAAATACTATGTAAATATTCTTACATTTGTGTTCTTGACAATGTAGAAACATTCGATTATGACGGACGATTATAAAAAGGTTGAGTCGGTGGAAGATCAATTAATTGAGCAGGAATTTCAGGAATTGCTGAATGATTATTTAAATTCCAATCACCGAAAAAAAGTAGAAATTATTACCAAAGCATTTTTGTTTGCAAAGAATGCTCATGCAGGTATGAGACGTAAGTCGGGAGAAGCCTATATATTTCACCCGATTGCTGTGGCTCGTATTGTTGCAAAAGAGATGGGATTAGGATCTACATCTATCGTATCGGCTTTATTGCATGATGTGGTTGAAGATACCGAATATACGGTTGAGGATATCCGGATGATGTTTGGCGATAAGGTTGCCGAGATTGTTGAAGGACTGACAAAGATTGCCGGTGGTATCTTTGGTGATAAAACATCTTCACAAGCCGAGAATTTCCGGCGTTTACTTCTGACAATGGCTAAAGATGTACGTGTTATCCTGATTAAGATGGCTGACCGTCTGCATAATATGCGTACACTTTCTTATATGACTCCTGCCAAGCAATACAAAATTGCAGGAGAAACTCTTTACCTGTATGCTCCTCTGGCTCACAGACTCGGATTATTTGCGATTAAAACCGAATTAGAAGATCTGAGTTTTAAATATGAGCATCCCGAGATTTACGAATCCATTAAAAATAAAATAGCAGAAACTGCGTCCGAACGCTCAAGACTGTATCATAATTTTGCAGATCCTATCATTGATAAGCTGGATGGGATGGAACTTCATTATGATATGAAAGAGCGTGTCAAATCAGTTTACTCGATCTGGCAAAAGATGCAGAAGAAGAATATACCTTTTGAAGAGGTATACGACTTATATGCTGTTCGCATTATCTTCCAGCCTCGTGACGGGAATACCGAAAAACAGGAATGCTGGAATATTTACAATGTCATAACAGGTATATATATGCTTCATCCGGATCGCATCAGAGACTGGGTGAATCGTCCGAAAGCCAATGGATATCAGGCTTTGCACTGTACCGTGATGGGGCCAAACGGACAATGGATTGAAGTTCAGATCCGCAGTCAGCGTATGGATGATATTGCCGAACGTGGCTTTGCTGCGCATTTCCATTATAAAAATGTGGGAATGGGTGATGAAAACCGGGAGCTGGATAAATGGCTGGAAACTGTGAAGGTGATTCTTGAGAATCCGGAGCCCGTGGCAATGGACTTTCTGGATACAATTAAACTTAATCTGTTCGTATCCGAGATATTTGTCTTTACGCCAAAAGGTGAGATGAAAATGATGCCGCTCGGTGCTACTGCGCTTGATTTTGCATATTTGCTGCATACAGATATCGGAAATCACTGTATCGGAGCCAAAGTCAATCATAAACTGGTTCCTTACAGTTATAAACTGCAAAGCGGGGATCAGGTCGAAATCCTTACCTCTAAGGCTCAGCGGATCAAAGAGGAATGGCTGTCTTTTGTCATTACTCCTCTTGCTAAAAACAAAATTAACGGAGAGTTGCGCAAACGCCGTCGCTCAATCATCACAGAAGGAGAGAAGCTGGTCGAAGACTTTGTGAAGAAAAGCCCTGACCCGAATGCGCTTATCGTTAAGATTATTGACTCTTTTGGTTTCACATCAAAAGAAGACCTGTTCTACAGAGTAGGAAATAAAAATCTTATACTGGATAATACAGTACTGGATAAGGTAAACGGTAAGAAAAGCTTTCTGCGCTCTCTTCTTCCTTCGTTTATTCCTCTGGGTAGTGATGGGAAAAAAGAATATAAGAACAGTACAGTAAATCCGCAGGAAAGTATAGATAAAAAGAAAGATTATCTCCTTACTGAAGTGGAATGCGGAAAACAATATCATTTGATGACTTGCTGTAATCCGATTCCCGGTGATGAAGTGCTGGGATATATAAATACGGATGGAATTGTCGAAGTACATAAGCGTCAGTGTGAGGTGGCAATGCGTCTGAAAAGCAGTTACGGTAAAAATCTGTTGAACACACAATGGGGCGATTTTAAAAAGAAATCTTTCCCGGTGACAATTCTTATTGATGGAATTGATGGTATGGGAGTTTTATTCAATATTGCGAACGTCCTTACTACTGAGATGACCGCTAATATGCAAAGTGTACATATCGAAACGAAAGATGGAATATTCGAAGGTTACTTCTCCGTATATGTGCATAACGTAGATGAGGTGAATGCACTTTGCAAAAGATTGCTCGGGGTGAAAAACCTTCGTCGGGCAGTACGAAAAGAAGATTAAAAATATACAGCTCGTCCTGATTCTTCTAAAAGTCAGGATGAGCTCAAAATAAAGAGGTGTATGATCGTAATTCTCTCTCCGGCAAAAACGCTGGACTATGAATCAAAGATGCCGGATGTAAAACCGACTCAGCCTGTTTATTCTCATCAGGCTGAAGAATTGAATAAAGTTATTCAGCCTTACACTCCGGTGGAACTGGCTGCTCTTATGAAAATAAGTCCTCAGCTGGCAATGCTTAATTATGAAAGAAATCAAAGCTTTATGCATCCTGCAACTCCTCAGCGTCCGGCTGTATTAGCTTTCGACGGAGATGCTTATGAGGGTATGGACCCATATTCTTTTACAAAAGCAGACTTTGAATTTGCTCAGAATCATTTGCGTATTCTGTCCGGACTTTACGGTGTACTTCGTCCTTTGGATGAGGTGAAACCTTATCGTCTCGAAATGGGTATTAAACTGCCCAATGCTCACGGGAAGAATTTGTATGAATTCTGGTCGCAGGAATTGACGGCTTATTTTGATCAATTGTTGAAAAATGATGATGGAGTGTTGATAAATCTTGCTTCTGAAGAATACTCAAAAGCTATAAATCTGAAAGAGGTAGCCAAGAAGTACCGGATTATAACACCTGTCTTTAAAGATAACCGGGGGAATGGACTGAAGGTTATTTCTTTTTTGGCAAAAAAAGGAAGAGGAATGATGACCCGCTATATTATGCAAAATAAATTAACCAATCCCGAAGATTTAAAGAATTTTGAACTAGGAGGTTATGCTTATAGTGAGGAGCTTTCATCCGATAATCAATGGATATTTGTACGATAGTTATTTAGATTTCTTATCGATAATAATCGTATTATTAATACTGTCGGGTTGCAAACTTCGGAGCAATACTCTATCTTTGCAGCCCGAATAAAATAAGTATTAACCCTGAGAGTTAACGACTCTCCGTGTGCTTGGTAAACCACGTAAAAAACAAGAGTTATGGATAAAAATAAAGTATCTGTTCCATTCATGATCCTGGGGATCGTGTTTTGTGTATGTCTTGTTGTTTCTAACATCTTAGAAACGAAATTAATCCAGATGGGCCCGATTACCGCAACGGCCGGATTAATTGTTTTTCCTTTATCTTACATTATTAACGACTGTATTGCCGAAGTGTGGGGTTTTCGTAAGGCACGCCTGATTATCTGGAGTGGTTTTGCGATGAACTTTCTTGCTGTATTCTTTATTCAGCTTGCAATTCATATTCCGGAAGCTTCTTTTTGGGAGCATCAGGATGCTTTTGCAACCATTTTTGGTTCGACACCGCGTATTGCAGTAGCCAGTCTGCTTGCTTTCCTTGTCGGTTCGTTCCTGAATGCGTATGTAATGAGTAAAATGAAAGTAATGACAAAAGGAAAATACTTCTCATTAAGAGCGGTAGTGTCTACTTTGATTGGTGAATCAGCCGATTCACTTATATTCTTTCCGATTGCATTTGCCGGTATCGTTCCGGCAGAAGAGTTACTTCTTCTGATTGTCACACAGGCAATTCTGAAATCGGCATATGAATTCCTTATTTTACCGATTACGGTAAAAGTAGTGAACTATGTGAAACGAATTGATCATAGTGATGTTTACGATACGGATATTTCTTACAATGTCCTGAAAGTAAAAGAGGTATAAATAATAAAGAGTACAAACAAAATGAACAATCCTCAAGAATCATTATCGCTTCTGGGTAATGCAAAAACTGAATACAAAAGTGATTATGCTCCCGAAGTATTAGAAGCATTCAATAATCGTCATACGCACAATGATTACTGGGTACGCTTTAATTGTCCTGAATTTACAGGACTTTGTCCGATTACCGGGCAGCCGGATTTTGCAACGATCGTAATCAGCTACATTCCCGACGTGAAAATGGTCGAGAGTAAAAGTTTGAAACTCTATCTGTTCAGTTTCCGTAATCATGGAGCTTTCCATGAAGATAGTGTAAATATCATTATGAAAGATCTGATCCGCCTTATGGATCCGAAGTATATCGAAGTAACCGGTATTTTTACGCCACGTGGTGGAATTAGTATCCACCCATTCTGTAACTATGGTCGTAAAGGTACTCAATACGAAGAGTTAGCAAAAACTCGTCTTTTCAATCACGACAAATAAATGAAGGATTATTTGCCGGACTGAGCGAAAGGTTCTCAAAAGCATTCTATGCTTTGAGAACCTTTCGTTTTTTTTGTAGAGGGATTTATAAAGATCTCTTCTTGTAATTCTGGATACACCAGACAAGGATTACCAGAATTGTAGAGACGAGAGCAGATCCAATCCAGAACCAGTTAATATATTGGAAGTCGTAAGTCAAAACATTGTTTATAATTTCCTTCTTGCCTTCAATTAGCATTCCACTAACAATATCCTGTAGTCCGGCTCCAATATAACTAGCAACGCCAACAACTCCAAGAGCCGCTCCCGAAGCTTCTCGCGGAGCAATGTCCACAGCCATTAATCCGCCAAGAAAACAAAGTAATACTCCGATAGCCGTACCAAACATAACCATTGCGACAACATCCAGCCAATAGTGGACGCCAGGTACCAAAAGGAATATGCATAATGCAGTAGTGTTTAAAATTCCGAACAATACAGCAGGAATATACCTGTTGCCTTTGAAAAGCTTATCAGACATAACCCCTGATAGTACTGTTCCAATGATGCCGGCAACAGAGCTTATTGATATAATAAAACTGGCATCCAGAACGGAATATCCTTTTTGTGTTTCCAGATAGAAAATACCCCAGCTATTGACTGCATATCTGCTTATGTACATGAAAGCACTTGATAATGCAAGAAGCCAGATTGCAGGCATTAGCAATACTTGTTTCTGAGCAGCATTATAACCGGTAGTCTTCTGTTCCTTATCAGATCTGACTTCAGATTTAATCACATTAAATCCATATTCCTGAGGAGAATTAAACATGAAGTTATAGATAATCAAAACGCCAAACAGCCCGATCATTCCGGCACCAAAGAATCCGTACCTCCATCCCAGTGTACTCACTAGTGTTGCAACCATTATAAAAGTAAGAGCTTCACCTATATTATGACTTGATGACCAGAATCCATAGAAAGTTCCCCGCTCTTTATCATCAAACCACCTCGATAGAGCCACAACGCTTGATGCAGCACCCATAGACTGAAACCATCCGCTTACACCCCATAAAAAGGCAAAAAGATAGAAGGAGTTCGTGAACCCTAATAGCAAATTTACAATTGCGCTCACCAGCAGCCCCAGGGACATAAATTTCTTTACATTATTTCTGTCAGCAAGAAAACCGTTTGTAAACTTTCCGATTGCATAAGTGAAGAATAAAACAGATCCGATAATACCTAATTCTGTTTCTGAAAATATCCCTTCAGTAACCAGATATTTCTTTACTACATTCAGGCTAAGACGACATACATAATAGATTCCATACCCTAATGTAGCAGCCAGAAATGTTGAATATTTAAGATAAGACAGACTCTTATTTCCCGAAAGTGTCATTGACAAGAACTTCTTGCCATTTGAAAGAATAGATGTTGTATTTATCATATCTTACCTTACCTGCGGTTAATATTAGTCAGATATTCAATTAATTCCTTAGGTCTGTCTGTTTGAATAAATGTTGCCTTCCCTTCTTCTATAACCCAATCCCAGGAATCCTTTTTATTCCCTTCGTCAACAGCTATATCATCATCATGTCCGGCGCAAAGATCTGGCCAGAGAGTATTGATCCATATCCGTGAACCAGATTTCTGGATTTTTGAGATTAACTCTTTCGCCTCAGGAGAATATTCTGAGAATACAACCTCATACATAATTGGAGTATACCCTGAATTGTAGCTGAAGAAAACCTCATTTGCATTTTCTTTGTTCAGATTTACAATCGGCATGAATAGAACTTTATTCAGTACATCGCCATTCTCATCTTTGACTTTTTCATAAGGGAATCCGGCTTTAATAATACACTGCTCAATCGTCCCTGTTTTTTGTAGAATCTCATATGCATCGGTAAAGTAATCATATCCTTTATCTACATTCACCCATACTTTACCTTTGCATATCATCATAACCTCTTCGAAAGTAGGAACTTTATGACGGGTTTTATGACCCGCTCCATTTTTTAGGTACATCTCTTTTATTTCAGCTAAAGTATAATTTTCCGGCTTGCCTTTCCCCGTAGTTGTCCGGTCTATCGTCTTATCATGCATCACGATCAGATGCCCGTCTTTAGTCTTCTTCAGATCAATTTCTACCATATCTACCCCCATAGCAATACAGTTTTCAATTGCCTGAATCGAATTCTCAGGAGCATTCCTCCAATCCGCACGATGCGAAACTACATATACCCGTTTAGAATTTTCATTAAGCGCTTGTTTTATATTAGGGTTGAATTCTCCAAATACCGAAGAGAAAGCAAACAACAAGAGAAAGAGAGATAAAATTCTGGTTTTCATAATTTCAATTTTAATGTTTAACACTGTGTTGTGATTTTACTTTCTAGTAGACACATAAGTTTAACACAGGTATGGTTTGAAAATAAAAAACCTCCTGCAAACAGGAGGTTTTTTATTTTTAAATGAGATGATTTACTATCAATATAAAGAAAATAAATTTGTTATATATGATTCTTTAGTAATTATCGAACCCAGCTAGCTGGATCATTTAATATTTCTAATTCACGTTGAGGATATGCATATAATTTTTTTTCTGGATCAACTCCGGGATTTACAACTTCAAACTGTCCTGTTCGTACAATGTCAAACCAACGATCACATTCCAGTGCCAGTTCTATACGGCGTTCTTTGTAAAGAGCTGATCTGAAAGCTTCTTTTGTCGGTGTTGTTTCATTTGTAAGAATAGCATTTTCTATTCCTGCATTGACTCTTACAGCATTTATTGCATCAAAAGCTTTATTTGGGGGCATAGCTCCATCTGAAATCTTCTCATTTATAGCTTCAGCATACATCAGCATCACTTCCGCAGCACGCAATACTGGCATATCACCATCTGTTTCGTTACTTACAGCAGGCATGTTGAATTTCTCAGGTCTACTACCACTGCTTGGCGGAGCCAGAAGGTTTTTACGTGTATCACCTTGCTCAAATATAGACTGAGGAATTAGAATGTCATTCCCACCATCCTGATTTCGGTATCGATTATTTTGATGAACACTTTCTCCTACACCTCCTTTTAAATATTGAATAGCAAAAATGACATCTTTGCTGGTTTTTAACCCATTCGGAAATGTTGCGGCAGGAGAAACTAGCGCGATGTTTGATTTAGTTCCGGTAATTTCAGTAACCAGTGGAGTGAGTAATGATTCTACTTTATCCCAGTCCTTTCTATATAAATATACCTTAGCCAGTAGTGCTGTAGCTGCATAAGATGTAACGCGTCCTTGTTCCCATTTGGGCGGGAGTGATTGAGCTATTTCAAGATCGGATATAATCTGATTATAAATATTTTCAACTGGTGTAAGTTTGTTGTGTCTTGCCTCTTCTGGAAGCTGAGGTTTAAGAATCAACGGAACAGGTCCGTACATACGTACTAAATGGAAATAGGAGAGAGCTCTGAGGAATGCTGCCTGTCCTTTTATTTTAAGAGCAATATCAGGACTGAGTTTTACATTTTCTACACTTAAGAGCACAAGATTAGCTCTCAGAATAGCTACATAAAGACCTCTCCATCCATTTAATATGACACTGCTTTCCGGAGTTTCCGTAAAATGACTTATAGCATATTCAAGTCCACCACCACCACCAGAGTTATTGTTCTTTACGTTATCGCTTCGTCGCTCCATAGTGGAGATAAAATTTCCACCATACATATTACTACTCTGAAATGCATCATAGATGCCAATCACACCTCCTTCAAGACCTCCCTGGTCAGTATAGAAGTTCGACTCTGTCGGGAAAGCTATGGGTTCGCGGTCTAATAAATTACATCCGGTAGAGATGATCATAGATGCAAAAATCATGCTGTAAATGATATATTTTTTCATACTAGTTGCTTTTAGAAGTTAATATTAAAACCTAACGTATATACACGAGCTAACGGATATACTCCATAGTCCTCTCCAATAGTCGTCGTTGTCGTTCTGTTTGTTACTTCAGGATTATAGCCTTCGTATTTTGTAAATGTAAAAGGATTCTGAATACTTGCATATATTCTTAATGTTTGAATAAATGTTTTTTGCAAGATACTTTTGGGGAATGAATATCCAATTGTGATATTTTTAACTCTCAGATAAGATCCATCTTCGACATGCCAGGTTGAAGTAGTTCCGTTTAAACCCTTTCCTGCGCGATTAGCTCTTACATTCCAGCCACTTCCCGGGTCTTCTTCTGAACGCCATCTATTTATAGCTCCGGCATAGTTATTCATATTTCCTTCATGATTATAGAAATAGCGTCTGGATAAGTTTAATATTTCATTTCCATAAACTCCTTGCATCACGATATTAAGATCTAATCCTTTCCATTCTGCATTTGCGCTGAATCCGTAGGTGAAATCAGGCATATAATTACCAACAATATCACGATCTGTGTTTGTAATATCAAGAACTCCATCTCCGTTAACATCTTTAAATTTAAAATCTCCCGGCTGAGATGTTGCCAATCCTGCAGGGTCAATGTAGTGTAAGCTGTTGTCTACTTCAGCCTGATTTTTAAAAACTCCTTCGACTACTGGTAAATAATAACTTGCGATAGGATGCCCGACCCTTGTTAGAAAATATGCATTATTTACAGTTCCGGTTGCAATAATGTCTGCATTCCCCGGACCAAGAGCTACGACTTTGTTGATGTTCTTTGAAAAATTACCGGTTAGATTAATATTTACACTACCAAGTTTAAGATCTGATCCTAATGATATTTCTATACCTTTATTGTTAACCTGCCCGATATTTTCAAGACGAGTCATGTATCCTGTTGTAGCACTGATTGGTACATTTAATAATAAATCGTAGGTATTACTATTATATAGATCTATACCGAACTGAAGTTTTCCATTAAAAGCCGACAGATCCAACCCGATATTAGTTTGAGCCGTCTTCTCCCAGCTAAGATCCGGATTAGGCATACTATTAGGTGCTGCACCTTTAATTACGGTGCCGTTAATAACATAAGATGTATAATCCATTTCTCCGTAAGAACCATAGTTTGGGATCTGGAAATTACCAGTTAATCCAAAACTTGCACGCAACTTCAGATCATCAAGCCAATTTCGGGTTTTCTGCATAAACTTCTCTTCTGATAATCTCCATCCAAATGATGCAGAAGGAAAAGATCCCCATCTGTTATTTTTACCAAAACGGGAAGCACCATCGCTACGAAATGCAGCTGAAAAAAGATAGCGTCCCAGATAAGAGTATTGTACTCGGGCCAGAAAGGACATAATTGCCCATTCTGTAGCATCAGAGTTTCCTCTGGTAACAACACCGGCATTAAGAGTAGGAATAGAGTTTGATATAAAGCCATTAGCATACATATAGTTGCTGTTTTGTCCCTCTTGTTGGTAGGTCCAGCCTGCTATACCGTTTATAGAGTGATTACCGATACTCTTGTTATAGTTTAGTGTATGCTCCATCAACCAATTCGTTAATTTGTTAGTACGGCTTGTCGCTTCACTACCCCATGACGGATTACCTGATGTATTTGATTGAGGAATTGTTGAAGGGACAAATGTTTCCCGGTAGGTTGAGTAGTGATCTAATCCCAGACTTATACGATATTTTAATCCTGTGAAAACTTCAGCTTCAGCATAGACATTTCCGAATAAGCGAGTAGCTTTAGTCTGGTCATTTCTAAGCATTGCTAAAGCAACAGGGTTCCATACTTGTGTTTGGTTATGCCCCTTACGTATTTTTCCATCTATTAAGGTTGTTGAAGCGTCAGCACTCCAGTTATTTTGTGCAAAACTGAAATTCCCGTTATTATCATAAACAGGAAAGATCGGAGAGGAATGGAGAGCAGATGCAACTACTCCGGCAGAAGCAGGGCTCGAAACATTTGCCTGTCCGTCAGATGCCGTTATCTTTCTATTTGTGAATGACGGATTAAATGTTAATCCAAACTTGAAACGACCTTCTGTTATATCTAAGTTAAATCTTCCACTAAACCTGTCAAACCCTGTATTAAGAATTACTCCGTCTTGTCCTAAATAATCTATAGATGTATAATATTTAACTTTTGATGTTCCACCTGCTACAGAAATAGAGTGGTTTTGCATAAGTGCATTTTTAAATATCTCATCCTGCCAGTCTGTATTCGTTAATCCTTCGACTCCATTAAGATATGGGATAATTTCATTGGGGATGATAGCTTCAAGCAAACCACTAGAGCCATTACCTGCTGATAATCCTGTATTTAGATTATAGTGAGTGTTCGCAAGACGAGTAGCGTTATCATCATTAAAGCTAAAGGAAATTGGATTTAATCCCTTTCCCTTTCGGACATTATTAATTTGTCGCATCTTGTCAGCATATGAATTATTTCTGGAATCTCTTACCAATTCAGCATATTCATAGGCGTCAAGCATATCTATTTTTTTAGAAACCGTTTGAACTCCGATATATCCGCTGTAACTAACTTTAGGACGGCCTTCAGCTCCTTTTTTTGTAGTAATGATAACAACTCCGTTTGAACCTCTGGATCCATAAATAGCAGATGATGATGCATCTTTTAAGACTTCTATTGATTCAACATCATTCATGTTTAGAGTATTAAGCTGGTTTTCGCCCATTGGAACACCATCTACGACGTAAAGAGGAGTTGTCCCAGCTGTAATTGTTCCGGTTCCGCGAACTCTGATTTGTAATCCAGAACCAGGAGATCCGGATCCCTGACTCACCTGTACACCAGGCATCCTTCCAACAAGAGCTTCACCCATATTTGCGACAGGAGCATCTTCTAATTGCTTGGATGATACTGACGAAATAGAAGTTGTTACATCTCTTTTTCTTTGTACACCATACCCCACAACTACAACTTCATCAATCGCTTTCGAATCTTCATGCAGAGTGATGCGGGAGATGTTTCTGTCATTTGCCGCAAGTTGCTGAGTCTGATATCCCAGGTAAGAGATATTTAATGTGCCATCAGACGGAACGTCTAAAGAAAAGTTTCCATCGAAGTCCGTAATTGTGCCTTTGTCTGTGCCTTTCAGCGATACACTCGCCCCAATTACAGGTTCTCCTTTTTCATCCACAACGATTCCTTTAACCGTTTTGTTAGCTACCGGTTTTTTACTTTCGGTTGCAGCACCTTTTGCCTTAATGAAAATACGTTTGTCTTTGATTTCGTAAGTAAGGTTTTCCCCTTTGAAAAGTTTGGCAAGGGTTGTCTGAATGTCCTCGTCTCTGGATTCAATAGAAACAATTTTGTCGGGATTCACCGTTGGTCTGCTGTAAGCAAAATCATAACCCGTCTGACTCGTAATTTCAGAAAGAACTTGTCCAAGTTTTGCTTTCTGAAGATTAACCGTCACTTTCTGAGCTGACAGACCTAAAGTCATACCCGCCCACAGTACCAGTGTCGATAGGATCTTGGTTTTCATCATTTAAATCTTAAAGTTTTTGGTTTAAAAAATTACTTTTTATAACCATTAGACACACCAGATACTGAATAGGGTGAGATGATTTTTATTTTTTTTGATATTTGATCGATATAATATTCTTTTTTTGATCATAATTAAACTCCAGTGGTGCTATATACTGTAGCTCTTGCAAAACGTCATACAGTTTGTTGGTATGGATTGCAATCGTATAATGGACCGCCCATGCAGAAGAATCCATCACATCGAAATCGATGTCAAACTCACGGTTTAATATTTTTATAACCTCTTTTAGTGGTGCATCTTCAAAAGATATGACATTATGGCGCCAATCATTCTTATCAGACAGATTATTTATCTTTTGAATTGAGCAGGCTTTATCTGTTTTATTATATGTGAGTATTTCGCCGGGTATCATATCATAAGAATGGTCAGAATAGGTATTCATTCTGATCTTTCCCTCATCCAGCCGTACCGTAATTGCTTCATCAGCAGAATAGGCTTTAACGTTGAACGATGTGCCAAGGACTTTTATAGAAGGACCCGAAAGATTGACGATAAAAGGCCAGCTCTTGCTGCTGTTTACTTCGAAATATCCTTGTCCGTCCAGATAAACTTCGCGTTTGCCGAATGCAAATTTCTTTGGATATTTAAGGCGGGTATCCGAGTCCAGATATGCTTTAGATCCATCCTGAAAGAGTATTTGCATATTCTCACCTTTAGGTACATATATCTCTTCATAAGCAAGAGCGCCGAACAAGTCAATACGTGTATTCAGCAGTAAAAAGGTTGATATGAGCAGAAGAAAGGGAAAAAAGATAGCTGCGACTTTCCCAATCAGACGGAAAAGTCTTCGATGTGTAATTTTTCTTTGTATATCTTTTAATATTTCATCTGAAGGGATGCTTTCGCCTGATAGCTTTGCCTCATCTATTATTATCGGATTTTCAAAATCCGACATAATCTGTGATTCCAGATATGAGCTTCCTTCAGCAGTGGCAAACCACGCTGCAACTTCTTTAGCTGTATCGGGAGTTGAATCACCGGCTAATACATTTTTTATATCTTCTTCTTTAGGCACTTTCATTTATTATCTCTTTAAATAGAATAGACACATAATTAACTCAGAAAGGTGATTGTTGTAATCAGAAAAATAAGGTGTGATAAACTTTTTCTGAGCAATTTGATAGATTCCGAATAATGTGTTTTGACCGTATTAACAGAAAGCTGCATTTTGTCTGCAATTTCCTGATTACTCAATTCTTCTTTTATCTTCATCAAACAGATTTCCCTCTTGTTAGTCGGCAAATCTTCGATGGCGGCATAAAAGTGTTCATACATTTCGGATTGTTCAATTTTTTTTATCAGATTGTCCTCGATAGACTCAGACGTTTGCGCAATCTCATAATTCTTTTGCAATGCCGTATTCTGATTACGGATCGTATTCAGAATATGGTTTTTGGTCATCGTAAACAGATAATTCTTTAAACTGGTTGATATAACAATTGAATCTCGCGACTCCCACAGTTTGGAGAAAACATGCTGTACCGTATCCTGTGCCAGCTCTTCATTCATGAGATATTTGTATGCAACGGTGTACAGAAGTTTATTGTATTGGTAATAAGCTTCTGTAAAAGCATTCTTATCACCTAGTACGATTTGACTAAATAATAATTTGCCATTCAATTCCGACTCTTTAAAATCTTTTTGATTCACACCTGTATAAATTTCAGTTTTCAAATATAGAGATATAAATAATTTTTTAGATTGTAAAGGAACTTTTATTTTATTTCAAGCGTATGAAATTGCTGTGATATACGTATTAACTATTTCTTCCAAAGCAGGAATTACTTTTTTTATCCCTATATATTAGTTGCGAAATACGGTTGATTTAGATTTCCGCTCCGGACCGGAATTGCATCCGCTCCGGAGCGGAATTATAACCGGTCCGGAGCGGAATTATAACCGGTCCGGAGCGGAATTTAAGGCGAAGCGGAGGCGATGATAAATCCGCGGTGTGTTTTTAGTAAATAATACTTGCTTTTCATATATTGCAAAGGTTCAAATGGTTGAACAAATACCTTAATTATTTAGTAACATGGTGATATTGTACAAACTGCAAGAGTTTAGCTTTAAGGCCAGTAGTAATGAAGATAAGAAAAATGGGATCTATCCGAAAGTGATAAGCCGGAGAGTTTTGATCGAACGAAAAGAGGCTACCTCTAAATCAAAGAAACGATAGAAGCCGGCATCTGGATTTTTGCTACTTGCAAAATCAGTTTTGCAAGTAGCAAACAGGTGGTTTGCAAGTAGCAAATGAACCGTTTGCTACTTGCTATTTTTATTTATACAGATTCAGAAAGATAATTGCGTTCATTCATCTTAATTCTGCAAATTCGAACCACGGCCATATGCCCCTACTGGAGAATAAAAATGAAATTTCATCGTCACCCGTCACATCTAATAATTTATTGCTGATTATCATATCTTTACGGGTGACGGTAAACATTATTTACCGTCACCCACCGTCACCGTCACCTTTACCGTCACCCGTATATTGCTGATATTATGAGAGATATGTCAAAGGTGACGGGTGATGGCGAAAATCGGGCAAAAAATTTCAAATTGAGACCTGTGTATGTTAAAAGTTTCTACTGTGCTTGAAACTTTTAGTAGTTTTGCCAAAAGTTTCGAGTACAG
>JBOFKD010000098.1:0-1160 GCA_051657165.1 Bacteroidales bacterium | reverse complement strand
CAGGAAGATTATCTTCTATCGGTATAATCTCATTTTCATCCCGATCTTTTTTTGAAGCATTAGGATCCATAGCATTTTCCATTTAATGATTACTTGTGTTTTAAACAAATCTGCTATTTATAAGTTCACTAAACGCTTGAGTCCTCATCTTTATATTCTACAATACGTCTATTTTCTTTCATTCGAAAGTGATGGATAAGAATACGGATTATAAATCCATTTAGATCCTGTAGCACCGTTATTCAACTTATCAACCAAATCCTGTGACTTGAGGAAACTATTTTCATACAATCCCATCTGGCTTCGGGGAATTCCTATTGATGTATCATAACCATTCTGCGACTGAAGTCCGTAAAATATATGTGCACGGGATGCGTCATCCACCTTGCCGGCAATTGCACCAATACCCGAAGACACACCATCCATATTAATATGAATAGCAGCAATCGAATACACATTTGCCAAATCGGAACCTGTCAGTCGTCCGACAATTCCCCCGGTAAAATGAGTGATTGCACCCCAAGCTGTATAACCATTCTTATTAATATTATAACAGTTATAAATGACCGAATTCTCCAGCTCTCCTGCAATTCCTCCTGCCACAGCAGGTTTATGCTGTTCGATATGCACATCAACCGAACACTCCTCTATACGAGTATTCCGTCCATAAGCAACAATACCACCCATCCAGTCAGATTTACATTTAACTGAACTATTTCGTATATGTATATTCTTTAGTGTACAATCATAGGTAAATCCAAAAAATCCCGCAAAATAATATTCCTTATCCCACTCCGAATTCAAACGCATATTGCTTATCTTATATCCGTTCCCATCATAAACACCTCTAAATGGAGTGGTGTTGTCCCCAATGGGCTGCCAATACCGGAACCCGCTTACATCAAAATCATTCATCTGTTTATAATATCGCCCTTCATATACATCTTTATAAAAAGAGCACATATTCTTCAGTTGCTCCGTATTAAACAACAGATAAGGATCCTTTGACGAACCATTCCCCTGTGCTCCCATTTCCCGACTGAAGTACATAGAATCATAGCCTTTAAAGGTATAACCTACCTCACCCTTGAAAAGCAATATATTATTTGCATCATAAAACTCCAGATAGTTTAAAAAGCTCCCCGGACTGGATGTATAAT
>JBOFKD010000097.1:0-6247 GCA_051657165.1 Bacteroidales bacterium | reverse complement strand
CTTAAACGGGATACGTGCATTTTGAGAGATAATCTTTAAAATTTTTTTGTCGAGTTGGTCTATTTTCTCCATAAAAGTAGGAATTTTGTTTTTCTATATCACAAAGATAAGTAAGTTTTCAAATTGCAAAGTATTTTGCTTATAAAAAAGTTTTATTTGTTTTACATTTGTGCTTATGCTTTACAAGTGTTTCATAATCAAATGAATCTTATTTCATAGAGATAGTAATTAGATAAATGAAGATTTCTAAAGATAAATAACTGCACTTAATAATATAAGCTATGTCAGTCTTCAGTATAAATATTGGTAATCAGCTGATAACAACGGAAAAGCCCCTGATTATGGGGATTTTGAATGCTACACCCGATTCTTTCTTTGAAGGAAGCAGGTGTATGACAGAGAATCTGATTGAAAACAGGATAATACAGATTCTGGATGAAGGTGCCTCTATCATTGATATCGGTGCATATTCTTCCCGTCCGGATGCCCGGCATATCGATGAAAAAGAAGAGTGGAGACGTCTGGAAACTGCTTTACGTATTTTACGCGATAAACATCCCGAAGCCATCACTTCGGTTGACACATTTCGTTCGGGCATAGCCAAGCGGGCTGTCGAAGAGTATGGCGTGAATATCATCAATGATATATCAGGAGGTGAGATGGATGAGTCGATGTTTAAAACAATCGGAGAATTAAAGGTTCCTTACATTATGATGCACATGAAAGGTACACCGCAAACGATGCAGCAAAATTGTGAATATACAAACCTGTTTCAGGATATTGCACGCTACTTTTCACGAAAAATCGAACAACTTCGTGAATTGGGAGTTAATGATATTATACTGGATCCGGGCTTCGGGTTTAGCAAGACATTGGAACAAAACTATGAATTGCTCGCCGAACTGGAACATTTCCGAATCTTCGAACATCCGGTTCTGGTAGGTGTATCCCGCAAGTCGATGATCTACAAACTGCTGGATACAGCACCTGCTGAAGCGCTAAACGGGACGACTGCTATACATGCGATCGCTCTTGGTAAAGGAGCTGATATATTGCGAGTACACGATGTCAAAGAGGCAGTTGAGTGCGTGAAAATAACCGAAATGCTCAAACGCTATTAAATCCTGATTATTATGTTTGATTTTTTTGGTATAAAAGATATTATAGATATTATCCTGGTTGCTTTTTTACTCTATTACAGCTACAGGATGATGAAATCGTCCGGATCACTCAGTATATTTATTGGTTTGTTAGCCATAACAGGAGTGTGGATTCTGGTTAGCCATATCCTACAAATGCGGCTTATCGGAAATATTATGGATAAGTTTATCAGTGTAGGTGGAGTGGCATTGGTCGTGCTGTTTCAGGAAGAAATCCGGCGGTTTCTGCTGACCCTCGGATCACATAAGCGATGGCGCTATATTTTTAGTTTGTTGCGCCCAAGCAAGGAAGATGCGGAAGCACGCTCTTTTATGCCTATCGTAATAGCCTGTCGTAATATGGCCAAACACAAATGCGGAGCTTTAATTGTAATCGAGCAAAATGTGAGTTTGCAAAGCTTCCGGAGTACAGGTGAAATGATTGATGGTGTGATCAGTACCCGGCTAATTGAAAATATCTTTTTTAAGAACAGTCCGCTGCATGACGGTGCAGTGATTATTACTGATAGCCGTATTGCAGCAGCAGGTTGTATTTTACCTGTATCTCACTCTCAGTCTCTCCCGAAAGAAATGGGACTGAGACACCGTGCCGCATTAGGTATCACTCAGGAAACAGATGCGAAAGCAATTATTGTTTCTGAAGAAAGGGGTAAGATCTCCTATGCTTATCGGGGTGAACTGAAAAAGAATATTACCCCCGAAGAATTAGAAAGTTTATTAAGTACATAACAGATCCTTTTAAGATGAAAAAAGTGGTAGAAAGAATCCGTCAGATTACACATGACTATGTAAAAAATGCCGGATTAAAAGCATTGATTATTGGTGAATCAGGCGGTATTGATTCGGCATTGACAACCGTTTTACTTCGCCCGATCTGTGACGAATTGGGTATTAAACTAATCGGACGCAGTATCACAATCGAAACAAACACTCCCGAAGAGCGCCAGCGCTCAAACGATATAGGAACTGCTTTTTGTCACGATTTCAAAGAAATTGATTTAACGCAGCTCTATCATACGACTCTGGATACGATCGAAGAGTTACCGTACGAAGAAGATACGACAAGCAAGGATTACCGCTTACGCGTAGGTAATATTAAAGCCAGATTGAGAATGATCTACTTATACAATCTTGCACAAAAACATCGCGGAATGGTTATCAGTACTGATAATCAGACAGAGTGGCAGTTAGGTTTCTGGACATTACATGGAGATGTAGGAGATTTTGATCCTTTATTCGGACTTTGGAAAACAGAAGTATATCATGTTTCCAAGTACATTTGCTCCACATTAACCGACGAGAAACAGAAAGCTGCTTTGCAGGCTTGTATTGACTGTGTTCCGACTGATGGATTAGGTATTACTTCAAGCGACGTAGAACAATTAGGGGCTAAGCATTACGATGAAGTGGATGCAGCTCTTTGGGCTTATATGAAAGATGGAAGCAATTCTATTAATCCAAAAGTCATCGCCAGACATAAAGCGTCTGCATTTAAAAGAGTAAATCCGATTTTCATTACCCGCGAAGAAATATTCGGGGATAAGGATCCGTTGAAAATATAAAAAAAGAACCCTCTGCTCATTGACTGAGCAGAGGGTTTCTTATTTATTAATAGTTATTTTTCTTCGGTTCAAAGAAAGCTTGCGGATGAACACATGCCGGACATTTTTCAGGCGCTTTTTTACCTGTATGTACATAACCGCAGTTACGGCACTGCCATTCGATAGTTTCTTCACGCTCGAATACTTTTTCTGCTTTTACTCTTTCTAAAAGTGTACGGTAGCGAGCTTCGTGTTCAGCTTCTACTTTTGCAATCATTTTGAAAGCAACTGCTATTTGCGGGAACCCTTCTTCTTCAGCAATTCTGGCAAATTCAGGATATAAATCGCTCCATTCTTCATTTTCACCGTTAGCTGCCTCTTCCAGATTTTCAGCCGTAGTGCCGATCATTCCGGCAGGATATGATGCTGTAATTTCAACCATTCCTCCTTCTAAGAATTTAAAGAAACGTTTTGCGTGTTCTTTTTCCTGCTCTGCAGTTTCCATGAAAATAGCTGCAATTTGCTCATAACCTTCTTTTTTTGCAACCGATGCAAAATAAGTATAACGAGTTCTTGCCTGTGATTCGCCTGCAAATGACTTTAATAAATTCTGTTCAGTTTTTGTTCCTCTAATTGATTTTGTATTCATAACTATAACGTATTATATGGGTTCTTTAATCTTATTCCGTGTCACTTCCTTTGATTTGACAGTGCAAACTAAATGAAAATAAATACACGTGTCAAATTGAAAATATTTATACACTTATAGATCAGTCCTATACTTGCGAAAAACTATTAATTATTCATATTTTAGCCATATTCAGCTTTTAAATTGATAGGAAAATAGGGGGCGATTCTTTATATTTGCAATAACTAAACCTGAATAATAATTTTATCAACACATATAAAATTTATGAGTACAACAGAAAGAGCAAGTTTTACTACAAAATTAGGAGTGATTGCAGCAACGGTAGGAGCAGCAGTCGGATTAGGAAATATTTGGCGATTCCCGTACACTGCAGGTGTCAACGGGGGTGGTGCTTTCTTAGTCGTCTATTTGCTCTGCGTTTTGCTTGTTGGTCTGCCACTTCTTTTATCTGAGTTATTCTTAGGTCGTAATACAGGCCAAAACCCTAAAGGAGCATTCCGAAAATTAAGTTCAAATAAAAAATGGCAATGGGTCGGTGTTTTATGTCTGATCAGCCCGACGATGGTGTTAGGATTTTACTCGGTTGTTGCAGGATGGACAGCTGAATATTTCTTACAATCTATCAGTGGAGATCTGGTTGGGAAAAATGCTGAAGAATTAGGAGCTATATTCACTCAGTTTTCGCAAGATCCGCTTCGTCCTATCATGTGGCTATTTGTATTCCTGGGAATGACAATTGCCGTATCCCTTGGTGGAGTACAAAAGGGAATCGAACGCGTTTCCAATATCTTAATGCCAATCTTGTTTGCCTTATTAATCATTCTGGGTATTAAATCATTAACTTTAGATGGGGCAGCAGATGGTTTAAAGTTTCTGTTCTATCCAGACTTCTCTAAAGTAACAGCAGGTGTTGTACTTGAAGCTCTTGGACAAGCTTTCTTTTCATTAAGTATTGGTTTAGGTATTTCAATTACTTATGCGTCATACTTTAAGAAAGAGACAAATATGCCTCAGACTGGTGTTATTATCTCTTTATTAGATACAGGTGTCGCTTTGTTGGCAGGTATTATTATTTTCCCTGCAGTATTTACATTCGGCATTAATCCGGGACAAGGTCCGGAGTTGGTATTTATTACTTTGCCAAGTGTATTCAATCAAATGGCAGCCGGTCAGTTTTGGTCAACGATGTTCTTTTTATTGTTAGCAGTTGCGGCTTTGACATCAACCATTTCACTGAGCGAAGTAATTGTAACCTTCTTGGTTGAAGAGTACAAAATATCACGTAAAAAAGCGGTATTGGCTTTAATGGCAGTATGTGGTGTAATTGGTGTTATCAGTTCCCTGTCACTAGGTGTTTTCTCATCCTATACCTTTATGGGTAAGAATGCATTTTCGTTGATCGAATATATTGCTTCAAACCTTTTACTCCCAATCGCCGGTTTCTTTATTGCTATTTTCGTTGGCTGGAAAATGCCTAAGAAAGTTGTACATGAAGAGTTATCGACAGGAGGAAAATTCGGCGCAATTATGTTTAATGCATATATGTTTGCGTTAAGATATATAGCACCTGCAGGTATTATCGTTGTATTATTAACTCAACTGGGTGTTATTTAACTTTTTAAACCCGAAATATCCTTCTACTTTTGTTTTAAATTTTGCACACTAAATTATGAGCAATATAGAAAGAGGAAGTTTTACTACTAAAATTGGTGTTATTGCAGCGACAGTGGGAGCTGCAGTCGGTTTGGGGAATATCTGGAAATTCCCCTATACAGCAGGTGTAAATGGTGGAGGCGCATTCATTCTGATTTATTTGGGATGTGTCGTATTTCTGGGTTTACCTATCCTGTTATCAGAATTTTTTATGGGTCGGAAAACCGGACAAAATCCAAAAGGAGCATTCCGTTCATTATCTAATCAAAAAGGCTGGCAATTCTTCGGTGTTCTATGCTTAATTTGTCCGATACTAATATTAAGTTTTTATTCTGTTGTAGCCGGTTGGACTGCCGAGTATTTCTGGCAAGCACTATCCGGAGGTTTAGAGGGGAAAAACGCAGCAGAATTAACGTCGCTTTTCCAGGGGTTCTCACAAGATCCGGTCAGACCAATCATCTGGTTGCTCGTGTTCTTAGGATTAACAGTGGGAGTTACTTTAGGAGGAATCAAAAACGGAATCGAGAGGGTATCGAATATTCTGATGCCTGTTCTCTTCCTTTTGCTAATTATTTTAGCTGCACACTCATTATCGCTTGACGGAGCGAAAGAAGGTTTATCATTTATGTTTAAGCCCGATTTCAGTAAGATCAATGCGAAAGTGATATTGGATGCAATGGGACAAGCATTCTTCTCTTTAAGTGTAGGGTTAGGAGCTTTGATTACTTATGCTTCTTATTTTAAGAAGGACACGAATCTACCTCAAACCGGTATGATCGTGGCGGCATTGGATACAATGGTTGCCATTATTGCAGGAGTAATTATTTTCCCGATTGTATTTACATATGGAATCAGTCCTGCGCAAGGCCCTGATCTTGTCTTTATCGCTTTACCGAATGTATTTAATCAAATGATAGGCGGGCAGTTCTGGGCTATCGCATTCTTCCTTCTATTAGGAATTGCGGCACTGACATCTACGATCTCAATGAGTGAAATTGTGGTTACTTATCTGACGGAAGAACATAAAATTTCACGTAAAAAGGCATTGGCTTATTTATTTGTTATTTGTGCAACCTTAGGTATCCTGTGTTCTTTGTCTTTTGGGGCTATATCTCATCTGACATTGTTTGATAAGAATATTTTCTCGCTAATTGATTTCACGGCTTCAAATGTATTATTGCCGATCGGTGGCGGTGCTATTGCTGTATTCGTAGGCTGGTTTGTCAATAAGCATATCATCTTTG
>JBOFKD010000096.1:0-12146 GCA_051657165.1 Bacteroidales bacterium | reverse complement strand
TATTGTGCTTGTACTACTTTTGTTTATATATAAGTCTTGTATTTTTATCTTTTCAGATCTCAATCTCAAGCGACTCGCATGCCGTTTGTTTCTCGATTGCGGATACAAAAGTAGAGTTTTCACCTATACGCTCCAAATTTATTCCGTATTTATTTTTCAACAATCAGATACTAAAACACACTAAACATCTAATAATCAAAGAGAATAATGTTTACACTTTATATTTCATTAACAAATAACCTCATAAAACGTAGTTCTCTATACTGTAAACAGATTATCCGAAACTCATAAACTACGAATAAATAAACGTCCAAAATACAAACCAGACTAATGTAAACGTATAACATTAAGTTATAGTGAGAGCTTTTATCAGACTAGACTAATATATTATAAAAACAAACACAGCTTATATACGAGGTTTATGATATTAGACAGTATTAATATTTAAAGGTAGTTCATATCGTTCCCTAAACTTACTCAAATCACATCATGCATATATATATATAAAAGTATTCAGTGATACGAATATTATTAACGCAATCAGAACGAAACCTAATAGTAACTCCTTAAAGATATCTGCATAAATAATCTGAAAAAGGATTATATCAATTATATAAGATTATGCCATTTCATGAATATCATTTTGAGAAACCTCACAGTAATCATTTACAAGACAACTTGCTTACTACCAAACAAAAAACACGTCTGTTGGACAAAATTGATACTCGATTAAACAAAACTGAAAGGAATCTGCATGAAATAATGAAACGATTGCTTATGTTTAAATACCTCTCACCCCTCGGTTATGTAACTTTACATTCGTAAATATCGATCAAATTAAAAGGACGCATGATTAAACCATTCGCATTTTCGGCAATCTCTTTACTCAGCTATTTCTCGCTTCAGGCCAGTCCGTCTGAAGTCTCAAAATATGAATCGGATGAGCTTTTCCGAAAGTCATATGAAATAGTTAAGATTTGGGGAGACAATCTGATTTCACAGCAAATCACTACAGAACACAAAGCTTTACAAGGAGGATTATTATGTCCGGCTTGCAATCGCGTACATGGAAGATGCATGGATGCTATTCTGCCTCTTATGTACCTGGCTGAAACCTCAGGAGACACAACCTATACAAATGCTGCGGTTTCTCTTATGAACTGGGCCGAAAACAATGTTTCAACTCCGGACGGAGGATGGTTAAACGACATTAATGTCTCGGACTGGAACGGAACTACAGTCTTTGCAGCATTAGCTCTGGCCGAAGCTTTACATCATCATGGGGAATTACTTCCGGACTCCATCCGGCAAAACTGGTGGAATCGCCTGGAAAAAGCGGGAGAGTTCATCTATAACAATGATTTTATATTTAGCCGCCGGAGAGAAGGCTGGCGCAATATGAATGTCAATTATTCAGCTTCTGCTACTTATGCGCTATATCTACTTGGTACACACCTTGACAGACAAGATTTTGTAGATAAGGCCCGGATTATTGGCGGAGATTTAAGAGCCTATTTTACCGAAAACGATTACTTTCTTTTTGGAGAAGGCCCAAATATAAAAGCAAAAACAAAGAATGAGACTTTGCCGGTAGACTTATTATACAATGTTGAAGAGTCTCTGCCGAACATGGCTTTCTATGCAAAGATGGCAGAAGATGACAGCCTGATGATGATGATCGAAAAATCGATGCTCACTCATCTTGAGTTTATGTTGCCTGACGGAGCGTGGGATAATAGCTGGGGAACACGCAGTTTTAAATGGACATACTGGGGTGGACGTACCAGTGATGGATTTATGCCTGGTTATTATCTGTTAGCTGATAAACATCCGGAGATACTGACTGCTATTAGTAAAAATGTAGATCTAATGGCTGAAGCAACTGAAGAAGGGTCTTTATACGGAGGCATGCATTATCTGTCTAACGGACAATACCCTTGTAACCATCATACATTCGGACATGCAAAAGCTCTTGCAGCTTTCTTACAGATATATCATCCTGATTATCAGGGAAAGAATATTATTCTTCCCCGCGAAAAGCAAAAAGGAAGCAAGTTCTTTAAAGATATACGTACCTGGACTATTGCCCACGGAGACTGGCATTCCACTTTTACAGGATACGATTCTGAATATAAAGTAAAAGGTACACATCCAATGGGAGGGATATTATCTATGTTATGGAATAAAAACAGAGGACCTGTATTTGCAGCCGGAATGAATAAATACACACTGATAGAACAGCCCAATATGCAGGCAGACAGACAAAAGGTAAAAATGAGCCCGACTCCATGCATAGTCTATCAGGAAAAAGGAAACAGATATACCAATCTGGATGACCTTGATGCAGTGATTACTCATAAAGAGACAAAAGAAGGAGATCTGTACATTGTCCGGAATAAACTGGTAGATATACAACAATCTACTCCAGAAAAAGGTATCATAGAAGTTGAAAGTACTTATTTATTCCACAAAAAAGGTGTTACAATAAAAGCCAGGGTACTAAATAATGAAACGGATGTAAAATTGATTCTTCCGGTTATATCACCAAATACAGAATCATTCTTGCTCAATAAAAATGAAATTAAGATAGGACCGCAGGATAAACAAATCATTATAAAAGCAAATACACCTATTTCGATTAGCGAAACGAATGAAAATAAGCGGATTTTCAATTTTACACCCGGATTTGAATTTATTCCAGTCCAGATAGATTTAACAAATAAAGAAACCAAAGTAGAAATACATCAATAAAATCTCTGAATATGAAAAAAACAGTTTTAGGCTGCGCCTTTTTTCTGGCAATAAGCTTACATGCACAAAAAAAAGATTTCGTTTCTATTCCTGCACGTGTAAACGTACAGTCTGAGTATGCACCGGATAGTGCTGTCATTGACGGAGAATGGGTAGCCGTAGGAACCGGAAAAAAACATGCTATCGGGTATGACTATACCAGAATGTTTAAGGGAAAACCATCATATCGTTTCTATCTTAAGGCTGATGACAATACTCTTGAAGGTTGGTCTAAAGGAGAAACGAAAGGACGTGCAGAACTAAGTTATTGTTATGCAACAGCTACTGATGTATCTAAACTATCCGAAAAAGAATACGAGAATGCTGTTAAAATCAAAAAAGTATATCACTACGGAAAAGGAATATCCGAACAGGCATCCACTAAAGAGTACACATTCTCTGTATATATCCCCGGAGATCTGTCTGATAACGTACATACTATTTTTGCGCAATGGCATGGAATGCCCACACGCACACTACTCCAAACACCTGATGGTGAAATAAAACAAGTCAGTGATGAAGAGTTTGTAAAACTATATGACCAGATGATATTCAAAAAGAATACCGGTCATGAAAAGATTGCTGATCTGAATAAAAAAGGAGAGCAAAGAAAAGATAAAAATGGCAACCTGCTATTCAAAGCTGGCAAAGCTAACGGCTATCTGGTTGAACAAGGTGGTTATCCCCCTTTGGCATTTGGTTTTGCCGACAAGCATTTTTATATCAAAGCTAATTCTGACAGAAAATGGTTAACTGATAAAACAGACCGCTGCAATGCGAATATTGTTCGTACACCAATTATGGGAAGTGAAACATCAACCTATAAATCATCAACTATAGCTTATAAAATGCCATTCTCTGAATTTCCAAAAGACAAATGGATAACATTCAAGGTTAAAATAAAATGGACAAAATACGGTAGAGAGGCTGAAACAATCATTGAGCCTGGAATGCTAGATGTTGTCATGGATTATAAAAATGGGAAGAAAAGCATTTCTGAGCATATTGTAAAAAACGAAAAAATCATGATTGGGCGCAACGACGATGACGGATATTACTTCAAATTCGGAATCTACCGCGTTGGGAACAGTACAGAGCCTGTTCTTTACAACCTTGCAGGATATTCAGAAAAATAAAATAAACACCAAAATAATCTAAGAGACAGGAAAGATATCTTGCATTCAAGGTATCTTTCCATACTAAAAACCAAATATCACAGATGAAAAGATTTATCGGAATTGTCTTACTGGCATTCGGATTATATCCGGTGCTTTCAGCTAAAAATAATCAGGCAGTTATCAGATTAAATAATGAGCGATTAATGGACGAGGTCAGAAGCCAGCCTTATCCCAAAAACGGAGCCGTTGCTGATAAAAATCCAACCCCTCTTATGTGGCCTGATAAATTCCCGCACCTCGGACCTGTTCTGGATGGTGTGGAAGAAAAAGAACACAAGCCTCATGTAACTTATAAAGTTCGTTTATCTCAGGATCCGAAATTCAAAAAGAACGTATTCAAAGAAACCCGCAACTGGGCCTTCTTTAATCCTTTCAGTAAGCTAAAACAAGGGAAATGGTTCTGGCAATATGCCTATGTTGATAAAAACGGAAATGAAGAATGGTCTGATACATTCCATTTCTTCATTACTAAAGAGTCCCTGGATTTTAATCCGCCTTCATTAACGGAGCTAAAAGAAATGATTCCTCAGCATCATCCGAGAGTATTGCTCGACAAAAAAGACTGGGAGCAAATCATCGCAAAAAACCAGTCTAATGAAGAAGCGAAACAATACATTCGCCAGGCTGATAAAGCACTTAAAACAAAACTAGGACATATCGGTCTGGAGATTGATACCAGCAAACTTCATTCTCTGGACAATGAAATCAAGCAAAAATCTTATCTGATTCGCGAAAGCCGTAAGATTGTTGACCGCGAGGAACGCAATGTTGAATCATTGGTCAGAGCATATTTGCTTACAAAAGATCAGCAATATTATCGTGGAGCTATCGAAAGAATAGAAGAGATGCTTTCATGGAAAGGACACAGATATTTTGCCGGAGACTTCAACGCATCGGTATTATTGTCTCTTTCGGCTATGAGCTATGACGCATTCTATGACTTACTATCTCCTGAAGATAAAGAGATTTTATTGCGCGGAATTAAAGATAATGGTGATTTATTTTTCGAAGAATTTGTAAACCATCTGGAGAACCGCATTGCCGACAATCACGTTTGGCAGATGACATTCCGGATTCTAAACAGTGCTGCTTTTGCTGCATGGGGTGACCTTCCGGAAGCAGACACCTGGCTTGATTATTGCTACAATATGTGGATTGCCAGATTTCCCGGCTTAAATAATGACGGAGGATGGCACAACGGTGATTCGTACTTTCATGTTAATATAAAAACATTAATAGAAGTACCATTCTTACTTTCACGAGTTACAGGATTCAATTTCTTTGCAGATCCCTGGTATAACAATAATGTGAAATATGTCATTTATCAGCAGCCTCCTTTCTCTAAATCAGCAGGACATGGTACATCGCATGAAAATATGCTGCAACCAAGCCCTACACGCATTGGATATGCGGATGCACTTTCTCGTGAATTGCAAAACGCTTATGCCGGAGACTATGTAAAGATGGCAACTGCGAAAGATCCCAAAATCATGCAAAAAGGATTTCTTGGCAAAAGTGGAGACCTTACCTGGTACAGAGTTGTTACTCCTAACGCATTGAAAACAGATGTTAAGGAAACTCTGGCTAGCCTTCCGACAACAAAGGTATTCCCACAGACAGGTCTGGCTACTATGAATACGAAGCTGAATAAGCCTGAAGAGAATGCAATGTTCTCTTTCAGATCCAGCCCTTACGGTTCTACATCACATGCTCTGGCTGATCAGAATGGATTCCATACTTTCTTCGGAGGTGAAGCTATCTTTTACAGCACCGGACATCGTACAGGATTTACGGACGAACACATGATGTACCATTACCGGAATGCACGTTCTCACAATACGATTCTGGTTGACAGTATGACTCAGACAATCGGAACAGAGGGATACGGATGGATACCACGTCACTATGCAGGAGAAGAAGTTGCTTATTTTGTTGGTGATGCATCTAATGCCTACGGCCAGATTACAGCACCTTTATGGAAAGAGAGAGCTGAACTTTCTGACATCGAATTTTCCGAAAAGAATGGATGGGGGGAAAACAGAATTAATTTGTTCCGCAGACATGTTGTACAGCTTGGCAACACAGGACTGATTCTGATATATGATGAATTAGAAGGCAAACAGCCTGTTGCCTGGACATACCAGCTTCACACACGTGAAAAGGATATGACCGTAAAGACTGATGATCATGCATATATTGTTTCCGGATTTAATAATAAAGGAATCTCAGATGCGCATATATTCACAGGTGTAAAGTCTTCTTACACCCATCACGATCAGTTTGCATCACCGGCGGTTAACTGGTTAAACAAAACCGATAAGAACGGGAAGCCGCTTGTATATGAGAATCATTACAACGTAGGGATAACAACTGAGAAAACAACCAACGCGAGAATACTCTCTATTATAGATACGCGCGCGAAGGATCAGAAACCTGCTCAAATAAAAAAGATTTCTGAGACTCAATTTAAAGTTGGAGACTGGATGATTGAAGCCAATCTCAGCAATGAGGGACAAGCTTACTTCAATGCAATCAACCAGATTACAAAAAGTGCTGTAAACTTTAATACTCCTTCAATCAGCGTTGATGGTAAAAAAGTAAAACTGAAAGAGAACGGTGCGACAATGATTCTCGAAAACGGAAAATCTCAAATTCTTGTAGATGAAGTTCCTGAATTAGAAATCTAAAAATTAAACGTAACATTATGAATACAAAAAATATATTTCTTGCCGGTATCATGGGCGCAACTTCGGTTGCACCTATGATCGCAAAAGATAAAAGACCCAATATAATCTACATCTTCACGGATCAGCAAAATGCTCAGGCTATGAGCTGCTCAGGAAATAAAGATATCCATACTCCGAATATGGACAGGCTGGCAAATGAAGGTATCCGTTTCACGAATGCCTATTGTGCAGCTCCATTAAGTACCCCGAATCGTGCAGCGATGATGACAGGGGTTACACCGAGTGTTGTTGGTATGATGAAAAACGGAAGTGAGTTTAAAGCTCCTTACAGTACAAACAGTCTGGGTATTCTGCTTAAAAATGCCGGATACGATTGCGGATACGGAGGGAAATGGCATTTACCGGAAAGTGATATCATTGACGGAAAGTACGGATTCAAAAAGATCCACGAACATAACGATTATGGTCTGGCCGAAGCTTGTGGCGAATTTATTAAAGAAAACAGAGATGAACCTTTCTTTCTGGTAGCTTCTTTTGACAATCCGCACAATATATGCGAATATGCCCGTCATCAGCATATATTTTATGCCGAACTTGAAGAGCCACATATCACCGATTGTCCGAATCTTCCGTCCAACTTTGCCATCAATCCATTTGATGCAGATGTGATCCGTGACGAGCAGGCTGCCAAATTCAAAACCTATCCGGTAAGAAACTATACAATTGAAGACTGGCGCAGATACCGTAATGCGTACTACCGTCTGACTGAAGCAGTTGATGCCGAAATCGGAAAAATTCTAAAAGTATTAGATGAGCAGAAACTTTGGGACAATACAATTGTTATTTTTACGAGTGACCACGGTGATGGAAACGGTTCACACCAATGGAGTCAGAAGTCTGCATTATATGAAGAGACTACTAATATCCCTTTTATCGTAAGAATGCCTAAACAAAAAGAGCGCGGTATCGTAAAAGAACAATTAGTTAATAATGGAATGGACCTCCTTCCTACCCTTTGCGATATTGCCGGAGCTAAAGTTCCGCAACATTGTTTCGGAAGTAATCTTCGTCCTTTGTTTGAAGGGAGCAATAATGACATAAACAGTCATATTGTTATCGAAACACTATTTGATGAAGGTATCACTAAAGGATGGTGCGTAAGAACTAAAGATTACAAATATGTGGCTTATGATAAAGGACGTTATCGCGAGCAATTGTACGATATGAATAATGATCGTGGCGAAATGATAAACTTAGCCGTAGAAGCTAAGTACAAAGAGATCCTGGATGCACATAGAAAACTGCTTGCAGAATGGCATCAGAAACACGGAGTTGCAATTGATAAAAGAGCTACTCCAATTTTAAAATAAAAATAACTAAACCTGAAAAGGGATATTAATTTTCAATTATGGAATCAACGCTTAACCTAAACTCATTATCACAAAGAATCGGCATAAGTGTTGAATGCATCGAGTTGATCAGAGGCGTATTTGAAAAGCATTCATCAATTAATGAAGTTCTTGTTTACGGAAACAGAGCTATCGGACAATATAAAGCCGATACACCTATCGACCTGTCTGTTCGTAAGAGTCTTGAATCTTACAATGAACTGGAGAGTATTCGAACGGAGCTCGAAATGTTAGATCTTCTTTATGAAATCAATCTTTTAGATCGTGATTTAATAAGAAACGAAGATCTTAAACAACGAATTATTCGCGAAGGCATATTACTTTATGCCCGGGATGAATTTTAATTTCCTACAGATACAAGTGAAAAGCTTAAAAGAGATTTCTCTTTTTTAGCTTTTCACTTTTTTCTTATCCCTATTCCATTTATTTTTGCGATGTAAAGAAAAAAACAGCTATGAGTAAACGTGATTTAGTGTCTATTAAAGACTTTTCGAAAGAAGAGATCTTAGCTCTGTTAGAAAGAGCGAAACAATTTGAAGAAAATCCGAACCAACGACTCCTGGACGGGAAAGTGGTGGCAACTCTATTTTTTGAACCATCCACCCGGACAAGACTTAGTTTCGAAACAGCTGTCAACCGACTGGGGGGACGAATTATCGGATTCTCCGATGCATCATCAACCAGCACATCGAAAGGCGAGACGCTGAAAGATACCATCAAGATGGTCAGTAACTATGCCGATCTGGTTATCATGCGTCATCATCTTGAAGGAGCAGCCAGATATGCAGCTGAAGTCTCTGATGTTCCTGTTGTTAATGCCGGTGACGGAGCTAATCAGCATCCATCGCAGACTCTTTTGGATTTGTATTCTATTTACAAAACACAAGGCACCCTTGAAAATCTAACTATTACCATGGTTGGCGACTTAAAATACGGTCGCACTGTCCATTCTCTTCTAATGGCTATGTCCCATTTCAATCCTACTTTTAACTTTATCGCTCCTGACGAACTGAAAATGCCGGAAGAATACAAAGTATTCTGCACCGAAAACAATATTCCTTTTAACGAATATACCGACTTTACCGAAGAGGTTATCGACCAATCAGACATTCTGTATATGACACGTGTTCAGCGCGAACGTTTCACAGATCTGATGGAATACGAGAAAGTTAAAAACGTATATACCCTTCATAAGTCGATGCTGGATGGAAGCAAAGACAATCTGCGTGTACTCCATCCGCTTCCGCGTGTAAACGAAATAGATATGGACGTAGATGATAGTCCGAAAGCTTATTATTTCGAACAGGCGTTAAACGGAGTTTATGCCCGTCAGGCGATTATCTGTACAGTATTAGGGATTTAAAAAAGAAATGAAATGAACAAAGAACTTCAGGTTGCCGCACTCGAAAATGGCACCGTTATAGACCATATACCTTCTGAGCAATTATTTAAAGTTGTTTCATTGCTGGGATTGGACAAACTAAATAACAGTATTACAATTGGTAACAACCTTACCAGCACACTACTAAACACAAAAGGTATCATTAAAGTAGCCGATAAATTCTTTGAAGAGGAAGAATTGAACCGAATTGCGTTAATTGCACCTAATGTGAAGTTAAATGTTATCAGAAATTACGAGGTATGTGAAAAGAAAAACGTATCATTGCCAAATGAAATTTCGGATATCGTAAAATGTGCTAATCCAAAGTGCATAACAAATAACGAGCCAATGTCCACTTCTTTCAAAGTAATAGACAAAGAAGATGTAAAAATCAAATGTAAATATTGCGAAAGAGTTATTTCAAAAGAAGATATAATTATCAAATAAAATAGAAGATGAAACAAGACTGGAAACCGGGCACAATGATCTATCCGCTTCCGGCCGCTTTAATCAGTTGCGGAAGTACTCCGGATGAGTTCAATCTTATAACCCTAAGCTGGATGGGAACGATTTGTACGAACCCTCCGATGTGTTATATATCTGTAAGACCCGAAAGACACTCCTACCCTATTCTGAAAAAGAATATGGAGTTTGTCATAAATCTTACAACCGAGGATATGGCTTTTGCTACAGACTGGTGTGGCGTAAGATCCGGCAAAGACTTCAATAAATTTGAAGAAATGAAACTCACACCGGGGAAAGCCACTTACGTTCAGGCTCCTATTGTCGAGGAATCTCCCGTATGCATCGAATGCCGCGTAAAAGAGATTGTAGCTCTCGGCTCACATGATATGTTTATTGCAGATGTGCTTAACGTACGTGTTGACGACAAATATCTGGATCCTGAAACCGGAGCATTCGATATGCAAAAGGCTAAACTTTTAGCCTATTCACACGGACACTATTACGGATTGGGTGAGCAAATCGGAAGATTTGGCTGGTCTGTAAAGAAAAAATAAACTTATTCTAATACTTAACACTTATCTTTTTAAACAATGAAAAGAGACAATCAGATCTTCGAGATCATCGCAAAAGAACATCAGCGTCAATTAAAAGGTATTGAATTGATCGCTTCAGAAAACTTTGTAAGTGACCAGGTAATGCAAGCAATGGGTTCTTGTCTTACTAATAAGTATGCCGAAGGTTATCCGGGCAAACGTTACTATGGTGGTTGCGAAGTTGTTGACGAAAGTGAGCAATTAGCTATTGATCGCATAAAAGAATTATTCGGTGCAGAATATGCCAACGTACAGCCTCACTCAGGTGCACAGGCAAATATGGCCGTATTCTTAGCTTGTCTTCAACCAGGAGACAAATTCTTAGGATTGAATCTATCACATGGAGGACACTTAACTCACGGCTCACTGGTTAATTTCTCAGGTTTGGTATATAAACCACTTGAGTATTCTGTAAAAGAAGATACAGGATATATTAATTACGAGCAAATGGAAGAAATTGCATTGCGCGAACGTCCGAAGTTAATCATTGGCGGAGCATCTGCTTATTCTCGCGAATGGGACTATAAACGCATGCGTGCTATTGCAGATAAAATTGATGCATTATTTATGGTGGATATGGCTCACCCTGCAGGTATGATTGCCGCAGGAATCCTTGACAATCCGGTTAAATATGCACACATCGTAACATCAACTACACACAAAACTCTTCGTGGTCCTCGTGGTGGTATTATTCTTATGGGTAAAGATTTTCCGAACCCATGGGGAAAAACTACTCCTAAAGGTGAAATCCGCATGATGTCTGCTCTTTTAGACTCTGCTGTTTTCCCGGGTGTACAGGGGGGGCCTCTGGAACACGTTATTGCAGCTAAAGCTGTAGCTTTCGGCGAAGCACTTCAACCGGAGTTTAAAGAATATCAGCTTCAGGTTAAGAAAAATGCAGCAGCAATGGCTAAAGCATTCGTTGAGAAAGGATATAAAATCATTTCTGATGGAACAGACAATCACTGTATGCTGATTGATCTGCGTACGAAATTCCCTGATCTTACAGGTAAAGCAGCTGAAAAAGCTCTTGTTGAGGCAGATATCACTGTTAATAAAAATATGGTGCCTTACGATAGCCGTTCTCCGTTCCAGACTTCAGGCATACGTGTAGGTACTCCTGCTATTACAACCCGTGGTGTAAAAGACGACTTCATGGCAGAAGTGGTGGAAATGATCGATACCGTTTTGTCAAATCACGACAAACCGGAAGTTATCAAATCCGTTCGCGACAGAGTAAACGAAATAATGGTTACTTATCCAATGTTTGCTTATTAATTTAAGCATCTGGAATAACACTTTAAAAGAGGGTGTGGCAAAAGGTCACATCCTCTTCTTTTTTTATCTCCGTGCATGGGTATTGAGGGATTAGCTTATACATGTCACAGGTTCAACAATTACTCGCTGTTGTCAGGTGCGATATTCGCATAAACGTAAGCGGATATACGTATAGATTAGCCGGAATAAAGGAGTAATTAGTTTTTATATACGGTTGGTTTAGTTGCGAAATACGGTTGATTTACTTTTCCGATGCGCATCGGAAATACATCCCATGCGCATCGGATTATATTCGCATGCGCATCGGAATTGCAACGCATGCGCATGCGATTTCTAAAGCATACGGATAAACGAACTAAAGCTCT
>JBOFKD010000095.1:0-1107 GCA_051657165.1 Bacteroidales bacterium | reverse complement strand
AGATCTGGCTAATCCGCCCAGATACTTCAATCGTCCTCCGACAGTCAGATTATCCATCAGCTTACGGGAATAACCGGCATAAATTTCAAGAAAAGCGTTAGCATTTACCTCTAATTTACGAATAGGTGAGTATGAGTCAGGACCTAGTTTCGCCAATTCAAATGCACCTTTAGGAATGGCTACATTCGCATTCTGGCGCAAGTTTATACCACCCGTCCAGTATCCGCTTTCTTTCGCAAAGCCGATTCCGAAGATATTCATATCCAAAGATTGACTTAAGCGATTGTTATCTTTCAGCTTCCCGATAAAATTGTTTACATTGACTGACGGATCAAGGAAAGTTGTCAGTGAACCATCCGGTCGTTTATAGATAAAATGATCAACCAGAAACGAATTTGTCTCTACCTGTGCCCCGACACCACCCAATACAGGAACGGAAACAAAGCCTTTATCGGTATGAAATGCCGGATTATAGTTCTGGCGCTGAACCGAATTATCCAGAAAGTAGGCCGTTTTCAGCATTTGTGCACACATCTCTGAACGTTGTAGGATCAGTGCACCAAAGATCATACATCCTATATATATATTTTTCATCTGTGTTCTGTTGTTTTATTTATGGTTTTATGATGACGCCCCCTTTTTTACGGATCTTCAGATTCTTGATATCCACAAAATTATCGACAGTTATTACTTTCCCTGCCAATGATTCATCCGTAAATACATTGCCTTTCAATAAAAGATTTCGTGCACGAATCATTTTTGGAGCATCTTCTTTGGATACGATAAATTCGATTTGCTGACTATCGGTATCCGATAATAAGACATCAGCAATCTGAACTCCGATCGGTTGATTGTTTTCATCCAACACATCAATATCCAGCTTGATATTTAACGGAACATCCTTTGTCACCAAAGCATCAATATATACTTCACTGTTCTCAGCCGAAAATAATAAATCAATGGTCTTTTGATCAAAGACATCTTCTTTTTGTTCATTGATATCTGCTTTCAGGTCTTTACCAAAAACAAACGGTGTTTCGAAAACCGCACTGATTTCAGCCTCCATATGACTGTACAGAACCTGTCTTTCGACTGATTCATCAAGTT
>JBOFKD010000094.1:0-1490 GCA_051657165.1 Bacteroidales bacterium | reverse complement strand
CTAAAGCATAGAAAATATTAAATGCTGTCAGAATAGACAACGGTATGGATAAAGCAATAATTATAACCAAACGTAGATTCTTGAGAAAAAACCAAAGGATTATAACAGCCAGGATACCACCTATTACGGCAGACCAGCTTATTTCCTTCAGATTTTTTTCCATCACCTCAGCTGTGTTACTTTGCACAATAATCTCAATCCCCTGAGGTTTTAAATCCTCATTTAATATATTTATTGTTTCTGTGATACGATGTGATAAGTCAATAATATTACTTTGTGCATCATTCGTGACAGCACACGAAATAGCTTCCATCCCATTTACCCTACTATATGAAACCTCTTCCTTAAAATCAAAGAAGATAGTTGCGATATCTTTCAACAGGACAGAATTTGCTGCTACAACAATATTTTCCAACTCCGAGAGTTGTTCATACTCCGCATCAACATGTACAAATAGTTTCTGTTCATTGTCTGTCACATTACCTACAAAAGTCCGCGACTGAGAATAATTCCTGATAGCCGTACTTATCTGTTCAGGTGTCAGTCCATATGCTTTACAGACTTCTTTATCCAGACAAACTTCAATCGCTTTTTGTCTTCCACCAAATAAGTTAACAGAAGCTACCCCATCAATATTTTCTAATTGAGATTTTGCTTTCTCCTCAAAAATATTTCGAATACGATCCACACCTCCTTCACCTCTGATTTGAAGCATCATAAAATTCCCCGACATCGATCCATCCATTCCTTTTTGGACCGATGCTTTTATTCCATCAGGAAGCGTAGAAGAAATTGCATTAATCTTCTCCTGTAATTTTATTGAGGCATATTTTAAATTTGTCCGTTTTTTCAGTTTAATCTGGACATTACCTCCATTTGAGTTGGCTTTTGATTCTATTGATTCAATACCATCAAGCTGGCTAATTACACCTTCTATGGGTATAATAACCTGATTTTCCATATATGCTGGATCGACCGTACCGGATGAAGACACCTGAACATAAAGAACAGGGAGTTCAGCATTCGGCAATAACTCCAGCTTTAACTCTCTGTATGATATATAACCCAAGACAGCAAAAGCCAGGAATAACATAAAGATCGTTATCACTCTATTGACGATAAACTTCATACAGAACCTCTCCTTCTTCGTTTAATATTCTCGAATGTCAAATACAAACACGGTATAACAATCAGACTCATAGCCGTCGAAGAAATCAAACCTCCAATTACCGCAATTGCCATCGGAGCACGTAAAGCCGCTCCATCACCAAATCCAAAAGTTAAAGGCAACAATGCTAATATCGTTGTTATTGTAGTCATAAAAATAGGACGGATACGCTGCTCTCCTGCCTCAATTATAATCTCCTTCAAGGAACGATCTGTGAGCTTTAACTGATTCATTCGATCAACAAGCAGAATCGAGTTGTTTACAGCAATGCCGACAAGCATAACAATACCGATTACTCCCATTATATTGACAGTCGTATTTG
>JBOFKD010000093.1:0-1237 GCA_051657165.1 Bacteroidales bacterium | reverse complement strand
CTAATATTGACAAATTGATTTCTGAGGGTACTATTTACAACAATGCATATGCGGGAGCTGCTAATTCAGCTCCCAGCAGAGCATGCCTAATGACAGGCCGGTTTACCCCTTATCATGGAATCTACACCGTCAACCCTCCTGATAGAGGAGATAGAACAAAAAGAAAATTCGTTGCACAAAAAAATAAAACAGATATTCAGGCTGAAAACTATACAATTCCTCGTCTTTTCAGCGAAAACGGATATCATTGTGCACACATTGGAAAATGGCATCTCGGAGACGATATTGACGGATCCGGTCCATTAAGCCATGGTTTCAGTACAAATATTGCAGGCGGAAGAGCCGGAACTCCTTATTCCTATTTTTATCCATATAAGAATAAAAAGAATAGCCATAAAGGACTTGAAAATGGATTTGAAGGTGAATACTTAACCGATAGACTAACAAATGAAGCTATTCGGGAAATCAAAAATAGCGATGAAAACACACCGTTCTTTATATATCTGGCACATCATGCCGTACACATGCCATTAAAGGCTCCTGAACATTTAATAAAAAAATATTTCAATAAGAAAAAAGGCACTCTGCATAACAATCCGGTCTATGCTGCTATGGTTGAAAATTTAGATACTAATGTCGGAAAAATTATGGCTACTGTTGACTCGATGGGAATAGCAGACAATACGATGATCGTATTTCTTTCTGACAATGGTGGTGTAGAAGGTGTTACTGACAACTATCCGCTAAAAGGAGGTAAAGGAATGCCGTATGAGGGTGGGATCAGAGTCCCTCTCATTATAAAGTATCCACCGGTTTTAAAGGCAGGAGAGTGTATTTCAGCTCCAGTCACAAACGTAGATTTTCTACCCTCTTTCAGAAACATCCTTAATGAAAAGAAAGAAATTATGCTTGACGGTGAAGATATTTTTAAGATAAGTACTGAAAATAAAAGAAATAAAGGTATATTGTGGCACTTTCCGGCATACCTCGAAGCTTATAATGGGGACAAAGGAGAATTCAGAGCTAAGCCCTATTCGATTCTCAGATCAGGTAATTGGAAATTAATTTATCATTACGAAACTGAACAATACGAAATGTTTGACTTAGATTCAGATATTAAAGAGAGCACCAATTTAGCTGATACAAATAAGAAAGTTTTCAATAAACTCAAAAGAGAATTGAATGATTTACTTGAATCTTCAAAAGCAAAAACAAGTTTCGTAATTAATCCCTATTA
>JBOFKD010000092.1:0-2765 GCA_051657165.1 Bacteroidales bacterium | reverse complement strand
AGTACCGCAATCAGTACATACGTCTGGATCAATTTTGTAGATATCCCCTTCAGAGATAGCTTCTACTGGACATTCGTCAATACAAGTACCGCATGCGATACAATCGTCAGAAATTACGTAAGCCATTGTAATTAAATTTAAAATTAGCACTAATTTGTTCGGCAAATATACATTGATTTTACTTCAATCAAAAAGAATCTCTATAAATTTCTATTAATATTATCTTTGGCAATAATAAAAGATAGATATCGTTCGTTTTCTAAGTCATAAACTAGAAACAATCTGTATGCTCAAAAAGTTAGTTATTTTTCTTCCTTTTCTATTCTTTTCATATTGTCTGTCAGCTCAGATATATAAACCGATGAATCAACCTTTTGTTGATCTTCGTCCCTATAACTTTGGTTTTTCTATCGGAATGCATACACAGGATCTGGAATTTTCCCATACTGGTGTTTATGATGATAAAACAAGACTTATATATGCAGAGCAACCTTCTTTCACTCCGGGCTTCAATGTAGGCTTGCTGGCCAGCTTCCGGATGAGTCATTATTTCAGCTTCCGTGTTTCACCTACTTTATTTTTCGGAAGCAAAACCGTACAGTTCATTGACTATGAATCATCAGAGTATTTAATGAAGCAGGATATCAGATCGACATACCTTCTTTTTCCGTTCAATATCAAATATCATGCCTTCCGGTTTAATAATGTACGTCCCTATATCGTAGGAGGCATAAGCTTTGGTTTCGATCTCACCCGAAAGAAAGATCAGCCATTATTATTGAAACCTATGAATTCATACCTCGAATTCGGAGTGGGTTGTGATTTCTACTTCCCTTATTTCAAATTGATTCCTGAAATAAAGTTTTGTCTCGGATTGCCTGATGTGCTGGATAAAGAAAGAAAAGACCTGACAAACCTGGATTATGCACCCTATACAAAAGCTTTGAATAAAGTGACATCCCGTTTGTTGGTCTTTTCCCTGTATTTTGAATAATAACTGACGAGTACTTAATAAATAAAGTAACCCGCAGCACCTGAGATTACGATAATCCAGATCGGATGAAGTTTCATGAAATACATAGCAACAAAGCTAAGCACACAAATAGCAACACTTATCCAGTCTATAAAATTCGTACCGTTCATAAGCATGATAGCTGCCGAAGCGATCATACCGACTGCTGCGGGACGAATTCCTTCGAAGGCTCCTTTTATCCACTTATTATTGCGGAATGCAAAAAAGAATCGTGCTATCAGAATTACTATTATAAATGAAGGTAATACTGTGGCAAGTGTAGCGACGATTGCTCCCCAAACGCTTCCCGTCACCTGATATCCGATATAAGTTGCACTATTGATTCCTACCGGACCGGGAGTCATTTGAGAAATTGCCAGAATATCAGTAAACTCTTCGGTTGTTACCCATTGATTCACCTCAACAACTTCATGCTGTATAAGCGATAAAATAGCATATCCGCCACCAAAGCCAAACAAACCGATTTTAAAATAAACCCAAAACAGTTTGAAATATATCATAGTCCTTCCTCCTCGTCTTTCTTATCTTGCGTTTTTACCAACTGATCTTTCAAACAGTAATGAGAATATATAATCCCTCCGATTGCACTGATAATGATAATGTATATCGGCGAAATATTCAGAAAACCAATCAAAACAGCCACTACAACCGGCAACCAAACACTTTTTTTAGTGATGTGTGCTGCTCGTGCAGTAGTAAGAACCGGAACAATGATTAAGGCAACAACAGCAGGACGAATACCTTTCAGTACTTTTTCCACAGCATCATTCCCACGAAAACCGCTCAAAAACATTACGATCATCAAAATCATCAGGAAAGAAGGCAGGATTGTACCGAGAACAGAGAATACACTTCCCTTAAATCCTCTTAAACGATATCCGACCACAATGGAAATATTAGCAGCAATCAATCCCGGAGCGGTTTGAGCAACGGCGAGCAGATCAATAAACTCCTCTCTCCGAATCCACCCTTTTTTATCAACCATCTCACGTTCTATAATCGGAACCATCGCCCAACCTCCTCCGATGGTGAACGCTCCAATCTTAAAGAATGTGATAAAAATATCGACTATAGAAGCACTCTGTGTAGTCGTCTCTTTCATAAAATAACTTATTAGAATAGTTTGAATCGACACAAAAGTATAAAAAATAAGAGGGATGACCTTAAGCCATCCCTCTTAAATATTAGGAATTTACGATGTTTTATTTCACCATTTTATCTTCAACCCATTTACGAGCATTTACGAATGCTTCGATCCATGGAGTAACCTGATCTGCGTGTTTGCGATCTTGCGGATAGTAACCACATTGCCATGGGAAGATTGCTCTTTCCAAGTGAGGCATCATAGCCAGGTGACGACCATCTTCAGAACAGATACCTGCTACGCTGAAGTCTGAACCATTCGGATTAGCCGGATAAGCGTCATAGCTATATTTAGCAATCACGTTATATTTATCCTCAGCATAAGGTAAATGGAATTTTCCTTCTCCGTGTGCTACCCATACACCTAACTTCATTCCTGAAAGTGTACCGAACATCACTGAATTATTTTGAGGAATAGTCAATCCTAAGAATTGAGATTCAAACTTATGAGAGTTGTTGTGTAACATCTTCGGTTTTTCCTGATGAGCCGGAGTAATCAATCCTAACTCAACCATCAACTGACAACCGTTACAGATACCCAAACTCAATGTATCAGGACGTGCATAGAATTTATCCAATGCAGCTTTCG
>JBOFKD010000091.1:0-1062 GCA_051657165.1 Bacteroidales bacterium | reverse complement strand
GTTATATTTACATCAAATAAATAAGGATATTCATTATGAAAAAAATATTTTTTTCAATCACTTTTCTGAGTTTGTTCGTTAGTTCATTCGGACAAATGAGTCTGATAAAGATATCGGGAGCAAAAGGCTCTGATACAGGTTTGAGTTATTTCTTGCCTAAGACAATGCTTTTTGTTGAGATAGAAGCAACAAAAACAACCATAAAGGCAGGACAATATGCAAAATATGCCGAAAAGTTTTTGGGGATAAAGGATGCACCGACAGAAGATATGACCTTGTATTCAATGGATGATATAGCATTGGAAACATGTGGCGAGGTCGATAAAAATGAAGGTTATATGCTTCAGTATAAATCTTCGAATATTCCTTTTATGTATCTGACACAAGAAGGAGTAATCTGTTCGGTAAACATGGAGCCGGATGAATCTTACAATACAGCTTGTACTCCCGCACTTCCATCCTCAAAGGTGATTCAGCCTTTTGCTACGAACCAGAATGCATTGTTATCAGAAGAATATCTGATGTCAGGTTCTTCTCTGAAAATGGCAGAGGTGGCAGCAAAGCAGATTTATCGTATTCGTGAAAGTCGTCAGGATATCTTGATGGGCGATGCGGAGAACATGCCTAAAGATGGAGAGGCTCTGAAGTTTATGCTTGCTCAGCTCGACGAAAAAGAAAAAGCTATAATGACAATGTTTACCGGAAATATTCAGAAGGAAAAGGTGTATTACCAATATAAAGTAGATATTGCGGATGCTCCTGATTCTCAAATCTTATTTCGCTTTTCGAAATATTTAGGAGCTGTCGATAAAAACAATCTGAGCGGTGAACCTGTATATCTGGATTTGAAGGTAACGGATAAGAAAGAAATGGAAGAACCAAATCCAAAAGAAAAGAAGAAAGCAGAAGATCCGGGTATTATATATAATATTCCAGGCAAAGCAGTAGCGACAATTCGCGTAGGACGTAAGAATATTGTATCTCAGGAATTCTTATTTACTCAGTTAGGTGTAAAATCTGCGCTTCCTGTTATTCTGTTTGAAAATAAGAAAACTACAACAC
>JBOFKD010000090.1:0-5649 GCA_051657165.1 Bacteroidales bacterium | reverse complement strand
CCTTCAACGCAAAAATTAAAGCTTTCAGAGCTGATTTTAGAGGAGTTCGGGATATAAAATTCTTCTTGTTTAGATTATGCAAAATTTATGCGTAGTCCAATCTGATTTTTAACATTCCCACAACTTTTTGACTTGATTCGTTTTTTAGGATCAGGAACGATATAAATAAAAAAAGCCGCATCTTTCGATGCGGCTTTTTGTGATCCCGACAGGATTCAAACCTGTAACCTTCTGATCCGTAGTCAGATGCTCTATTCAGTTGAGCTACGGAACCGTGTTTCGTTCCCGATAACGATTGCAAAGATAGAGGTTATTTCTGAATCTGCAAACTTTTCAGCAATAATTTATTGAGCAATATACACCACAAAACACTAAACAACTAGATTGCAAGACCTTAAATACATAAATTATTTTCAGAAACAATATATATAAAACTAAACATACCCATTATAAGCTATTTCTTCTGAAAATATACCTACTAATAGGGATTTACAGGCCTTGCTGCCTACCCTACCTTTGCAGCAAGAAAAAGAAACAGACACAAGGACACAATGAGACTTTTGCTTACATACATATTATTTTTCGTATTGCAGATAATTCCCTTAGCCGCTTCAGCGACAACATTCCTGAAAGGGAAAGTTATAGATGCCGTAAATAAGGAGCCGATTATCGGTGCTACTATTTATGCAGCTTCTGTATCGGGCGGAACACTGAGCGACATAAACGGATTTTTCTCGCTGGCATTAGCCGGCACCGGAAATATTCAGATTGAAGTAAGGTACCTGGGGTATCAGACGTATACGCAAAAAATTGATCTGCCGCAGCACAAGAGTCTGCTCATTGAACTCCAGCCTGAATCTTATAAACTGAAAGAGGTGAACGTGATGGCTGAAGCAAAAAGCGAATTATCCAACTACACGATCAAAAAAACAGCACTGGAATATATTCAGCCTTCGGGCATCAGCGATGTGTTGCAATTACTGCCCGGACAGTTGCTTTCGGACGGTTCGTTATCTCAAAATCAGCAAATAAGTATGCGCCAGGCAGGAAGCGATGCTTCGACAGCATCCGGTACTGCAATTATTGTGGACGGAACTCCTCAGACAAATAACTCGAATCTGCAAACATTCAACGGAGAAAGCACACAGCACGTGAAGAACGTGAACGGAGGTGTGGATCTGCGCACGATCTCGACGGATCATATTGACGAGATAGAGGTGATCAATGGTATTCCTTCGGTAAAATACGGAAATCTTACATCGGGAGCCATTCTGATAAAATCCAAAGCAGGCGTTTCGCCCTGGACGGTGCGCACAAAGATTGATCCGCTTAATAAACTGGTATATGCCGGAAAAGGGTTCAGACTACCGGGTAAGATGGGAAATATCTATGCGGGTGCAGACTGGACTCAGGCAAGGCCGGATGTGCGGAATGAGCTGGAAAAGTATAACCGCCTGACCGGACAGATTTTATATTCGAATCAGGTCAAATGGAATAATCAGCTTTTCTCGTTCCGGAGCAAACTCCACTATGCCAACAGTATGGATTCGAAGAAGAATGATCCGAATCTGCTGCGAAAAGGTGAAGAAGTGGAAGCGATCTATACAAAATGGAATCTGACAACAGATGCCAGATGGTGGATAAACAGAGGTTTTCTGAAGAATATCAGTTTTAACTTCTCGGCTACGCATACGAAGGATGTGTTCCGGAATAACCGTATCGTATCGCTGATCAATCAGTCGGCTATCCCGTCAGAAGGTGTAACGGGAGAACACGAGGGTACTTATCTGCCAAACGAATACTTCTCGGCCTATACAATTGACGGAAAACCGCTTCTGATCTACGGGAATCTGATTGCCGAGAGTTTTCTGAAGACAGGGGCACTGACACACCGGATCACTACAGGTACGGATATTGACTACGAAAAAAATAACGGAAAAGGGATTCTCTACGATGCCTCTCTCCCACCCTCTCCGGGAAGCCGGAAGAGAAGATTCTCGGATATTCCGGGACTGGGAAAATGGGCTGTGTATGCAGAAGACCGTATCAATACAGAGTTCGGAAACAACCGGCTGATGCTACAGGGTGGTGTGCGTGTGACGGGATTGTTTAACGTAGACCGGAAATATGACATCAGCTCCAAAGTTTATCCGGAAATCCGGACAGCATTCAAATGGGATCTACCGTCAATCGGCAGAGACTTAACTTTCTTCGTCGAAGGAGGATGGGGACAACATTATAAGATGCCTACGCTGGGTTATCTCTATCCGGAGGATGCATGGCACGATGCTGTGGCTCTGAATTATTATTCGCAAACGGAAGAGAACAGGCTCGTGATGATGAACAGCAGACGGACTGAACGTATAAATACAGAACTGAAACCGGCACTGAATAATAAATTCGAGATCGGATTCGGGATGGTAAAAGAAGACTTCCGTTTCTCTGCCAAATTCTTCTATGAGATTCTGAACAGCGGATTTGTGAACAGCACCGTTTACGATCCGTTTGCCTACACGAAATACGAGGGACTAAAGAATCCGGTGACGGGAAGACCTTCGCTGAGTGATTTCAATGCTATCGGCGATACGCTGATGCGCAGTTACACGAAACCCGTAAACGGCGATAAGGTGGTGAAAAGAGGGATTGAATACCGGATTATGTTTCCGAAAATAAAACCCCTGTATACAACCATCGAAGTAAACGGTGCCTGGTTTCGCTCGTTGTACGACACGAGCCTGCCGGTTCAGTATGCTCCCTCTTACGTGATACACGGCAAACCCTATCCGTATGTGGGAATCTACGAATGGAGTCAGGGCAGCGAGAAGGAACAGGTAAATACGACTATCTGGGCAAATACGCATTTGCCCCGTCAGCAACTGATTTTCTCCTGTGCATTACAGATTGTATGGCATACGTCGAACAGGACTGTACCGTTTTCGGGAATGCCTATCGCTTATCTGAATAAAAGCGGAGAGGTGAATCCGTTTACGGATGCAGATGCGTCGGATCCGGTGAAAGGATTGCTGATACGGAACTTCAGCGACAATTATTTCACCCCCTCCACATCGCCGGTATCTATGTCGCTGAACCTGAAGGCGACAAAAGAGATCGGGAAATACCTGACAATCTCCTGTTTTGTGAACCGCCTGTGGGATTATAATCCGATGTATCGTACAAATCTGGATACAAACAACCGGAAATGGGTAGTACCATTCTTCGGGACTGAAATAAAACTAACTATTTAAACAACATAAAGTTATGAGACAACTAAAACACATTTTTATCTGCCTGTTTATGCTATCGCTGGTAGCATGTCAGGATGAGAAAGTAAACACAGAGACTGAGGTTACATTGCAGATTTCGCTACCCGAAGAGTATGCCACACTTTCGACAGCCAACTATGCTATTGTGTGGACAAACACCTCAACCAAGAAAGAAACAACGGCAACGTCTAACGAAAAAGGAATGGCTCTGTCACGACTTACTCCGGGTATTTACTCGCTAAGCATTGAAGGTAAAAGCTCGGACAACGGAGTAGAGATCATCTTCCAGAAAGCGATGAATCAGATTGCCGTTTCGGGCGCTGCGATGAACTTACCGGTGACGCTGGAACGTTCGCTGACGGGTAACGGATGGGTGTTCCGCGAGATCTACTTCACAGGATCACAGACGGTAAACGGTAAAAGCTATATGCAGGATCAATATATAGAGCTGTACAACAACAGCGACGAAACGCTTTATGCCGACGGACTGGCTATTGCTGAATCAGCACACACGAATGCACTCAATGCAAACTCATGGGCTGACTTTCTGCCCGGACAAGTAGGTGTTCAAACCGTGTATGCTATTCCGGGAAGCGGGAAAGATCATCCGGTATTGCCGGGCAAAAGCATCCTGATAGCAGCCAACGGACTTAACCATAAATCTATCAACCCGAACTCTCCGGTTGATTTATCCAAAGCAGATTTTGAATGGTATGATGAACACCAGAGCGACACAGATGTGCCGGAAGTGCCGAATCTGATCAAACACTTCAGCTACTCATTAAGCATCTGGAGTATGCACAACAGAGGATACAAAGCATATGTGTTGTTCCATCCGAAGGAAGATATGAAGTCTTATATCAATAAGAATACCCTTACAACCCTTTCGGCTTCGGGAAGTCCTGTACAACGAATCGGAGTAAAAAGCGAACTTATACTCGATGCCGTAGAGGCAGCTCAGCCAAACGGACCGGTATTGAAAGCCCTTTCAAGCGGACTGGATAAAGGATTTACATTCTGCGATGGCGCAAATATTGCGAAATCGATACGCAGAAAAGAGATTACTGTAGACGGTAAAGTAAAACTTCAGGATACGAATAATTCAAATGAAGATTTTATTTCGAATGCAACACCGTCTCCGTTACGATAACGCTTAGTTAATAATATGATACGAAAAGTCATTCTTCTGTTTATTTGTCTTCATTCGCTCTCACTTCATATTCTTGCTCAAAAACAGGACTATACTCAAAATGAATTTCATGGCGACTCTCTTTACGTTATGAATCCTGTGTATGAGTTTCTCACCTCCTCAGACGGAGGTGAGATCTTCATAAATCAGCATTTCGCACGATACAAGGATATGGCTCCGGTGTGGAATGGGACAAAGTCGGACAATACACGGTTTCTGGCTAAAGGCAAAAGCACCGGCCGGAAAGGAACAGACTTCAGCGGTTATGCAGGCTATATGCGTGGTACGAAAGAGAACACTGCATGGAGCGATGTGGCAAATGCGCCGGAGTTTTATCCGTACCTGGTAGCCGACAGTATAGGAGGTGATTACCGGCATGAAAGATACCTGCTGGGCGGAACTCTTCAGCTGCAATATCTGAAAAGCAGATGGGCCATGCGGATAGATTACGACGGAAGCGTGCATTGGCGCAGGACTGATCCGCGACCTAAAAACACGGTATCTAATCTGGCACTGACAGGCGGATATATGTATGAATCGGGGATCGGATGGCTGGGAGCTTCACTGTCGTACGCAGACCGCAAGCAACATGTATCTATCAGCATTGAAGAGGATAAAAGGAAAGATATGTTCTATCTGCTGACCGGCATGGGACTTTTCGACCATCGTTATTCAACGGTTGAAAGCAACTTCTCGCGGTATTACCGGGGACAGTCCGTGCGAAGTGAAATTACATATTTCCGGAATATGAACCGCGGATGGTATGGAACCCTGCTGTATGAACACAGCCGGATGAATGTGGAGGAAAACGACACCCGGATATCGGCATTTCTGAAGAATAATCTGCTGGAAGCAAATGCCGGTTATCAGCTTTCTCTTTCAGATGGGAAACGACTGAACAGCCGGATAAGCATGAAGCATTATTCGCGGAAAGGATATGAACAGATATATAAGCTCGAACAGAGTAATTCGCAGACCAATGTATTTGTGCCGGTGTTGCTGGACTGCTCGCAACGCACTGCTATCCGGTACGACGAGCTGAGAGTTTCTTCCATACTTCATATAAACGAAAAAAGTATTATCAGACAAGCGGGTACTTCGCTGGGAGTGAATACATACGAGGAGACTTATGAATCGTTCATCATAGAGAGAATGCTGCTGCACGCAGGAATAAACTATGAGATGGCAATTCCGGTA
>JBOFKD010000089.1:0-45077 GCA_051657165.1 Bacteroidales bacterium | reverse complement strand
AATGACTAGGAATGTGATTACAATCTGAATAGAATAGAGTTTCTATATCTTGATCTAACTTAGTATATAAAATTAAAATATCATCATAAAAACAAAAAGACTCGCAATACTCTTTATCTGACAAAGATGATGCACTTATCGAAATATATTGACTATCATTATATTTAAAATGAATAATATTTACAATTCTTGAACTATCTCTGTTATACTCATCAAATATTACTGCAAGATCATCAAATTTTACTGTAATATCATCGATAATCTTTTCTAAACTCTTTGGCAAGTTACAATCACATGGATCTGGCTTTGCTGTTTTACAAGAATATAAAGCAATGCAAATGAAGAATGTGATGATAATGAATATTGGATTGAGGGTTCTCATAGTATTATTATTATCGTTTATTTCCGAGGATTAACTCAGAATCAGACAAATATAAGAAGTTGTTTTGATTTATAATCTTTTAGATAATTAATTCTGTATACTTTTCACAGTCAATTGCCTTCGGGAATCAAATCTCCTCACTTAAATGTCCCTGCGATTGCTGTATTTGGACCATTATATTACCTGTCATCCTCTTTTTTGCCTGATCGTTTAAATAATTCAGCAGTTATACTTATCATCTGGACGAAACTCAGATTTGCAGATAGAGAAAGGTATATATGCAAATGAATATACGTATATATTAGTCGGAACAAAGGAGAAATTATTTATTATATACGGTTGGTTTAGTTACGAGATACGGTTGATTTATATTTCCGCTCCGGACCGGAATACAATCCGCTCCGGAGCGGAAATAAAACCGGTCCGGGGCGGAATTACAACCCCTCCGGAGCGGATTTCTAAAGAATACGGATGAACGAACTAAACCTCTTATATACAGCAATTAATTATCGGTTTATCCTTACGAATATATACGGTTCGAAAAGCAAAGATATACGGTTATTTTTTGAAGCGGAACGGAGGTTTTTATGAGTGCATTTATTTGCAAGTTGCAAATGAAAGTTTGCTACTTGCAAAACTTATTTTGCTACTTGCTAATTTCAGTTTGCTACTTGCAAACGCACATGATCAGGCAGTTGAAAATTTGCTTAAGAGAAATTCGAAATTCTCTTAAGAGAAAACGGAAAACCACTTAAGAGAATCTGCGGAAGCTCCTAACACTCTTCTATAAAAACTATACACAGAGTTTTGAAGTTTGAATTGCAACCATTTGCAACCGCACAGCTGAAGAATATTTAAGTTCCTGTGGTATAGCATTTTGCAAGAGGTTTAAAAGGTTGCAATTGAGGTTGCAATTGGTTGCAATTGGTGACGAATGGTTGCAATTGAATTTCTTTAATTGCAACCTGTATCATATTGTTTAACAGTGTGTTATACAGGGTTGCAAATGGTTGCAATTGAAATCAGGAAAATTTGTGTGCAGATGTATTTCCGATGAACCATTTGCATAAGAACTCTAATCCCGGAGATGCTTATTCTTTATTTTCTACACAGAGTTTTGAGTTTTGAATCGACACAATCAGCACTACTGAGTTAAACAAATGATCAACAGCATTATAAGTGTGCTGATTCACCTCAAACGAATCAGCACTGAGGACTCCAATCAGCACTGAATCAGCACACTTACGACTGGTATATATTACTGATTATACGCTAGTTACAATCAAAAGGTGCTGATTGTGCTGATTGTGCTGATTGAAAATCAAACTTTATTTGGGAGTCAGGAATTGATCGGTTCGATTAAAAAGAAAAAAGGTGTAACTACGAGTAAAAACTCCTAGTGACACCTTTTATCTTTTCGGCTACTATCTAACGTTAGCCTAAGTACGTTTTTAATAATTTACTGCGCGAACTATTGCGCAAACGGCGTATTGCCTTTTCTTTGATCTGACGAACACGTTCACGGGTTAACCCGAATTTGTCGCCGATTTCTTCCAATGTCATTTCCTGACAACCTAACCCGAAGAACATCTTAATGATGTCACTTTCTCTTTCGGTCAGAGTACAAAGTGCACGATCAATTTCCTTACAAAGAGATTCGTTAAGCAACGAACGATCCGCGATTGGAGAATCGTCATTTACCAGAACGTCAAGTAAGCTGTTATCTTCTCCTTCAACAAACGGTGCATCTACCGAGATATGACGCCCTGATACTTTTAACGTATCTGAGATTTTATCTACAGGAATGTCAAGTTCGTCTGCCAGCTCTTCCGGAGAAGGGCGGCGTTCGTTCTCTTGTTCGAATTTAGAGAAGGCTTTGCTGATCTTATTCAATGATCCTACCTGATTCAATGGCAAACGCACAATACGAGACTGCTCAGCCAAAGCCTGCAGAATTGATTGACGAATCCACCAAACAGCATAAGAAATGAATTTGAACCCACGAGTCTCATCAAATTTTTCAGCAGCACGGATAAGTCCTAAGTTGCCTTCGTTGATAAGATCGGGTAAGCTTAACCCTTGATTTTGATACTGTTTCGCAACAGAAACAACGAAACGAAGATTAGCCCGAGTAAGCTTTTCTAAAGCGCGTCGGTCACCTTTTTTAATTCGTTGGGCTAACTCTACCTCTTCTTCTACTGTAATCAAGTCTTCGCGTCCGATTTCTTGAAGATACTTATCCAAAGAGGCACTCTCTCTGTTAGTGATTGATTTTGTGATTTTTAACTGTCTCATCTTGCAAAATGAAATTTGGACCGCAAAAATAATAATTTATCTCAGTAATATCAATTATCTAATAATCGATTTTTCTTAAAAAAAGTAGTCAAAATGATGTAAGTCCTACTCTAGTGTTTTTAAGTCGTATGTAATAACGTGGTATTCAACATATTTGTTGTGTTAATTCGGGGTTTTAATAATAATTATAGAAAGCGCCTGAAAGAGCCTTACTTTCTGTTTAAAAGTTATTTAATGAAGGGTTTTATGCAATGAATACGCCTCTTGCTCAAAAATATTTGTAATTGAAGAGCCGATTTTAATGACATTTTTCCAAATCAGAAATTATTTTCTGACCAATAATCATGGATCATATGGAGCTCTGGATCCGGAATATGTTAAATAACGAACGAATAGTACCAATAATTAATTCATATGTAAACCTTCAGATTGGGAAATTGTTTTTTAGATAAAACATAATCCTATTATTTTAATTCATACTTTATGGAAAATCAGAAAATATCCGGAAACTCCTCTTTTGGTTTATGGGGAGCCACTCTAGGCTTTTTCTTTGGGATGGCTGCGGTATCGTTATTCGGACCGACAGCGCACAAATTCGGTTCCGTTATGCATCTGGATCCTACCTCTATAGGTTTACTCGTAGCAATACCATCTCTGTCCGGCTCGATCTTACGTATTCCGTTCGGGGCATGGGTAGACACTACAGGCGGTAAGAAACCTTTCAATATTCTAATGATACTGGCTGTGATCGGAGTTGCCGGGCTAATGTGGCTTGTAAACACACATTATCCTGACAATATGGAGGGTATGTATCCGCTGGTACTATTTTTCGGGCTTTTAGCCGGATGTGGTGTTGCTACATTCTCGGTAGGTATCAGTCAGGCATCCTACTGGTTTCAGCAAAAAAGACAAGGGTACGCGACCGGCACATACGGTGGTGTGGGCACAATTGCTCCGGGTCTGTTTGCCATGATCCTGCCAATAGCTATCGCTCATATGGGACTGGGCGGATCTTATATCGGATGGACGATATTTCTGATTATAGGTACAATTCTGTATATGCTTATCGGCAAGAATGCTCCTTACTTCCAGTTCCGCAAGAAAGGGATGTCTGATGCTGACAGTAAAGCGGCTGCTATACAACAAGGTCAGGAGTTATTTCCTACCGGAAGTATTAAACAAAGTTTGGTTGATTCGGCTAAAATACCTGCTACATGGGTATTAACCGCATTGTATTTTGCCAGCTTTGGAGGATTTCTGGCATTAACAGAGTGGTATCCAAGCTACTGGAGTGAGTTTTATGATGTCACACCTGTAAAAGCTGGTATTTACACCGCGACATTCTCGATTCTTTCTGCCATAGTACGCATTATAGCAGGACCACTGGCGGATAAACTCGGTGGTAAACGACTATGTATATATGCCATGTTGCTTCTGCTTGTCGCAGCATTCGGTATGGGCTTCAGCCATAGTTTTGGTCTATCTATGTTCTTTACAATATTAATTGCCATTGCGATGGGTATAAATGATACAGCTGTATTTAAAATGGTGCCATTCTTTATCCCGAAAGCAGTTGGTGGAGCGTCAGGCTGGATTGGCGGTGTAGGTGCTTTTGGTGGATTTGTTGTACCTCCGGTTATGGGAGCAATTGCTACAAAATTCGGAAAAGAAGGATATGCATGGGGATTTGAAGTGTTCGTGCTTCTGGCTGCTATTAACCTGCTAATCCTATGGATAGGAATGAAAAATAAAGAGACTAAGAAATAAAATAATACGTTTGTTTAGTCATACAAACCAGAAAGAGATCGTTAGCAACATAAACGTGCTAATGATCTCTTTCTTATTTCCTGTCAGAAGTTGAGCCATAACTTAAATGCTGAGACCTTCTCTTTGCTTATAATTATACTATTCTTAGCCGGCGGGTCCAGCACGACGACAACTTTACTGTTAAAATAGGGCTCAATCTTACGAATGGATTCAACACTGATAATTGTTTGCCGGTTAGCCCGGAAGAATCGATCAGGATCCAGCTGATCGGCCAGTTTATCCAGCGAGAAATCAACAACATGCTCGCTGCCTTTTTTTGTGACAGCAAATGTAGCTTTGTTCTCAGTGTAAAAATAAGCTATCTCATCCATCTGTAGAGTCCAGAATTTATCAGCGCCGGATATCAGAAAGCGGCTCCGGTATTTTTTATCTCTGTTAGTCAGCGCCTCTACGATCTGCACATTATTGGACTGCGCATTAAATATTTGCTTGTATTTACTGGTAAAGCTCTCATATTTCTGTATAGCTGCCAGCAATCTGTCTTCTTTAATCGGTTTTAGTAAATAATCGATACTATTCACTGTAAATGCCTGAATAGCATATTCATTATAAGCCGTCGTGAATATTATCATGCTTTGGGGGACCGATTGCTCCAGAAACAGAAACGAATCTCCGTCTGAAAGCTGAATATCGAGAAAAATAAGATCCGGATGCTGATTTACTGCAAACCAGTCATTCGCATCTTCAATATTCCCGGGCAGTGTGATAATCTCCCACTCAGGCCTGATTCTTTCAATCATAGATTTAAGAAGTCTGGCTGCCGGTATTTCGTCTTCAATTAATACGACTCTCATATTTTTCATTCATATAATAAGGGTACACTTACTTTAAAACAATCTTTCCCGTTATCTGTTTCGATTCCCCGATGAATCAGCAATTTATAACGACTATCCAGATTAGCCAGACCTTTTCCCGAAGGCATATTCCCTTTTCTGGGATTAATCGGGTTTGAGATTTCCAGCATTTCATTTCCGGTGTTGTATGAAAGAGTGATTATCATGGGGTGTTTCATCGAAATGACATTGTGCTTGATTACATTCTCTGCAAGAAGCTGCAAAGTAAGAGGAGGAACTTTACGGTCGTATAATTCCGTATCGAACCGGATATCCAGATGAATACATTCACCTAATCTGACACGATGCAGAAAAAGGAAAGAATCCAAAAAGTCCAGCTCATCTTTCAAAGATATTACCGTTTTATCCTGTACGAGCAGGATATACCGGTATACATCCGACAAATGGGATGTGAATGCTACCGCATTCTGAGGATTGTATTCAATCTCAGAGATCAGCGTGTTCAGACTATTAAAAAGGAAGTGAGGATTCAATTGATTTTGCAAAGCCAGAAAACGGGCTCTGTTTGATTCTTCACTGTGTTGAGAGGCTTGCTTGTAGAGCCGCAAGGTATAACTAAATGTTTCGTTAGCTACCAGAAGCGACACTACAATAAGCTCAATAAACCACACTAATAAGAATATTTTAAACCCCTCAAGTTGAAGTATAAATATATTTGATGCACCAGCCAGAAAACGAGCCAACACGACCAAACCATAATTAATAAAAAATAAAAGCCCGGCAATCGCACCCAGGTGAACTACTATACGGGGCTTTTTTATAAAGAAAAGAGGTGATCTTCTATTGATCCATGCATTGGTATGGATAATTGTAAATCCCAGCGTATTAAATGCAAATACGAAGAATCCCAGTGTTGAATAAGATGACCAGTTTACTTTACTGTTTTCCGGAATATTCGTGAAATTAATCAGCAGAAAATAGGAAAACAAAGCTAGCCCGCTAAAGATAGCCAGATAAAAAAACTGAATATATTTCTTTGTTAATTTGGTCATAATCAATTGTCCGTTTGCAACAAAGATAAATCAAATCAGGCTGATATATCGTATGCATTCAATGCTTTTTGTAATTCAGAATAACGAATCTGTGCATTTAGCTTGGCTCTCACATAATTGATCTGTGCGTTCTGGCGATAGAGCTGTCCGTCCAGAGCTTCCAGCACTGATATTTCGCCTTCTTTATAGCGACTTATCAGCATGACTTCGTTTTCATACGCTTTATTCAAAGAGCTTTCCGACAGTCTTACCTGTGCCTGTGCCTGATTAAATGCAGTTATTGCAGATTCAGTCTCCAATCGGATCTGTTCCTCGATTTTTTGTTGTGTATCTTTAGCTATTCCGATTTTATAATTGGATATTCGTTTTTCTTTTCCCCGTTTCCCCCATTGGTAAATGGGCATAGAAAATTTGGCATAGACTCCATAGTTAGGGTCCAGGTCTTTATTGAAATTATATCCCGGAGATGAATAGCTACCTTCTGCTCCTATATGAAGCTGAGGAAGATATTTTGAATCATTGATCTTCTTCATCCCTTCCTGAACGGCAATATTTGTAGCTGCCATCCGTAGTTCGGGACGAATATTATCCGGATTAAGAGAGTCAACTGTTATGGATGTAATGACAGGAATCACTGAATCAACAGGTAATTGAGCATTCAGTTCCTCACCCACAAATGAATTCAGGCTCATTCTGTTTATAGCCAATTGATTTTCAACTTGCATCAACTGAAATTCAGCTTCATTCAGCTTCACCTCAGCCATCAACAGGTCATTGCGGCTCACAGCTCCGGCCTTCACTCTTTGTTCGATTATCTGAACCAGATTTTCTATTGATTTTTTCAATGATTCAGATACTGCAATAAGCTCCGAGTTAGCCACAGTGGTCCAGTATTTCAGGTCAGTCTGATAAATTACGGATAACTCCAAAGCTTCACTCTGGTCTGTAACCATTTGCGACTCCAGCTCTGACACTCTAAGCGTTTCGCGTATTCGCCCACCCGTATAAACAGGCTGTAAGAGCGAAATATTAGCGCCATATTGTGAGTGATCTCCCCGAAATCCTACGGGAGACTCCAGCATTGGCAGATTTAAAGACAACTCACTGGGATTGCCGATATATTTATAGGAGGCAGCTCCCGAAAGTTTTGGGAGGAATTCTCCTTTTGCGATTTTAACAGCTTCGCCGGAAGCTGCTCTGTTCTTCTCCATTGATTTTAAATCATGATTATACTCCAATGCCTTACCGCGGTATTCATTGAGTTGAGTATTTACGCTCCGGGTGCAGGGCCCGGAAGCGTAAACATCATTCAGAAAAATTAAAATAAAAAGAGATAGAAACTTATACTTAATACGATACATTTTCTTAAGCTTTTACTTTATAAAAAATAGCACATAATGCCGGAGTAACTAATAAGGTCAGGATTGTGGCAAAGGATAATCCAAAGATGATCGTTGCGGCCATTCCTCCAAAGACAATATCAAACAATAACGGCACCATTCCGAATATTGTGGTTATAGCAGCCATAAGTACAGGACGCGCTCTTGAAACCGTAGCCTCGATAATAGCATCATAGCGGCTGTATCCTTCGCGCCCGAGAATATTCACCTCATCAAGCAATACAATAACATTCTTGATAATCATACCCAACAGTCCTAACCATCCGGCAATACAGAAAAATCCGAAATCAAAACCAGTAATCAGCATCCCGATTGCCACTCCGATAAAGGAAAGCGGTAAAATCAGCAGAATAATAACCGGTTGTTTAAAATTGCGGAATAAAGCAACCAGAATCAATATCAGAAACAGGAATGCCAGAGGGAAATACTTCGTAAGTGCGGCCATTCCTTCGCTCTGATCTTTATATTGAGAGTCCCAGAAAAACTCATAACCTTCCGGTAGTTCAATTTCCTCGATAGCCTTACGTATTTCTCCGTGCACTTCAGCCATCGTATGACCTTCTTTCACGTTACACATGGCTGCCATAGAGAGCTTCCGGTCATAAGTCCGGACAACCGGATACTTCCATTTGGTCTCTACGTTCTGTGTGACCTGAGAAATCGGGGCAGAATGACTCCCGTGCCAGATCGGAAGATTCCGGATCTGATCTATACCCGGCGAGTCAGAAGACCCTGTATGAAGCAACACAGGCACTTTCTTCTCATTGTCTCTGTATATGCCAACCGGCAATCCATCGTTTATAGCTTTTATGCCTTCAACCATCCCGGCTTTAGTCAGATTCATCTGACCGGCCTTTAGCGGATCAAACATTGGCTCGATAATCAGATTACACCCTTCCCATTCATTCCGGGCATCTATCACTTTAGGATTTGCACGCATTATTGCTAGTGCTTTCTCTGTCAGAGAGTCAAGCACCTGCGCATCAGGGCCCAGAAAACGAGCTTCAATAAGCGCTTGCGGAAGCGTACCCAACTCAAACTTATTAACTTTAATAAAGATATCCGGGAAATTATAGGCCAGTGAATCTTTCAGCATCGACTGAAGTGCTCTTGATTTTTTTGAATCAGGAGTTTTGATCAGCAACTGTGCAAAGTTTGACTGCGGTCCGAAGTTTGAATTCCCCAGATAATAACGGGGAGGTGTCTGTCCGACATAGGCCGATATATCAGCCTCTACGCCTAAATTATTCAGATAGTCCACAATGGAAGCTGTTATTTCATCTGTTGTTTCAATACGTGTACCCTCCGGTGTCCACATATCTACCGAGAAATATTGCTTATCTAATTGCGGAAGAAATACTTTAGGTATGAAGCGAAAACTGCCTATTGACAAAATAAGAAGCACTACACATCCGCTTACAGCTATAAATTTATGATGAATAATCCATCTCAGAACACCTCTGAATCTATTGTATAAAGGAGAGTTAAACATCTCACTTTTCACCTCTTCAGGACGCGGACGCTTCACAAAAAGTTCAATACAGAACGGAGTCTGTATCAATGCAAAAATCCAGCTCAGGAATAAAGAAACAGCCAGTACTATAAATAAGGACGAAAGCAGCTCTCCGGAAACGTGCGGCGACATATAAACCGGCCAGAACGTGAGGATAGCAATCATCGTTGCAGCCAGCAACGGAATAGCTGTTGATTTTACGGCCCGCATAATCGCCACGCGTTTACGCATTCCTTTTTCCATATTGATCAGTGCCGAGTCACTCACTACGATGGCATTATCCACCAGCATACCCATTGCAATAATAATAGCAGCCAGAGACATACGCTGCAATGCAATACCATTGGCAAACATATATATCAGTGTCCCCAGAATTGAAAAGATCAAACCGCTACCAACCAAAACACCGTTTTTAAATCCTATAAAAAACAGCAGAATAGCCACAACGGTAATTACCGACACAATCAGATTCAGGATAAATCCATCATTCGCTACTTGCGACTCATGTCCCTGATCATAAATATTCGAAATATTCATTCCTTCAGGAAGTATCTCTTTGAAGGCTTCGATCTCGGATTTGACAAGTGCAGCCATATCCACTACATTCCCTGTAGGGACAGTTGATACAGCAATCCCAACTGCGGGTTTATTATTCACGCGCATCAGGTTACGTGTGGGCTTAATGTAAGACTCTTTTATCTCAGCAATATCCGACAATTTAAAATAGTCTCCTGTTTTCGATACAATCGTAAGATTGGCTATCTCCTCCAGTTTATTAAAGCTTCCTCCCGGCTGAACGGGTATTCTGATTTCAGATGTCTCGATACCTCCGGCATCTACTATCTTATTTTGTTTTTCAAAAGCATAGGCTATATCCTGTGTAGTCAGCCCGCTCTGCACCATCGTTGCCGGATTGATCGTAATATCAATAGTCGGAGTCTGCAAACCGTATAATTCTACTTTGGCCACATCCTTCACGTTCAGAAGAATTTTCTTCAGTTGCTTTGCCCGGTCTTCGAGTTGTCTGTATGAATAGTTATCGCTACTCAGGGCGTAAAATACCCCCAATACATCGCCAAAGTCATCATTTACGACTGAAGGTCCGGCTCCGGCCGGCAGTTTGCTCTGCACATCACTGACTTTACGGCGCAGCTTATCCCAAAGCTGCTGCATCTCAGCGGCCCGGATCTCTTTTTTCACATAGACCGTAATCTTTGACAAGCCGGCACGGTTTTCTGTTTTCAGGTAATACAACTCACCCAGTGACTGAATAGATTCTTCCAGAATATCAGTAACCTGAGTTTGCACCTCTTCAGCTGTAGCTCCGGGGTATTGTGTAAGAACCAGTGCCTGTTTAATCGTAAACGGAGCATCTTCGAGTTTTCCCATCTTCAGATAGGAAAATATTCCTCCTGCAATAATAAAGAACAACAGCAATGAAGTGAAGGCTCTGTTTTGCAGGAAGTATTTAACAATCTTCATTCTTTACATATTTAGCGTTACACTTCTGTTTTCATAAAGCCGTGATGTTCCGCTTACAGCGACAGTATCACCTGCACTTAGTCCGGAAAGTATTTCGAGTTTTCCTCCGGGAAGTAACTTTCCGGTTTCCACTTTCTGTTTATTCACTTTCTGACCACGGGCATCATACACCCAGACAAACGAACCGTTTGAGGGCGTGTTTACAACTGCTTTGATCGGCAGTACCACACAAGTGTTACTCTCGCCGCTCTTATTCAGATGCAACATTCCGGAACTACCTCCTGAAAGTTTATGATCTTTATTATCTACAGATGCAGTAAGCAGGAATGAAAGATTATTTTTTGTCGTGCTCCGCGAAATATTAATAATCCGGGCATCAAACATCTCATTCGGATTTGAGTCAAAGGATACTTTCACACTTTGTGTGTTTCTGTACATATCAGCCACTTGCTGAGACACATTCGCTTCAATTCTTAGCTGATCCATATCGATAAAACGGAATGCAGGCTGCGAAGCTTTTACCTCCTGCTGCACTTCAATCATCACATCCTGAATATAGCCATCAAAAGGAGCTCTCAACTCCGTATCATTCAGTTCATTTCCGGTTGATTCATAATTTGACTTAGCTACCAGGAAGTTGGCATTAGCTTTCTCGTAACTACTCGCCGAGATATTGCCTTGTTCGAACAAACTTTTCTGGCGTTTATATTCAGCTTCAGCCTGTAGATACGCCGCATAAGCTTTCTCTTTACGAATCCTGAAATCACGCGGATCAATGCGCGCTATCACCTCCCCTTTACGAATAAAATCTCCCGAAAAACGATTCATCTCTTTTACGGGACCGCCTACACGAAACGATAGCTCCGAGGTACGGAAAGGTTTTGCGATAAAAGCAAAATTCTCAGTGTTGTTTTGTGGTGTTGACTGAGCAATGGCTCCTGAGACAAAAAATGTTTTGTCTGCATTCTCTTTATTATTCTTGCTGCATGAAGTAAATGCAAGCAGTAAACAAATAGGAATTAAAAACTTTCTCATTTCATTATTCTCTTTTTGGTTGCCTAAAGGAAGATGTTTTCTGGCGGAAGAACGGAGATAAAGATTCTGAAACGGAAAGATCTGCGACTGAAGCGGAAAGTTAGAGGTCCGAAAAAAAAAGGATGTAAGAAAGAACTTCTTACATCCAGGTCATTACAAAGTCTTCATCAAGAAGATAATTCATTGTACCGCGCCATGCCGGTATACTTTTATATTCTGTCACTCCGAAGCTATGAATTCCGGGCTCCGGAATAAACGCTGATGTGAGCATTTGTTTTAAGAAATCTATCTCAGGTGCATCAATTGATTTAAACAAAGTCTCTTTAGCCGACCAGATGATGAGTAACTGTTCCAGTTCAACTGCCTGATCCGCTGATAAGAAAAGTTGTTCCTCAGGCGATATAAACCGCGAAGCAACTTTGCGCACCCTGTCATGCTTCATTTCAATATCAATACCACATCTTTCATTTGACGAAAGAATAACAGCTGCATACGTCGCTTTTGTATGTGAAATAGAAATATAGGACTCGTCTTTCAGGAAAGGCTTGCCAAATTCATTGTAACTGATTTCGGGCAACTCCCCTTTCAGCTTATAAAGCAGTGAACGAACGGCCAGAAATTCTTTACGCCGCACGGGAGTAGCATAACTTAAAGCCTGATCAATGGTTTCTTTCGAAAAAGAGAGCAAAGAGATAAGTTCCTCTTCGCTCTCTTCTATTTTCCATATACCCCATTGATATTCGTTTGTCTTACAGGTACGAATAAGTGGCATATTATTCTGATTTTTTAATGAACTTAATACGTAAAATACGATGTTTATCTATTTCCAGAACCTGGAAACGATGTCCGGCATGCGTTATTATCTCACGTCGCACAGGAAAGTCTCCTTTGATTTCCAGCAAAAGCCCGGCAAGAGTGTCGGCTTCACCTACAACCTTATCAAATTCATCAGCATTAATATCTGTTACTTTAAAGAAATCATTCAACAGAATTTTGCCTTCAAATTCAAATGTATTAGCATCAATACGAGTAAACTGCTTATCTTCTTCGTCGTACTCATCACTGATATCTCCAACAATCTCTTCCAGTACATCTTCCATTGTCACCAGTCCGGCAGTACCACCGTACTCATCCACAACAATGGCCATATGTATTTTCTTTTTCTGGAAATCTTCCAGAAGCGAATCAATCATTTTACTTTCCGGAACAAAATAAGCAGGACGTATAAGCGTTTGCCATTTAAAGGTATCGCCACGGTCAATATAAGGTAGTAAATCTTTGATATATAGTACACCTTTTATATGATCCTGAGTCTCTGCATATACAGGCATCCGGGAATATCCGAGATGAATAATCCGCTCTACAACATCGCGGAACTTCAGATTTATATCAATGGCAGACATATCCAGACGGGAGATCATAATTTCACTCACCATTTTATCACCGAAATTGATAATACCTTCCAGGATATCCTTCTCATCCTTGATCTCATGCGAAGTAAGTTCAAGGGCATGAGACAATTCATCCATAGATATATTTACATTCTTCTTAATAATAAGCTTATTTACGAATTGAGTAGAACGAACCATGACAGATGTCAGCGGCCTGAATATCTTTTCGCAAAAGCTAAGAACCCCTGACGATTTTCGTGCAAATGTCAGTGCATGATTGGTTGCATAAATTTTAGGCATGATTTCCCCAAAAAGAAGCAACAGGAAAGTTAAGACTATTGTCTGGAAGATAAATTGCAGAATCTTTGCTCCACCGAAGTCCAGGACCTGGAGAAAAAAGAAGTTCAGAAGCATAACTACCGCAACATTTACAAAGTTATTAGCTATAAGTATTGTTGCCAGCAAACGATCAGTTTTACCCAGGAGAGACAAAATTGTTTCGTCTTTCCGGTCTTTATCCGGATCTAATTCTTTCAGGTCGTTAGGTTCAAGAGAGAAAAAGGCTATTTCCGAGGCTGAAATAAACCCCGAAGCACCTAGTAAAAGTATGGCGATAACTGCTGAGAGTATAGCGCCAAATGTAGGTTGAATAAAATGAACGGAATGTAAGAGTTCCGTATACGAATCTAAGTCCAAGTATGTAAAAATTTAGTTTAACATTGAACACAAGGCCGGCGGAAAATATCCGCCTGCTTTGCGTCTTTTTTATTTTTAGAACGGAAGATCATCTTCTGCCGACTGATCCATCGACGGTTGCTGAGCTACCGGTTGTTGCTGAGTTTGTGGTTGTGTGTATGTTCCTTGTCCGTAAGCCTGCTGAGGTTGCGCTGCTCCCATAGCATCTCCGGCACCTTGTCCGTCACGACGGCCCAACATTTGCATAGTATCTGCAAAAATCTCCGTCACATAACGTTTAACACCATTCTGATCATCGTATGAACGTGTACGGATTTTACCCTCTACATAAATCTGAGAACCTTTGCGTACATACTTTTCTGCAACTTCAGCCAATCCTCTCCAAAGTACAATGTTGTGCCATTCTGTTCTTTCCGGCACTTGTACTCCGGCCTGAGTTGTATAGCCTCTTTCAGAAGTTGCCAATGTTAGTGAAGCAACAGCCACACCATTATCCAGGTAACGGACTTCCGGATCTTTGCCGACATTTCCAATGAGAATTACTTTATTTACAGACATATCGATAGTATTTGTTTTGTTTTATATTTTCATTAATTGCCCAAAATTAGAAAGAATGTTATACAATTCCAATTAAGTAGCCAATAAACTGTTACAACAATTTGAAATGATTATTTCTTTTCAAGCAATCGGGTAATTTCTTCACACATCTGCTTAAACTCTTCGGGTTCAAATAAGCGTGTAAGCATCACTATTTTGCCATCACGGTCAATAATCACATTACGTGTAATACCCGCATTCTTTTCGGCATATTTAAAGAATATTTCAGAATCCGGATCAAATCCTATAGGATAGGTTATTCCCGTAGATTTAACCAGCTGCTCAACTTTATCTTTTGTTTCGCCACGATCAATAGCCATGAGCGCAAAACCTTTATTATCTTTATGCTTAAGCCAGATATCTTTTTCGATAAAAGGCATTTCTTTACGACAAACACCGCACCAGCTTGCTGTAAACTGAAGCATAACTACTTTCCCGCGTAAGGAAGACAATTTAACCGTTTGTCCGTCAAGCATCTTCATCGTAAAATCCGGAGCTATCTCGCCGACTTTCACGACATAACCTCTGCCCGCGTTGCTGGTTTGAGCAACTGCACTTAAAGATACTAACAGGAATGTTGCAAATAAGAAAATGTGAACAAGATGCTTTTTCATGAATTCTTCTGTTTTTATTAATTAGCTACTATTGAGATCATCCCGCCTGCCCGTGAGCCGGGATTATCTTTTTAAGATAACACAGCAAACCTACTGAAAAGTTTTTGATTTGCCATCGTTTGTATATCTTTAATGAAGATATCATGTGCTATGTTAGAAGAAGATTTTATCTTTGCGCCTTATTTGAAAGACAAACTAAACTAAAATTAAACTAATCCACTCTTCTGTTTTAACGGAATAGTCCGGATGTTTTAATCATTGAACCATTATGAAAGATTTTAGATTTCCGAAGCCTCTGAAATATTTTCTGATAACGCTGGGTAGCCTGCTGGGTGTTATTATTGTAGCATTAACTGTAATTGTAAATTTCGTACTGACTCCGGCTAAGATTACGCCTGTTGTTCTAGAGCAGGCAAATAAATATTTAAATGCCGAAGTAACCTGTGATGCTGTTGATCTGACTGTATTCAGCACATTCCCGCAAGTAGGATTACGTCTGAAAAACGGAAATATACGCTCGGAGGCACTTCACGATACGATATCCAACTCTCCGCAGGATTCGTTACTTCGTTTCACGACCTGTCTGGTGACTATGAACCCCTTCGCCTTTCTGAATAAAAGTCAGGTAAAAATTCATGAAGTCCTGATTGATGAGGCTACAATTTATGCCTATAAAAACAAAGAAGGGGTCGCAAACTGGGATATCGTAGCAATGACGGATACGACTACACTTCCGGCAGACTCTGTAGCTTCGGATACGACTGCATTTAAAGGATCGGTAGAGATCGGACAGATCGAAATCCGGAATGCCAATCTTACTTTTGACGACCGCTCTACAGAATTATTTGCTGATCTTCGCGATTTCAACTTACGCATGAGCGGATCACTTACCGACATAAAGAATGAGATAGATCTGCATCTGGATACTCGTAACATTCTTTTGTGGCAACAGGGAAAACTACTGGTTAACAAACTTGGATTTGGCCTGGATACTCGTCTGTTTGCCGATGTAAGCGAAAGACTATACCGGCTTGAAAATACGCATCTTCAGGTTAATGGCATCAGTTTGCTTGCAAATGGTACTGTGCAGAAAGACTCTACCGGTACTGATATGGATGTAAATCTTAATTTCAGTCTGGAGGTACCTACGCTGAAAACTGTACTGGACCTTATTCCTAAATCAATTATTCAGGAAGCAGTTGATGTAAAAGCCAACGGCGAAGTTTTAGTAAAAGGGAGCCTGAAAGGTGTATACGGAGCCGAGAAACTACCAGTATTTGATGCGACGGTTCAGATTGCAAATGCAAATGCTCAGTACAAAGGAATGCCTTATGGTATTGATCAGCTGGATGTAAATCTTCAGACCCATATTGATTTCTCTAAAAAAGAGGAATCATTTGTGAAGCTGAATAAGTTCTTCTTTGCTGGAGCTTCTTCAAAAATTAATTGTAATGCATCTGTGGCTAATCCTCTGGTGGATCCGCAATTAGTTATTGACATAGATGCGAATGTAGACTTCACTCAACTTGCGAAAACATTCCCTCTGGATGAAGGTGTAGAGATGGGTGGTCTTATTGACACAAAACTTAAAGGAGATATTTTACTCTCTGACGTAAAAAAGGAAAACTGGGGACGTATTGGTCTTTCCGGTTCCTTAAAGCTATCTGACGTTTTACTTGTCAGCCCTAAAGATTCTTTTGATCTGAAAGTTCAGACGGCCGGGTTTGCTTTTGGTGCAAATCTGAATGACGCATCCATTGCTCAGGGCAAAACATTATTAAATGCTATCATCGGATTTGACGGATTTGCATTAAAAATGCGGCCTGCACTGAATGCCCAAATGAATCAGGCTGCCGTACACATCAAGACATCACCGCTAAAAGATACAACCTCTATTGCATCCATGCAGGCGACTGTCGGGTTTTCATCTATGAATATATCAATGGGTGATTCTATCCTTTTACGTACAGGTGCTGCTCAAACTAAATTATCGGTAGAGCCGTCTAAAAGAAATAAGAAGATTGCTTTGCTTTCATCATCCATGAAGTTTGATTCTATCTATGCAGCTGTGAATGAAAATGTAATGGGATTACAAGTTGTAGGTATGGATCTGAAAAGCGAGAAAGCTGCACTGGATTCTAAACATTGGATAACAACCGGGGGTATTGGCTTCCGTAATCTGAAAATGTTTACTCCTGAATTTCCGCTTCTGATTTCGATGCCAGCTTCCAAAGTAACACTGGGAGATGATGCTATTACTCTGAACGGGGCGAAAGTACAGGTAGGATCTTCAGATCTTACAGTTACCGGCCAGCTTTCGAATCTGAAAAATGTATTCTTTGACCGGGCTACTTTATATGGAAAGATGACCGTATCATCTGACTATATCAATTGCAACGAGCTCACTAAGGCATTAGAAGTTAATCCGGAATCATCAGCTGAAATCACAAAAGAACCGGCGAAAGAGGTTCCGGCCAATAAAACAGAAGAGCCATCTAAACTTTTCATTGTTCCGGAAGGTATTGATTTCACACTGGATCTGAATGTAAAGAAAGTCCTGTTTGCAAAAATGCTGATTGAAAATATTCAGGGACAAATGGTCATACGCAACCGCAGTATTGAAATGAATGACCTCAAGCTGCATACATTAGGAGCTGATATGATCACTACTATGGTATACAGCACCAAAGATACGACTAAGGCCTATACGGGATTTGATCTGAAAATGAAAGATATTGTTGTAGGTAAACTTGTGGAATTTATGCCTGCACTGGACACATTGGTTCCGATGCTTCGCTCTATTGACGGACACGTAAACTTCCAGATTGCAGCCGAGGCATCCCTTGATTCGACCATGTCTATCGAGATACCTTCTATTCAGAGTGCAGCCCGTCTTCGCGGAGACAGTCTGGTGCTTATGGACGGTGAAACATTCTCTCAGATATCTAAAATGCTACGCTTTAAAAATAAAGAGCGAAATGTGATTGACAGTGTATCTGTAGATCTGATCGTCCGAAACGGACAAATTGAGATCTATCCGTTCCTTATTGGTATGGATCGATATCTGGCTGCTGTAGGTGGTAAACACAATATGGATATGACATTCGACTATCATGTATCCTTACTCAAATCACCTATTCCGTTCAATGTAGGAGTAGACATTAAAGGATCGATGGACGACTTTAAATTCAGACTTGGAAAAGCAAAATACAAAGATCTGAAACACTCTGTCCGACAAAGCCCTGTTGACAGCGCCGGGGTGTCTGTCCGACAGCGTATCAAAGAGGTATTACGCGAAGAAGCAAAATCACTTAAGTTAAGACGTTCTGCTCCAAAGCAGGAAATACTTAATTAAAATACTCAGGTAGTTTAGACTTTTATTCTCCGGACTTATCCTTGATTAAGTCCGGAGAATTTTTGATATAACTCTGTTCTTTAACGTTTGAAAGATGAAAGTACTATTAAAAAGATATTTTGTGGATGCACCCGGAGCAATGGCTCTCGGACTTTTTTCATCCTTAATCATTGGAGTAATTCTTACGCAACTGGCTAAGATTCCTTATTTCGAATTTGCAGGAATTATCTCAAGCGTACTCTCAGCAAAATCACCGGTCATCGGATGTGCTATAGGTGTGGCCATTGCGTATAGCATGAAGGTAGCACCTCTTGTCATTTTTTCTTCTGCTGCATCCGGTGCATTCGGATATGTTGCAGGTGGCCCTGTAGGAGCATATCTGTCATCACTTGCCGGAGCTGAATTAGGAAATCTGGTATCAAAACGAACACCGCTGGACATTATACTTACTCCATCAGTAACAATACTATCGGCTGCCTTTATCGGGAAGTTTATTGGTCCCTATGTTCAGGATTTTATGTTATACCTCGGAAGTATAATCAATCAGGCAACAGAACTAAACCCTTTTTTAATGGGAGTTATCGTGGCCGTAACAGTTGGTATGACACTCACTTTGCCTTTAAGTTCGGCCGCTCTGTGTATAATGATGGATATTAACGGACTTGCTGCCGGAGCTGCCACTGCCGGATGCTGTGCTCAAATGATAGCCTTTGCCGTTACCAGTTATCGGGACAATGGATTTCCCGGTCTTTTATCTCAGGGACTGGGCACTTCGATGCTGCAAATACCGAATATTATATGCCGACCTCAGATATGGATAGCGCCAATACTCACTTCAGCACTTCTGGGACCTGTCTCTACAATCGTTTTCGGAATGACTAATTCATCGATAGGAGCAGGAATGGGCACAAGCGGATTAGTCGGACAAATAACGACATATATGTCAATGATAGCAAGCCACTCTCCACTCCGTATTATTCTTTATATAGCAATCTTACATTTTATCCTTCCGGCAATAATTAGTCTGGCAATTGATAGTTTTATGCGCGGACGAGGCTGGATCAAAAACGGAGATATGAAATTAGATATTTAATGAATCACAGATTTAGATTTGAACACATATGCAAGTAAAAGATTTAACCACCGGGAGTATAGCCCGCAATCTGATTTCTTTATCAGTTCCAATTATTTCTGCATCATTTGTGCAGATGACTTACAACATGATCGATATGTTCTGGATCGGTCATTACAGTGTAACAGCCGTTGCTGCGATCGGAGCAGCAGCATTCTTTTCATGGATGAGTAATGCCTTTTCGTATATAACGAAAGTGGGCGTTGAAGTTACCGTTTCTCAGGCTCTTGGCGAAGGGGATAAATCCAAAGCTGTGGATTATGCCCGCTACGGATATACCTGGTCTTTGATTATCGGAACTTTATTCGCCATCTTCATGATGCTCTTTTCCAGACAGGCAATCGGATTTTTCGGACTCGAAGAGAGCGTAGAAGCTGAAGGAGCAATGTTCCTCAGATGGATTGCACCCGGATTCCTGCTGACTTTCCTCAACCAGGTCTTTTCAGGAATCTATAATGCTTCCGGAAACAGTAAACCTCCATTCCGCATCAATGCTGTCGGTTTAATTGCTAATATTATTCTGGACCCTATATTTATTTACGGATGGGGACCTGTCCCGGAACTCGGACTAAAAGGAGCAGCCATTGCAACAACTCTATCACAGCTATTTGTGTTTTCAATGTTTGCAGCCCGTTTCTTCAGCGCAAAGAGATCGCCCGTACAAAAGATGCAATTTATCAATCCGTTTAAGGATCCTAACTCCTTCCGGTTATTACGTATCGGTGCTCCCGTAGGTGCTCAGAACTTATTATTCTGTTTTATCTCAATGTTTGTTGCACAGCTGGCTGCATCTTTTGGAAAAGAGGGAATTGCAGCCTATGGAGTAGGAGCTCAGTTTGAGGCTGTCACATGGATGTCGGCTGGTGGATTCTCTACAGCCTTGTGTGCTTTTGTCGGACAAAACTATGGTGCACATCGTTTCGACCGGATAAAAAAAGCTTTTGCCTATACAACACGGGTAGCAGGGGTTATTGGAATTGTCGTATCCATTGCCTTCCTGCTTGCGGGAGATCAGCTCTTCTCGCTTTTTGTATCAGATCCGTATACGGCTCATGTAGGAGGCGGATATCTGAGAATTATTGCACTGAGTCAGTTGTTTATGATTCTCGAAATTGTATCAAGCGGAGCCTTCAATGGTTTAGGGAAAACCATCCCTCCTTCCATCGTGAATATCACATTTAACCTGATGCGTATACCTTTGGCCTATTTATTTGTCTATCATCTCAACTGGGGTATTACGGGCGTTTGGTGGAGTATTTCGCTTTCATCTGTTTGTAAAGGAATTATTCTTTATATATGGTACTTCCGTTATGCTTCCCGAAAAATTGCCGAAGGGGTATAAAAACTTATCCATAAACTTCCGTATAAATCCGGGGCGAGAACCGTATTTACTCGTAAGAATATACTGCTTATTAAATGCAATTTACGTGTGAATTAGTTTCTTCAACCGTATCTTTTAGAAATCCGCTCCGGAGCGCTTTATATTCCGCTCCGGAGCGGATTGTATTCCGGTCCGGAGCGGAATTCTAATTCATCCTTATTCCGCAACTAAATCCTCCGTATAAACGGACTAACTCATCCTTTTATCTCAGTAAAATATACGTTTGATTTTTCCGGGTTATAAGTATATGCGCTTTGCTTAAGTAATATCAACTTACAGAGAGGCTGTACATTTATCACAAAGACATTGATCAGCCTCTGTATTCCGGATGAATACGATGTTCTGTAAGATCACAAAAAAAGCAGTCTGGCTGAGTTTTCAAACTCAGCCAGACTGCTTTATATTATTGCGGCTGTTAAAACAGCTTCATTATAATCAGATTAAATCAAAAATTCCTGTCGGCACATTTCTTTTCAACGGAATAAGCTCAAAGTCTTTTCCTGCACGTATGCCAAAATCACCCAGTTTCATCTCTATGGTTTTATAAGCCAGTTCAGGATGATTATTATCCTTGCTGATATGACACAGATATACACTTTTCAGGTGAAAATCAAAAATTGATGACAGAAACAGAGCTGCATCAATATTGCTTAAATGTCCTGTATCACAATGTATGCGGCTTTTCAAATGAGCCGGATATTTACCCGTATGAAGCATTTCTGTATCATAATTTGCTTCAATAACCAAATGATTTACATCAGACAGGTGTTTACATACGGTTTCGGTAATAACACCCAGATCGGTAGCTATTCCAAATTTAACTCCTTCAAATTCTATCCTGTAACCTACGTTATCCGAACCATCATGAGGGACTTCAAACGCTGTGATATTTAAATCACGTATGGCAAAAGAAACCTCTTTTGATATTTCACGACGAGAAGCATAAATCTTCTCCGTCATGCTATAGTTTCGATTCATTCCGTCGTGTATCCGACGGGTTGCGTAAACAGGAATTCCAAACTTCTCGCCCAATACACCGGCATACTTAATATGATCGGTATGGTCATGAGTTATCAGAAGCGCAATAATACGTTCGAAAGGAATATCATTTTCCTTCAAAAACTTCTTTATTGTGCGCGGACCGATACCTGCATCAATTAATATTCCGTATGTTTCTGTCCCTAGATAATAACAGTTCCCACTGCTACCACTGGACAAGCTTAAGAATTGCAATCCCATAGATTATCTCCTATACTAGCGATATTAAACTAAAACCGCACAAGACTCATTACAGAGTGTGCGGCTTTAGCTAAATATTTTAAAATCAAATAATAAACTGAGAGCTGATAGACTCGTTATCAATTACACGGTTGATTGTCTCAGCAAACAAGTCGGCAATTGACAGAATTCTCACTTTGTCGCATTCTTTTGTGTAAGGAATACTATCAGTGAAAATCATCTCTGTTAGTTTTGAATTTGTTACTCTTTCCGTAGCAGGACCTGACATAACGGCATGAGAAGCAATAGCACGTACAGATAATGCTCCGGCTTCCATCATAATATCAGCTGCTTTAGTGATTGTTCCGGCAGTATCAACCATATCATCCATAAGGATAACATTTTTGCCTTTTACATCACCGATAATACTCATTGTATCAATTTCATTTGCTTTAGATCTTGATTTGTGACACAATACTAATGGCACACCAAAGTACTTAGCATATGAATTTGCTCTTTTAGATCCACCTACGTCCGGAGATGCGATAACCAGATTTTCAAGTTGTAGCGACTGAACGAAAGGTACGAATACTGAAGATGCATACAAGTGATCAACAGGCACGTTAAAGAATCCCTGAATTTGATCGGCATGAAGATCCATTGTAATCAAACGATCAATTCCGGCAACACTTAGCAAGTCTGCAATTAACTTAGCACCAATAGAAACACGTGGCTTGTCTTTACGATCCTGACGAGCCCATCCGAAATAAGGGATTACAGCAATAATCGACTTTGCTGAAGCTCTTTTAGCAGCATCGATCATCAACAATAACTCCATTAAATTGTCAGAGTTAGGGAAAGTAGACTGAACAAGAAATACGTGCTCTCCACGAATTGACTCTTCGAAAGAAACAGCGAACTCTCCATCTGCGAAGTGAGTAACGATCATGTTTCCTAACTCACATTTCAGACTTGCACAGATCTTTTCTGCCAAATATCGAGAATTAGTTCCCGAGAAGACTTTATAAGAAGGATTTTGTCCCATTGCGGTTTTAGGTAATAATATTGGTTTCTAAATTTTCGGCAAAAGTAAGAAATCTCGTATCGCCACACAAGCTTTTCGGCGAAGTTTGACAATTTATTTTAGCTATTAGAGATTCTTTTCACACTTTATTCTTTTGATGAGAATAAATACGTTTTGTTAATACCAAAAAAGACTATCTTTGTAGCCCTTTTCTATTCAGCTATGACACAAACAATTATAAACTGGTATTTACAGCATAAAAGAGACCTTCCCTGGCGTGAAACGCAAGACCCTTATCACATCTGGATTTCTGAAATAATTCTTCAGCAAACTCGTGTTGCACAGGGACTGGACTATTACATCCGTTTCATCTCCAGGTTTCCTTATATTTCGGATTTAGCTCAGGCTGACGAGGATGAAGTCCTGCGAATGTGGCAGGGATTAGGCTACTATAGCCGCGCACGGAATATACATGCAGCTGCACGTGATATCATGTCTCGCTTTGACGGTCAATTTCCAACCACATATAAGGACATACGCTCATTGAAAGGGATTGGCCCTTATACAGCTGCTGCTATTGCTTCTTTTGCCTACAGACTTCCCCACGCAGCCGTGGATGGAAACGTATATCGTGTTTTATCGCGTTTATTCGATATAGACATCCCTATAGATTCGACAGAAGGGAAGAAGCTTTTTGAAGCTCTTGCCGAAGAGTTACTGGATAAGAAGCATCCGGACCTCTTCAATCAGGCTATGATGGAATTTGGAGCTATGCAATGCACCCCACAATCACCGGACTGCAATATTTGTCCTTTAAATGAGTCGTGCCTTGCTCTGGCTAATAACAGGGTTGATATGCTTCCGGTAAAAAAAGGAAAAACTAAAACCAGACCCCGTTACCTGCATTTCTTTGATGTCGAATTTAATGGAAAATTGATGCTTGAGCAACGGACCAACGATGATATCTGGAAAGGGTTATTTCAGCTTCCGCTTATTGAAACGAAAGATGAATCTCTTGTTACTGAGGAAGCTGTTTCCAATCTGTTTAAAGCCATTGAGATCAAAAGCCTGACTCTTATGAAGGAGTATAAGCATATACTTTCTCATCAGCATTTATATTGCAAGTTCTACAAACTAGAGCTGATAAGTGCACAACTTGAAAAAGAGTATATTTGCATTGACCGTACGGATCTTGAGAAATATGCAATTCCGCGTATTATTGAAAAATATTTTGAGAATAAGGAATAAAACGAAGGCTGTTCTTTGCATAATGCATTGAGCAGCCTTCGTTACCTCTCATTAAAAATATATTTCGTTTAATTCACCGGTCAGATTATGTGCAATTTTCCGCACCTGCTGTAGTATTTTCTTTCTGTTCTCATCACCTCTTTCTACAAGATTTCCAAAGAAATAATGACCAATCACATCCATTTCACAGGTCTTAAAAATACCATTATCAATAATATTCTCCATCGCAGTAAGCATACCTGTCTGCAAATAGATATCACGCTCCCCTCCCATCGTATTAATGATTAAGACGCGCTTATTTGTCAGCATTCCCACGAAACGATTATTGTCAAATTTAAAAGCAAAGCCATATGAGAAGACCCTATCTATATATCCTTTTAGAATAGCCGGCATGCCTGACCACCAGACGGGATAAATAAATGTTATTACATCTGCCCATTTTATAAATGCTTGCTCAATCTTTAAATCCTCATTCATTTCGTCACCTTTGCATAATTGCTGAAGTTCATTGTACCGCAATACAGGTTGAAAGTCTTCAGCATACAAATCTCTTACTTTCACCTCTTTTCCCTGAGCCTGCAATGCTTGTACATAATCGTCTTTTATAGCATGACAAAAGCTTTTGGAGTCGGGATGAGCATATATTACTAATTGCTTCATACCATTATAGTTTATAGTTAAGGATAATTCCAACAAATACAACAACTTTACAATTTAATTAGTTGTATATGAAGAGATAAAAAAGCGGGGAGTTATACTTAATTAAGTACAATTCCCCGCTTTAATTTATGCATATATTGATTCTTAAACGACTAAGAATAATTTTTATTTTTCCATTCCTGCCAGATATTCCGAAACACCTTCCTGGGTAGGTTTCATTCCTTTCTGACCTTTTTTCCAGTTTGCCGGACAAACTTCTCCGTATTTTTCAGTAAACTGAAGTGCTTCAACAACACGGATAGCTTCTTCAACACTACGACCTAGAGGCATATCATTTACCACCTGATGTCTCACCACTCCACTCTTATCGATGAGGAATAATCCACGATAAGCCATTGGCGTTCCTTCGAATACTTCTTCGCCTTCCTCACTGAATGTACGGGTTCCGGCTAACACATCATATGCTTCAGCAATCATTTGAGACTGATCGGCAACCAAAGGATATGTCACACCCTGAATACCTCCCTGATTTAGCGGTGTCTGTAACCATTTCCAGTGAGAAAACTGTGAGTCTACCGAACAACCAACAACGACTGTATCTAATTTTTCAATATGAGCCATAGCATCCTGGAATGCGATTAGCTCTGACGGACATACAAATGTAAAGTCTGCCGGATAAAAGAAAAACAAAACGTATTTTTTATCTATATATTGTTCTAAAGAGAACCCATCAACGATTTCATTTCCGTTGATAACAGCCGGAGCTTTAAACACCGGAGCTTTTTTACCTACTAGTACCATAGTTTCATGTATTTAAGTTAATTATATAAGTTTCTTAGACTGAACTTCTCTCTTCAATCAGAATGCTAACCGGAAGAAATTCTTTGTCTTTTTGACATTACAAAGAAAACAGATTTATTTCTCTGTTTTATCAATAATCGATTATTCCTTTCTATGCTATCATAGTTTTAAACTATAATGGCGTAAGATCAGGATAATCCGGTTATATAATCTATCGTAAATTCTTTATTTGCACCATTATTTTTGAGCATATAATGAACGACTACAGGCTTATTATTCGCAGAACTGGTAAAGATCTGAATAAGTTTATGATCTCTTATTTCAAAAGAATCATTCCCGGCATACATGGACTTTAAACTTTTGTTGTGTGTAACAGGTGTATACAGGATCGGAATTATATCTGTATTATTTATTACAGAATACCCGATAACATCACCCTCAGGGAGAGCACTTTGTTGTTCAAGAAAGACAAGTAGTTCCGGATATCCGTCATTGTCAAGATCTGTAATCTTACTCTCCTCGACCTCCTCATTATTTATTAAATGAGAAAGTACACGATCATTATCCGTGAATCCTTCGGTATCAATAATCAAAAGAGAATCTACAGTCTGAATTTCGAAAGCAAAATTTTTATCAGATAAATGTTTAATATAACTATGATGGGACAACTGTGTTGAATCCATATCTCCTTTTACTTTCACATACTCACCCATAAGAGTAGCCCCGCCGGAACAAAAGAAATACAGAATATTCTCATCGTCCTTATCCGGAACCGAGACAGTAATCGTATCATGACTCAAATGAAAAAGAATCCGCTTTCCCTCATAATCACTCTCCAGCTCATTTCCATTTATCAATTTAGCTTTTGAGTCAAAAACACATGTTGGCTTTTTAATATCAGCTCTGGAACGAACTGTAATTTTTGCAATTGAGTCATTAAGTTGCGATACACAGACAGAAACCCAGTCAAACCCCTTCTCGCGATGCTCATAGCCATCTGTAACATAACATCCAACCCATTGTTTCAATAAATCTTCACCTGCTTCATCCTTACTCATCACCACTTTTTTATCACTATTCTTCGTGCATCCTGCCAATAATATGGAAATGAAGAAAAGGATCCATCCTGCATTATTTCTCATTCTCTTTTGTTGTTATTAAATATATAATTACCAAGGAGTAGATAATAAACAACTAAAAGGTTTATTTCGTTCTGAATATCACGTTTTTAAACAAAAAACAGGGTTGAACCTGAATAAAATCAAATTCAACCCTGTTAATTTTTTTATCTTAAATCCGGAATTAAAGTCCTGCCAGTTCCATCACTTTATTTACGGCACTGTCTAATCCTTCAGTAGTTTTACCACCAGCCTGAGCAAAGTGAGGCTGACCGCCTCCGCCTCCCTGGATCAATTTGGCTGCTTCACGAACCATTTGTCCGGCATTCAGACCATCCTGAAGCAAAGAATCGCTCATCATTACTGTCAATAATGGTTTTCCTGCATCCTGAGTTCCTGCTACAAAAATGAATTTATCCATAATCTCGCCACGAAGCTCAAAAGCAATATTTTTAACCATATCAGATGGCATCTCTGTAACAAAGCGAATCACCTTCACCCCGTTAATTTCAGCAGCTGATTTGATTAACGCTTTCTTAAGTTCTGAGGCTTTCTCTTTCATAAATTCTTCCATTTGCTTTTTAAGCTCCTGGTTTTCATCTATTGCTTTACGAACAGCCTGTGTAAGATTTGGCACGTTATTAAATAAACCTTTCACTTCTTTCAGAAGATCTTGTTGAAGAGAGATAAACTCCTCTACTTTTTCACCCGAAATAGCTTCAATACGACGAATACCTGCTGCAATAGAACTCTCTGAAATGATTTTCACCATTCCAATGTTTCCTGTTGCTGAAACGTGTGTACCTCCGCAAAGTTCAACAGAAGATCCATAACGGATTACGCGAACTTCATCGCCATATTTTTCACCAAACAAAGCCATAGCACCCATCTCTTTTGCCTGAGCAATCGGCAGAGCTCTGTGCTCATCCAGCATTACGTTCTGACGTATTTTTTTGTTTACCAGCTTTTCGACCTGAGCAATCTCCTCTTCTGTCAGTTTCTGGAAGTGAGAGAAGTCAAAGCGCAGAAGATCCGGTGTCACCATTGATCCTTTTTGTTCTACGTGAGAACCAAGCACTTCGCGTAACGCTTCGTGGATAAGGTGAGTAGCTGTGTGATTAGCAGCTGTTGCCTCACGGTCAGCCAGGTTAATTTCAGCAAAGAATGTTGCTGAAACGTCTTGAGGCATTTTCTCAGTAATATGAACAGCCAGATTATTTTCTTTTTTCGTTGCAATAATATTAACTGTTTCTTCATCATTACGAAGAACTCCTGTATCACCTACTTGTCCTCCACTCTCTGCGTAGAAAGGAGTTTTATCAAGTACTAACTGGAATAATGTTTTGTTTTTCTGTTTGATCTGACGGTAACGCAGAATTTCTGCATCACAAGCCATTAAATCGTATCCTACAAACTGAGGTTCTCCTTCTTTTACAATTACCCAGTCACCTGTCTCTACAGCCGCAGCATTACGAGCACGCTCTTTTTGCTTTTGCATCTCTGCTGTAAATTCGTCCAGATTAACCGTAAATCCATTTTCACGAAGGATCAATTCTGTCAAATCTAACGGGAATCCAAACGTATCATATAATGTAAATGCATCTACACCGCTGATTTCATTCAGACCTTTTGCTTTTGTATCATTCATAACACGATCCAGCAAACGGATACCTGTTTCCAATGTACGAAGGAAAGATTCCTCTTCTTCTTTAATAACTTTTTCAATCAAAGTTTGCTGAGAAACCAATTCCGGATAAGCATCTCCCATTGTACCAATAAGAGCAGGAATTAATTTGTGCATAAAAGCATGCTGTTGTCCAAGGAATGTATATCCATAACGAACGGCACGACGTAAAATACGGCGGATTACATAACCTGCTTTTGCATTTGACGGTAATTGCCCGTCTGTAATAGAGAATGCAATCGTACGGATATGATCGGCAATTACACGCAAAGCAATATCCGTTTGCTCATTTTTACCATACTCTACACCTGCAATGCCACACATTGCCTGAATAATTGGCTGGAAAACATCAGTATCATAGTTTGATGTTTTACCTTGTAAAGCCATAGCCAGACGCTCGAATCCCATTCCTGTATCAATTACTTTAGCAGGAAGTCCGTCCAACGTACCGTCAGCTTTACGGTTATATTGCATAAATACCAAGTTCCAGATTTCAATTACCTGAGGATGGCTTTGATTCACAAGTTCCAGTCCACTTACAGCAGCACGCTCTTCAGCAGAACGAAGGTCAATGTGAATTTCAGAACAAGGACCACAAGGACCTGTATCACCCATTTCCCAGAAATTATCTTTTCTGTTTCCGTTAATAATACGATCAGCAGGTAAGAATTGCTCCCAGATTGCTGCCGCCTCGTTATCTCTTTCCAGACCCTCAGGTGCATACCCCTCGAAAACAGTAGCATACAAGCGGGTCGAATCAAGTTTTAGCACATCTACCAGATATTCCCATGCCCATTCGATTGCTTCTTTTTTGAAATAGTCACCAAATGACCAGTTTCCAAGCATCTCAAACATAGTATGGTGATATGTATCTATACCAACCTCTTCCAGGTCATTATGTTTACCACTTACGCGAAGACATTTCTGAGAATCGGCGACACGCTTATACTTGGCGGGAGCATTACCAAGAATAATATCTTTAAACTGATTCATCCCGGCATTAGTAAACATCAATGTCGGGTCATCTTTAATCACCATCGGTGCAGAAGGTACAATCTGGTGCCCTTTGCTTTCGAAAAACTTCTTGTAAGATTCTCTGATCTCTTTAGCTGATAACATAAAATATACTAGTTATGATATAATTCTTTTATAAAAATAGTCGATTTCACGTAAATTCGAATGATTCACGATAATAATTCTAAATTCGACAACATTTAGAGTTGCAAAAATAGGGTTTAATATTATTTTTGTCACCACCTTTCATTAGAAAAAACAGCAACATCTCTCTTTTTAATACAAAAAATGAGCAAAAAAATATATTATCGATATAATCCTCATACGTTAAACTACGAACGAGTTTATCCCACAACCGGCGAAAAAGTCGTTGGGGTACTTCGTCACTTCTTTATCAGTTCGCTGATTGGATGTGGATTATTCTTTCTGTTATCCTATTATCTGGACTCACCGTATGAAAAGATTTTAAAACGTGAAATTAGCGTTTTATCCTCTCAGAATAAAATTCTTTCGCACCGGATTAATCAGGCCGAAACAATGCTTACAGAACTTGAGCTCCGGGATGACAACCTGTATAGAATCATGCTTCAGGCAGAACCTCTGCCGGATGAAATGAGAAGCGGAGATTTCTCAAACACAAACAGATATGAAGAATTAACAAATCTATCAAATGAAGACCTGATCAAATCTACCGCTCAAAAAATGGACTTGCTTGACAAACGCCTGTACTTCCAGTCTAAATCTTATGACGAGTTAATGACTCTGTTTAACGATAAAGAAAACAGGCTACTTTGTATTCCGGCAATTCAGCCTATTTTAAATAAAGATCTGAAACAAACATCTTCAGGCTTCGGACGACGCATAGATCCTGTTTACAAAACCGTTCGGATGCATACTGGTATGGACTTTACGGCTAAAACAGGAACACCTATATATTCAACCGGTGATGGAGTTGTCGAAAAAGCCGACTGGGATCAGGGATATGGTAAAACTGTTATCGTTAATCATGGATACGGATATAAGACGCTTTATGCTCACTTGAACGATTACTCGGTTAAGAGAGGTCAAAAAGTAAAACGTGGCGAAGTTATCGGAAAAGTTGGAAGCACGGGAAAAGCAACCGGATCTCACCTTCACTATGAAGTTCACTTCAAAGGCAAACCGGTAAATCCTCAGAACTATTACTTTATGGATCTTACTCCGGCTGAATACGATAAGATGGTACAGCTTTCTTCGACTATGGGGCGGATGATGGATTAAACAACAAGTATTATTTACACTTCAGAGTATTTTGAGATATGGCACTAAATACCAATAAGAATTTAAAACTCTATTACAATATCGGCGAGGTTGCCGAGATGTTACAGGTTAATGAATCTCTTCTCCGCTTTTGGGAAAGAGAGGTAGATATCATATCTCCGAAAAAAAGCAAAGGCGGGACACGTAAATACTCCAAAGAAGATATCGAAACCATACGCCTTTTTTATCATCTGGTACGCGAAAAAGGCATGACGCTGCAAGGTGCACGAAACAAACTCAAAAACAATAAAGACTCACTCGAGCGCAACTACGAGATTATCCGGAGGCTCGAAGCAGTGAAAGCTGAGATTTTAGCAATCAAAGCTGAGTTCAATGCGAACCTTGAAGATCCGGATGATCCGTCCGAACTGATTTAAGTAAATAAAGATTCTATTTTAACATATTTTATTCTCACTTAAATTCAAGCATTTAGCCTGCAAGCGGGCTTTAAGCACTTATTGAAGATTTGGAGGATAAAAAAAAAGTCGTACTTTTGTATCGTTATCAGAAACGACAACGGTTCCGTAGCTCAACTGAATAGAGCATCTGACTACGGATCAGAAGGTTACAGGTTTGAATCCTGTCGGGATCACAAAAGCCATATCGAGAGATGTGGCTTTTTTTTATATCTGAAAAAGAGAGCGACCGAATCAGAAAATGATCCGGTCGCTCTCTTGATTTTATAATTTATGATTTGCGCTGCCACACAAGCTGTTCAGCTCTGCGCCATAAATATTGGATTGGCGCAACCAAAAAATGCATAAGTTTCGAGTACGGAAATAAAATAAAAATAAAGAAACCGTTCAATATATGCAATTGATGAATCAGACTCATTTTTGCCAGAATAGAAGCTGACTCAGGATTGAAAGTCACAACACCTTTTGCCCATGTATCCAGTAAAAAGTATTCTTCAGGCGGAGAAACAGCCGTAATAGCCGTTGACCAGACTCCGAGAAATATCTGAACAGAGACAAGCAGTGCTATAAAAATATCATGTACCGAACTATTATCATAAATCCGACGGTTCGTAAAACGACGAATCGTCAATCCGACAATACCTATCAATGCGCATACTCCGAAAAGCGAGCCCATAGATATTGCAAGTATACGTTTTGTTTCGGGAGTCATCACCAGCTCATAAAGCCATGTTGGAGTGAACAATCCAAAAACATGTCCGAAAAAGACGAATACAATTCCATAATGAAACATCATGATTGCCCCGTTAAACAACTTATCGTTAGACAAGAACTGAGTAGAAGTTGCCTGAATCGACTTATTTGCTTTCACGAAGCGCGTAATTACCCCAAAGACTAATAAGGCAAGTGCAATATAGGGTAAATAATTAAATAGCGAATTATTCCAGAAACCTGACATCGTGCATTCGTTTTAGTGAGTAATTTCCTGATTAAACAAACAACCCGCACAAGCTTTACTAAGTTCATCCGAATAAGAATCTGCCGGATGCTCACTTGCCTTTCCTTTTGAGGCAATCGAAAGTAAACACTTCAGCAGATATTGATAATTGCTTTCAGACTTCTCCAGACTTTTCAGTATATCTTCAAGTACATCTTTCACCTCAGCCAGATAATCTGCGGCTTGCTTCATAGACTTTGTTTCACCCAGAAAGGCCAGAAAAACCGGCAGATAATCGGGTAATTCATTCGCTGAGAGTTCAAGTCCTTCATCCTCATACATAAGCTTCAGATTAACCATTGCGGCTCCACGCTGCCGGGATTCGCCATGAATATGATCAAAAAGATACAGCGATGCTGAAGGCGTATAATCAAACACTTGTGTATATTCCTGTTGCCACTCCAGTAATGGCTTATTCCGATACATATCCATAAAGGCAATAACCCGCTTACGCTGCTTTTTCTCTATACTGGTATCATTATTCAGAAAATCGATAAAAGATACCAGAGCGTGCTGAACTTCAGCTGTTGGATAATCCAGTAAAATCGAAAGCAGTTTTAATGATTTCTCCATGCTTACATTCCTCCCATTAAGTTTTTAGCTCTTTCTTTTCCGCGAGGCTTATCAAAACCACTTTCTGAGCGTACAGCAAAAGTATCCTTCAAATGATCTGTACGCATAGTTGGAATCACAAACCGCTCTTCATAAGGCGCCAGAGCCAGATATCTGTACATTTCGTCAAACTGCAAAGCAGTCAGACCTGCAGCTGTATATTCAGCAGGATCAATATCAGCCTGATCAACCAACTGTTTACGCATCCGGTTACGCATCGTTACAAGTTTCACCAAAGCATCTTTTACAGGTTTTTCATTTCCGGCACACAACATATTTGCCATATATTTCAATGGTATACGCATTTCATCAACTCCGGTCAGAAGTTTACCCAGAGTATCTTCTTCCAGACCACTCATTACGGGTGATAACGGAGGTATGTACCAGACCATTGGTAAGGTTCTGAATTCAGGATGTAGAGGAAAAGCTATTTTCCATTCTTTCATCATTTTATAGACCGGTGAATTCTTAGCTCCTTCAATAAACGTATGAGGAATTCCCTGCTTCATAGCTTCTGCACAAACGGTCTCATCATGGGGATCCAGAAATATATTTAGCTGAGCCTCATACAACTTTTCAGGATCATCCGTCGAAGCATACTCCTTAACCCGGTCTTCGTCATAAAGCATTACACCAATGTAGCGAATACGTCCCACACATGATTCCGAACAAACCGTAGGCTTCCCATTCTCAATTCGCGGAAAACAGAATGTACATTTCTCAGATCTTTTCCGGACCCAGTTAAAGTAACTTTTCTTATACGGACATGCACTTACGCATTCTCTCCATCCGCGGCATCTCTCTTCGTCAATAAGAACAATTCCGTCCTCATCTCTCTTATAGATAGCACCTGATGGACAAGCAGCCACACAAGCCGGATTCAGACAATGCTCACACAAACGTGGCAAATAGTACATAAAAGAACGTTCGAAAGCTTCAAAATCTTTCGTATCTATACCCTCCAGATTCACATCGCCGGAGCGCTGCTTAAAAGTACCTCCCAGATTATCCTCCCAGTTCGGTCCTTTTTCTATTTTCTCCATACGTCTCCCGGTCAGAATAGAGTAAGGTCTTGCAGTAGGAGGTGTTTTAAATTTACGTGTACTCTGTAATGTTGAATAATCAAACGTAAATGGTTCATAATAGTCATCAACAGAGGGCATATACGGATTTCCAAATATCGAAGCCAGCTCTTTAATTCTGGACCCTTGCTTCAGTTTTATGCCTTTTCCGGATTTTTCCCAGCCCCCTCTGTAGTGTTTCTGATTTTCCCAGTTTGTAGGATAGCCTAAACCAGGTTTAGTCTCTACATTATTAAACCAGGTATATTCAACACCCTGACGGGTGGTCCATACATTCTTACACGTAACCGAACAGGTATGGCAGCCTATACATTTATCAAGGCTTAATACCATACATATTTGTGATTTTATTTTCATTCCTTTTTCGATTTTTCGTGGTTAAGCTTCATCATCACCCCATCTCACAACAGGCACACGACGTATAATACACACCTCATCCCTGTTTGCTCCAATTGTTCCATAATAATTAAAGCTATATGAAAGTTGAGCATATCCGCCAATCATGTGCGTCGGTTTCGGGCAAATACGAGCAAGTGAATTATGCAATCCTCCACGATGCCCGGTCTTTTCACTAAGTGGCATATTTACAATACGCTCCTGATTGTGATACAAAATAAGTGCACCTTCCGGAATCCTTTGCGAAACAACTGCCCGGCACATTGTTGCACCATTATCATTAAACAGCTCAACCCAATCGTTATCACTGATATTAATTTTCTGAGCATCCGTCTCACTCATCCAGACTACAGGACCTCCTCTGCCAAGAGTCAGCATCAGTAAATTATCAGACCACATAGAGTGGATTGTCCATTTATTATGTGGCGTAATAACATTCAGAGCAAGCACCTCATCTTTATTATCCATGCCGCTCATCAAACTATTGACAGCTTTGGTAGAGATCGGAGGTTTGTAAGTCACTAATGCTTCACCAAATTCCCGCATCCACAAATGATCCTGATAGAACGACTGCCGTCCTGTAAGAGTACGCCACGGAATCAGCTCATGCACATTGATATAACCGGCATTATAGCTAACCTTTTCAGACTCAATACCACTCCAGCACGGAGAAGTAATCACCTTGCGGGGTTGGGCCACCAGATCATCGTACCGGATATGCTCACCTGCACGTTTCATGGCAAGATGCATATGATCCCGTCCGGTTTTCTGAGACATACTCTCCCATGCTTTCACCGCTACTTCACCATTCGTTTCTGGAGCCAGCGTAAGGATTGTCTCTGCAGCCTGAACATCCGTCCGTATTTGAGGAAGTCCGTTTGTTTCACCAGGCTCTTCTTCTACAAAATTCATTTCTTTCAGATACTCGAACTCCTGTTTGGCATCCCAGCTTATACCTTTTGTACCTACACCTTTGGATGAAACCAATGGCCCGAGAGTAGTAAAACGCTTATACGTATCCGGATAATTACGCTCTACGATAATCAGATTAGCCATATTCTTACCAGGTTCAGGCATTGAACCATCTACTTTCCAGTCTTCAACTTCCAGAGGTTCAGATATTTCAACAGGCGTATCATGCTGGATTGCCTGCATAACCATATCTTTTTCCACACCCAGATAACCGGGACAAAGCTCTGAGAATTTAGCCGACAGATCTTTAAATAATTCCCAATCAGAGCGGGCTTCCCAAACCGGATCTACCGCCTGACAGAAAGGATGCACAAATGGATGCATATCCGTACTGCTTATATCATTCTTTTCATACCAGGTTGCCGCAGGAAATACAATATCAGAATGCAGGCAAGAGGTTGTCATCCGGTAGTCGGCCGTCACTACAAGATCAAGTTTACCATTCCGGTCATTGTCATGCCATTTCACTTCTTTAGGTAATTCAGCTCCGCGCTGTTTCAGATTTTCACCTCCGATACCATTCTGAGCACCTAGTAAATGACGCATCACATACTCCATTCCTTTCGCACTACAACCAATCAGATTAGAGCGCCAGATAAAAAGATTTCTCGGATAATTCTGCTCACTATCCAAGTCTTCCGAAGCAATTGAAACATCTCCACTCCGGAGTTTTGAACATAACCACTCCTTCGGATCTTTCCCCTCAGCCTCAGCTTTAGGAGCCACATCCAGCGGATTCATATTCAATTCAGGCGAACAGGTAGTCCAACCCATACGTTGCGCTTTAATATTGCAATCAATAAGAGACATTCCCTCCCAGCGTTTTTTATCAGCCAGCGGAGAAAGTACTTCCTGAAGTCCCACACGTTCATATCTCCACTGATCACTATGCATATAAAAATAAGACGTTGAGTTTACCTGACGCGGAGGACGTTGCCAGTCTGAAGCAAATGCGAGAACTCCCCATCCGGCAAGCGGACGAATTTTTTCCTGTCCTACATAATGCGACCAACCACCGCCCGGCTGCCCAATACAACCACATAACATCAGCATATTTATAGCACTCCGGTAAGTCATATCAGAATTATACCACTGATTCACACCGGCACCTATAATAATCATGGATTTCCCCTGAGTTTTGGCTGCATTATCAGCAAACTGACGCGCAATAGCAACCACTTCTTTTCCCGGAACTCCTGTAATCTGTTCTTGCCATTTTGGTGTAAACGGAAGATCATCCTCATACGACTTCGCAGTATTCGGATCATCATAACCCCTGTCTACACCGTAGTTAGCAAACATAAGATCAAGCACAGTTGTACAATACACTTCTCCTTTTTCTGTCAGAATCTTCACAACAGGGATTTTATGAGAAGTTGTATCAGCATGATCAGTTGCATGCACAAACGGGTTTTTATATTCTTTGCCTCCGAAGAATGGGAATTGCACATCCAGAACTTCTGTGCTTTTTTCTTTTACAGACAATACAGGCACAAAGTCCCTGCCAGTGCGCACATCTTTGAGTTCAAGATTCCACTTACTGCTCTCATCCCATCTGGACCCGATCGTTCCATTCGGAATTACTCTTTCTCCGGTATCATCCATCATCACCGGACGCCAGTCACTATGAGTTTCCATACCCATATGATCAGCAAAATCAGAAGCTCTTAACATCTGCCCCGGCAACCATTTCCCGTCCCGGCTTTCCAGCTTCACTAAAAACGGAAGATCAGTATATTGTTTTGCATATTGCGTAAAATAATCTGTTTGTTTGTCTGCATAGAACTCTTTCAGGATAACGTGTCCCATAGCCATACCTAATGCAGAGTCTGTGCCTTGCTTTGGCTTAACCCAAATATCCGAAAATTTAGCAGCGTCATTATAATCCGGTGCTATTACCACCACTTTTGTTCCCTTATATCTGGCCTGAGTCATAAAATGAGCATCAGGTGTGCGGGTTACAGGCACATTTGATCCCCATAACATAAGAAAAGATGATGAGAACCAGTCTGCACTTTCAGGCACATCAGTCTGTTCGCCCCAGGTTTGAGGAGAAGCAGGAGGCAGGTCACAATAAAAGTCATAAAAGCTCAGTATTGCCCCTCCGATTAAGCTCAGATAGCGCGTTCCCGAAGCATACGAAACCATCGAGAAAGCCGGAATAGGAGTAAATCCCGCCACACGGTCGGGTCCGTATTTACGAATAGTATAAATATTTGCAGCAGCTGTTATCTCCAGGCCTTCCTCCCACGAAAGGCGAACAAAACCACCCAGTCCCCTTTCTGATTTATACTGATTACAAGCTGTTTCATCCTGCATAAGTTTAGTCCATGCATCAACCGGATCCTTAGCCGCAGCTTTCGCATCGCGGTAAGCCTGGAGCAAAGATGCCCGGATCATTGGATGCTTCACCCGTGCAGAGCTATAAAGATACCAGGAGTAACTTGCTCCACGCGGACAACCACGCGGTTCGTGGTTGGGTAAATCCGGACGTGTACGCGGATAGTCTGTTTCCTGTAACTCCCAGGTCACGACTCCGTTTTTGACAAAAACACGCCAGGAGCAAGATCCGGTACAATTGACACCATGAGTAGAACGAACTTCCTTATCGTGATGCCATCGTCTCTTATAAAACCTTTCCCATGCCCGATCTTCGGCAGTAATTTCTACATACCGGTCTTTGGTATATTCGGACTGACGGTTAAAATATCTAAGACTGTCTAACATAATATATGATTTACGAACGTTATTTTCAGTAGTTGCTTATTTATTCTGAAGCTCCTGTTTGCGTTTATAGCGCATAAGCCAGAAATAAAGAACAAAGAGATTTATGACGGATAGAACAACAAAAACAATAAAGCCTCTGCCATATCCGACATTTCCATACAATGAAACAAACCAGCCGAGAAGCGGAGGTATCACAAACCCACCAAAAGCTCCCAAACCTCCGACCCATCCTGAAGCACCTCCAACAGCAGTAGGCACATAAGCAGACACTAGTTTAAAAACAGCCGCATTATTAAAACCCATAGCAACAGCCATCACTATAGCTGCGATAAATGCAAAAACCGTATTAAACGAAAATGTAAGGATTAGTGCCGCTCCCAGCATCAGATACATTGATATCAGACACAGTCTCTCTCCTCCAATTTTATCGGAAATAGAGCCTCCGGGTATTCGAATGGCAGAAGCCAGAATTGAGAAACATCCGGTTAGGACTCCAGCAGTAACAGCTTCATATCCGTGAAGTTTCATCCAATAGGTAGGAAACCAGGCTGTAAGAGCCAGAAAACCTCCAAAAGTGGCAAAATATAAAAGAACCAGTGCCCAGGTATTAGCTACCCTTGCAGATTTCATAAGACTTTGTTTTGCATTTCCTGAAGGGAATAACTCCTCTCCTTTTTCTTTAGCTACAGATATACACTGAGTATTATCTGTATTCTTCAATTTTAGTTGAAAATACCAGGCATTAACACCGACCAGTAAAAACAACACAAATCCTGTTGCCAGAAAAACAGACCATGCTATATAAGCAGAGATAAATCCGAACTTATGAAGATACAAGGGCAGGATAAATGAGAAAAGCCCCGGAGCCAGGTTACCTATTCCCGCATAAGCAGCCAGAGCCAACCCCTGTTTTCTTTGCGGAAACCAGTATGAAGTCATTGCATTTCCGGGTGAAAATGTAGCGATCCCGCATCCACTAAGGCATCCGAATAATAACACAAGCCAATACATACCCTGCATATTATCCGGATAAGAAGTCTTCAGCAAAAGAGTAACTCCGCTTAATCCGATCAATGAGAGAAATAATAATATCATCATAGGTTTCTTTCCGCCGTTTTCATCGACCCATGCACCAAACGGAATTCGGAGCAACGAGCCTGAAAGCGATGGAATAGAAACCAGAAAGCCCACCATAGCAGGTGTCAGATTCATGGCTTCCTGAAAATTCTGAGCAGTAGGTCCATAGAGAGCGACTGCTGCAAATCCAAAAAAGAATCCTAATGTCGCTCCCGTTAACCCTTGCAAAGGAGAGCCTTTCAATGATATATTATTCATAATGAACGAAAATTTATTATTCAGTAAAATCATTCAAAAAACGAAGGATCTGCATAATTAAGGTTGATCATATTTTTGAGCTCACTATCACTCAGCTCACACTCACAAACTTTTGTCTGATGAATCAAAGATTTTATTTTATAGTTATGGTCTGGTATTAGTTGCCGGAGGACCGGAATACATGCTTTCGAATAGATTCCGGGAAATGGATATAAGTTTCCTTCTTTATCCTTAAAAAGAGTAATAGCCATCTTTTTCTTTTGCCAGAGCTGAATCAGTCTATCCAGCATTTCAGCAGTTAAAAATGGCATATCACAGGTCAATATCAGACTATATTCTGTTGAAGAAGCCTTCAGGCAGCTATAAATCCCACCCATAGGCCCAATGTCAGGAATCAGATCAGAAATCGTATCCGGAAAATCTATATCGGTTCTTATACCTCTGTTTACACACACCGAAGCACAATTCTTTTTTAAAAGATCCGTACTATAAGAGAGCATTGACTTTCCCTCAATCAAAGCTAAAGCCTTATTTCTTCCGAAACGACTGCTTCTTCCTCCTGCCAGAACATATCCCGACAGATCATTCCTACAAACAAACATTGGTAAGAATAAGCGATATAAAAAGTAAAACGAAGGAATGAGACATTCGCAATTGCAGCTTATTTTCAGAGAAAGATTTCAACAGATATAAAATACCCAGAGTCAGCCCCATACGATATAATCCCTGCATAAGACTCATAAACAAAGAGCCCTCAAAAGATTGAAGAAGCACATACGGATTGGCTCCCATCTGCAATTGTATACTCATCCTGTATTCGCAGAAGAGAAGCTGAAAAGCGAAAAAGATAAGAGAACCGTATAGAAAGTTTCTGATCGAAAATACGGCAGATGTTCCTTGTTTATGCACTAATCTGTAAACCAGATAAAATGCAATACCCTCCAGCAATATCGATACAGCCGGATTAACCACCCAGTATACCGGAACCGAACCGATGAACAGATTCGACAATTTTATTACTGAAGCAACTATAGCTACGCCAAAAGCTGCTTTTGGTGTACCGGATTTCCGGATGGCCAGAAACATAAACGTTATCGCAAACGGAAGGACAATAAAGGAGGTTCCTTTAAAATGAAATAAGTGTAACAGCCACCCCAGAGTAGCCTCAATAATTCCCCATAAGCTACCAAAGAATAAGATAGCCGGAAAGAATTTTCGCATTAATTTATTTTCAAGTTGATGTTCCATGACAATCTATTTTCAAAAGAAAACAAATAAGACCCTCAATTGGTTTACAGGACAAGATTAACGCGAAATTAAACATCAGATATCTAATCAGATAAAATATAAGATTATCTGATACGAAGTCAACAAAAAAGCCGTTCCAGCTTTTTATAAGCTGAAACGGCTTTTGGCTATTTTTTAATTATTTCCATAATTAAGCGCCTTCTGAAAGTTTGGAATTCCGTATCCCATATACTCATTTGGCCTCTTATAGCGATTACCCGATTTACGGATAATGTCAAGTAGTCCGAGATTTGTCATTTCCGGAAGAGCCTGCCACAGACAAGCGACCAGTCCGGTAACAATCGGAGCCGAAAAGGAAGTTCCGTCAGACATTGTGCAACTGCCATCCGGATTAAGCAATACAGTCCCCGTACCAATTGCAACGACATCCGGCTTTACATAATTACCAAGGACGAATCCACGTGATGAGAAATTACTTACCTCACCTTTACGATCTATGCTTCCTACGGTAAGCGCATTCTTTGTATCGGCCGGAAATCCAATCTTGGCCCATTCAGTCAATCCATCGTTACCTGCACTAATCACTAAAAACATTCCTCTTTCTATGGCTTTCTGAGCAGCCTGCGATATAAAACTGGACTGACCGTCTACATTACTTTTTGTATGATTCAGCGATGTTATATCGAATGTATGATAACCCAGAGACGAATTAATAATATCGATACCGGTACTGTCTGCATATTCCAATGCAGAAATCCAGAAATCCTCTTCTACCGGAAGCTCATAAAGCGTATTTTCTGTCTTGAAAAGATAATATTCCGCCTCCGGAGCAGTCCCTTGTATCGAGTCATCCGTATCAGCAAGCAGAATAGATAAAACATTTGTCCCGTGTTTTTCGTCCCCGAAATGCTTTACCTTCGGATAAGAGAAATCTTTATATTCTATAACCTGATCACTATTGATTGATGCAATCTTATCCCATGAAGGAAAGCCGGCATCAAGAATTGCCACTTTCATTCCCCTACCTCTGTAACCACTTTCGTGAAGTTTATCACCCTTAAGAAGAGTAATTTGTTCGACACTGTTTTTATGTAAATTAGCTACTTCTTTCGCATTCAGATTTCGGGCATGATGTTCGCCTCTTAAATTATTCTTACGTTTAGACGGTTTACTCCCATCGTAATTACCTATCCATTTCAGGGAATCAATAAAAGCAAATTCTTTCAGCGTTTCATAATCCTTGTAATTCTTAAATTTAAGAACCACAGTATTCATCCACTTACTTTGCGTTATGATTTCTCCTTTTTCCGATAATTGTTGCAGATAGACAGCCGACACAGGCAAGTCGTTCTCATTTATTGCATATCCCTGCTTATTACGTCTTGCTATAGCCGATTCAGACAGGAATGTTTCGGGACGGGATATATTACATACCGATCCTTCTTTATCTTTCAGCCAGACTCTATAGAAGTCGTCTGCATAAATTTCATTTGTAAAAATACTTAGTAGAGCAAATAGAAGTAAGAGATTATATCTTTTCATGTTCATTGGTTATTTGGTTAAAATGGGCAGAGACAAAGATAAAACAATTATTCATTAATTAAATTTCTTTTTGACTGTTTTGTCAGGATATAAGCGGACAGGAGTGCCTTTGAGGGAGTATATATACGCAAAAAGGATTCATCTGAGATACAGATAAATCCTTTTTTTGAAATATGCTATTATTTAAGTAATTCTTCTAAGCTCTTCCCATAAATTCTATACAGAGCATCAATAAGCTCGTCATCTTTACTAGTTCCACATTCTCATTTTTATCCCCCCCGGAATATTTCAAAGAATTACTTCTTTTGCGACTGTGATTTATACAATAGTGTAAATGATTGCAGACATCTATAGATCAAATACTTCGACTTATAGATATATTGCAAAGATACCAGATATTACTAAACATAAATCATAACAAAAAATAAGAAAATCCATTTATAAAGAAAATAAGTAATTTTCGCTTAACGGGAAAGTCCGTAAACATACTTTTTAAAGAATGATAGTTTAGATGTGTAATAATAAACAATCAGCAAGATGCTATTCAGCACAAACATAACAGGATAGAATACCCACTCTTTGCTTTCATCAAGCATTCCTTTAGCAAAAAGAAGCGGTAAAACATGCCATAAATAAATAGCCAGTGAATTTATCCCCAACCATTCAAAAAAAGGAATTCTGATTAACTTATTATTAGAAATAAGCTTGAGAATCAGATACAATAAGGCTATATTAAAGAGAAATGAATTTACAAGATTGATGGTTTTATCGGGAGAGAAGAACAGATACACTACAATCACAAAACCACTAAACGGAATTAACCAGTCTTTAAGTCCGGGAGCAGTCAGATTCGTTTTTCGAAACAGCATTCCCACAACAAAATAAATATAATTATAGGGACGCAACGTATAAAAACTTTCTTTGAATACTTCTCCCCATAAAACAGGTGAATGAATAATCTCCGGATATGTATTATATATCTGGCTAACAAGACTAATTAGAATTGCTGCAACAAAAAGCTTTTTCCCGGAAAGCCCTAATCGGGACATCATCCATGAGAAAAGTAGCCAGCTAAAAAAAGCAGGTATAAACCAGAGGTGATAATACGGATTCGAAAAATTCTCAGTAAAAGACTCAACCAGATGAATCCGGTCAAAACCATGAGCGAGAACTATAGAATAGACAAACATGGCAATACACCATGGCAAAATCATGCGAAACAGGTACTTCTTTATCAAGTCGGAAAAAGTCAGATCTGCCAGACTTGAATAATTACACAAATACCCGCTTAAGCCTATAAACAGGGGCATATGAAAACTATATATAAGAGATCGTATTATATTATCCTGAAGAGATCCCTGCAATACATGCCCGAGAACGACCAATAGTATCAGGATACCCTTTATCAAATCCAGATTATGTAAACGCATATCAGGGTGTTTTGTAAGCTGATGTAAAACCTAAACGCGACAAAGATATATGTTTATATCAAAAATTTACGGATCGATTAACCGGAATAAAGGAGGAATTATTTTTTATATAAGGTTGGTTTAGTTACGGGATGCGATAAAAAAACAAGTATATGCGGTTGTTGTTGAAGAAATGCAGATATCAGACACTATTTATTAGCTACTTGCAAACGAAAGTTTGCTACTTGCAAAACTTATTTTGCTCCTTGCTAATTTCAGTTTGCTCCTTGCAAACAGGCATGATCAGGCAGTTGGAAATTTGCTTAAGAGAAATTCGAAATTCTCTTAAGAGAAAATGGAAAACCACTTAAGAGAATTTCCGGAAGCTCTTAACTCTCTTCAAAAAAACTATACACAGAGTTTTGCAGTTTTGAATTGCAACCATTTGCAACCGCATAGCTTAATAACATTTAAACACCTATGATATAGCGTTTTGCAAGAGGTTTAAAAGGTTGCAATTGAGGTTGCAATTGGTGACGATTGGTTGCAATTGAAATCAGGAAGCTTATTCTGTATTTTCTACACAGAGTTTTGAGTTTTGAATCGACACAATCAGCACTTTTAGATTAAATAAATGATTAACAGGTGTATAGGTGTGCTGATTCACCTCAAACGAATCAGCACTGAGAGCTCCAATCAGCACTGAATCAGCACACTTATTATTAGCATATACACTTGATTATATGCTAATTACATCCTACAGGTGCTGATTGTGCTGATAGTGCTGATTGAAAATCAGACTTTATGTGCGTTATAAGCGATCAGCTTTATTCCCGTATTTGCCTGCCACGAAGTACGTATTTCTCTGCCATGAAATACGTATTTCCCGGCTACGAAGTACGTATTTCGTTCCATCAAAATACGTATTTCCCGGCGCACAAACACGTATTTCGTCGAGCAGAAACTCGTATTTCTGTATCGTCCTGAATTTAGTGATTATTGCCAGATTCAATTTATAATGTATTGTAAACTGAATCCGTAATTAGCTTCTGAATCTGTCAATCTTTTCAGTAAAAGTCGTGGCGTACCAATGCGGATAATTTTTCACACGTATTCTTTAGAAAGTTCATACTTAAGAACTTGCGCGTTCATAAGTATGAAAATATATTTTCATTTAAATGATCTTGTACGTTCATAGGAATGAACGCGCACGTTTATACGGTTGAAAATTCAGACTATCCTTTCGTTTACAATAAACACACTACACGAAGTTTTTTAGGATCAGGAACGGTATAAAACAAAAAAAGCCACATCTTTCGATGTGGCTTT
>JBOFKD010000088.1:0-1028 GCA_051657165.1 Bacteroidales bacterium | reverse complement strand
AACTCTTCACGTCGGGTTATAATGGAAAAAGCAACTTCAACTGGATTGAGAAGATGGGGATTCATTGCAGTGAAATCCCTGAAACTTCGTGCAGCATTGATTTATTTAACACTGGCAATACATTTATATCAGAAATCAGTTCTGCCATTGAAAATAAAAGCATAATATCCGAGGTAAAAGAGTCAGGTCTGAAAGCCTTTACAGGAGAACGATGTTCCGAAGCTCCGCGCTATATATCTCCCAGCAGGCATGAAAGCGCTACGATTTATCAGGTAGAAAGCCTCAAATCGTTTGATCGTCCAGTCTCTTTAAACGGTGTCAAAGAAATGGATCAACTTGGCAATGCTGTTCATCATTTGTTCTGTATTTATGAGAATGAGAAAACGACCAGACAGCAATGTGATGAGATTCTACGGAGCTATGATCAGTTAACTCATATCGGAGACAGTTCTAAACTCATTGATTCGATCAACCTCTTATATACATTCCTCGAAGAGAGATACGGATCACTCATAAGAATTTGGAAAGAGACCCCTTTTCAGTATCAGGAAGCCGAACAGATTGTTCGGGGTTCTATCGATTTACTATGGGAAACATCCAGGGGTGTTGTATTAGTGGATTACAAAACTTATCCGGGAAGTAACAGTGATTTATTGAATCTGGAGAACAGACATTATGCAGGTAAATACGGAACTCAAATAGAGCTGTATAAAACAGCATTGAATAAAGCTGGAATTACTATTCTGGACAGTCTGCTTTTCTATGCTATAAATGGCGAGCTTATACGATTCATCTAAATTTTTTAGCTTACTAAAAAAACAACCAGCATTGAAAAAGATCAAATCATCATAGGATTCTCTTTTCAATGCTGGTTATCTGTTATAGAATTCTTTATCCAATACTAAGCTCAACGCCCACCGGGCAATGATCTGAGCCATCCAGCTCCGGTAAAATGAAAGCCTCTTGCAAATGAGATTTCAGAACCTCCGAAATTAAAAAATAATCAATCCGCCAGCCAATATTTTTGG
>JBOFKD010000087.1:0-12584 GCA_051657165.1 Bacteroidales bacterium | reverse complement strand
ATAAAAAATAATTCCTCCTTTGTTCCGGCTAACAGATACGTATATTTGCTTGCGTTTATGCGAATATTACACATAAAACAATACCCATGCACGACAGACTCAAAAAGAAAAGAGGATGTGACCTTTTGACACATCCTCGTCGCACAAATTAATCAAGCTGGCAAAAGAACTTATTCCTGCTTTGAAAAATATTAATCATACAGGCTTTACAGATTATTTAACCGTATAAATGACCTCGTATGTTTTATCTGAACAAAATAAACATCCTTTTGTTATGATGATTAAGTATAATAGCAGAGCAACAGAGCACATACGTATATATTTTAATGAAAAATAATTACATTTATTAAAATCTAATTGCCCGTATTTTTCAATTCATTTATTACAGTTCTCTCATTTAGTTGATTTTATTTGCATTCGTAATACATCTAACATAAACAATCTCAAACAAATGACTCGTTATTTAATTATCATTTCGCTCTTAATCCTGACAACTAGCTGCATTTTAAAGCAAATTGATTATCCTTATGCCGAAAACAATGCAACCGAACAAAATTATTTTGGTACAGTTCTAAAAGATGACTACAAATGGCTTGAACTTAATGTGCCAATGAATGAGAAACGCACCGAGTGGCTTAACGCACAGTATCAGTTATCTAATAAAGAAGTGACACGCAGCAACGATATCTATAAGCGGATTACAGAGCTGGGGGGGATTAGCTACACACTGCATGCCGGTATAATTGGTGATCAGGTGTTCTTCTTAAAAGCACATCTATACCGTAAGAAAGCGGCCTTATACAGCTATTCACGTCATGAGAGCAGACCTGTGTTTATCAGAGAATTTGAGTTTCCGTTTCAGTTGAAGGCTTCATCCCGGATCGAGATTTCGCCTGATGGAAAGAAGCTTGCAGTAATGACAGAGGATCTGCAAAATAACATCGGACTATATGTATTTGATTTGATGACGAGCGAAGATAAACCGGTTAAACATATTCCCTATATCAATGATTATCCGGCAAAATGGGCAACTGAAGGGCAAACGCTCTTTTTTATCAAGGATGGTATAACAGATACATCCGATTCAATTAAGAGCTTTTATTTGTGTTCGTTTACGTTTCAGGAAAATGAAACGAAAGTTAGTCGTTACATCACGAATGATACGGACCACCTGTTTAACTCCATCGGCTATACCTATGACAAAAGGAGTAACCAACTTTACATTGCCGAACGGCAGAGCAATAACAATCAGATAAATATATACAGAGTAACTCCGGATGACGAACCGTCACTCTGCCTTTGGCATACACAGGCGGTCAACACAAATTACAACTACCGGATTGCAGGAGTTGACAGTCTCAACTTATATCTTATAAAGTTCAATCAGCTGAATAAAGGCGCGTTGTATGGATTAAGTAAGGAGAGCCGTACGATGATTCCGGTCATGGAGGCCAGAGATGTAGCATTCTCCGGCTTTTCGATCATAAAAGATCATCTGGTGGTCGGTTACAAGAATACGGTTGAGCATGAGATATATCTCATCAATAATAAATCTCTCAGCAAAAGAAAGATTGCGATCCGTAAAAAAGGACGATACAATTTTTTCAACAACCCGAACGACTCTGTCATCTACTTCAATCATGAAACCTATCTTGAGCCGAGATCCCTGTATTATACGTCTATAGAAAATCCGGATAAGCATATACGTGTTTGTCAGTTTGAAGACATTCCGTATAAAGCAGATGATTTTGTTACTGAATATACAAAACTAAAATCGGCCAATGGAGATTCTATCTCATTCTCTGTATCCTATAAAAAAGGGATTCAAAAGAACGGTAAAAATCCTACCGTATTGTTATCTTATCTGAATGGAAGTGACGATCTTAAAAATTCATTCTACTTCTCCCGCATTTTATTTATGGAGCATGGTTTCATTTTTGTTCAGCGCAACGATGTGGAGAATATTAAATCTATTCCTGTAGCTGAGAGGGCTAAAGATTTAAAACTGATGCGGGATTATCTGATTGCAAATAAATTTACAAGTAAAGAGCACCTGTGTTTATCCGGACGGGAATACGGGTGCACAGCTATTGCTCTGGCTCTGAATCAGTATCCTGATTTTTGTAAAACGGTTATAATGGCGGATGGTGTATACGATCTGGTTAATTTCAAGCATAAGCATGAGTTAATGTTGTCTTCGGATTCCCGGGAGCAGTTCAACACTCTGTTGAACCTTTCGCCATATCACCATATCAGACAGAATGCCTCTTATCCTTCCATGATACTGTTAACCTCAGATTTGAATGGCAAAATATACTCTTCTCAAACCCACAAATATGTGGCGAAACTTCAGATGCGGACAAAGGGATGCAATCCGATTCTTCTGTATCGCCCTGAAAAGAAAAGGATCACGGAATCGGTCGAAGTAACCGATTACTATGATAATATTTATCAGACGTTGTCTTTCCTACTGAAAGATATGAATATGGGTTACTTTTGCCTGTAAGTTATTCTCCAGAATATTTAAAGCAGACAAAAAGAGAGCGTTAATCCTGCCATTATTTATCGGCCGGATTAACGCTCTCTTTATTTTTTGTTATAAGGCAATCTCTTATTTCACAATAAAGTAATATATTTGAGGGCTTAAAATGTTTCCATTTGATGATAGATTAGTTTTAATACCGTGATGGCAGGAAACATCTTTGAATGGGGCGTTCCGGATGTCTTGTAAAATCAGCCGGTATTAGCTCCCTGTTTTAATTCCGTAAATCTCATATCTTTCAAATTATGAAAACTATTTCTCTGCTGCTATTATTGGCCTTGCCTTTCACCGGGCACTCACGTACATCTTTTCATAAAGAACGCGTATTGCCCTTTTCACATCAGGAACAGCTCCGCAATCAAATGATAAAGACACCGGATCAGTTTGCGCCTGAATTAATCAAAAACGAATCTGCTCCATTTAGACTTGATAGTCTTGTGAAACTGGATATGGGGGTTAAGAAGGGGCATGTAACTTATGATTACGATGATCAGCAACATCTCACTGCAACTTATCATTATTCAGAAACTCCCGATAAAAAATATACTTTATTCCGGAAAGATAAATATACGTATAATGAAGATGGATCTCTGGCTGAGTGGCAGGAATACTCAATTCAGGGTAATTCGGAAACGAAAGTAGAATACAAATTGTATGATTACCCGGACGGAGGAAAACGTGTACGTACTTTTTATGCTTCCGGAGACGGATTCAAAGAGCTTGAGTGTGATTGGGTAGATAAACACGGACTACGTCTTCTGAATTTAATGTTTTGTCAAAAAGGATCTGTTGATGAAAAAAATCATATTCACATCCTGGACTGTTATAATGGTTCTGACCTGGATCCGAATGATAAATACAGAACAGATACGACATATTATGATGAAAACTGGAATATGATCAGAAAGCGGGCAGACGTATATTACACGAAAGATCAGACACAGAATGCTGTCCCCGGCAATTTATACGTAACTTTTTACAATGAAAATATGGAATATAGATGCCGGGAAGAATCTTATACATTCAATCCGGAATCCAAATCATGGACAGGTGATTATGCCGAACAAAAAACATATTACCCAAAAGAAGGGACAGAACTGTTTCACCAAGGACAAGTTAAAGAGAAAATAAACTTCAAATTTATAAATAACGGATGGCAAGCTTCTTATCATGAGAAAAGAGATAAGCTGAACAATATATTATTTAAGAGTTCAGATAATGGCTCAACTGAGTTTGTATATGATTACCGGATATTACCTGACGGAATGAGGGTAACGGAACAAAGTCCGGGTATTGAGTTTAGTTCTGAGATCATACATCTTGACGAGCATGGATATCCGTCATCTTTTACGCAAGGAAGAAATGAGTATCCTTTTGAACGGAAAGAAGAGATTTTGGCGAATGGGTATAAACAGATTGAGTTCTCCTGTCAGACTCTGATGGATAATGTCCGGATATTACGAACCCTCACATTTATTCTGGATCCGGATTCGAAAGTAGTATCTTTTATCCCTAAACTATATGGCCCTTATGCGGATGATTTTTATAAATACAGCAGAGAATACACCTATAATAAGGATACTATTTGTGTAAAGACTTATGAGACTTCTCCGGATGTTCCGGAATGTATTACCCGTTTTGGGCAGGATCATTTTATTTATTCGACCTGCAAGTTTGATTATACGAATAGTGACAAAGCCGATTATTATAAATATGATACTTATGAACGGGAAAACAACGATTGCCTTTATCTGATCAACTATGGTGAGTATCCCAAAAAGTTTCAAGTGAAATACAATAAAGGCGGAAAGTGTGTTTTTCTGGAAGAATATTCAGGTAATAAGGGTCTTCATCCATCTCATCCGGATTTCTGGGTAATGAATTATACAACGAGTCTGGATTATAATGAAGCAGGACTTATGACTAAAAATTATTATAGTCCGAGGGAAGGTGTAGCTTCATTAAGCGAGAAGGAATACCATTCTCTTTATCCTACTCTGCTTATAGAAGAATCTGAAAAACAATGGAATAATCATCAGATGAGCAAAAACAAACAAACTCTTTATCATTACTCGGATTGGACTACTGTATCAGAGGGCAGCATATCAGTAGAAGCAGCTATAAAGTTTGTACGCCAAACAGATAAAGTAATTCTTATACATCCGTCATATGATGCGGGGAACTGGATATTATATTCTCCGGATGGAAGTTGTATGGACAGAGGTTGTCTGAATCCGGGACAGACTGAAATTCCGATTATCCGATTAAATAGTGGCATTTATATTCTTCGGATTTATACAGAAAATTCTCAGGAAACCATTAAATTCATACGATAATACTTCGAAAAGAAAATATGACTGTTCAGAGTATTGATAAGGTTACTCTGTTATAAATAAAGGAGGTTGAAGCTTTTGAGCTTTAACCTCCTATTCGATTAGTTGTATTGAAAACTATTCCGCTTTCCCGTAAGTCCATTCGGACGTACCGTTTTCGTTGATCGCCTCAATCGCAAAATAGTAAGGTTTGTCTTTATCCATGCCATGGTAGTAATATTCATTTGTATTATAGACCATCACATTGTTGTAAAGCTTATCGGGAGAAAGGCCGATATAGATATTGTAAGCGTAGGCGTTATCTACCGGTTTCCATCGGATCCAGCAACTTCTTTTGTCCTTATTGCCGCGCAGAACCATAAACTCGGTTACTTTTTCGGGTTTAAGACCATTGCCGTTACCAAATACGCGCAGCCCCGAAACAGCAAATTTTCCGGTAGGCATATGGAGGTTTACCAGTTTAATGTAGCGGGCTTTAACCGGCTTTTGAAGCTCTACGTAATCATGCGGAACATCCTTCAGGTTCTTACTCTTATCAATGATCTTCTGCCATTTCCGGCCATCGGCAGAGGCAAACACTTCGTACTGGTGGTATTTGTCCAGCGTTTTACCTCTGAATTCAGCATCCTGATCGGCAAAATTAATCTGAATGGCACGGATTGTAGAGAGTTCGCCCAGGTCAGAGCATATCCATTCTCCTTTGCCGGCTGTTTTTGCAGCCCAGTAAGTTTTGATACTTTCGTCCACACTGTTGTTCGGATAAAGCGATTCATAGGTAGACGAAACAGTAACCGGCTTGTTGTAATTAAGCAACATCCATCCGGTGAAACGACTTTTCAGATGATCGGCAGAATCTGTTGGCAGGTAGTGCGGATAGTCTCCGAAAGCCGTGTTGCAATACATGATATCGTCCTGATCGAATCCGGCAGGCCATAGTCCCAGGCGGCGTTCGAAATTATTTTTCGTACAGATGATCATAGTAGAAGTATGCCAGTAGTTATTCCAGTTGTCCTGAAAGGTGGATCCGTGACCGGCACCACGGGCAAAACCCCCGGCTTTCATACTGAGCGGAAGCGAGTGATGCGTAAAGGGTCCGAGAGGCGTATCGCCCACGGCATACCCGTCGGCATAATGACTCATTTCGGAGCCCGGACCTCCCCATTGCAGGTAATACTTGTCGTTATGTCTGGTCATCCATGCACCTTCCATAAAACCGGTGAGGAAGGTATTATCCATATGTTCCCCGAAACGGTGCCAGCCAATTTTATCGTAATCCGGATGAAGCAGTTCTTTGCGTGTGCCTATCGGTTCGAAGGTCTGGCGGTTCAGTTCGATTCCGTACAGCGGATACACATTGCTGCTGCCGTTATACATATAAAGTCTCTGATCGTTATCCACGAAAAAAGCAGGGTCCCATCCGCCGATATCGAATTTCTCGACAGCTTTGGTCCAGACCGGCTTCTCGTCTTTCGGGTTTGTGCTCATCCAGATAGGGAATATGCGGGAATAGGTAGACCCCATGACCAGAAGAGTGTCGCCCTGAACCCATGCCGCAGGAGCGCACAGATCATCCCATTTGTTATCCGTTGTTTCGATGGCCTCCTGCGTCAGGAACTTCTGCGGGACGAAATGCCAGTCCGAAAGATCTTTGCTCCACCAGTAACCTTCCTGGTTGGTGGAAAACAGGTAATAGTCTCCTTTGAAGTTTACAATCACTGGATCGGCCGTTGCACGGTGTTTTCCCCACTGTGTGAAATTAGGAATGGGCGCATAGCCGTAATCAATATTGACCGGATTGCAATAGGTTGATTGCTGAGCGGAGGCGCTAAGCGAAAGGAGAGAGAGAAAAGAGAGAAGAGTTGTTTTTAGAGCTTTCATCGTTTTCAGATTTTGGAAGATTAGAAAAAAAGGAGCGCCCTGAGACGCTCCTGATCTTTGTTTTATTTCAAAGTAAACCTTTGCGTTTTCACATCGCGGCTGTTTCCACCAACCATCACATCGAAACCGCCGGGCTCACACACATACTCTAATTCAGCATTGTAGAACTTTAGTGTTTCAGGTGTGATTTCGAACGTTACGGTTCGCATTTCTCCCGGCTGAAGCGTGATTTTCTCAAATCCTTTCAACTCTTTCACCGGACGGGTTACAGAACCTACAAGGTCTCTGATATACAGCTGAACGACTTCGGCACCGGCATATTTACCTGTGTTTTTGATATCAACGGAAGCAATGATTTTGCCATTGGTATCCATAGACTCAGCACTTAGTTTCAGATCTCCGTATTCGAAGGTCGTGTAGCTCAGACCATATCCGAACGGATATAAAGGTAAATTGTCGATATCCAGATAGCTGGTTCTGAATTTCTCAAACCATTGTTTCTGAGGACGACCGGTCATTTTGTGGTTGTAATGCAATGGCACTTGTCCCGGAGCAACCGGGAAAGAAGTAGTCAGTTTACCACCCGGTACAACATCGCCGAACAATACATCCGCAATAGCAGGAGCTGCCTCTGTGCCACCGAACCATACATTCAGGATCGCAGGCATATTGTCATTTTCCCATTTAAGAGCCAGCGGACGACCCGTAAACAGAGTAACGATAACCGGTTTGCCTGTTTTTTTCAATTCGCGCAGTAATCTCTGCTGTGCATCCGGGATTGTGATGTCCGTACGGCTGCTTGACTCACCGCTCATTTCGGCAAGTTCGCCCACCGCAGCAATGATTACATCTGATTTCTTAGCAACCTGAAGTGCTTCGGCAATCATTTGTTCAGCCGTGCGGTTGTCTCTTCCGATACCTTTGCCGAAAGCAGAACTTCTTTCTTCGTAGGCTGCATCATCCATAACGTTGCTTCCTTTGGCATAAAGAACTTTTACGTTTTCGCCACCAACTTCCTGAATGGCTTCCACCAAAGTAGCCGGTTTGCTTCCGTCAACAGCCACACTCCATGTTCCCGACATATTGTTGCGGTTGTTGCCCAGAGGTCCGATCACAGCGATGGTTCCTTTTTTCTGAACAGGAAGAGTATTGTTCTCGTTTTTCAGCAAAACGAAACTTTCGGCAGCAATCTGACGGGCAATCTTGCGGTTTTCGGTATTGAATACCTCTGTTTCGGCACGATTCGAATCGCAGTATTTGTAAGGATCTTCGAATAATCCTAATTTGTATTTAGCTTCCAGGATAAGACGGCAAGCCTGATTGATTTTATCTTCCGATACTTTGCCTTCTTTTACTGATTTGTCAAGCGTAGTCAGGTATCCTTCGCCCACCATATCCATATCGGAACCTGCATTGATAGCAAGCGCAGATACTGTCTGAAGATCACCCATACCGTGATCAATCATTTCATTGATACCCGTGTAGTCAGTGACAACGAATCCTTTGAATCCCCATTCATTTCTAAGCACCTGAGTCAGTAACCATTTGTTAGCCGTAGCAGGAACACCGTCAACTTCGTTGAAAGCAGCCATTACACTACCGGCACCTGCATCAACAGCAGCTTGGTACGGATACATATATTCGTTGAACATGCGCTGACGGCTCATGTCCACCGTGTTGTAGTCTCTTCCGGCATCCGGAGCACCGTACAAAGCAAAGTGTTTCACACAAGCCATTAGTGAAGTGCTGTCTGCCAGGTTTTCGCCCTGATAACCTCTGACCATAGCCTCGGCAATGCGTCCGCCCAGATACGGATCTTCACCGCTCGTTTCAGCGATACGTCCCCAGCGGGCATCGCGGCATACGTCCACCATCGGGCTAAACGTAAGACTAATCCCGTCAGCTGTGGATTCTTTGGCAGCAATGCGAGCCGACGTTTTGATGGCTTCCATATCCCATGTACACGAAAGCCCAAGCGGAATAGGAAACCCTGTTTCGTAGCCGTGAATAACATCCATGGCAAAAATCAACGGAATTCCCAGACGGCTTTCTTCCACAGCTACTTTTTGTACGTCTCTGATCTTATCAACCCCCTTGATATTAAAAAGTCCCCCGACTAATCCTTGTTTAATTTTATCTGCAATGTTGCTGCTTTTAGCCTGTCCTGTTGTAAAGTCACCGGCAGCCGGCAGATTAAGCTGACCTATTTTTTCTTCCAGAGTCATTTTGCTCATCAGATCATTGATGAATTTATCCATCTCAGCATCTGATCCTGCATTCTTGTTTTGTACGTTCGTACAAGACATTAAAAGTGCAGAACAACATAGTGTTGTTAATAATTTTCTCATTGTCTTTGATTTTATATGTGTTAATAATAAACCCTGTGACGGATTATTTAACTTGCGGTTTTCTCTTTTCCGTTTCGATGTCGTAAATGTATGAACTCATCTCATTTGCGATTCCTTTTTATACACAACTTGACTACTTTCGTCGTATTTTACTACTACATCACTACTACTACAAAATTATATAATGTGCTGAATAATAAGTTTTTGTTTTTATTTTGCGCAATGATGCCGTTTTCTGTAGTAGCATTTTATTTTCCGGTCAGAGTACTGATTTAACGTCTTTTCTTTCTGTTCCGGCTTATACGCATTACACAATATAGAAGAATGCTATAAAAAAGTATTTATTTATTTCTTTGAGATATATTGATTGTTTATATTTGTGGATATTGAACCCTTATTAGATATGTAACGCTTTCTGTTTGAAAGCACCAGATTGCAGATTATGAAAAGACTTTTGTTACTTGTATTTACTTTGTCTTTATTTTTATTTGATACACACGCCAATATTTTTTTTAAACACCTGGGAAAAGCAGAGGGGCTGCCACAGATATCAGTCATCTCTATCAGTCAGGACGAACTTGGACGGATGTGGTTTGGTACACTGGAAGGATTATGCAGTTATGACGGAAATTCAATAACGACGTATAAACCATCGGAAGAGGATAAAACACTGATTTTGGGGAATGAGGTGCATAACCTTGTGTGCGATAAAAACGGAAGTGTCTTTTTTACGTCTGATAATGCATTAATCCGCTATGATTTATTGGATGAAAGTTTCACTTATCTGAGAAAGAAAGTGAATAGTCTTTCCGTACAAGGCAAACAGGTCTTTGCTGCTACTGCCGATTCTGTGTTTAAATGGAATTCGGATCTTCTGTGTTTTGATTTCGTTTATCAGGTGAAAGATAAGAAGACAATATCTCAGATCTATTCCGATCCGAACAATTGTTTATGGCTGGGCACGACTAAAGGTCTTTACAGGATTGATAATCTCTCAATTCCTTCTGAAGTATGTGTGATTCCTGATGTACATGTGCATTCTTTGTACAGGGACTCTAAAGCACGGATGTGGGTTGCAGGATACCGTAAGGGGATGTATAAAATAGAAAACGGGATTAGTAGTCAGGTGCGGGTGGAAAAGGATTTTCTGATTTCAGACAATGATGTAAGATGTTTTCTGGAGGATGATGACGGCAGTATATGGATCGGTACATTTGACGGACTCAATAAGATTGATACACTGAATAATGTAGTGTATTATAAAAAAGACACGCAGCCCGGAAGTCTGAAGCATGCTTCGGTATTTTCGTTGTATAAAGATATGCAGGGAACTATCTGGATTGGAACTTATTATGGCGGAGTTCATTATTTTAATCCGCGGATAGACTGCTTTAAGCATTATTCAGAAGATTCAGACCGGAATAATTGTCTGAGCTTCTTTTTTGTAGGTAATATGGTTGAAGACAGGAAGGGAGATGTATGGATTTGTACGGAAGGCGGAGGCCTGAACCGGTTAGACAGAACTACAGGACTCTTTAGTCATTATTTAAACAAGAATAATTCCGGAGGCCGTTCGTTTTATAATCTGAAATGTATCGAGTATGATTCTGTGAGGAATTGTCTTTACACCGGAACTCACAAGCAGGGTCTCTTTACTTTTGATATTGATTCTGAGCAAGTTCAGCAATGTGAGGATATGCAAATGACAGGGTCTAGTTTGTCTCAGGTTACTCTTTGTGGTGATTCACTTTTATTTGTCTCTGAAAAGGGGCTGCGAATGAAGAATCTGAATACCGGATCTGTCGGTTATCTCTATCCCTCTGTTCCTGAGACGCATAAACCCGGTATCTCTTTTCTTATAGATAAAGACCATTTCATGTGGATTGCCCGCCACGATAAGATTATTAAGATTAATACCCGTAATCTTTCTGAGAAGCGAATCTATGACTATGGAACTCATGGGATAGGTCGTTTCCATGTTCTGAAAATAACAGAAGCTCCTGATGGGAGTTTATATTTCGGCACTTACGGCGCAGGTCTCTATAAATATAATAAAGGAACTGACCTGTTTGAAAAATGTCCGGATGTGAACGTGAGGTATTGTTACGATCTTTTAGCTTCGGACTCTGGTTATCTGGCGATAGCTAATGAAAGCGGACTACTCATTTATCATCCTCAGCTGAAATATAAGCGAATGATTGATACGGATGATCAGCTGCATCTGGCTGCCATTAATGACGGCTGTGGATTGTTGTTATGCAGAGATGGCGAAATGTTTGTGGGTGGTACGTCCGGTATGACATCTTTTAATAGTAACTCGCTTCTCGCTCCCTCTCCCGAATATGATATCTATTTTTCGGCTATACGGGTGAATAACAGGTTTGTAACCAGATATGATTCTCCAAATATATTAGGGTCGGCTTTGCCTTTTGCATCGCGGATAGATTTGAAATATGATGAGAATAATTTATCATTGACTGTTGCCAGCAACAGTTACATAGATAATGCTCACCGGAAGTTGTATGAATATCGTCTGGAGGGATTAAGCAAAGAGTGGAGCCCGACTTATAATAACAATATCATTTTTACGAATCTGGATCCAGGAGATTATAAGCTGATCGTCCGTGAAAAGCAGCAGGTTCCACAGGATGAAATCCATTGGCTGGAGCTTCCTGTCATTGTTCATCCGCCTTTATGGGCAACCTGGTATGCTAAGTTGATGTATGTATGTGTGTTTCTGATTCTTTCTTATACGATGTATCGTAACTGGCGTACGAAGACTCAGTTGCGTACTTCGCTGGCACGTGAAAAGATAGAAAATGAAAAGAATGAAGAGCTTACTCAGGCAAAAATTCAATTTTTTACGAATATCTCTCATGAATTCCGCACACCACTGACATTAATCATTTCTCAGATAGAAGCACTACTCCAGACCGGAAATCATTCGCCGTTTTTGAAGCAGAGGCTTCAGAAGATATACCGGAATACGTTTCAGTTCAGAGAACTGATTTCCGAACTACTGGATTTTAATAAAATGGAACGAAGTAGTCTTTCTCTTCAGGTTGCTTATGCGGATGTTGTCTTATGTATGAAAGAGGTCTCTGACGGATTTTATGAACAGGCTCGTTTGAAGAATATTAATTTCTCTTTCCGGACTGACGAACCGGAAGTAATGGCCTGGTTTGATTCTCGTCAGTTAGGACGTGTTTTCTCAAACTTGCTTTCAAATGCATTCAGACACACTTCAGAAAATGGAGAAGTTGTTTTGCATATCGGGTCAGCGGATGATAAGCTACAAATAAAAGTGGTTGATAGTGGAGAAGGTATCCCGGATCATGCCCTTCCTTATATTTTTGATCGCTTTTATCAGGTGAATCCTTCTGTATCATCGCCCGGAAGCGGGATAGGTCTTGCTTTGTCAAAAGGAATTATTGATCTCCATCATGGAGAGATATCAGTAACAAGTACGGTACAGTATGGAAC
>JBOFKD010000086.1:0-1837 GCA_051657165.1 Bacteroidales bacterium | reverse complement strand
ACGCTACGTGACGACAAGAAGATTCGTATCATTGCTGCCGAACCTGCATCCTGTCCGAAACTTACAAGAGGTACTTTCCAATATGACTTCGGCGATACAGAAGGACTTACTCCCCTTATTCCGATGTACACACTTGGTCATGATTTCGAACCGGCTGCCATACATGCGGGCGGACTTCGTTATCACGGAGCAGGCTCTATCGTAAGTCAGCTTTTGAAAGACAATCTGATCGAAGCACAGTCTGTACCTCAGCTAGAAACATTCGAAGCGGGAGTTCTATTTGCAAGAACAGAAGGAATCATTCCGGCTCCTGAATCGACTCACGCAATTGCTGTAGCTATTCGCGAAGCGCTTAAAGCTAAAGAAGAAGGCGTAAGCAAAAATATATTATTCAATCTTTCAGGTCATGGCTTGATTGATATGGCATCTTATGATAAATACTTCTCTGGTGAACTATCTAATTACTCTGTATCAGCAAATCAAATTTTAGAAAGCACACAAAGATTATCTCAAATAATCCTTTAATCAAACACCAAATTATGATCCTATTGCAATCCTGAACTTCGGGATCTGCAATAGGATTTTTTGTATCAAAGATTCATACAGACAGCTTCACTCTTCATATATAGTAAAATCTCATGCGCTACTAAACAAATCTTTTCCTAAAAGCATTATAAGTAGATACACTCAAACCTAAACCTAAATAAAAATATAGCAATGAAGAGTTATTTGTATTTCCTGCTTCTGATAGCAGCCCTTTTCGCCTGCGCATCTTGCGATGATAAGAAAGATAAAGATCATGAGAAGGATAAAAAAGATCCACTTCCATCCTGGAACGATACTCAAATCAAAAGTCAATTGATCGACTATGTAAAGAATGCGAAAAACAACATTCCCAAAGACGATCGCGTAGCCGTATTCGATATGGACGGAACCATAGCCTGCGAAGCACCGCTTTGGTTTGAAATGGCTATTGCCGTACAAGGAATGGCAGATCAGCTAAAACAAGATTCTACACTCATCCAGAAAACCGAATACAAGTACGCTCAACTTCTTTCTCAGAATCCGAACGATACAACCGTTACAAATCATTGGGTCGTAGATGGAGTTAATTATCTCGATTCGATCGTACTTAAAGCATTTGCCGGAAAAACTTCAGAAGAGTATATTTCTTATGCCAGAAATTATCTGACAACGACACAAGCTCCTCGATTTGATCGTCCCTATGCTCAATTGTTTTACCAACCTATGCTTGAGTTGCTGGAATATCTGGACGATGCGAAATTCGAAATCTATATTGTTTCGGGATCTCTTTCGGGAACAGTATGGAGTATTTGCCCGCAAACACTCGACATGGATCGCGATCAGCTTATCGGCACAAGACAGGTAAAGATTCCGGTTTACGGTCCGGAAGGAGCAAAATTCATCCTTCAGAAAAATATTTATCAACCCAAAAACGATGGCAACGGTAAATCCGTAAATATCTACGATCAAATTGGCAAAATACCTGTATTCGCATTTGGCAACACAGCCGGCGATTTCGGAATGTTTCATCTAGCATCTTCTTCTCCTTATCCTCACATGGCATTAATGCTCAATCATGATGACCCGGAAAGAGAATACGCTTATCCTCCCTATCACGGCAAAGCAGTCCCTGCATGGCAAGACTCTATGAGAGTTAACAGCTGGATTACTGTGGATATGAAGTCCGAATTCAAAACAGTCTGGATGGATAATAATCATAAATCTGATAAGAAGGACAAAAAACAGAAGAAAGAGAAGAAAAGCCATAAGGATAACGACTAATTTATTCGTGCTCCTTATTTCACCTCAACTG
>JBOFKD010000085.1:0-1597 GCA_051657165.1 Bacteroidales bacterium | reverse complement strand
CTATCGATCCAACCGGAGAAGTGTTTTTTTCTAGTAATTTTAGTTGGGGAGGACCTCAACTGATCACGGGTGATGCCGATTCTTATACAGAACTTGTAAAAGGACTAATAATTTCAGAAAACATACCGGCTACAGAGGCAAGAAAGACCGTGATCACTTTAACGTATACACGTAACGGAATCGAGGAATCTGCTACAATTCCTTTTGAGGGAAATGTAGAAAGAAATAAACTGTATCAATATCAGATAAAGATTACCGGTCTGAAAATAGAAATTGAAAATATCGTTGTACTTCCCTGGAATGAGGCTGCTACAGACGTTACAGTACCCGGGGTTGAATTCAGTTTTTCTCAGGTTGAAGTGCCTTATTCGTATGCTAGCGAGAATCAGGTATATTTTACAACGAAAAACATCAATCCTGCAGCTATACAACTTATGTATAGAACAACAACAAGCGGAGGAGCTATTAATGATCGATCCCGCTTTAATCAGGATAAGACAAAATTAACTGTCACACACTTTGATCAGACTTCAAGAATCGCACATGGGGTTATATCCATTCTAAGATCAGGCCGAACGATGGATCCCGACACGCTGATTGTTGATCTTGGTGGAATTAAAAAAAATATAATCGTTCGCGGAGTTGATATTGCCGGAAGTAATATATACTACGACGATCTTAGCCAAAAATTAACATTCGATGATGTCCCGGATAAAGGGAGTAATTCTCCGAATGCCGATTTTCAGGGTGTGTTTTTTCGTGCCGGTACACTGGCTGCTTACGGTCCTCCTCCCGAACAAAATTCGAGTTATACTAACCGAATTAAACTGATGTTTCATTCGATGGGAGCGACAACGTTTTTACCTGAACATAAGACTGGTGCATTAATGAAATTTGATCCCGATAAAGGGTTAGGTGATATCTGTGAATACATGACACGAAGAGGTTGGCGCCCCGGTAATAAGAAGTGGAGGATTCCTCAAACATCTGAATTTTATAGCGAATACTTACCTAGTAATGTATCTGCTGAATTGACACCTCCGTTTTCGGAGAATGGGCAAGCAAGACAATCCAACGGAGCCAGGATAAGAAATCACTTTTTCCCAACTTCCGGGTCATTAAATGCTAACCATAATTTTAGTGTAATAGATGATGACATATATATAACTACTGCACGCATCAATAGAGAGCGTCCGAGATATGTACTTAACACTTTAAGCGGAAACAACCTAACGACTGCTTATGTTACAAAAAGAACAATAACAACTGACACAGGAGAGAGACCAATGACGGGAGGATATGGTTATTTTTACACTGTCCGGTGTGTCGTTGATGACAGCCCCGGAGAGGTAACTCCTCTTTATGTAGTGTCTTATGACTTATCCGGGGGGGAAGCCGGTAATGTAACAGCTGCTACTCCTGAAGGGATTATTGTCAATCAACATGTAGATGCGGGGGGGAGTGTTACACTGTCTAAGGTTATTCTAAGTTCATCAGAAGGCCTGCTTCATATTGGATGGTCTATCAATGGAATAAACTACAACTTCGGAGAGACAGTGGATAACATAAGTAAAGATGTCATTGTAAAGCCGCGTTG
>JBOFKD010000084.1:0-20072 GCA_051657165.1 Bacteroidales bacterium | reverse complement strand
TGATATTATGAGAGATATGTCAAAGGTGACGGGTGATGGCGAAAATCGGGCAAAAAATTTCAAATTGAGACCTGTGTATGTTAAAAGTTTCTACTGTGCTTGAAACTTTTAGTAGTTTTGCCAAAAGTTTCGAGTACAGTCAAAACTTTTCTTATTTTTACTGAGAGTTCCGGGTCTGATAAGTACTCAGATACAAAATAAGGGCTTATATTGTCATTGTAGGGGTGCGGACCTGTGTGTCGCCACTACATTTTCAAGAATATACCTAACGAGTTCCGAGTAGATCGAAGCTCTTATTTGGAAGCTATTTCTAATTGTTCAGGACAAAAAATAATCATACGAAGCTATGAGAAAGATAGAAACATTATTCAATGAGTGGCAAAAGTTACAACCTTTAAAGCCTGAAGATAAAAAGAGACTCAATGATAAATTGAATCTTGAATTTAACTTTAATACAAATCATATTGAAGGGAATACGCTTACTTATGGTCAGACGAAAATGCTGTTGCTTTTCGGAGAATCTATGGGAGAGGCGAAAATGCGTGATCTGGAAGAAATGAAAGCACATAATGCCGGATTGCGCTGGATTCGTGAAGCTGCTCAGGATAAGGAATATCGGTTGAATGAAAGAGATATCAGGGATTTGAACCGGATTATTCTGGCGGAAGATTTCTATAAAACAGATAAAAACGGGAATCGTTACCTGGTTCATGTCGGTATATATAAGACTCGTCCGAATTCAGTAATCACAGTGACCGGAGAGGAGTTTGCTTATGCTTCGCCACAGGAAACTCCTATGATGATGAGCGAATTGGTCAGATGGGTTAATGAAGAAATAGATAAAGGAGAACTATCTCCTGTAGAGCTAGCAGCGTTAATGCACTACCGTTATATTCGTATTCATCCGTTCGAGGATGGAAACGGAAGGATTGCCCGCTTGTTGGTTACCTATATTCTGGAACGTGCAGGTTATCCGATGGTGATAATTAAAAGTTCCAAAAAAGAAGAGTATCTGAGAGTTTTACATCTTTGCGATATTGAAGTTGGTTTAACTCCATCTGATGGTGCAAATGCATCTGTTGATCAGATTCATCCTTTTGTCGATTATATGGTGAGGGAAGCTGAATGGTCGCTTTCAGTAGCTATTCGTGCAGCTAAAGGAGAAAGTATCGAAGATGGTGATGACTGGCGTAAGAAGCTTAAAACGAAGTTTGCTTCTAAAATCGGAGCACCTGAAAGAACGGAAGAGTTAGAATCTATAGCCAGAGATAAGAGCTATATTGCTCTGTTTGAGTTTGTAAATAATGAACTTGAAGAGTTTTATTCATTGTTTGATACTTTTAAATTAACCGATCCAGGGAGAGACTTCTTTTCTAATGACGGAGAACTTTCTGGTAATATATTCTTGCGAAAAGGGACAGACTCGCATCGGATTATGCTGAGCTTTATTCCGGAGCAATTTAAATTTAGGCTAAAAATTGATATAGATAGTACGGAATCTTTCGATAAAGAATATCGTTACGATCAGTCGGTTGAAGATGCTGACCGGAAAGAAATGCTGAACTTTATCGGGCAGTTTCTGGTTCATGTTTTAGAGAAAGAATAATAAACAGGCTCCGCCTTTTTTTTCGGTTGTTCGAAAAAGGAGGCGGAGTCTGTCTGAATTAATCCGGATTCTGATTCTTTTTCTTGCTTTTATGCTCAGCTTTAATCTCAGCCAGAATCTGGCGGACTGATTTAATCACGCCAGCCGGCGCTTCACGATTAAACTTATTGCTATACAACTCTTCAATAAATTGCGGAAGCGGAGCCTTCCATGACTCTTGTTTGTGATTGTCTATTTTACTCAACTTATCCGGATTGAAGCCAAGTTCACGAGCCATTTGAACGTGTTTGTCTGACAGCCGGTGGCGTTTTTGTGCTTCGATCTATTTTTCTAATCCTTATGTTTTTGATGCCATAATCTGATCTTATTTTTGATATTTCGGTTTTTTGATAAGAATTGCTTTGTCGAAAAGAGGAGTCTTTTTAACGAAATAATTCATAGATCTTTGTTGTCTTTCCATCTCGATAAATCCGAAAAAGTAAAGAAAGCGTTGGAAAAATCGTAATGCGAAACAACTTAGGACGTCAGATTCTCTCATATCCTGATCAAGGCCAAATTGAGAGAATGCTTCAAGGTATTTTTTGCTGTAGAAATATTCAGATCTTGTTTCAGAACCGTATTTAGAAACTAAAACCAACCCGAAGCCAACTCCTATGTGTGCTACATCATTATTTTTGTAACCATCGAAATATCCTTTATTGAAATGAATAGTGAACGTTTTCAGTATTTCAAAAAGAATTTTCTGATCGTCTTGTGCTATTTTCTTTCCGGCAACAGTCAGAGTCATTACATTTTTCTGCACTTTTGCGATTTTGGATAACGTAAGCAGGATATGCGTGAGCTGAACGGTTATAGAATCAATTTCTTTAGAGAGTTTCGAGATTCCTTCTTCAATCGTATACTCCGGGGCACCAAGAGCATACATTTCTTTTACAATTTTAGGAGGAATAGCTCCTGTTGCTGTTAGCTTAATTTTCTCATCCTTCAGCAGAATGTCTATCAGATGCTTTGTCTGACATAAAACAGGAATACGTTTTAAATCATTTTCACTCAGATTCTTTAGCTGAACCGGACAATTATCTAACCAGAGACTATTTAAAATCAGATTCATCTCATTGAGTGAATAGCCTTCTGCTTCTTCCAGTGGTGCATCATTTACTTGAGCAATGTACTCCGACAGCCATTTGTCAAATATCTCTTGCGAAGGAATTTTTCCACCAAAGCTTCGCATCCGTTTGGCTATATATTCTTGTAGCTCTTTGTCCATAAACTTTTATTTTGTGTCCAAAGATATTCATTTTCTTCACCGTTTCCCAAACAGGTATCATATTGTTCCTGGTTTTGATTTCGGATAAAATATTTATTATCCTTTTGTCTGTTCTAAACCAAGTGTGTACCTTTACAGTTCTAACTGCAAAACGAAAACAATTCATGCATAACGATAAAAAGATGTGGCTGATCACTCCGCCATTTACTCAACTGAATACTCCTTATCCGGCTACGGCATATATCAAAGGGTTTCTGAATGAAAACGGAATAGCTTCTTTTCAGTCTGATCTGAGTCTGGAAACCATGCTTCGCGTTTTCTCCGGAAAAGGATTGACCCGTCTGTTTGATGAGGTTTCTGAATTGGATCTGGAATTGTCGGAGTTTGCGGAAACCGTACTTGAAAACCGGGAAGAGTACGAGCGGACGATTGATCGGGTAATTGCTTTTATGCAGGGACGAAATCGCACGCTTACCTATGCTATTTGTGAGAATGAGTATTTGCCTGTTTTCGGACGCGAGACGGACGAGGAGGAGATGGAATGGGCCTTTGGTCTGATCGGGATGGAGGATAAGGCGCGCTTTATTGCGACTTGTTATCTGGAAGATCTGACTAACTTTATCAGTGAGACGGTTGATCCGGAATTTGGATTCAGTCGTTATGCCGAGAGACTGGGCCGCTGCGCATCTTCGTTTGATGAATTGTATGATGAGTTGCAGGCTCCGCTTCGTTTTACGGATGAGTTCTTATTGGAGGTTTTGTCTGAACGTTTTGCTGAGGTAAATCCGGATATTGTACTGCTTACGATTCCTTTCCCCGGAAATTTGTACAGTGGCTTGCGCATTGCGCAATGGCTGAAACAAAATAAACCGGAGATCAGGATTATTATGGGCGGCGGTTTTGCCAATACTGAATTACGCTCTTTGAGTGAACCCCGTTTGTTTGAGTTTGTAGATTATGTGGTGCTGGATGATGCCGAAGATTCTTTACTTCCTTTGTTGAGTTTTATCGATGATAAGGGGGCGAAGGGAGAGCTGGTACGAACGTTTCTGTTGGAGGATAGAAAGGTTGTTTATTATACGCAAAAAGAACATAAGCCATGCCCGCAGTCGGAGGTAGGTACTCCTGACTATTCGGATTTGTTGCTGGATAAATATATATCGGTTATCGAACGCCTGAATCCGATGCATAAGCTGTGGAGTGATGGCAGATGGAATAAGCTGACGCTGGCTCACGGTTGTTACTGGGGTAAATGTAGTTTTTGCGACGGATCGCTGGATTATATTGGCCGCTATTCGCCATCGGATGCAAAAACGATTGTTGACCGTATGGAGCGGATCATTGATCAGACGGGAGAAATCGGATTCCACTTTGTGGACGAAGCTGCACCTCCGTCATTATTAAAATTGATTAGTGAGGAGATCTTACGTCGTCGCCTGAAAGTAGTCTGGTGGGGGAATGTGCGGTTCGAAAAGAGTTTCACGGCTGAATTGTGTGATCTGATGAAGCAAGCCGGATGTATTGCCGTTTCGGGAGGACTGGAAGTGGCTTCGGAACGTATTCTGAAGATGATCAATAAAGGGGTAACGCTTGATCAGGTGGCACATGTTACCCGTAACCTCACCGAATCAGGCATTCTGGTTCATGCTTATCTGATGTATGGTTTCCCGACTCAGACCGAGCAGGAGACGATAGATTCTCTGGAAGTGGTGCGACAGTTGTTTGAACTGGGCTTGATCCAGTCCGGATTCTGGCATCGTTTTGCCCTTACGGCTCACAGCCCTGTAGGATTGAATCCCGAAAAATTCAATATCCGCATCACGGAGCCTGAATTCAAAGGTTTTGCCCGCAACGACCTTCAGTTTGAAGATCCTACAGGAGGCAATCACGATAAATTCGGCGAAGGTCTGCGCATCTCGCTTTATAATTATATGAACGGGACGGGCTTTGAACTTCCATTAAATAAATGGTTCGAAGCCAAAGTACCCCGCACAATGCTCCCTCCGAATTATATCGAACGTTTGCTGACGAGTGGAGGTAAGAAAAAGAAAAGATAATTTTTTGAATATCGGGTAATATATGAATCCCCTGCGACTTCTGTAATGAGGATGCAGGGGATTTTTGTTGATTCTATAGTAGCTTATGCTTGTGATTGTTATCAGAATCAGTTTCGCAAGACTTATGGATATTTGTTTCAATCAATGAAATCCCTAAAATCTCTTCCAGTTTGCAAATAGTCGATAATCCAAGGTTTTCTTTTCCTTGTAATATTTTGCTGATATACTGTCGGCTTACACCCATTCTGCCGGCAAGGTCAGTTTGAGAAATCTGAGATTTGCGTAAGTGAATCAGAATTTTAATAGCAATATCAGAAGCTTTTTTACTCCAGCCGCTATTTTCATTCCTTTCTTTCACTCTTTCGTTCCATTTCGACTCTCTTTTACTAATCAGAGCGTCAAACTTATCAATATTTCTTTTCATAGATTTATGTTTTAAATCTTATAATGAAATTTCAAATAATAGATCATCAAAACTATCGCCATCAAAAACATCATTACCCTTAAGATATTCACAGACTTTTGATAGTTTCTTTAATTCATTTCTTGTATGGTCACTTTCGTGCATACTACGTGTCAGTTTTATAGCCCCGCCTGTAATTAGAAACCTGTTAGTATCTATTTTAATGGCATAAAGCCTCAGCCAATTTTCCTTCAATTTACTTTTACCTAAAGATTTTAATATTGGTGTTTGGTTATTAAGAGGCAAAAAACAATTTTCAATTGTATCTTTATCAGATTTATTGATAAACTCTTCTAATGCCTTAGCCCATTCAATTGTTTTTGAAATAGCTTCTTGTATTGTGATATTACCCCAATAACCTGATTGAAGAAAATTATTATTCTTTTGAAAGAAGCTTTCAAGATATTCCGGATTAGTCCATAATTCTATTGCTTTTGTTAACTCATCAAAAAGATCATCTTCATTGATATAATGGCTCAAATCTTCTATTGATGCATATATTTCATGTTTATCATAAGCAACTGCATATAGATTAGGATCAAATATTGAGATAATTTCCACGGTAAATAGATAATTAGGTTTTGAAATTGGAGTTTTAAATCATAATGGTTTCAAATATAACAAATTAAAATCGAAATTGTAAACCTGAAGGTTTACAATTTTTCTATTTCAGAAGATCTTTAACATTTTTAGCAATAGTATTTATTTTCCGTCAGTAGAAGCAATCCTCCGGAGGATTGCTTCTACTGACGGTTACAGACAAATTATTCTTCTAGGATAAAGATCTGGATTTCTGATAGGTGCTATTTCTTTATAATAATCAGGAGTTCGGAATCACATTAAGCAATGTCTTTAATACACGTAATTATTATCGCAACTATATTTCGGATTTTAAAGAAGTTAGTCAGATTGTACGTATCAGGCCACGTCAAGTTTTGTTCCGCTATGCCTTTTCTATTTGATGATTAAAAGTACAACCTATCATATAATATAGAAAAACCCTCGTTTTGCTATATTATATGATAGGTTATGTGTTTTTGAGAGGGTGGGTATAATATTTTTTTACTTTATAATAGCTTATAAAGATGATATTCCTTTTTCGAATCGGGGAGCAAAGTAATTTATTTCTCTTTTGGATGCTTCCAGTCTGTTTGCTACTTTACGCCAATTTTTAACAGCTGTGATTACTTCAGTAATAATTCCGAGAGCTGTTGAGCTGGATAGCATATATTCTTCGCAAGCTTCCAGCAAAATATTCAGGCTGGATGTTGAGGAAGATGCCGAAATAAGCAGGCTTTGCTCATCAGACAGAGTCGGATTTATATCATACGCAGGAGCAAGAATCCATCCTTTTTGTGTTAATAAGAAGCCATGATTGCGGAAGTGATCATCTGAATTCCCGATACAGATGCTGAATGCAACTCTCCGGAATAATTCTTGCAGATTATATTCAACATCAGTACAACTCTGAACAATAAAATCAACGATATCTAAATATCCATGTCCTGAATTAGCATTATCGCCATCAGAAAGCCCCAGCAGTGTCATTGCTGAAGCAAAATGAATGCGCTTGTCCAAAATACGGTCAAAACGTTTAGATAGTAATGCATGATAATTATAGTCTGTCCGGATGATTTTAGTTTCGGCTATATCAATACCAGCTTGTTTTGCGAGTAAAAGACAAAAATGCTCCCATAAACAAACATCGTAATCGTCATTCCGAGAAGGGAATTTAGCTATATGAAGTATATTGTTTTCGTCAATTACACTTGCTTTAGGTCTTGCTCCGCCTAATGAACTCCCGGGTTGAATTAATTGATTTAACCATTTTTCTTCGGGAAGGATGTTTTTTGACTCGCTATATTCGATTTCCTGGCTGGCATGAATAAGCTCGCGAACATGATTAAGCGGAGGTATTCTGAGGTTATTGGATAGATTTATATAATCCTTTTCGGGATCAGTTTTGAATCTGAATCCGCCGATGCGCGAGAAGTCATCGATTCCGGTCAGATAATCAAATGAGGATAAGCGTCTGGCTGGTCTGTTTTCTTCAGCTGCACGGATTTGTTCTTTACGATTCATCAAAGTTCGTCCCCAGCGATCGGGAAGAGCATCCGAAAAACACCCAAAAATATCTTTTCCTTGTTGTGTATATTGAACACCCGAATAATTGTTAATGTCGCTGCTGATTAACAACGAGCCATGTTTTTTCAGCCATTTCGTATCGTATTCAAAGCCATAAGTTTCTGAGCCACGAAGCATTTCATGACGAAGTATTCCAATTGGCTCAACCTCTTTTAGCCAGTCAAAATCAGCATATACATAAATCTTGCTCATCTATAGACGCGATTAAAATTTTTCGAATAATTCTTTTATAAACTCAGGAGTATGCTGTCTTTTGTCCTTTTTTGCTATTCTTTTTTAGAAGCTCTCTCTCGTTGTTTTAATCCAAGATCCTGTAGCGACTTACCTATAGTGTCTTCTTTTGCTAAAAGAAGAATATCCTCATCCAGTTGCAGAGCATACAAGACACGCAGATAGATTCCGATAGATACGGACGACACTCCTTTTTCGATGCGTGAAACGGTAAGCGATGAGCAGGTTGCCCGTTCAGCTACCTGAGCAATGCTTAAGTTACGGCGCAGACGGGCAAGTTTAATTTGCTCACCTACAATTTGCATTTTTTGTTCCAGTTTACGGGGAAGCTTTGTCCCCATTGTATTTTTAGCCATATACACAACCTATCATATAATATAGCAAATGTACTACTTTTCTATATTATATGATAGGTTGTTCGTTTTTTTGTGATTTTTATCTGATCCGGCTCATGGGTCGGAGGGGATGTTTAATTGTTTTTAAACCACAAAATTCCGTTCTTTTCCCGTATTGTATGTGTTATTGCAGGATCGCCTTCCTCATTGATGTTAGACTGTAAGAGCATACTGAATGACTCCGGATTCGAACCAATGGAATTTATCTCCATTTTTTTGCAATAAACGAGCTTGACATCATTCGGTGTTGCTATAAAAATAATGAGGTTTGGAAGATCAGTACCATAATGTTGCCCCAGAAATATAATCGCTTTTGCATTCGGTGTGAGCTCACGTTCTATAAAATAACTATTGGAACTATTGTGTTCCAGATCAGATGTATATAGATTCCTGGGATTATCTAACCTGACAATACCATACTGATTTTTAAAGGTTAGTATATTTGTTCCCTTTTTATAGAATTCTATCACATCAAAGTTTCCGGCTGCGTTTTCCCAACCTTTAAATCTACCGACTTTTATGTCGTATAATGTTTTACCGACTTTGAGATCACAGATTTTATTTGTTGTAAATTCCAGATTTGAAATCATTGACATTGGATTCGCGATGTATGCGTTATTAGCGCATATTTTATTATCGACCATAGAATAAACAGGTTGTTCTCCGTTCTGTGAAAACAGATTGAGAGCGATAATGAAAAGAGTTGTCAGTGTAATAATTTTCTTCATGATTTTATAATATATTCTTATTTTAGATCTTTCTTGAATACTTCTATACCAGAATGATATTCGGTATATTTTCATAAATGCGTCTATATTAAGATATTCAATTGTTTGTGGATCGATTTTAGACTACTGATCTTTATTTTAATGTCGCAATATAATAAAAAAAGCAAGCATATGATAATTTTCAAAATTACATATGCTTGCCGAAAGAGTATATTTACCTAGAAATTGACAGCTACACCTGTCGAGAATGAATGCATTGCCGGTCCTTTATTTGACTGGAACATGCGTGTCGGTGAGTATTTTGCATAGAATCCGACATATTCAAATCCGATTTTGAGCATTATATCGACGTTTACCGGATTGGAGCCTATTCCGTCTTTGAAGTATTTTTGTTTTAAATCGTTAGATATATATTTAGTCTTCAGACTGGAATGTGTTCTGAAATTGAGGAGAGCACCTCCCTGAATGTATGCTTTATTGTTCCCGAGTTTCATTTGATACTCAAGCATGACCGGAAGCGTTAAGTCTACTGTTTTCAACCGTGAGTAGGATAAGTTTTCATCCTCTGGCATTGGCGCTACCTGAATCCGGTAATCAGAGTAAATAAAGCGTTTGTTTTCGGTCATTACATAGTTTCGCCAGTCCAGACCTAATCCCAGAACCAGTCCTAGCTTATCTTTGTATAAAGGCAGTCCGATATCAAGTATATTCCAGAATATTTCAAAAGACTGAGCAAAGTCCAGTGCAACGCCATTGGGCGAAGTGCTGTTCAGAAACTTGAAATCATTCCCCATCGCATTCACAAATCCGAAACCTACGCCGGCCCAGTGTGGTGTGAAGCTATTTCCCTTTTTCTTTCCGATAAAGTCCGAAAAAGGGAAATTGATAGATTCGGAAACCTCCCATCTTGTATTTTTTGTACTATCTGTATAAGTTGTTTCATAGATGCGGGTAAGCGTATCGCCGGCAGCTGAAAAAGCTTCGATTTTAATTTGTTCTTCTGTTTCTGTTATTCTGAAGCTTTTGTTATTAATGACAATAGTTGTGTCTGTCAGCATAGTTCCCTGTACCGGTTCCTGCTGTGAAAATAAGAATCCAAACGGAAGCAGGAATGCAAGTATAATAATTGTTCTCATAGTTGCTATTATTTCTTTTTGTTGATAAATATTTTAATTAAAGAATCCAGATCTGTATCACCTTCCATGTAAATAAGCGTAGCCTTTTGATTGTCGGGTGTACGGAATAAGATGAAGCGGTTAGGGCCGGAGTCCGGATTTTCCGGTGGTAGTTGCAGATAGCATGCCATTATTTTGTTTTCTGCAGATACCAGTTCGACTTGCCGGGCTTTACTTTTATCGTTCAGCACAGCCTTTTCGATTCGCTTTACTTCCTCAGGCGAATTGTCCAGTGATATGCTGTGGAACAGAGATAAATTATAGGGAGTGAGCTTTTTCCCCTTCATTAATGTGACAACAGCATGTTCGGATTTATGAAATCTTCCATCGAAAAATTGGGCGACGGATAGTCCTGACTGAGCATTGACGCTGAGCCATAAAGTGAATAGTAGTGTAGATGTTTTTAATCTCATAATCTCCCGTTATTAGTGCGTGAAAGAATCTGACTGAATGCCTTCGAAAATATCGGATAATTGCGCTTCAACAGAAAGCTCTTTATCTGAGACATCATCTAGAGCTTTCAGCATCTGTTCGTAAACCTGCTTCTGATTGGTTATTTTCTGATTGTGTACGTATGCAACGTAATAATCATCAGCAACAGACTCTCGTGCATGATAGGCCGTTATGGAACTGATTGTAAATATTACGATGATAGCTGCTGCATATTTTATAGTTGTAAGAGTCTTTTTTCTGATACTGTCATTTTTCTTTTCTCTTCTTCTCAATGCAATCCAGCTTTTCACAGCCCGGTCCGGATTATGAGCAGCGTTGCTATTCACAGAAGAAGAAAGCAACCACTCATCAAGCCATATCTCTTCAGCCCGGCTAGTCTCTCCTTCATAGTATTTATGCAGAAGCACTTCCCATTCTTCATTCGTACGGGGTTTTTGCAGTTCATTATTCTTCTGTATCATAATGGATTTGTTTTAGTGTAAATATTCCGGATTTCCTTTCGTGCCCGTGAAAGATTCATTCTGACAGCACTTGGTTGCATACTGAGCTTTCCGGCAATTTCATCTATCTCCAGCCCGTCAATTTCTTTCATTTCAAGAATCTGTCTTTGCAGCGGAGAGAGTGATCGTTCGATCAGCTCTTTGACAAATCGGTACTCATCGGCAGCCTCAATTTTTGAATCCGGGCTATCTGTGATACTTTTTTCATAATCCGGCTCGAGCGTTTCGAATCTTACAACTTTCTTTCGCCGCAACTGATCAATGCAAATGTTTTTAGCGGTCTGAATAGCTATGGCGGTTGTTTCCTGTTCATCTTTAAGGCGATCCCGGATTTGCCAGAGCCTGCAAAATGTTTCCTGCACGGCATCAGCGGCATCTTCATTGTTGTGAAGAAGCCCTCCGGTAATCCGGATTAACCGGTTTTTTAACTGATTGTACAGGTCTTGCATGATTTGATTTATTATATGTCTCTATTATTGGAAACGAATGAAGGTGAAAAGTGTAACAAGATTAATGAAAATATCTAATAGTTTTCTTACAAAAATGATTTTTGCGACTTGAAATCTTATCTTGTTGCTCCTGAACAGCTTATCTGTCTATGATATTCTGATTGATGTGCGGTTATTGAAACGTCAGTTTTGCTTACACTTTGTCATTTTTCTAATTGCTGAGAATGAGCTGTATCTTTCACGAAATTTCTTTTGATCATATACGTTATTCATGGCTCGTTGTGTATGTGTCTGGTAATCAATCGCATAGTGTCTGTGATTTTATATACGTATCTTTCTGCCGCCAAATACGTACTTCTATGCCGCGAAATACGGTTCTTTTTGCAAAATGAAACGTATATTCCCGCGAGAATATACGTTCGAAAATTTATAAACGAACGTATGAAAATATATTTTCATACGTTCGTTCTTGCGCGTTCGACCTTATGAATTTTCAAAGTCTCCTTTTACCTCAAAAAACGGGAAAGTTACCCGGATTTTTCATCTTTTCAGATGGCGGTTTTGAGATAGCAAAAAGACGTTAGAAAAGCTATTGTTTTAGAAATATGTCAGATGGGTGATTATTTCTGCTTGCTTATGACCTGTCAGATATCTTAGGTAGATCCGGGAATCGTTCATCCATTTCAATATGATTCTTTCGGTTTTCAGAGAGTTGTGTTACAAAATAAGGAACGTCAGAAGGGATTTCACCAAGCATATCGAAAGATCTGTTTTGATATTCAACAGTATCAAATACCGCATTCTGAAAGGCATTTTTATCAATTTCGGTGACAGACTCAGGTATCACAAGCCGTTTTATGCGTTTGCATTCAGCGAAAGCTCCATTTGCAATTTTGTGGACTGACGAGGGAATACGGTAAGCTTCATCTGTTCTTCCTTCCGGCATTCGAACAAGAGTGTTTAGATCTGAAGTAAAAAGAACACCTCTCAGATCACGAAAGTATAGATTGTTGCAATGTATCATTCTTAAAGAGCGCATCCCTGTAAATGTGTTCTCAAAAATGTAACGTACGTTTGAAGGCAGTTCAACATTATTAATTCCATCACAGCCTTTGAATGCGAAGTTTTCAATCATAATCAAAGATGCAGGAAGAAAAATGAAGTACAGACCTGAGCAATCTGTAAATGTATACTCTGCAATGAATTCGGTTCCTTTTTTAATTTTCAGGGATCCACTCTTTTTGAATACACGTATCAGATGCTTTTTATCCTTACTGTAGAATATATTATTGCGGGCTTCGTATAAGCCTTCGGGATAATTTTTTTCTAATTCGGCCTTTTCAAGTTTGTTACTTGCTTTTTCAAGCATTGCTGAACCAAAGCTTCTGATGTCAAAATTGGGTTTCATACAATATTATTTTTTATGAGTAAATAGTATTGTATTCCGAAAGATGAAAGGAAATGGATTTACGTTTATTTTGGATAGCTCCCGTATCAATTTGACCACCGTGGTGACTTCACTCGGTTGGTATTACCTCTCAGGTAATTCGAAATACTGCACAAATATATGTCAAAATATATTATATATCCAAATTGTTTTTTTTCTTTTTCTTTTCAGAAATGTAATTGTATATATCGTTGTTCCTGGTAAGTGTTTGAGGTATAGTTTTCTGTGTGTGTTTTGTTTCTCTGGTTTATTTGCTTCATTATTTGTGTAGTCGTTTTAATTTATTAATTTTGAATTATTGAGTTTAAAATTTTATATCATGATGAGTTTGATGAGAAAAGTGTTATTTGCGGGGATTGTTTTATGTGTACCTTATTGTATGAATGCACAGAATGGTGGTTTGGAAGAGAAAAAAGAGATATCATTTTTTGAGGAGTATAATCTTAGATTTGGGAAAACACTCAATAAATTGGTAAGAGAGTCAGGTACAGATCTGGAAGCGAAAAGAGTCTGGACTGAATATACGCTTTACCCAGACGGAGCTATCGGTAATATTAAGCTAACTAACAGTAACGATGAAGGTGAAGCGGCTTATATAAAAGGTGTATTGTCCGGAGTTCCAAAGTGTGATCTGCTTTTTATCAGTGACTCTTTAAGAATAATCTTTCCTTTTGATACTAAAACCCGGAAGGATCATTTAAAGAATATGAAATATTCTATACCTGGATTGCGTGTTTTATCGGATGCGAGACCTGAATATACCGGAGGAATGGATGAATTTGTTCGCTATTTGCTGGCTAATTTTGATCAGTCTCTGCTTGCCCGGCTGGAAAAAGATAAGCAAAACTTTTCTGTATATTTCTATGTAAATAAAAATGGGCAGATTAAAGATGTTGAGATAAAATCTAAAATGCAAAATATTGCATTAAAAAGAGAGTTGATAAAGCTCATTAAGAATATGCCAGTCTGGGATGTGACAGGTAAGACTTTCAAGAAAGATGTACCTTTCGTTGCGAATATCTTTTTAGCAAAGGATGGATTGTTTAACTCGGAAATACTGAAAAGCAAATACCGCTCAACCGAAGGTTTTAAACCTGCATCTTTTCCCGGAGGACCGGAGCTTTATAGTGAATTTCTGAGAGAAGAAACACGTTATCCGAGTGAAGCTGTTACAAAAAAGCTTCATGGAAGAGTACTGTGTACGATGAAAATAGATGAAACAGGTAAAATTACAAATATTGAATTACTGAAAGGTATTGCTCCTGAACTGGATCGTGAAGCTTTACGTGTGTTACATAGGCTTCCTGATTTTGAACCGGCTGTTTTTGAAGGAAAAAAGGTGAAATGTATAATGACAATGCCTATTACATTCAGAATTCCGGTTGTCAGAAGTACTCAAGTCAGAACCATTCATTATCGATAAATCGGATTAATATGAAAACATTTCTTCTTTTAGGAGCATTTCTTTTTTCAGCATCTGCATTAGCCGGTGTTTCTGAAGACGAAGCTCACTCAATTCTTGATCTGAAATCCAGGTATATGAAGGAAATCAGATCATTCACGAAGGATTCGGAAAGTACGTTGAATAATGAAGAGGGACGTATGTGGACTAGCTTTACAGTATTTCCTGATGGGAAAGTACGCAATATCCGCGTTGAGACTTCGACGAATTCGCAGTTAGAACAGAAAGCTCTGGATATAGTGTCATCCTTGCCTGCTATGAAAATGGATTTTATAGATGATAGTATACGGGTCTTACTTCCTGTAGATCTGTATAAGAAGAAAGATTTTTATACCCGCAATAATCTTTGTTTCCCGTTTGTCCGTAAACTTGATACACCTTATCCGACAGGAGAGTTTCCGGGAGGGAATGATGCATTTGCCTGCTATTTGTATGATAATGTAAAACGATCCGTGTTGAAACATGTGAAAAACGAACGTTATTATATAAACCTCGACTTTCGGATAGACAAGCAAGGAAAGGCTACTAAAATTAAATTTATCACCAATATGAAGAATCCGGAACTAAAATCCGAAATCAAACGTCTGATAAATAATATGCCGGCCTGGGAAAATGCAGATCAGCTGACTGAAGAGAATAACCGCTATATTGCAAAGATTACGCTTGGTCCGGATGATAAAGATTTACAAAAGGTAATGCTTAATAGTAACTATGAGAATTATTTTGAACTGATAGTTCCTGAATATCCCGGAGGAATGAATGCGCTTATGAATTTTCTGATGTCTGAGGTAAAGTATCCGAAGGAAGCCTATCATAAGAAAATATATGGTAAAGTCATATCAAAGATCTATCTGGATGAAGAGGGTAGAATTATTGATAAGAAAGTAGAAAAGGGGATTCATCCTGTTTTGGATAAGGAAGCTTTACGAGTGATATCGAAGTTGCCTCAGTTTAGTCCGGCAAGATTGGATGGTATACCTGTCCGTTTTGTGCTGATTCTTCCAATCACTTTCAGATTTCCTGCACCCTGAGATTAAATATAACAATAACCCCCTCCATATATCAGATATATGGAGGGGGTTATTATTATAAGCGGATCGGGAATTTTCTGACCCGTTCGTGAATCATCGTATGCGGAATGATTTGTTTGATTGTATCCGTAACGGCATTCAGCATCCGTTCCTTTACATAATCCTTGCGGATAATCAGAGCAATCTCTCTTTCTGCGACCGGTTCGGATATTTCACGCACATTGCCCAGCTGACGGTCATTCAAAAAAACTTTATGAAGTTCAGGTATAATCGTATATCCCTTGTTTTTATCAACGATGCGGATTAGTGTTTCTATACTTCCTGCTTCATAACTGTTTTCGCCCAGATCAGATTGCTGACAGGCATTGAATAAAGATTTTTGTTCGCAATGGCCTTCCCGTAATACCCACAGTTTATCATTCGGAAGATTCTTCAGCAGAAGAGGCTTGTCTTTATTCTCACTCTCGTCGGAGAAATAAGCTAAGAACTTTTCTTTGTAGAGAGGGATTGTCAGTAAATCGGGATGGTTAACCGGCATTGTGACGATACCCATGTCCATAGATGCATTCATGATCTTTTCGATAATACCTTCACTCCTCATTTCGACAATAGACAGATCAACTTCTGTATATGCAGATTTAAACAGCGAAATAAAATCGGGAACAAGATAAGGGGCTATTGTCGGTATGATACCGATCTGAAGTTTTCCCGAAAGCATGCTTACTTCTGACTTTACCAGTTCAAATATACGGTTGAAGTCATTCAGAGTAGTTACTGCCTGCTGAATGATTTTGCGTCCGATAGCTGTTGGCTCTACCGGATGTTTATCCCGGTCAAATATTTTAACATCCAGTTCAGTCTCTAACTTCTGGATCATAGCACTTAACGTGGGTTGTGAAACACCACATTCTTCAGCTGCTTTTACAAAATGGCGATGCCGGTCGACAGCCACTATATATTCGAGTTGTTGTATAACCATAGTTGTTGTATAGATTATATCTATATGCTTATAGAAAATATCTGTTTGACAGGTGTTTCTGAACCTGTTATCTTTGCATCGTAAATATAAGAAAATATCAAAACAAATATATGAAAACAAGATTATACTCGTTCCTTAAGAATAATGCATTAACAATTCTCGGAATTGTGTTTGGAATGGCAGGGGGGTATCTGTACTGGATGTATATCGGTTGTAGCAGCGGCTCTTGTCCGATCACGTCATCTCCACTGAATAGCTCTTTATGGGGTGGTGTAATGGGCGGATTATTGTTTAGTATGTTTAAATCAAATAAGAAATAATATGAAACGATTTATACAAAGCTGGGATTTAATCCGTATTCTCCGGATGGTACTGGCTGTCTCTTTTATAGGATATGGTATTGATGCATCGGATTATATGCTGATTGTACTTGGGGCTTTATTCGGGGTTCAGGCCTTACTGAATGTCTCCTGTTGCGGTCCCCGGGGATGTGGAACGGCAAACAAAAATGAGACAACAAATACATATAAAGATCAGATTAAAGAATATAATCCTAAGTAACAGAATTAAAGTTATAACAGTTACTAAATAAATGAACTAAATCTATGCGTAAGTTTTTATTACCTATATTATTACTGATTGTTTCTACAGCGTGTAGTTTTGGTCAGAATAAGCAAGATAAAGCAAATAATAATCAGAAAGGAAACGTCAGTATGAAAACAATTGAATTAACAAAAGAAGAGTTCCTAAGTAAAGTTGCTAATTATGAATTATCGCCGAACGAATGGAAATATCTGGGAGATAAACCTGCATTAATAGATTTCTATGCTACCTGGTGTGGCCCTTGTAAAGCGATTGCTCCGGTATTGGAAGAACTGGCTAAAGAATATGGAGATTCAATCTATATATATAAGATTAATACAGAAAAAGAACAAGAGCTTTCATCCGTATTTGGTATCAGAAGTATTCCGTCATTGTTGTTTATTCCTATGGGCGAACAACCACAGATGGCGCAGGGTGCGATGCCGAAAGATGCTTTGAAAAAAGCTATTGATGAGGTGCTTTTAAATAAAAAATAATAGGTTGCCTCCTATTAGGTAGATGATGATAAGAAGTGTCCGCAAAAAGTGTATTTCAACTTTTTGCGGACATTCTGTTTATAAGTGAATTTATTCTGTGAGAATATTAATTTCGGCTCCCGAAGCAAAATCCTGATTTCCGTAGGAATTCAGAGCCATAAAACGGATATAACGGGCTTTAACCGCTTTATCAAACATGACTCTTTTTTCTTCTGCATTATTGGCAAACCGGCTGCTGATAATAGCCTCACCCCATTCTTTTCCATCTTTGCTAACATATATTTTGTAGTTGTTGATACGTCCGTTAGTGCCATCCTGACGAGGTAAAAAAGAGAATCCGATTACAGATTTCTCTTCACCAGCATCTAAATCTACCCAATGTGGATGTTTGGCGACAGTGACTGAATACATGGTATGCCAGATTGTATTCGGGTCCCCGTCGGTCAGGTGTTTAGCACTTCCTTCTCCTGCTTCTTCACTACTGGAGGAAATAACCTCTAAAGGAATGGTCTGTATTTTATCAAATGAAATACTGATCTTAATATCCGGACTATGTTTGTACCAGGCTTCAACTGTACCTCCATCTTTCATCGGAATTGCATTTTTATATTCAGCAGTTTTACCTTTATGCTGTACTTTATAAAGGATGGTGGCTGTTGAATCGAGCGATGAAATTTCGACATTTCCGTTTCGGTTGCGTGTAATGGATATCGGTAAATCTCCGGAAGGGGTAATCTGTGCCAGCGCTGTCAGCTCTTCTGTCTGTCTGACCGGTCGAATGATGAAACCAAAGTTATTTAATCCGGCAAATATTCGGTCTTGTTCCAATGGGCCCCCTTGCCCGCAACTATTTCCTCCTAGACCGGTAACTCCTGCATCCAGTCGCAGATAAGTGTCACCAGCTTTTGGAAGCTGATGCGGATGTCCTGCCAGAATAAGATCTGTTGCAGAATACTGTAAAGCCTGCGTAGACATTTTATCCGTAGCTATAAATATTGCGCCTGATCCTTTGCTGTCCGTCAGTGAACACCAGCGAACATCTTCTTTGTTTGCAATCTCCTGAGGTTTTGGGAAATGAACAAACTGCTCTTTTACGGTTGACTGATGCATCTCAATGAACTGCCCTGATTTACGATCGGCATAATTTCCGGCAGGTCCACGCCCATAGTAGGTATAGTTGCCATATTTCTCCGGAATTTGCATGATGTAACCTAATCGGGGTAATACAAGTCCGGGCTGACCGGAGGTTATTCCTGCCTGAAGCTCGATAGATCCATCCTTGTAGATAGTCCATATCTGACTCGTTGTGAATTTGAAATCTTCAGGACCAAACTGACGGGTAGTAACTTCTTCTATTTTATTTTTACCCGTACTTGTGCCACCGTGAATTTTAGCTCCGTTGGGAGCCTGAGATTCAACAATAAATGACAGGACAACTCTTCCGTCCTCTTTGGTACTGACCCGGCTATCGGTCACTTTATGCTTTAAATTATGAAGTCCGCGCTCGAACCATTGTGTGTAAAACCAGTTGTCATTATTAACAAAAGCTCTGAATGCATCCAGTTTAGGACCTTTACCTTCTTCAATAATTGTCTCATTGTTATAAATCAGTTTATGAATGGTTCCCTGATTCATATCAAACAAAGCTTCAAAATTTTCACCTTTGACCGATTTAATTGTATTGTCGTTATCGGTTATTTGTGTTCGTTCTTTTTGTGCTGTTATATCAGCTATAGTAGGTTTCTCACTGGCGGCTTTTAAAAAGAATTGTTCTTCGGCCTGTACAAAATTATGCGGTGCCCAGGGTTTATTGTTCTTTTGAAGAAACTGTACTTTTACAAAGTATTCGGATTGCGGATTCAGGTTCGAATACGCATACGGAATAGTGATCTTCTTTCGTGTACGTGCCGGAATATCATTCAGCGTAATTTCTCCATGAGTTTTTTCTGTTCCATTTTCATATAGACTCCATTTTGCTTTATAGTCAGATAAATCTTTGAAATAATATTTATTGAAAACTTCAAATACTCCGTCCTGAATGCTTAGCGGATTAACCTCAATATTCTGATACACTTTCTTGACTTCGTAATATTGAGGTTTAGGCGTTAAATCGCCAAAGACAATTCCATTCATTACGAACTGACCATCGTTAGGAGTATCACCGAAATCACCACCATAAGCAGCATAACGTTCTCCCGTTTTTGGGTCGTAGTTGTACATCGATTGGTCCACCCAATCCCAGATAGCACCACCACAAAAGAAGTTGGTAGACTCAATAGCCTTCCAATAATCAACAAGATTGCCACAGGCATTACCCATTGAGTGTGCATATTCCGAAATATGGAACGGATACTTTATATCGTAATTTCCCTTAACGGCTTCGCGTGTCCAGGCAATAGAAGGGTACTGATTGGAGCCCATATCTACGATCTTGTTGTTTCGCTCATATTGAACCGGACGGGACTTGTCAAACTTTTTGAGTGCTTTATAGGCTGTAATGAAATTATCTCCCGGTCCGGCCTCATTTCCTAAGGACCAGATGACAATAGATGGATTGTTAACATTGGCTTTAGCCATTTCCATCACGCGGGCAACATGGGCTTTC
>JBOFKD010000083.1:0-39023 GCA_051657165.1 Bacteroidales bacterium | reverse complement strand
ATTGCTACTTATCCCGTTCTTTTACGCCGAAGGTGTAATTTGTCTGTAACCGCGTTTTGAATCCTGAATCGGAACGGATGAAGGATTCAAAGCGTGGCTCATTGCCAGCCTGGCACCACAACCCCGAAGGTGGTTGTTTGTGAAGTAACTGAAAATTAAATACGAACTTCACCAACCGTATCTCTATCAGGTCCGAAGCTTAGCTGCCGATAATTGTGTATAAACAAAAAAAGGAGATTCAAAAGAATCTCCTTTTTGTAGCGGGAACGAGAGTTGAACTCGTGACCTCCGGGTTATGAATCCGACGCTCTAACCAACTGAGCTATCCCGCCATTGTATAATGTCGTTTTTGTTTTTATGGTAGCGGGAACGAGAGTTGAACTCGTGACCTCCGGGTTATGAATCCGACGCTCTAACCAACTGAGCTATCCCGCCATAAATCTGAGATTGTTTGTTTCTCAAATGCGTTGCAAAGGTATGGCTTTTTTTTGAATTTGCAAATTTTTGATATGCTTTTTTTTTACATGATATAAGCGTGTTCAGCCTTATTTAATACTATGATGTTTAGATTCAGAATATTAAATTGCTTATTTTTTTAGTGAAAAAAATACGAAAAGGCTCCATTTTCTTTCATGTCGTAGTATGGTATCGACAGAGAGTCTGCTTCGTTTTTCCATTTTGTATGCCAATAGGTAGTAAGAGAGCCGTCGAAAAGTATCTTTTGTGGAGAGAAAAGCTGATTAATCTTTGTTAAATCCCCTTTGCACCCTCTTTTTAGCACAAGCAGATCGACTGAAAAAGTATCTGTCGATTTCTTGTACCGCAATGAGTCAGTATCCAGGTAGAGTATTCTTAGGTTATTTATGGAGATAGCAGACTCGAAAGTCGTATGATTGATTTTTTTTGTGCGGTAATATCTGCCGGCATTTTCGATTTCGTCTTTCCGGTGAGTTTTACTCCATACCTGATATTGTGTCCCGTTATTCAGATAAATTGTGTGTCCGGGTTTGTTATTAAGAATGACCATATGGGGGAGTTTACGGGTGTTCCAACGGTCAAACGGTAGTGCTAAAAGAAGGATACAGCCAAGTGAACATATCAGGAAGAGGCTTCGTTTGTAGTGAACGAAAAGTAGGAATAAGCAAATTCCGGCATAGAGCAGGATGATTCTTTCGGTCGCATATAAAGGAATCTGAAGGGATGCGTATGGAAGTGATGATACCATTGTCAGTAATTCATGAAAGATATGCATAATGCCGTTCAATATTTGCTGTAGTGGCGTAAGGATAAATCCGGTCGGCAGAAATATGACGGCCAGCAATACAAATAAGATCAGAAGGAGGTATACAAATGGAATTGCTATTATATTGCCTAATAGAAAATAAGGAGAAAATGTTCCGAAATAATAGAGCGTAAGCGGTAGTGTCGCTATTTGTGCGGCCATGCAAATAAGCAGGAAGCTTGTCATCTTTTTTATCACAGGGTTGTCAGTCCTGAAGTATTCGTCAGCAATGTATTGTGCGGAAAGTATGCCTGCTACAGCAGCGAAGCTTAACTGGAAGCCTATATCCCAGAGAGCAAAGGGGTCGGCAATAAGCAACACCAGTGCGGCAAACGAAAGTGTGTTGAATGCATAGTTTTTTCTTCGGAGCATTCCTCCGGCAACGAATACCGAAATCATAACAGAAGCTCTGATGACGGATGGTGTAGCTCCAACCAGAAAAGCATACAGCCAGAGCACGATGATCGCGATCAGTCTGATATATTTCTTTTCTATATATTTTGAGGGAATAAATATAAATAGCAGAAGGATAATGCTGAAGATCATTCCTGCATGAAATCCGCTTACGGCAAGAAGGTGGGATATTCCGTTCATGCGGAATATCTCTTTGGACTGCGCCGGCAGATCACTTTTGTCACCAAGGAGCAGAGCTGAAATAAGATGAGCATTGCGGGGCTCATTTACCAGAGTATAAATGATTTTTTTTGCTTTAATGCGGTATGCTGCAAGACTGCTTTGAAATGAATATGTTTCGGGTGGCGAAGTTTGCCAGCACAATGAGTCAACTCTTCCGGTATAATGGATCTGCTTTCGCTGAAGCCAGCGGGCATAGTTAAACTCGCCCGGATTACCTTGAGTGAGAGGTGTGCGCAATGTGGCGTAGAATGTAATGTTGTCGCCCGGGGAAAAAGTCTGGCGATAATTTTTCTGTACCCGTATACGGGCTAGTCGTCCGACCGGTGCGGAGCAAGTTTTCGATTCGGATGCCAGAAGCCTGATATCACATTGAACAGTACTGTCGGTCTCGGAAGGAATAGCGTTAATCGTGCCTTTCCAGTAGCCTGTTTCCTGAAACTCCGGAACTGTGTGGTTGTATCGGAGAGAGAGGTTGACGGCACCAAGCGTAAATGCCGCGCTGATTAAAAATAAGGAAAAGCTGAAGGTGCGTATATATGACTCTTTCTGATGGGAAATAATAAATATAATCAGTGTTATAAGCGAGATAATTCCGGGAATGAAATAGGTAGAAGGAGCGGGGTATTCATGAAAAAGCAGAACTCCTCCGATAAAAGGAATCAGTATGCGCAATAAGGGAATAGCGCTTAATGATAGAAGAGTTCTGCTTTTCATGGTTATGTTATATATGTGTAATCTTAGATTACAGTGTTTTCAGGTCAGCGATAGTTGCTGCCGGATCTGTTGATTTAAAGACAAAGCTGCCGGCTACTAAAGCATCGGCTCCGGCATCAGCCAGAAGCTTTCCTGTTTCCATATTTACACCTCCGTCAACCTCGATAAGGGCTTTCGATCCGGTACGTTCAATCAACTCTTTTAATTTGCGTACTTTATCAACCGAATAAGGAATGAACTTCTGATTTCCGAATCCTGGATTTACGCTCATCAGTAATACAAGATCTACTTCCGTTATGATCTCTTCTAAAACGGAGACCGGAGTGTGAGGGTTAAGGCTGACACCTGCTTTCATTCCATGATCTTTGATCTGGTTGATCACGCGGTCAAGATGTGTGCAGGCCTCGTAGTGAACTGTCATGTATTCTGCACCACTGGCTTTCACTTCGGCTACGAACTTCTGAGGTTCGACAATCATTAAGTGAACGTCAAGCGGCTTTTTTGCATATTTTTTAATGTAATCCATAACAGGAAAACCGAAAGAGATATTCGGAACAAATACACCGTCCATTACATCAATATGTAACCAGTCTGCCTGACTTTCGTTTAGCATTTCAACATCGCGTTGAAGATTGCCGAAATCGGCTGACAAAAGAGAAGGAGAAACGATCATGATTCTATTTTTATTTATGAATTGTAATATGAGTTATACCATTCTGCAAATTTACGGATTCCTTCATTCAGTGATGTCTGAGGCTGATATCCTGTTTCGTTTGCCAATGGTGTTATATCTGAATAAGTGCCAACGACATCTCCCGGTTGCATAGGCATCATAACCTTGTTGGCTTCTTTGCCGAATGCTTCTTCTAATGTGCTGATATAGTCAATTAGTTTCGTCGGGCTTGAATTGCCAATATTGAATATACGATAAGGGGCTGATGACGTGGATGAATCCGGATTGGATGTGTCAAATTCTTTATTTGCTTCGGCCGGCGAAAACAACACGCGCATAACTCCGTCTATAATATCATCGATATACGTGAAATCTCGTTTCATGCGTCCTTCATTAAAGACTTTAAGCGGAGTTCCTTTCACAATTGCATCAGCAAACAGAATAGGTGACATATCCGGTCGCCCCCAGGGCCCGTAAACAGTAAAGAAGCGAAGCCCTGTTGTCGGGATACGGAATAAATGACTGTAGGTATGAGCCATTAATTCGTTTGATTTTTTAGTCGCAGCATATAAACTTACCGGATGATCTACGGCATCTGTTGTAGCAAAAGGCATTTGAGTATTCATGCCGTAAACGCTGCTTGAGCTGGCATACACAAAGTGTTTGACCGGATAATTGCGGCAACACTCCAGCAGATTGAGAAATCCGACAACATTACTGCTTACGTATGCATCGGGATTTTCAAGCGAGTAGCGCACGCCTGCCTGAGCTGCCAGATTGCAAACAATATCAAAGCGTTCTGTTTTAAATAACTTAGCTAATAATTCTTTGTTTTCAATATCCATACGGATAAAATGAAACTTAGGATGGACTGAGCTTTGACAAATTGTATCAGACTCAATCTGCTCACGCTGAATACCGCATCTCTTTAGGCGGTCATATTTAAGATTCGGGTCGTAGTAATCGTTGATGTTATCAAGTCCTACAACCTCGTGTCCTTGCTGAATTAATGTATCTGCAAGATGATAGCCGATAAATCCGGCCGCACCGGTTACTAATACTTTCAAACCAAATATTTTTTATAGTGAATAGTTATTCCGTATACAAAAGTAATCTTTCGGATGAAAAAAAAGAGAGGACTTGGCACTTTTTAAGCCAAGCCCTCTCTCTGAGGTATTCATTTAATATTATTTTTCAGAATTGTCCGATTCTTTAGATTGCTCTTTGTTGTAAGCTTTTTCTAATTCTTTCGGGTCCATAGCTGAATCATCCGGATGATCTTCTGATTCAGATTCTTTGTCATGTTCTCTTTCAAGTTCATCTTCCGGCATCGGTTCCATATCCTCAGGCTTCATATTCAGACTGATGATTTCGTCTGTGCGTGAGATCCATGGTCTTTTACCAAAGATTTCTTCTAAATCTTCTTTATAGATAACTTCGCGTTCTATCAAAAGATTCGTCAGTTTCTCATGACCTTCTTTGTGCTCAATAAGCATGTTTTTAGCACGCTCATATTGCTCAGCGATCATATGAACAACTTCGTCATCAATGATTTTGGCTGTCTCATCACTGTATGGTTTTGTGAAACCATATTCAGAAGATGAAGAATCATAATATGAAATATTAGGTAGCTTGTCGCTCATTCCATAATATGTAACCATCGCAATTGATTGCTTGGTTGCACGTTCCAGGTCATTCCCGGCTCCTGAAGAGATACGTCCAAGGAATACTTCTTCCGCTGCACGTCCGCCCAGAATAGCACACATCTGGTCAAGCATCTGATCTTTCGTTTCAATCTGACGTTCTTCCGGAATGTACCAGGCTGCGCCTAATGCACGTCCGCGAGGAACAATTGTTACTTTCACCAAAGGATTGGCATATTCTAAGAACCAGCTCAAAGTTGCGTGACCTGCTTCGTGAATAGCGATAGATCTTTTTTCAGCAATGGTTGTAATCTTTGATTTCTTCTCAAGTCCTCCAATGATACGGTCTACCGCATCCATAAAGTCCTGACGTGTTACGAAATTCTTATTGCGACGGGCAGCTATAAGTGCTGCTTCATTACAAACGTTTGCAATATCGGCACCTGAGAATCCCGGAGTCTGGCGTGCAAGGAAATCGATATCAACAGAGTTGTCAATTTTCAATGGACGTAAGTGTACGGCAAAAATTTCTTTTCTGTCGTTTAGTTCCGGAAGATCTACTGTAATCTGGCGGTCGAAACGACCCGCACGAAGTAATGCTTTGTCCAGAATATCTACACGATTGGTAGCTGCCAGGATGATAACACCGCTGTTAGAACCGAATCCGTCCATCTCTGTCAATAACTGATTCAGTGTATTTTCGCGCTCATCATTACCTCCCATGCTTGGGTTTTTACCACGTGCACGACCTACGGCATCAATCTCATCGATAAATACGATACATGGTGCTTTCTCTTTAGCCTGACGGAACAAGTCACGTACTCGCGAAGCTCCGACACCAACAAACATCTCTACGAAATCAGATCCGGATAGAGAGAAGAAAGGTACGTTTGCTTCACCGGCAACAGCTTTAGCCAAAAGAGTTTTACCGGTACCCGGAGGGCCTACAAGCAGAGCTCCTTTAGGAATTTTACCTCCCAGTTCCGTATATTTTGTAGGGTTTTTCAGGAATGCAACGATCTCTTCGATCTCTTCTTTAGCTTCACTTAATCCGGCTACATCTTTAAATGTTACTTTGGTTCCGGGATTGTCTTTGTCGAATACCTGTGCTTTTGCTTTACCTACGCTGAAGACTCCGCCTCCACCGCCTCCGCCACCACCTGACATACGGCGTACGATGAACAGATAGAAAACAATCAGCAGAATAAAGGGACCGAAGTTAAGGAGGAAGGTTGTAAGCATACCGCCACCATCTTCATATTTTACAGGTACATCAAATTTATACTCACTTTTCCATTCAGCCTGAGCTTTATCAAAAGCATCAACAGATGGGATATTTGTTGTGATTATAGCGTTTTTACCAACTTTGTCAGCAGGTTTTCCGAATACTTCCTGAATAGAAGAATCTTTAATTGTAGCCTCAGCTACTTTTTTCTCGCGGTAAACGACAATGTTTTTGATGGCATCATCTTTTACATAGGTTTCAAACTGACTCCAGTTTACTTCTTTGGCTACATTTCCTTCTGAAAAGAACCAAAGACCTACTAATGTAATGGCCAAAACTGCATAAATCCAGTATGGATTAAACTTTATTTGAGGGACTTTCCTCTTGTTATTGTTTGGTGAATTATTTAACATACAACTTATGATATATACGTTTTCGATTGATTTTCTTATTGTTGAGATAGCCACAGCTCATGAGTAACCCAATGACTGACTTCTCATTTAGGGCAGTGATCCCAGTTATCTTTTATATTTTGAACGGATTAATCCAGGTTTGGTATATCAGTCCGGTGTGCATCTTCCCATAGATCTTCAATTTGGTAGAAGTTTCTGAAATCAGGAACAAAAATATGAACAAGAACTGATCCATAATCCAGTACAACCCATTGTGACTGTGCGAATCCATCAACAGCATATGGCTTTTCGTTGAGTTCTTCACGAACAACATTTCTCACATTCTCGGCGATAGCCCTGACCTGAGTAGTTGAGCCACCCTGACAGATGACAAAATGTCTGTATGGTGCGGATGGAATGTGATTCAGATCAATAGTTGTGATATCATATCCCTTTTTATCTTGTATTGCTTCTACAATTTTATTTATTAATACCTGATTTTCCTCCATGCTTTTCTTTTTGTTAATATACGCTTTATGCTACAAAATCTATTCCAAAAAAATATTGGTATTTTTAGATTTCACAATTCTAACACAAAATCTGACTAAATAGTTTGTTCGAATCACAAAGATACCCGACTTTTCGAAATATCACTATTATTCAACCAACATTTAATCCATTGGCAAATAACAATTGACCAATCTGTCCGGTCATTCAGACATGGAAGATAAAAAAAGTCCGATCCGCCGTTTTTCAAAAATAATTCCCGTATTTCAATATTAATCTCAGAATAGGTTTCAAGGCAATCTGTCAGAAAGGAAGGTGCAAGAATCATGACCTTCGATATTCCTTTGGCAGGAAGAGCTTGTATCTCTTCACTTAAATAGGGTTTTAACCATTCACCTTTTCCTAATCTGGACTGAAAGCAATGAATATAGTCGTCGGATTTTATGTGTAAAGATTCTGCGATTGCCTCAGTTGTACGGTAACACTGAAAGCGATAGCAGGTCTTATGCTCCGGATGATTCCATTTGCAACCGCTCCATTCTTTATTGCATTCTTTAGCAATATCTCGTGGACAGGGCAGATGTGAAACCGGGACACCATGATATGTGAAAATCAGCTTCCGGGTTAAGGGAAAGGCCTGATAAGCTTCTTTAACGGATGCTGTCAGGCAGGAAAGATAATCAATATCTTCGTAAAAGGAATCAATGAAGGTGATATTTGAGTTTGCTGAATGTAGACTGATATTCTTCAAAATTTCTTCTTTCGCCGATTTGACCGTTGATCCTGTATTCTGGGGATAAAGCAGAAAGAAAAGAATATCTGTTGTACTTTTATGTGCAAGCTCTTTGATTACTTGTTTGATGGATGGGTTTCCGTATCTCATCGCCTGGGTAATATAAACCTCTTCCGGATTGAAGTGGTGACTGACCTTTTCGATAAGCTTATGCTGGATTACTTTTAAAGGAGCTCCTTCTTCTGTCCAGACAGATCTGTATAATTCTGCCGAATGTTTTTTGCGAAAAGGAACAATAATTCCGTTAATCAGCATAAGCCGGGCGATATAGGGGATGTCCAATACGTGCTTATCCATCAGAAACTGACGGAGATACTTGCCTACAGCTTCTGCTTCAGGCTTATCGGGACTGCCAATGTTTATAAATACGACTGCTTTCATTTTCGGAAATAATGACGTAAATACTTAAATGCTGTAAGGGAAAGTGCTCCTCCGAGTCCGATATAAAAAAAAGCAATGAAGAAATCAGGTAACAGATTATAATACCTGATCGTAATTCCCATTGACATCATAAATATCATAATCAGATATCCCTTCCTGTCCATAAATTTCCAGAACGGAATATCTTCGTCTTCGATTTGTTTTATGCGGGTGACATTTGCATGTACTACACGTGCAAAGATGAACCGGAAGAACAGGAGGAATATAAAAAGAGCAAGTGTAAGCAGTACAAATATGCGTGATTCTGTATTTCTAAAGACATCAATCCCTATTCGTATCACATTTATTCCGGCAAACAGCCAGAATAAACCTGCTAATAAATATAATATATTCTTTTTTACTTTCATATGTTTAAGTCAGGGAATATGGCGGCAATGCGGTCTGCGTTTTTATACCCTTGTTTTATCCGGTCAGGCATACCAATTCCGTCACAAAGATTTCCGGCAATGATCAGACCGGGGTATCTCTTTTCAATAGTATGAATAGCCTCATACCTCTCTTTGCTGTCTGCTTCGTATTGAGGTATTGCTTTCTCATGACGCGCTATATGGAAAAGATCAAATGTGTAATCAAGAGGTAATCCGATTATCTCATGGAGCTCTTTTCGTACAAGCATTTCTAACTCTTTATCAGTGAACGCAAATAGGTCTTTTCGTTTTATGCCTCCGAGAAATATTGAATATAGTGTGTTGCTTTTATCTGTCCGGCTGCTAAAACAGGCCGTTGGAAATAAAATTCCTAAAACATTCCGTTTCTCTATTCCCGGCATAAGTGCACCAAAGGCATTAATATGATATTGGTTCTTATGCTTAAGTCCGGCACTCACCTGAATTACTCCGGCATATTTAAGCTCCTCAAGCGGTTTGATTAACTGCTTGTCTATAAATGGAAGTAATTTACCCGTTTCGTAAGCTCCAACTGTTGAGATAACACCGGAAGCTGAGATCGTAATATCTTTTCCCTGTTGAGAAAAAGAGCAAGTCCATTTATTATCCGCTGGAGCGATGCAGGCTTCTTTCGCTGATAAATAGACTGTTATGTAGTCTTTGTAATTGTTGTTCAGGTGAGAGATGATTGCATGAGTAAGATTCTCAAGACCTCCACGAACTGAGAAAACCTCTTTTGTAACTTGTTTGTCCTGTTCGCTTTTGGGCTCTTTGGCCTTTTTGATGGCTCCACGAATAAAACTTCCGTAATTCTGCTCCAGCTGATATAACTTTGGTAAAGCAAAGCGGGTAACAAGAGTTTCAGGATTTCCGGCATAAATTCCTGAAATAAATGGATCAACCGCGTAATTAACAAATGAATCACCTAAACGCCGGCGCGCAATCCCGGCTACAGACTCATCCGGATTTGTCCCTTTCTGACGGAAAGGCTCTAAAAGTATGCGGAACTTATCATGCCAGGTGAACAGAGGGGTTTTTATTCCGTCTATTAACCCTGAAGGCAGAGGATGTAATTTATCATCCTTATATATTAATCGGCATTTGGCTTCATTATGAGCGATTTCGATAGAGCAATCCGTTAATTGATGAAAAAGATGAATTACTTCATAATTTGACAGAACTCCTGTGTTCGGACCTGTCTCAAAAATAAAGCCGTTTTTGCATTTTGTTTGTATCTGACCGCCTGTACGGTCTTCTTTTTCAATAAGCGCAACCCGTAACCCTTTTTTTACGCACGCCAGGGCAGTAGTCAGACCTGTTAGTCCTCCTCCTGCAATTATAACATCATATTCGGATTGTTGTGACATATTATATAGGTTTAGAGAAACGTTCGCTATTCCCTTCTTTCATAAGTGGATCAATAGCTGCGGCTATATTTCTGGTGAAAATTTTACCTGTTTCGGTTGTAAATATTCCTTCGTCAGACAAAGTGACTAATCCATCATTTTCAAATTCAGAAAACAATCCGTCCGTATATCCGATTAATGTTTTGATCTGGTCAACTGTCATATGATACAGCGAAGCCAGTTCTTTCCAGACTAAACACTCATTGCACATGATCAAAGTAATAGCATCTCGGATTATTTGCTCTTTCAAACTAAGTTTATATCCTTTGCGGATAACGTCAAAGCTTGAGTTCATCGCCTCTATATATTCCGCGATATCTTTTGTGTTTTGTGCATAAGCATCTGATAACTGTGATATTCCGGATACACCAAAAGCGTAGACCTGACCGGTTGTTCTTCTCGTACAGTAGCCCTGAAAGTTGCGGTGAAGCTGTTTGTTCTGATAAGCGATGAATAATTCGTCTTCAGGCTTGACAAAATGGTCTATTCCTATTGCCATATATCCATTGGCTAATAATATTTGGGATATCGTGTCGAAGATACGTTTTTTTTCTTCCTGGTCCGGCAGTCCGATCTCTTCCAGCTTTTTCATTCGGGGATTGACCCATGGAACATGCGCATAAGAAAAGGTCACAATGCGATCTGGCTCCAGGGCTAAAGCTTGTTTCATGTTTTCGGCAAAACGTTCCGGTGTTTGTAACGGTAAGCCGTAAATAAAATCCATATTTATTGCAATTCCGTGTGAACGGAGTATCTCGAATACCCGTGTCATGGGAATAACAGAAGGCTTGCGGTTTACTGCATTTAATACATCGTTATGTAAGTCCTGAACACCAATACTTATTCTGTTAAATCCTGCATTAGCGATAGCGATCCATTCATCCTCAGTTAAATATCCCGGATGGCATTCTATTGCAATCTCAGGGTTATCTATTGTTTCGAAGTTTTGAAGAATCAGATCAATTAATTCCTTTAAGGTGCTTGCCGGTAATACGGAAGGGCTACCTCCCCCAAAATGAATCTGAGAAATTTTTCGGGTTGCCGATAATCGTTTTAAGATAAATCTGATTTCTCTTTTTACAGCCTCAATATAATCCGTTACAACAGATTGTTTCATCATTGGATAAGAGTTACATCCGCAATAATTGCAAAGATGTCTGCAAAAAGGAAAGTGGATATATAGACTAATATGTGAAGGACTCTTGTCATTAGAGTCATCTATTGCCTGAATATAATCTGTTTCGGTGAATTGGTCCGAGAAAAAGTTAGCCGGAGGATAACTCGTGTAACGCGGAACAGGTATATTATATTTTTCTATAATCTGATTATTCATCTTCATGTTTTTTATTTTTAAACACAAATATAGCATACATCATGGTTATAAGCGCCAGTATGAGCTCAATCCTGAATAAGTTGCTATAACCAAACGTTTGTGCAAATTTACCACTGCCTATCGCAATCATCATACTGCTTAAATGTGTCAGAACAGTCTGTATGGTAAAGTCTGTGCCTTCCCGTCCTTCTCTCACTCTGTCCATTGATGTTGTATAAACACCTACGGTAGACATTCCGTAACCACCCCATACCAGAGCAATCCCTGTATAAAGCTGCCATGATGGCATTGTTCCGCTACTGATAAAACAGAAGTAAGCCGCAGCAACAGCAACTAAGGATGAGAATAATACACGTGCTTTATAACGACCGGCTTTCTTTATGATGCGTCCACCCAGGTATGAGCAGCAAAAGCCTACGGATGTGCCGAATACTCCCGACATAAAACCGATTTGCTGTATCGAATAACCCAGATCGACCATAAGCGGACGTAGCATTGATAATATACCAATAATGCCTGAGTACGCTAATGTAAGAAATCCGATTTGCTTCCAGATAGTTCTTCGGGTAAAAAAATGAATGAAATCCCACCCTGAAGCTTTAGTCCGTTTTCCTTCCTGGGGTAAATCGGTTTTCTTTAAAAAGACAAGCGGTATAAGTGCAATAAGTACAAATGCAGAAAGAGCCGGAAGTATCATATTCCAGCCAAACTTCTTATAAAGTAAAAGCAAAACACCACTCCCGATCATCGTTCCGGCAAAACTACCCATAGATTGCATGCTGTTTACAAGGCTTTTATTTTCCTTGTTTACACTTCTTGCAGCTAAGGCATCAGTGGCTATATCCTGTGTGGCCGATGCTATAAAAGATGCAATAATAAGGACTGCAATAAGAACAATGTCAGTCTGGAGGTTTAATAAAGAGACTAGTAATATGATAATGGCATAGCAAATTTCAGAGCCAATTATCCAGCGCTTATAGCTAGCCAGACTATCAGTATGCCTGTCTATAAAAGGAGACCACAGGAACTTAATAAGCCATGGCACTTTTATTAGTTGTAATAACCCGATGGCTGTAAGAGAAAACTCCTGCTGACGCATCAGCACAGGGATTACAGTGCTTAAGAAGCTCATCGGTATAGACTGAGCTATGTATAAACTGAAGAATGTGGATAGTTTTAGTGTTTCGTGTCTCTTCATTGAGTGTTCTGTATTTTTTAAAATGAGAAACTAATATCAACTCCGAAAGTGCGCGGTCGCCCTTTTTGGATATATGAGTTTCCAAGTGCTTCGAAATAGAATGCAGAGAAATCGCTTCCTGTAAGGTTTTTAGCCCATAAGGCAACGGTTAATCTGTCTTTGCTGATTGCAGCCCGTGCAGCAAGGGTATTATAGAAATCCTGCTTCATACTATTATTATCATTCCAGTATAAAGGACCAACTCCATTGTACTGAAGTGAAAGATAGATACGGTTGAACCACTTAATATCTTTTGTATAATATGTATAATTGATATTTCCAGCTATTGTATGTTCGGGTACATAGGGCAGAAAGTTCCCTGCATAATCCTTGTCTTTATTGGTGTATTTTTTGAATGTGGCATGTGTGTACCCGTAGCTGCCCTGAAGATTTAATCCGGGTATGATTTGCCAGTTACCGCTCCACTCAACACCTTTGCTGACTGATTTACCGGCATTCTTAAGGAGTGATCCTTTGCCGGTAGAAAGAGGCTGGTAGATTTGCTGATTGTTCCAGTCGATATAGAAAAGAGTCAAATCAGTAATGAAACGACCTTCTGCGAAGGATAGTTTTGTTCCCAACTCATAATTCCAGCTGTCTTCGGGCTTAAAGGAGCGCTCTTCTTTTGTAGCAAAAGAGGTGTTAAATCCTCCGGCCTTGTATCCTTTAGTAACAGTTGCGTAAATATTTTGTTTTTTACGAATCTGATATTGTAAAGCAAACTTAGGAGATATCTGCGTGTGCTTTAGTGAATGTTTAAACTCATCAGCAAGAGAAGTTCCTTTTGCTGAGATTTTGTAAAACGTATATTTCAAATCAGAATATTCAAGATCTAATCTGGCACCTGCTGTCAATGTAAGGTTGGGTATAAGAATGTCTTTTACAGAAGCCTGAGCAAATACAGAAGCGCCATATGAAGGATTGTCGTAATATTTATCAGTCGTAGTATTTGCGATCTGCACAGGTTTTGCATCAGCCAGATTGTCCATCTTTACTTGTTTGTCTAATCCCTGATAAAACCCGAAAAGACCAGCTATCCAGTTAAAGCGGCCCTCGTGATTATTTTTGAATTCGAGTTCCTGAGATATCATGTGCTGGGTCTCTTTCTGGTTAATATAGTACAATGATGCCGGACTAAAATCCTGATCAATTCCCTGATGCCCTTTATAGTACTGGTAAGCTGTACGTGAAGTGAAAATAAAATGATCGCGGGTAACGTTTAATATCACTCCGTTGGAGCTTAACTCACGACGATAGAAACTATCTCCGTTATAATTTACTTCTGTAGGTTTGTGAGAAGCTGTGTCAACTTTCATATAGGGATATCCTGACTGATCGGAATATTCGTATCCCGATACAATACTCAGATCAACTCCCTTGTGCTGGTAGGCTAGTCTGATGCGTCCGCCTCCAGAATTAAGTTTATCTGCTTTTTTATTATCAAACTTATTTGTAAAAAATCCATTATGGTGGATATAGTTTCCTGTTACAGAATAGCCCCATTTAGAATTAAATTTGCCATAGTGGGAGAGCGAAGTCTGCACCTGTCCATAATTCCCTGCACTCAGGTTAATATGTGTACCTTCATAATTAACCGGAGAGTGTGTTGTGACATTAATGATCCCACCCATGGTATTGCGGCCGAAGATAGTGCCTTGCGGGCCTCTTAATACTTCGATGCTGGCAATGTCTGCAAAATCAAAATCAAAAGTTGATTTTTCGAAGTAGGGAATACCGTCTACATATAAGCCAACAGAAGGTGAGTTTATTCTGGAACCAATTCCCCGGATATAGACCGGCGATGTTAGTTTAGTACCATAGTCAGGCATGAATAAGTTTGGGACCATCAGACTGAAGTCTTTTATGTTGGTCACATTTCTCATTTTCAGATCTGTGCTCGATAGTGTTGTGATTGAAACAGGGAGCTCGGATAGTTTTCCGTAGACTTTTCCGGAAGAGATGTATACATCCGAAAGATTAATCTGTTTGTAAATTGAGTCACTTTCTGTAATTGCTGTAGACTTTGAATTTTCTGCAAATGAGGGCATAACGAATGTAATCGCAAATAATAGCGAAATTGTTCTGTAAATCGAAGAAAGGGAATAGGTTTGTGACATAGTTATTTATTTTATACTTCAAGAGGAAATATCTGTTCATTGTACATCCTCTCGTATATTGTCTTTTATAGACTGGTATTAATTGCTTAAACCCAGTTGTATGAAAATCAGAACTGCTTTTAAAAATAGGTGGCAAATATACGAACTTTGGTATAATGAGAAAATGAATGATTGATTACTTTTTTACAAAAGTTGAATTATTACATTTTTTTGAATTTATACTCGATTGTTGTAAAAATGAAGACTGAAAGTTTTAGTAACTTTGAGCAAAAATCAAAACATAATTATGGAACATAACAAAGCAATAAGTCGCTTATCTTTATTTCTGTCGGTGATTCTGATCTCTTTTTTTGTAAATGTTAAGGCTGAATCCAATCATAAATGGAAGCTCGTTTTCTCGGATCCTATGACAGGTAAATGGCAGAAGAACTGGTTTCTGGATGGAGAAGTTGTTGAGGTGAAGAATAACAAAGACGGATTAACAATATGGGGCGGACCTGAGATTCTGAATGATGCTCATCACGGTGTCTTATGGACAAAGAAAGAATTTACAGGTGATATTCGCATTGAATATGATTATACGCGTCTGGATACAATGCTGAATCTTACTGCTGTTACGATTCTTTATGTTCATGCTCAGGGCGATGACGCGCCGGGTAATCCGGCAGATATAACAAAATGGAGCGATGAGCGCAAGATTCCGGCCATGAAGACTTACTTCAACCGGATGAATAGTTATCATATTAGTTATGCAGCTGCTGAACCATCTAAGGATAAAAAAAAATCGGTAGATTATATTCGGGCAAGACGTTATAATCCCGCACTGAAGACTGGTTTGAAAGGTACTGACTTCTCAGCAGAATATTTAAATAATAATTTGTTTAAAGTCGGTGTGAAGTATCATATTTCTTTTATACTTGATGGGGATAAAATTTATTTCATTGTGAAAGGTGACGGGAAAGAGGTTGTTTGTGCATTTGACCGTACAGAGCATCCCGGACTGGAGAAAGGAAGAATTGGTCTAAGACATATGTACACGCGGGGTGCCAGATATGAGAACTTCAAAGTGTATGAGAAAAAGTAAATAAGAAAAAGGGATAGTCCGGAATAAGGATTATCCCCTTTTTTATTTATTACAGTGATCTGCTCTAACCTTTTTAAGTCTCGCTCTGTTTATAATGGAGCTGGATTTAAATCTATAATATTATGACACGCGAGTTGTTGGTCTTTTTCTCATTTTTGGTTGTTTTTAGTTACATCCTGGAGGTCTTTTCGAAGAAAATCCGTATCCCGGCAGTTATCTTTCTCATTGCTTCGGGTATGGCTATAGGATGGATTGGAAGATCGTTTTCCGTAAAGATTCCGGATATAACTCCTTATCTGATGCTGATAGGAGGTGTGAGTCTTGTTCTTGTGGTTCTTCAGGGAGCTATGGAGTTGAAATGGACACCTCAGAAAAATAAGATGATTCTCAATATGTTGCTTATGTGTATTTTGCCTATGATTACATTGAGTTTTATGGTGGCCAGCTTTTTTTATTTCAAAAATCATACCCCCTTTACTCAAACTCTTTATAATGTAATTCCGATAGCTATTATCAGTAGTGCGATAGCTATTCCGGCAGCTCAGCTTCTAAACCATAAAGCACGCGAGCAGATTGTTTATGAAAGTAGTTTTTCTGATATTCTGGGTATCTTATTTTTTGATTTCGTTTTCAGAGATCATGGAGATTTGCTGAAAGAGAGTGGCCTTTTTGTTGCAGAACTTGGCGGTACCTTTATTCTGACTGTTCTTGCTACAATCTTGATAGCATGGCTTTTGGGTTATATCCCTTCGGGTATTCGCTTTATCCCAATTTTGGGAACATTGGTTTTTGTGTTTGAGGTAGCAGAGTATTTTCAGTTGCCGGCATTAATTTTTATTTTTGTGTTTGGATTGTTTATAGGGAATCTGGAGCGGTTTATTAACTTACCTTTGCTGCATCATATAAAGCCAGAGCGGATATTAAATCATACAGGCGAGTTTTATAATATAGTTACAGAACTCGGCTTTCTTGCAAGATCTTTCTTTTTTCTTACATTAGGTTTATATGTAAAACCATCCTTGTTTGTTGATTATCACGCTTTAATATGGGCATCAGGGATTTTATTGCTAGCCTTTTTTATCAGATTCTTATATCTGAAGCTTCTCAGAATACATGTAAAACCGAATATTCTTTTTGCTCCGCGGGGGTTAGTGACAATTTTATTATTTCTCTATATTCCGGCCGGAAAACATATCGAAGCAATTAGTTTTAATGTTGTAATCATGGTAGTATTGTTGTTTACTCTTGTATTAGCAATTGTTGGACTGATGCAGGATGAAAAGGAGAAGGAAGGTGAAATGAAATTGAAAGCAAATCATAAGTCATGATTGTTTTTCGCATAAATGTAATTGCAAAGAAAGCCATAATTAGACAATTATGGCTTTCTTTGCAATTACTGAAACAGAACACAACAAATTATATAATACATATGAAAAAAGCAATAACCCTTCTGCTTGTACTAATGCAGTCCATATCTTTCTTTGCACAGGATGCATTTGTAGCTAAATATTTTACATCATCTGGTGGAGATACTCTTTTTTATAGAGAACTTACACCTCTGTCAGCTATAAAAAAGAAGTCTTATCCGTTAGTTATATTTCTTCACGGTGCAGGAGAAAGAGGAAGTGATAATCTGAAACAAATGACACACGGTGCGAATATGTTTTTGAATCCGGTAAATCGGGAGATATATCCGGCCTATGTAATAATGCCGCAATGTCCCGAATCGGGTTATTGGGCTTATAAACAAAGACCGTCCTCTTTTAATCCGCCGGAAATGCCGGTTGGTGAGGATATTACACCTATATTTTTATCTCTCAGGGGATTGTTAGATGAATATTTGAATAAACCTGAGGTTGATAGAAAACGTGTATATATAATCGGGCTTTCAATGGGCGCTATGGGAACTTACGACTTTGTGTCCAGATACCCCGAACTTTTTGCAGCAGCCGTTCCTGTCTGTGGAACAGTTAATCCGAAAAGGCTGAAATCTGCCAGGAATGTCAATTTTAGAATCTTTCACGGTGATGCCGATAATGTAGTGCCTGTGGAGGGTTCAAGAGAAGCATATAAGGCATTAAAAAAATATGGTGCAAAAGTAGAGTATATTGAATACCCGGGCTGTAATCATGGAAGCTGGAATCCGGCTTTCAATGAAAAAGATTTTATGGAATGGCTATTCAAACAAAAGAAATAATAAATAGACGCATCACAAGATAAATGGCTTGTGAAATAAAAGAATCACTTAGTTCGGAGAAAGAATAGAGTGGTTCTTTTTTTATTTAAGCATATTTTATATATTTACGGCTACTAAAATACAGAATGCGATTCTTTATAATCGGGAATTAAAGAAAGAAAAAACCAAATGAAAAAAAACACTCTACTGATTGGTGCGCTTTTCGCTCTTTGCGCCAATGCTTCTGCTCAGTCTTTTACGGAATGGAAAGATCCTAATGTAAATGCTGTTAACAGACTTCCTATGCATACAAACTTTTTTGCATATGAGTCGAAAGAATCTGCACTTAAAGGGGATAAGTCTGATTCAGATAATTTTATGTCCTTAAATGGTAAATGGAAATTTAACTGGGTGAAGAATGCAGATATGCGTCCGACAGATTTCTTTCGCCCTGGATTCAATGATAAAGGCTGGTCTGATATGTCAGTTCCTGGTATGTGGGAATTAAACGGATATGGTGATCCTCTTTATGTAAATATCGGATATCCATGGAGAGAAGATTTTAAGAATAACCCTCCTTTTGTTCCGGTTGAGAACAATCATGTCGGCTCATACAGACGCTCAATAAATATTCCTCGGAACTGGTCCGGTAAAGAAATTATAGCACACTTCGGTTCTGTTACCTCTAATATGTATTTATGGGTGAATGGTAAATATGTAGGTTATAGCGAGGATAGTAAACTGGAGGCCGAGTTTGATTTAACGCCTTATTTGAAACCGGGAGAGAATCTGATTGCTTTTCAGTCATTCAGATGGTGCGACGGTACTTATCTGGAGGATCAGGACTTTTGGCGTTTGAGTGGAGTAGGACGTGATTGCTACTTATATACGCGTAATAAAACTGCTAAGATTAAGGATATTCAGGTTACTCCTGAAATGGACAGTGAATATCAGAATGCTGATCTGAAAGTTTCTTTGGATCTTAAAGGGAAAGCACTGGTGAATTTGCAGTTGCTGGATAAATCGGGCAAAGAAATAGCTGTTTCGGAACAAATGATCAGTGGCAAGAAAGATATCGTAATGCCTGTCCGTTCTCCTGAAAAATGGAGTGCTGAATCTCCGGATCTTTATACTTTACTGGCTACGGTAAAGTCTGGTGGCAAGGTTGTCGAGACCATACCTGTAAAGGTGGGATTCCGTAAAGTTGAGATTAAAAACAATCAGTTATTTGTTAATGGTCAGCCAGTTCTTATTAAAGGAGTGAATCGTCATGAACTGGATCCGGATTTCGGATATGTTGTATCGCGTGAACGGATGATTGAAGATATTCGTGTCATGAAGGAAAATAATATAAACGGTGTTCGTACATGTCATTATCCAAATGATAATACCTGGTATGATTTGTGTGATGAGTATGGTTTATATGTAGTTGCAGAGGCGAATATTGAATCTCATGGAATGGGATATGATGAAGAGACACTGGCGAAGAACCCATTGTTTAAAAAGGCTCATCTCGAACGTAACATGCGAAATGTTCAGCGAAGTTATAATCATCCATCCGTTATCATCTGGTCTTTAGGTAATGAGGCCGGGCACGGAGAAAACTTTCTGGCTTGTTATGACTGGATTAAGAAAACGGATATGACTCGTCCTGTACAGTATGAACAAGCCGAAATGGGGGAAGGTACTGATATTTTCTGCCCTATGTATTATGGTCATAAACAAAGTGAAGACTACTGTATTAATACAGCTCAAAATGCACAAAAACCATTGATTCAGTGTGAATATGCACATGCTATGGGTAATTCAGGTGGCGGATTTAAGGAATACTGGGAATTGGTACGTAAATATCCGAAATATCAGGGTGGATATATCTGGGATTTTGCAGATCAGAGTCTGAGAGGAAAAAATAGTAAAGGTCAGTGGATTTTTAAATATGGCGGAGATTATAATGCATATGATGCCAGCGATAATAATTTCTGTAATAACGGATTGGTGAATCCGGACAGAAAGTCAAATCCGCATATGGATGAGGTGAATTATTTTTATCAGAACATATGGGCTGACCCGAAAGATCTTACTAAAGGTGAAATCGAAATTTTTAACGAGAACTTCTTTCGTGATCTGTCAGATTACAGACTGGAGTGGACTTTGATGGCCGAAGGAAAGAATATTCAGTCCGGGCTGGTTGAGCATCTGGACGTGGCTCCACAATCAAAGAGCATAATCACATTACCGTATGATTTATCGGCAATTAGTTCAGGATCAGAAGTACTAGTGAATCTCTCTTTCCGTTTAAAAGAAGCCGATGGACTGCTTCAGGCAGGACATCAGGTTGCAAAAGCTCAGTTGATGATTACTCCTTATATATATAGCGATCTCAATATCACTAATGTTACCTGTAAAAATAGAGAAGTACAGGAGCCTGAAATCAATAATCTGAATACCAACAGACTGAGGATTTCCGGAGAACAGTTTAGTGTGGAGTTTGATAAGTCAAGCGGCTTCCTTTGCGGCTACGTTTCTAACGGTATTGCTCTGTTAAAAGACGGAGGTATTCTGACACCTAATTTCTGGCGTCCGGGTACAGATAATGATTATGGCGGAAATATGCATAAACAATATGCTGTTTGGCGTAATCCTGAACTTCAAAAGAAATCATTTGATGTAAAAAAAGAAAACGGATTGATACTAGTATCTGCATCCTATGATATGCCGGACGTAAATGCAGTCTTAAGTCTGGAGTATGTTATTAATAATCAGGGACAGATAAAGGTTACGCAAAGCCTGAAGACAGATAAGTCAAAAGAAATACCTGAGATGTATCGTTTTGGAATGCAGATGCAAATGCCTCAGGATTTAAATATTAGTTCGTTTTATGGCAGAGGACCTGTTGAAAATTATGCAGACAGAAAAACTTCAGCTTTCATCGGATTATATGAAATGACCGCTAATGAACAGGCCTATGCATATATAAGACCACAGGAAACCGGTACAAAAAGTGATATCAGACACTGGGCTCAGACGGACGTGCGGGGCAAAGGTCTTACTATTGAATCAAACGGGCCATTCTACGCTTCGGCTCTGAACTATTCGATCGAATCTTTAGATGACGGGCAGGACAAAGATCAGCGTCACTTTGAAGAGGTTGAGCCAGTAGACTATACGAATTTATGTATCGATAAGCTGCATACAGGTGTAGGAGGTGCTACAAGCTGGGGTAATAAAGCGAAAGCATTATCGCAATATAGAATACCATATGCTGATTATGAATTTTCTTTTGTACTGACTCCGGTGAGATAAGATTGATTTGTTTAAAAAGGAAGAGGCTGTTCTTAATTATCTAAAGAATAGTCTCTTTTTATATTTAAGGTTATATAATACTTGATGATTCTAGTTTATATTTATCTTGAAAAAAATATTATAAGATAGTTTCTGTTTTTAATACTTCTGAAATAAAAAACAGATACTTTAGCTTTTAAATCGAAAAACCTGCTATAATCCATAGTTGAAAAATATTTGGTGATAATGTCGAAAGAGAGAGTTGAAAAAGAGGTATTTGAGGATATATTTAAGAAGTACTATCTGCGTCTTAAAACATATAGTCAGCGCTTCGTCAGAGACGAAAGTGCGGCGGAAGATATTGTTCAGGAATGTTTTATGAAGATCTGGTCAAACCGTGATCAGTTATCTGTTAATGCAATTTCCCCCTATTTGTATATGGCAATACGAAATGCTTGTTTAAACCACTTAAAACATGAAGCTATTCTTGAGATGAAAAGTCTCGATTCGCTTTGTTCGGCTAAAGGGAGCGAACATCTTTACGAGTATGACTTTTGTGAGAGCTATCATTTGCCATTGCTCAGCGAAGAGCTCGAAGAGCAGTTTCGCTTTGTTGTTGGGCAACTTCCACCTCGTTGCAAGGAAGTATTCTTACTTAGTCGCCTTGAGCGAAAAAAAAATAGAGAAATAGCTGAAATGCTTGATATTTCTCTTACAGCTGTCGAGAAACATATTGCAAAAGCGCTTCAGGCTTTTGCTCATCACTTTAAACATAATTATCCGATTGAGATATATGTATTGCTGTTTATGGTTCATTTAGCATCATAACCAGGTTAAGATAAATACATAACAGAAGAGAGTTCCATCAGGACTCTCTTTTGTTTTTTTATACCGTTACTATAGTTTTATGATAAATCTGTCATATTGTCAAAATGCTAATCGCTGAGAATGAGCTGTAGCTTTCTCCAATTTTCTTCTGATCATATACGCTGTTTATTGTTAATCTTGTAAGTTGCTGACAGTCAATAATCTAGTTGTTGTGATTTTAAAAACGTATATTTTTGCCGGCAAATACGTACTTCTATGTCGCGAAATACGGTTCTTTTTGGAAAATCAAACGTATTTCCGCGCGAGAACATACGTATGTTTTTTTGAAAACGAACGTATGAAAATATATTTTCGAACGTATGTTCTTGCGCGTTCAACCTTATGAATTTTCAGAGTCCTCCTTTTGTCTCAAAAAAGGGTTATTTGGGACGAGAAGTTCATTCTTTTTTCTGATTATTTTTGAATAGCAAAAAGAAAGTATAAACGCAGTATTTGAAGAATTGTGTCAGAAAAGAGACGAGTGGAAAGAGGTTGTGAATTACCCCGTGTTATACTTAATTACAACATATAATACATTTATACTATTGTGTCCCGGTAAAAGAGGAGATATGCCTCTACTTCCCTCATTGTTTTCACACCTGTCTTTTTATCTGTAATAGTTAAAATATGAAAAATATTAATCCAGTAGGTTGGGTAAATCAAAATAGAGTTGTCATAAATATAAAGGAATGAAAATAATGATGGAAAAATATAAGTTTTTATCGTTTCAATATTTTGAAGGTAAGATAACAAAAGAGGATGAGAAGACGTTGCTGGATTTCATAGCATCATCGTCACAGAACAAAATGCTTTTCAGAGATTGGGAGAATGAATGGTATGCTACTTTCAGTAGTGAAGAGACAGATATGGCGTGGCAAAAATTAGTGACACGTATTGACAATGATAAAACGGATGAAGCAATAAAGACACAGAAACGATGGTTAAGCGGTGGATATAAATGGATGCGTATTGCGGCAGTTTTTGCCGGACTTATTCTTTTGAGTGTGGCGTATTTGATGCATCGCAATGCTGGGTCTGAAGAATATGCATTTATTGTTGAAGCTCCTCTGGGAGAAAGAAGCCGTATGGTTTTGCCTGACGGAACACTGATCTGGCTTAACTCTGGTTCGCATGTCGAATACAGTGCGGGATTCCGCAAAAATAACCGTACGATAAGACTTATCGGGGAAGCTTATTTTGAAGTGAAGAAGAATGAGGAGATTCCTTTTATTGTTCAGACCATGCATTGTAGTGTAAAAGTTCTTGGAACAAAGTTTAATGTGTCGGCTTATCCGGATGATGATTTTACCGAAACGACTCTGATTGAGGGAGGAGTGGAGCTGACAAGTGATCTGAATGAATCAGTCAGAATGACTCCCGGAGAGCGAATTGTCTATAATCACAAAACCAACAGGATGCATAAAGAATATGTGACTGCCGAGAACTTTAGTTCATGGACTTGCAGCCGTCTGGATTTCGAGCAAATAACGCTTAAAGATTTAATGAAAAAACTATCACGACGATATAACGTGAAAATCATGATTGTCTCAGAAAAGCTGGCAGAAAAGAAATTCTCCGGATCTCTGATAAACGGAGAAACTCTGACAGAGGTATTATCAGCGATAGACTTGATTGTCCCGATTGAAGTTACTCGTCAGAATGATGCGGTTTATATACATGAGTAAGAATCAAAAAGACAAATAAATAATAACCCATAAAAACGAACCTAATTAAAGATCTATGAACAAACAAAACAGATGGCATAGAAAACTGATGCTTGCGATGGTTGTTGCTATGAGCCTTTCGGTAAATGCTCAGAAACTAACCAGTCAGTATAAGAATGAGCCATTGAAATTTGTTTTCAAAAACATTGAACAGCAAACTGGTTATTCCATCATCTACAATTCGAATGATGTGAATCTTAACCGGAAAGTGACAGCTTCTTTCAAGGATGCTTCTCTGGACGATGTTTTGAAAACGATTCTGGAATCAAATCTTTCGTTTCAGCTGCAAAACAAGATGATTGTGATTTCCCGTAAAGAAAATCAGGGGGTGAGTCAGCAGAGTAAAAAATCGCGCGTTGTCGGAAGAATACTTGACGAGAAAGGCGAACCTATTATCGGAGCAAATGTCGTTGAGAAGGGAACAACCAACGGTGTAATCACTGATTTTGATGGTACCTTTTCTTTGACAGTACCATCAAACGGAACACTTGATGTGACTTATATCGGTTATGTGGCTCAGCAGATTGGTGTAAATAACCGTGAAAACCTGAAGATCGTGATGCATGAAGATAGCAAACAGATTGATGAGGTTGTTGTGGTTGGTTACGGTACACAAAAGAAGCCTAACCTAACGGGATCGGTTGCGATGGTTGGAGGTGATGATTTGTTGTCACGTCCTTCTTCAAGTGTGGGTACTGCCATACAGGGGCTTTTGCCGGGTGTGACTGTATCAAACTATTCAGGACAGCCAGGTGCTTCAAGTGCTGATATCAAAATTCGTGGTATTGGTACGATTGGTAATGCTAATCCACTTGTGTTAATTGACGGTGTTGAGGGAAACCTGAATATTCTTAACCCCGAAGATATTGAATCAATCTCTGTATTGAAAGATGCGGCATCATCGGCTATCTATGGAGCTCGTGGAGCAAACGGGGTAATCCTTGTTACAACAAAAAAGGTGAATGCTAACGATAATAATTCACCAACAATCAATTTTAGTGGTTATTTCGGACTTCAGACACCTACACGGAAGCCTAAAATGCTGAGCAGTGCTGAATATATGATTATGGAAGCAGAGGCTCAGACGAATGTAGGTCAGGCTCCGACGTTTAATGAAAACGATTTACGTAAAGTTATTCTGGGTACAGATCCGAACTACTTTGCAAATACGAACTGGGTAGATGAGATTTACCGTAGTTCTGCTCCTCAGCAAAATTATGCATTGAACATTTCGGGTTCGAATAAGAATATAGGGTATTATCTTTCATATAGTTACCTTGATCAGGAGGGTTTGACTGTAGGTAAGAGCACCGAGTCTAATCGTCATAATATTCGTATGAAACTGAATACGAAGGTTCTTGACCGTGTTTCTCTGGATGCGAATATGTCCTATACCGATCGTAACTATACTCAGCCGTCCAGCGGATTTACAAGTGCAGGTGGAGCTATCTATACTGCAATGCGTATCAGTCCGTTGATTCCATCTTATTTTACAGATGGAAAATGGGGATACGGAGGTAGTTCTGCTAATCCGGTGGCGTTGCTTTCGGAGTCGGGATATAACCGGTTTGAGTCGCAGGAATTTTCAGGAAACTTCTCAGCAAAGCTGGATATCATGAAAGGATGGACAGCGGGAGCAACTTATAGTTTGATTCGTACCAATTCGTTACGGAAAATACTGGAAAGAACCATCAACTATTACTATCCGCATACAGAAGAAGTATGGTATACCTCCAATCCTAAGAATAAATATGAGAATCGCGACTATGTTGATCTGAAGCAGACCTTAATTATTCAGACCAACTATGAAATGCAGCTTGGTGATCATAATCTTTCCGGATTACTTGGTTTCTCACAGGAATGGGATGTTACCAACAACTTTCAGGCATGGCGTAATAACCTGATATCAGAGTCGTTTGAAAACATTCAGTCGGGGTCCAATGCAGAACAGTTTAATAGCGCTGATGCTTCACAGTGGGCTATTCGCTCGGGGTTTGCCAGATTGAACTACAACTACAAAGAACGTTATCTGCTCGAGGGTAATATACGTTATGATATGTCGTCTCGTTTCTCAAAAGATAACCGTGCAGGATGGTTTCCTTCTTTCTCAGCGGGCTGGCGTGTGACTGAAGAACCGTTTATGGAGAAGGTGAAAGAAACAATGGATAATCTGAAAGTAAGAGCATCCTGGGGGGTTCTTGGTAATCAGTATGTGGGAAGCTCAAACTATCCGTATATGACAAGTATTCAGTCTGTAAATGTACCAACAATTGGAACAGGGCTCAATGATGGTTATATGCAGAAAGGCCTTCCGAACCCAGCTTTGAAATGGGAAACTATTAATATGGTAAATGTGGGTGTTGATATGAGTTTCTTAAATAACAGACTGAGTTTATCCGGAGATTGGTTTCATAAACGGACGAACGATATTTTGCTGAAACTGACTTATCCGGGAGTACTGGGTACGGATCCGACAGAAGTTAACGCAGGTATTGTTCAGAACAGAGGTTGGGAGATTGATCTTAAATGGAATGACCGCATAGGAAGTATATCTTATGGTATTGGAGTGAATCTGTCAGATGTTAGAAATAAGATTATCAGTTTAGCTGGTTCGGCACCATCAATTGGAGACTACTCTATACGTAAAGAAGGTGAATCAATTAATGCATTTTACGGACTGGTATCTGACGGACTGGCATCGGTATCTGATTTCGAACGCTACAACTCATCAACAGGACGTTATGAAGGACCAAAGTTTCCGATTCTTGACAGTGACAAACAACTGGTTCAGCCGGGTGATATCAAATACAAAGATTTAGATGGCGACGGAGTGATCACTATGGATAAAGACCGCAAAGTAATCGGTAGCCCGATCCCGCGCTATACCTATTCTGTGAATGGTAATATGGCATGGAAAGGACTTGATTTCAGCTTTATTATTCAGGGTGTGGGCAAAGCCGACGGGTATGTGAACGGAGCAGGTCGTCACGCATTTATCGATGCGTCTGCTTATCCGCAGGAAGTACACCGTGACCGCTGGACAATGGAAAACCAGAATCCGGGAGCAACTTATCCGCGTTTCACTCAAGGACTGGATTACAATCAGCGCTTCTCGTCTTTCTGGCTTGAAAATGCGTCCTATCTGCGTCTGAAAAATATTCAGGTAGGTTACACCCTTCCTGCTGTATGGACTAAGAAAGCACGTATTCAGCGTTGCCGTTTCTATTTCTCGGCAGATAACTTGCTGACTGTTTCGGACTTCTTTAATGCATACGACCCGGAAACACCGGTTACAAAAGGAGGTTACTATCCGCAGGTGAAAACATTTGTTTTTGGTCTGAATCTTACATTTAATTAATGCAGTTGATGAACATGAAAAAATATATTTTGACTTCGCTTCTGCTCGGAAGCTTAGCTCTTACCGGATGTAACGATGCTTTTTTGAACCGGACTCCTCTGGATGAGCTGACCGATGAAAACTTCTGGAAAACAGAGGCACACGTGAAATCGGTGGCAAATGCATGCTACAACCACCTGATTGGTAAAGATATTATCAATTACGAAGCTCTTGGTGATGATGCACTTTGGTACAACAACAGCGGATACCGTCAGATTGGTAGTGGTGCATACGGTTCTGATTTGTCTATCCTGAACAGTCAGTGGGAGAAATTTTACAGAGGTATACGTGAGTGTAACTATTTTCTTGAGAATTATAACCGTGCTGAAGCGGTTTCGATCGAAACCCGTGAACGCTATGCAGCTGAGGTGAAGTTTATCCGTGCATATCAGTATATGTTCCTGACTCAGTTTTGGGGTGATGTGCCTTTGGTTACGAAAACACTTACGATGGACTCGCCAGAACTGTTTGATCCGCGTACTTCTCGTAAAGATGTAATTGATTTCATTCTGAACGATCTGCGCTCAAGCTACAAAGCATTGCCAGCAACGATTTCCGGAGGTAAATCAGATTTCGGACGGATCTCTCAGGCTGCATCGCTAGCACTTATTGGGCGTCTGGCATTATATAACGAGCGCTGGGAAATGGCAGCTGAAGCATCGAAAGAGATCATGGATATGAACTACTTTACTCTGTATACTTCAGGAGGAACAGCTAATGCTTACCGCAATCTTTTTATCTACGAAGGGCGTGCTTCACGCAATGCTTCGAATAAGGAAACAATTCTTGCATTTGTATATAATTATACGGCAGGAACAAAGCATAATCTGAGTCGTGAGTTGCAGGTTCCAGATCAGGAAACTCGTCTGATGCCGACAAAAGCATTTGTAGACAGTTATCTGTGTTCGGATGGAAAACCGGTTTCGATCTCGCCGCTTTATAGCGAAGCAAGTTATGAAGCTATGTTTCAGAACAGAGATCCTCGTCTGAAACAGGCTATTCTTTCACCGGGTTCGGCATGGAATGGTAAGGCTGATGGTAGTGCATCCAATACGGCTACAACAATTTTCAGAACGCCACGCTTTACGAACGATAAAAAAGGGTGTGTGACACGTACCGGATTTTATCCTGTAAAATACTGTGAGCCAACAAAGGTTAATGCTGTGGGGACAGATGATAACGATATCATTATTTTCCGTTATGCTGAAGTGTTGCTGACTTATGCCGAAGCGATGTATATGCAAGGGAAGCTGACTCAGGATATCGTGGATCTGACGATCAATAAACTGCGCGACAGAGTAGGGATGCATCGCATGAATCTGACAGAACTGGCAGAGTGGGGATTGAACGTTGAAGATGAGTTACGTCGTGAGCGTCATGTCGAAATGTTTATGGAAGGATGGCGTTATTTCGACGTTCAGCGCTGGAAAGAAGGCGACCGTCTTGGGCAGGATGTAAAAGGAATCAAGAAGTCGATGGTTGAAGTGCAGTCAAGTGTAGATGGTTATAATGTCGATGCAGACGGATATATCATCACAATGTCAGGGCGTATTTTCGAAGATCCTAAAAACTACTTATGGTCGCTGCCATTTACTCAGATGGAACGTAATCCGAATTTAAAACCCAATAATCCGGGCTGGAATTAAAAACATAAAACAATGAAAAAACGGACACAAAAAATAGTATTACTGCTACTTGTTCTGCTTTCTGCTTCTCCGCTTATGGCTCAGTCTGTACTGAAAGTGATGAGTTTGAATGCAAAATCAGGAGAGCTGGCTACGCGCGATATGTTTGTTCGGACTATTCGTGCCGAACGTCCCGATATAATAGCTTTTCAGGAAATTGATTACTTCACAGACCGTGCAGGTAATTTTGTTAAGAAGGATATGATTATGGAATTGGCGGACGAATTGGGAATGTTTCCATATTTCGGTAAGGCGATAAATTATCGTAATGGAGAGTATGGCAATGCCATTCTTTCGCGCTATCCGATTGTAGAATGCGGAAATCTTCTTTTGCCGGCACCAACCGGTTCAAAAGAACAGCGTGTATATACATGGGGTATGATTCAGCTCCCTTCAGGAAATAAATTTATTACAGGATCCATCCACTTGGATAACTCAACAACTGATGTTCGCATTCAGCAGATTAATGCATTGAAAGATTTTGCATCATCAAAGCAGGATATGCCTGTACTGGTTTGCGGAGACTTTAATGTGGGGGTTGACGGCCAAGAGATCGTAACGGGTATGGCTACATTTGATCGCCATTGCAGTGATGCGCCGACATGGAAAAGTCTGAGCAGCTCTTCGACAGCTAAACTGGATTATCTGTTCTCTTTTCCAAAGGGTGCGGTAAGCGGAAGTGAATACCGGATTGTAACTGAAGCAGCGCTTTCTGATCACTATCCGATAGTAGTAAAAATAACCTTAAATAAATAGCAGTGATGAGCTTATTCAGAAATATAATATGGGGAAGTGTATTGTCACTCTCATTAGTAGCATGCAGCGACGAGGAAGGTCCTTATGTATTACCTGAAGGTGAATATCTGCCTCCTGTAGTGGATAAGAATGTAGTGAATGTATCGCTGATTTCTTCTTTATCAGATGAATTGCTTTTTGAACGCGGACGTTCGCCTATGGATGTTTCTATTCGCCTTGAAAAATTGAAATTCGATATTGCTTTGCTTGATCATTTCAATGTGAATTACGGCTGGACCAATCCTTTTAATCCGATGACTAAAATCGGAAAAAGCAATCAGCTGACAGGTATTTTCTCTAAAATCAGTCAGGGCGAGAATGAAACTATGACAGGTGGTGCGCTTATGTTGCACACTCCGGTACGTACATCATCGATTATTCCTGTTGAAGGGCTGGCAGCTTTGCCTCAGCTGAACTGGGAATTTAATGGAGCAAATTTGTTAGTAAGTTATTTCCATATCAGAACTGCCGGAGAGGTATCTGCCTGTGCTGCCGCTGTTTCGTCAGAGCTGAAACAAGGAAACAAACCGGAACTGGCTTTTATTGGTACGATTGAAGAATCTTTGTTTGATACTTTCGTTAAAGCTGTGAAAGATCAGAATCCGGAAGCAAATGTGAATGGTATCCAGAGTAAAGTGGAGGTAAAAAACAGAATGGCTGTAGTTGTAACTTCCGGTAAATATATCTATCGCCGTGCACTGGAATACCGTGTCGGTGAGACGGATGATCTGAAGTGTATGCAAATTCAAATTGAATATCTGCCATGAGAAAAGTAATCTCATTATTAGCACTGCTCCTTTCTCTGTCTGTATCAGCTCAGACAAATATAAAAATGATGACTTTCAATCTACGTTTCGGTGAGTTAGCTTCACTGGCCGAACTGGCGGAGGTGATTAAAAAGGAGAATCCGGACTATGTGGCTTTGCAGGAAGTGGATGTCAGAACAATGCGACCGAAAGCAAAACACCAGAATGGAAAAGACTTCTTGTCTGAACTGGCTTTTAAAACAGGGATGTTCGGGATTTACGGGAAAACGATTCCTTATGAAGGAGGATATTACGGAATTGGTATTTTATCAAAATATCCGTTTGTAGAAACTAAAAAGGTGAAATTACCTTCCATTGACCCAGCTAAAGAACCACGGGTGGTTCTTTACGGACTAACAGAAGGGGCAAACGGCGATTCATTAATCGTGGCATGCACACATCTCGATTATTCGTCTTCCGCTTCACGACTTGCTCAGGTGGCAACGGTGAAGCGTGTGCTTGAGGCACAATCGTATCCGGTAATTCTGGGAGGCGACTTTAATGCGTTTCCTGATTCACCCGAAGTGAAAGAAAGCTTCATGAACTGGAGCAGTTTAACGAATGAGCAACCGACTTTTTCAACTAAAAATCCGAAATCGAAGATTGATTATATTTTCGGATTCCCGGAGAAAGCATGGAAACTGAAATCAACTGAGGTCATTAATACCAATGCATCAGACCATTTTCCGGTAATGTCGGTAGTAGAAATGATGAACACAAAGTAAAAAAAGAACAACGATGAACAGAAAAGACTTTTTAAAGAACCTAGGACTATCTATAGCAGGTGTATCTGTATTGGGTATTGAAAGCTTGTCAGCTGCAAATCCAAGTGACACAAACGTAATGCCTAAACCGGGCGAAGCATTTGATAAATTCCCTTCTCCGGACTTTGATTTGGATGCGAAACTTTCAAAACCGGTATCGGTAATTATTATCGGGGCCGGTGGTCGTGGTAGCGCATATGCAGGTTATGCCGCTAAATTCCCTAATAATATGCAGGTTGTTGGCGTTTCTGATATTAATGAAGAACGCCGCAAAAAAATGGCAAAACAGTTTAATGTGCCTAAGAATATGCAGTTCGGCGATTTTAGCGAGGTGTTTAAACAAAAAAAACTTGCTGATGCAGTAGTTATTGCTACTCCGGATGATGTTCATTTCGAACCATGTATGCAGGCTTTGGCTAAAGAATACGATGTTTTGTTAGAGAAACCAATCGCACCGACAGCTGATGAATGTACAAAAATTCTTGCTCAGGCAAAGAAATACAACCGTATCGTGGCTGTTTGCCACGTACTTCGCTATGCTCCTTACTACCTTGCATTGAAACAGGCTATTGATAGCGGTATGGTAGGTGAGGTTGTGAGTCTTCAGCATACGGAACCGATCCTGTTTGATCATATGGCTCACTCTTATGTGCGTGGTAACTGGCATAACTCAAAAGAGACATCTCCTATTATTCTGGCTAAATCATGTCATGACCTGGATATCATGCGCTGGTTGGTGGGTAAACCATGTAAGTCTATCTCTGCAGACGGATCTTTATCATTCTTCCGTGCTCAGAATGCACCTGCAGGAGCTACAGAGAGATGTACAGATGGTTGTCCTCACGAAAAGAACTGTGCTTATTCGGCAGTAAATATTTATGTACGTCGTAAACGTATGCTGAAAGTATTTGATTTACCGAAAGTAGATGATGCGTTGATTATGGAAAAGTTGAAAACGACAAATTATGGTCGTTGTGTATTCAAGTGCAACAATGATCAGTGTGATCACTATGTGGTGAATCTAACGTTCGAAGACGGCACAACTGCCGGATTCAACATGGAGGCTTTTACTTCCTATTCTGGACGTCGTACCCGTATTATGGGAACAAAAGGAGATATTGTAGGGGATATGAACGAATTTGTGGTTACTGATTTCCTTACAGGTAAGAAAATGGTATGGAATGAGAAAGTTGAAGAGATTGAAGGCTACCAGAATGTTGGTCACGGTGGTGGCGATTGGGGATTGGTTCGCGACTTTATCGTAGCTGTTGATGCACAGGATCCGTCTCTTCTGTCAAGTACAATTGATGCTTCGGTTGAAAGTCACCTGATGGGATTCAAAGCTGAAGAAAGTCGTAATTCAATGAATAAGATTGCGCTAAATGTATAAATCAAACCAATCTGCTATGAAATACTTAAAACAATCGGTTTTATTCATGCTGATTCTGCTTTTGGCAGTTTCGTGCAATGATTCGGATTACGGACGGGATCCTTATCCTATGTTGTCACTGGATAAAGAGAGTGTCGTTGTCGGAGGTAAAGAAGAAAAATTTACCTTTTCCATTGCTTCGAACAAAGCATGGAAAGCTTCAGCTAATGCCGAATGGTGCACTCTTTCAGAGAGTGCCGGAGTGGGTGACGGAACGATCGAAGTAACTATTGCCCGTAATATGATGGATGATATGCGCGAGGCAACAATCCTGATCTCAGCCGGAATTGTAGTAAAGAAGCTGTACGTCGTTCAGGAGGAAGGTGTGTTTGATGGTGAACCTATGCTGACACCTTCTGTAGAAGAAGTACTAGCTTATGCTGCTTTACCTGGCAATATTCAGGCTACATTTAAAGTGAGCAGTAATATCCGCTGGACTCTTGATACTGAGAACAAGCCGGAGTGGATCGAAAGCTTCGAACCACAAACCGGAGCAAAAGGGGTGACAGAGGTGGTTATCAGCTTTAATCCGAATGTAACTGGTGCATACCGGAGCTTTACATTGCCGATCTCAGCTGTGGGTGCCGAACTTGAAACATCTGTAAAGGTGACTCAGGTTTCAGGGTTAGGACAGGATAGTCTTGCAATCCGGGCTTTATACAATGCTCTGGACGGACCAAACTGGGTAAGAAAACTGAGTTTCGAAAAGCCGGTGACTCAATGGCATTCTGATCTTGTATTTGCTTCCGTGAATGGCGAGCAGCGTCTGACTCAGCTAAAATTCAACGATAATAATATGTCCGGAGTAGTTCCTGAAGAAATAGGAGCGCTAACTGAACTGACTTATCTGGGATTGAACCGTAAGACATCACTTCCGGGTATTATTACAGGTACACTACCAGAATCAATCGGAAATCTGAAAAAGCTTGAGACGTTCTATATTGCATATAATGGTCTGACAGGTGACTTCCCAATAGGTATAACCCAATTGTCAAAACTGAATGTCTTATATATTAATGACAATCAATTGTCTGGTGTTCTTCCTGAAGAAATTGGGAATCTGACAGAGATTACAAATCTTCGTCTGCAGAAAAATAATTTCTCCGGAGCAATACCTGAAACAATTGGGCAGCTTAAGAAGATTACGACGTTGTATATGAATAACAATAAGTTAAATGTATTACCTGCTACGATGGGCGATCTGAAAGAGTTAAAAACATTGTATGTCAATTACAATGAATTTACAGGAGATGTTCCGGAATGGATCTTTAATATCTATCCGAAAGGAGCTTCTGAAATACAGACTCGTGTATTGAACGGTAATAAGTTTAATCCGATTAACTAATTCTCTAACCCGGTGTGCACAACACACTGTGCACACCGGTTTTTTTTAATTAAGAGCTAATAACTATGAGATTCTCTTTTCAATCATTGCTTATCCTCTTTTTTCTTTCCGTTATATCCGTTCAGTCGTCCGGACAAAACTTATCTTCATATATAAAACTTTCGGGTGAGAAGAGTACGGTAATCCGTTCTATGGAGACAGATAAAGATGGAAACCTTATTGTCTCAGGTATCTGCGGCAATATACTTGATTATACTGCTACTCCTGTTTACACACGTCTGATGACGTATAATATTCAGAATGGAGGTCTGAATACAGAGGCAGGGACATATGATTTTGACCGCATAGCGTCAGTCATTAGTACTTCCCGCCCTGATGTAGTTGCTATACAGGAAGTGGATAACGGATCTACCCGCACGGGAAAAAAGAACTGGATGCAGGAGCTGGGAGTTAAAACCGGAATGTATGCCTTTTTCGGAGCAACGATAAACACACTTCCATCCGGATTTCTTCAATGGAAAGGAGAATACGGAATAGGGATATTATCGAAAGAGAAACCTCTTTCTTGGTATTTCGAAACATATACAAAGTCTCCTGAGAGTACCGATGAGGTGAGGGGAATGTTAATCTGCGAGTTCCCGAAGTTTTTATTTGTCTCAACGCATTTCTCTCTTTATGCTCCTGATCGTCTGATTGCTGCGAAGCGATTGAACGAGCTGGCGCAAACCACTGGAAAACCTGTTCTCCTAGCAGGCGATTTTAATGCGTTATCAAACTATGAAGCTCCGAAGGAACTGAGTCGCGAATTCGAAATTCTTTCTACCTCAGAGCCGACTTATCCATCATCATCACCGTCAAAAGGAATTGACTGGATCATGTGTTCGAAGCGCTTTTCCTTACCCACAGTTATCTCAACAGGCATTATTAGACAACCGGGAATAGATATGTCCGCTTGTTCGGATCATCTTCCGGTTTGGCTGGATATTAAATTATAAATTAATCTTTTGTTAAAAATTTCTATCGTATGAAAAACTTTACACTATGCGTATTGTGTGCGTGCTCGCTATCATCGGCTTTGCATGCTCAGGTAGTAAACAATCGTCTTGTATTAGACACAGAAAAACCAAATGTACCGCGTGTTCTGGCTACAGACCCGCAGGGAAATCTTATTGTAACCGGGCAAATGCAGAATCAGATTGATCTGACCTTTCAGGGGAAAACGGGTGATCATACTTTTGTGCCGGCAAATGATAAAAACTCTACTTTTATTGCGAAGTATGATAAGGACATGAACTTACTTTGGGTGAAGGGACTTACCGGAACGGGAGATCCTGATGATCTTGTAGAACCGAAAGAGCTTCGTGTGGATGAAGAAGGGAATATCTTTATCGCAGCAACATACAAAGGAACACTTTCGTCCTCCTCTTGTGTTGCCGGAACTTCTGCAGAACAGGATGCGACTCATGGTTCGGCTTTGTTCTTTAAACTGAACCCACAGGGTGAGTCTGTATGGAGCAAATCTATGGGAATGCTAGCGTTATCGCGTAATCTGGGTATTGCTCCATCAGTCGGAGGAACTGTTGTTATAGGAGGCAGTTACCGCGATATGGGTGATTTGCTTCCGAATGCAGGTACTAACCATGAAGGCTTTATTGCCAAATTAGGAGCAGATAATCAGGTTATCTGGTCAAAGCAAATTAAAGGAGTCAAAGGTACAGCGGCAGCTTTGGTTTCAATGCATAAAGTACTTTCGGACAAGGATGGTAATGTGTATGCTTTTTTATCATCTAATGCAAAAGAATCGATTACCATACCGGGAGCTCCGACGCTGACAAATCCCGGAGGTTATTATGCTTCATATCTAATAAAGTATGATAAAGGCGGACAGTTTGTATGGGTAAAACAGATGATTTCTGACCGCGATTTCAATCCGGCTCCTTATCCTGCTGATATGGATATCGATGCAAACGGGAATATTGCTATTGCCGGCTGGACTCTGGGCTCTAAAATATCAATGGATGGATCAGATTATACTACAGGTGTAGATAAAAGTACCAAAACATCTGCTGCATTATGGTTGCTGCTTGATAAAGACGGAAACTATAAAAAACATCTGGGATTTGGTAGTCCGACAGTTCCTACTGTAGCTATGCATACAAAAGCTCTTTCTGTTCGTTTTGATAATGAGGGGAATAGTTTTGTAGGAGGGATGACTGATTGCGAACCTATATTTCCTTTGAATTATGCGGTAACTCCGCGTGGCAATGCTGATGCATTTTTATTGAAACTGGATGCTGTCGGTAATCCCGTATTTATCCGTCGTGTAGGGGGTGCAAAAGCTGATGAGATCAAGTCTCTTGCAGTAGATAAGTTAAATAACAGGTTATATGCAGGTATGACAACTATGAGTTCTCCTGCCTACTTTGGACTGAATTATGCTATAGAGATGGCAGATCAGTCGTTCTCGTGCGATATGACGAATACATTGTCCGAGAATTCAGCTGTTCTTGCTTATGATCTGATTGGATTTGGTGCAGAAAATCATTTCTCAATTAAATGCAATGAACCGTTTATGAAAGAAGTGCTGCTTAGTAATCTTCAGGGCTCAAAACTGAACTGTAAAGTCGAAGGGACTCTCCCTGATGGCATCACATTCACAATGAACAGTACAGGAAACGGATTTATTTTTTCCGGAACATCTGTAACCGAAGGTGAGTTTAACGTAACTGTTTCTGTAGAGGATATTGCAAATGAGACTGATCCTGCCGGTTATCACAACAATAAAAATTATACGTTTGCTGTAACATCGCCTACAGGTATTGATAAGTCAGAATCAAACAGCACAATCGTATATAAAACATCTGATGGTATTATTGTGAATGGGTTCGAAGGAGAAGCGCAGGTACAGATCTTTGACCTTTCAGGTAAAATGATCAGACAAGCAAACGCTGTAAGCGGACAGGTTATCCGGCTTTCATCCCCGTCAGGCATGATCATTGTTAAAGTCATAAACAATAAAGGAATTAAAGCATTTAAAGTGATGTAATTCAATTCTTATTATAGATATATGAATGAGGGCGGGCAGACTTGTATCGTCCTCATTCTTTTAAATTGAAAAAGCTATGAAAAAAGTTATCATTGCTATCGATTCATTCAAAGGATCACTCTCTTCGTCAGAAGCCGCAGCCTATATAGAACAGGGAGTCTTAATGGTTTATCCCGAAGCGCAAATATTGAAAATTCCTGTTGCCGACGGAGGTGAGGGGACTGTAGAGTCATTGGTCGAGGCGACTCAAGGTGTTCTGCGTACTGTGTCTGTTTCAGATCCGGTCGGACGATCTGTATCTGCTTCTTATGGTATTCTGGGCGATGGTATTACCTCCGTTATGGAAATGGCGTCAGCAAGTGGACTCCCACTTCTGAGTCCTTCTGAAAGGAATCCCATGCTGACTTCCACTTTAGGTACCGGAGAACTTATTCTTTCTGCACTTGAATCCGGATGCCGTAACTTTCTGATCGGTATTGGCGGAAGTGCTACTAATGATGCAGGAACAGGAATGCTTGAAGCACTCGGGTATCGTTTTTTTGATGTTTCGGGAGAACGGGTGAGAGGGTGCGGAGGAAATTTGTCGAAGATTGTTCGTATAGACGATACACTTGCTCATCCTGCCTTAAAGGAATCCAGCTTTACTGTAGCCTGTGATGTCAATAATCCTTTTTACGGACCAAACGGAGCTGCATTTGTATTTGCTCCGCAAAAAGGAGCTACACCCGAAATGGTTAAGAGCCTGGATGAAGGTCTGAAGTCATTTTCCATGCTAATCAGCAAGAGAACAAATACAGATCTGATGTCTGTTCCCGGAAGTGGTGCAGCCGGAGGACTGGGAGGAGCATTTTATGCTTTTCTTCAGGCAGAATTGAAGCCGGGGATTGATATGGTGCTGGATGCTGTGGACTTTGACAGCCAGATCTGCGGAGCGGATCTTATCTTTACAGGAGAGGGGCGGATGGACTCTCAGACAGTTTGTGGTAAAACACCTTATGGAGTATTGCAGCGAGCAAAACTTCAGCATATTCCGGTCGTAGCTCTTTGCGGAGCTGTGACTGACTTTGAAGTATTGAACGAAGCCGGATTTCAGGCGGTTTTTTCCATTCAGACAGCAGCTGTTTCATTAGAGCGCGCTATGGAGAAAAACTATGCTGGAGCTAATCTAGCACATACAACCGAGCAAATTTTGCGGGTAAGCCATAAATAAGAAGCTGGTTGAGAATTTTAAAATAGCTTCTAAGTAATAGAAAGAAAACCAAATTTTGATATGAGTACAATCGGAGCATTAGCCGGATTACTTTTGGCTATTCTGCTTATTATTAAAAAAGTTCCTGCTGCCTATGGATTGATTTTAGGAGCAGTAGTAGCAGCTTTGTTGGGAGGAAATACACTACCTGAATCTGTGACAATGATGATTGACGGAGTAAAGGATATAACACCGGCAATCATCCGGATCATCACAGCCGGAGTTTTGTCCGGACTTTTGATTAAAACAGGTGCAGCAGAATCAATATCTTCAGCCATTGTGCGAAATTTAGGAAAGCGGCATGTATTCTTTGCTTTGGCTCTTGCGACTATGCTGCTCACAGCTATTGGTGTATTTATTGATGTGGCAGTCATAACTGTAGCTCCAATTGCTCTGATGATCGGTCGCCAGATGAGTCTCTCACGACTTCAGCTCCTGTTTGTGATGGTAGGAGGGGGGAAATGCGGTAATATCATTTCACCCAATCCAAACACAATTATTGCTGCCGAAAACTTTGGTGCTGAGCTGTCCAGTGTCATGTTTGTTAATCTTATTCCTGCCATTATCGGCTTATTTATTATTGCTTACG
>JBOFKD010000082.1:0-1137 GCA_051657165.1 Bacteroidales bacterium | reverse complement strand
CCGATACAAGATAATTGATTTTTGATTGTAATAATAACAATTTAGCCGACGATAAATTTGTTGCACTTGTAGTTAATTCAAGATTAGTGATGGTACCTGCCTCAAAATTAACTTTTGCTTGTTTAAAAGCTTCATCTGCGAATTGGACCTGAACAATCAAATTATCTATTGCAGCCAAAGATGATTGAAGACTGTAGTAGTTCTGTGCAACCTGTGTTTCTATCTGCTTAAATATCAAATTCAGATTTTCATTTTCTGTTACAATCTTGGATTTAGCCAGATTTCGTTCAAATCTCCTTCTTCCCCCCTCATAAATCGGGATAGACAAAGATGCACCGACATTGTAGTTAAACTTCATCTTTTCTAAATCCATAGGATAACCATTTTTCCAACCAGCTCCGGCCTGAAAATTTAAAGATGGATTGTAGGTTCTGGCAGCCGCCTTTTCCTGTAATACAGCAGATTCGATACTTTTCATAGCTATCAGAACCTCCGGACGGTTGTGCATTGCCTGATTAAGCAGTTGATCCAGGTCTGCTAACAGTGGATTAATAGTTTCATCGAAGCGCAATGGCATGTCAGAGGTTATTGATGTATCTGCCAACACAGATAAGTTCTTCTGTTGCGTAAGATCTGTTGTTGCCAGATCTATAATCTGTGTCTCCACATTTTTAAGATTCACATTCGTATTAAGCAAATCAAATTTTGTAGCCGTTCCCGCATTATTTTTCACTTGCACATGTCTCAACAGCTCTTCATAATTATTTTTTTCTTGCTCTTTAATTTTAAGAGCCTCACGGGTATAATATAGCGTATAATACAACTGAATGGTATTCAACGCTAAATCCTGTTTTACATTCACAATCTGATATTCTGCTATCTCCTCTCCCAACTTCGCGGCTTCAATTTTAGGACGGGTTTTGCCGAAATCATAAAGCAGTTGAGTAAGCGAAACTCCCGTATTATATGTACTTTTTGGATTAAGATCAAAAGATTGTTCTCCTAATGTCATTTTCATCTGTGGATCATTAAACATATAAGATGCAGAAGCATTAAGTGTCGGAAATAATACCGAGCGTGTCATTTTCAAATTTATAGTTGTACTTTTAAGAGCTTCTTCTGCCTGCTTCACTGTCG
>JBOFKD010000081.1:0-1555 GCA_051657165.1 Bacteroidales bacterium | reverse complement strand
CGAAACATTAGCTGAAGGCTCTACAACTGTATATTTCTGAGAAAACGGAAATCTGGATACATGCCCATCCCCATTCTCTAAATCAATATGTCCGGCTAATGTATGTTCACCTACCTGAGCCGCAGGTATTTCATAAACATCGGATTGTAAACGCTTACCATTGACTTCAATTACTGATCTTTTTGTAGAATCCTCAGCCGCCAATATAATCTTTGCTGCATACCGCCCACCTCTTATAACATGATCTGAGATTGGTATCACACAGGCATTTATCTCATTGACCCGAAAATCACGATGATCTATATTACGATACAATGTATTCAGAACCTCTGTTTCGGCATCCAGAATATCACTCTGCATTTTAGACAAAAGTGTTACTGCCGCAATCGTCGGCATATTATTAAACAAAGCGTTCTCCCAGGCTAAACCTGCAACATTAAGCTCTCCTGTTACTTTTGTCGTCAGATTTTGTTTAACCGCATCCCTTTTTAATGAATCAGTTATAAAGCACAAAACGTTTTCCCGATATAAGTCAATCTGCTTTCTTAAATGGCTGCCTTCACCAAAACCTGCACCCAGCATCACTTGCGAAGCTGCATCAATATCATCTTTCTGACGAATATCAGTAAGAGTTCCTCCTTTTTGTGCCACAATTTTCTCTTTCAATGATTGAATATAATCAATCAGGTTAGCCGTCTGAATTCTAAAGCTCTCAGCTTGTGCTAATGTTGGCGATGCTTTTTGCGGGTTAGCTGCCGCATATTTTTGTATATCAGCCAATGCTGACTGATTCTTATACTTTGAGGATTTTATGCTCCGGTCAATACTTTCTTCCATGAAATCAAACCCGACCAGAACATCTGTTGATACATTCAAGGCGAGCATAGCTGTCAATACAAGATACATCATATTGATCATCTTTTGTCTGGTTTTCTTTCCTGCCATTGTAGTTGGTTAAAGAGGACGACCTGCGTTAGTTGCTGTTAAAGCATTTATCATCCGGCTGTAAATAACATTGAGCTGTGTCAATTGCTCTGACATACGCTCTGTTTCTCTTTTAAAGACTTCCGCTTCCTGCGATGAACCTTCAAATAAATGTTTCAGCCGACTCAGGTCCTCGTGAACCTGTGAAATTGCCCTTACCTGATTCGTTATTCCTTGTAGCTGCTCAGTATAGACACGACTCAAGCCTTCGATGTTCTTGTTCAACAACTCCATTTGTTCAACATAAATACCTGTAGATTTCTTCATCCGGGAAGCTGTATCCGCAATGGTAGTATAAGAAGAAGCTAAAGAGGTGGATGCACCCGCCAAATCATTTGTTGCCTGATTAAAGCGATCTAAATGAGAAGTCGTTTCGGTTAATTTGTCCAAATACAACCGGGTAGCGTCTGCCAGTTCTGCCATGTTTGAAAGTTGTTTGGCTGATTCATTTAAATGATTCAAACTATCAGTTAAAGAACCGGTTTGATCAGGTGTAAACAATACCCGATTCAACTCGACTTGTTCATCTCCGGAACGGTCAAAAGCACTTAATGTAAAGATTAATACCTCA
>JBOFKD010000080.1:0-14197 GCA_051657165.1 Bacteroidales bacterium | reverse complement strand
AATGCTTTCAGTGTTATCATTTCGGTAAAGAAGAACGTGTCGTCATCACCTTCTTTAGCTAACTTAATAGTAACTCTTCCCAAATCTTTATTAGAACTGAATGTAGCACAGAAATCATACTCAATCGTCTCATTTGTACTCATATCTGTACGGAAAAATACCTGCGCCTGCCACTGTTCGGAAGTTGCCTGCGGTAGATTTATCGTATAAGCATTTCCATTTGTCTGAATCACAGGATCGGCAATCTGGTTCCAGCCCGGAGCATAGTAGAAGGTATTTGTGAAAGTACAGTTCTTCCACAGGTTATTTTCAGAATCCGGATTATACTCTACAGGATCATCTCCTCCGCTTTCTCCGGAACCTTCTTTTATAAAGTAATATTGCCATGCTATTTCTCCATTATCAGCTACAAGTTTTAGTTCGTTTTCAGTAAGCAGCGTAACTTTAAATTTGGGATTATTCCAGGCTGCATCGTTCGGAACATATCCGACAATCGTTTTAGCAGGGAATTCAATGAATGTATTCGCACCCTCATCGACAAATTTCCATGTGGAATTCTGCACTGAAGCAGGAACATTAAAATCTTCGCCGGAGAGATTGTATTCAGGGAAAACAGTACATGCTACGTTTGCATAGAATGAAGATGTTTCACCCGGGATGAATGTATATCCACCATCGGTAGTGAATACAAACTGATGGTTGTAGATGCCATATTTTTCTTTTTCGTCCGGCATCGCATTCCACCAGTCATTTCCCTCACCTCCGGATTCGCCGCAAGCAAGATGTCCGGCTTTTTCATTTGCCCATATCCATGTTCCTGCTAATTTTTCTTCCCGTGAAAGTTCTTTTTGTACAGGGATCAGAATATAGCGCCATGCGATTGCTCCATTATCAGCGACAAGTTCAATTTTATTGTTTTTGAGCGTTGAGATTCTGAATTTCGGAGAATTGTAGATTTCATCATTCGGAATATACGGAAGATTTGATTTTGGAGGCAGGATCAGGTATACATCATTTCCAACAACAGTAAAATCATAATCTACAGTTTTTTCATCTATTGGAGCCATAAAATCCTCGCCAGTCGTATTGTATTCACTAAAAATGGTACAATCTTTATTTACATAAACAGTACCCCCTGCACCCGGATTATACGTATATTGTTTATTGAAGGTAAACGTCAGAATATCATCATAAACTCCGAATTTTTCTTTTTCATCCGGCATTGCATTCCACCAGTCATTACCTTCACCTCCGGATTCGCCACAAGCGAGGTGACCAGATTCATCTTTAGCAATAATCCATTCTTTAGAATCATCTCCACCGAATGTTTTGAAGTAACGGGTGAAGTCAACGATAGTGTTGTCAATGGTAAATTCTTTGATGACAGAACCGTCACTTACTCCGTTCGCATTAGAAATAAGCACTTCCACCTGATAGGTACCAGCAACGGCAAACACACGTGAAAGTCCGTTAACCGTAGAATAATCTTTCTCACCAAATTTCCAGACCGGATTACATCCGGGATTACTCATTTTAAAAGTAACTTCATTGGTGGTCTGATCAACGTTTATTTCGCAATTAATAGATTCAGCTAAAGGTATACCAGCCTCAGAAGGATGATTATAGCTGTCCTCGCATCCTGTCAGAAAGAGAAGAAGCAGGCTGCATACAGATATAAAGGAGAATATTGTTTTCATCATCGATTTGTGATTAGTAATTGTTTTGAGTTAATTTTCCCTGTGATGCATTGATTTCGCTTTGAGGAATTGGAAGCCATTTTTTATTCGGGCTCCAGGTGTTCGTACGATAATTGTAGCTGTCCGGAGTTAATACAGAAGCAGCAGCATCAAAACGAATTAAGTCCCAGTATCTCTTTCCTTCACCCATAAACTCCAGATGACGTTCATGCAGAATATTTTCAAGTGTTGCAGAAGAATTACCTACTCCGGCACGTTCCCGTACCATATTCAGATATTCGTCAGCATTCCCGGCTCCGGCTCCACGTTTAATCAATTCTGCAGCATTTAATAATGTCTCAGCATATCGATAGATACGAAGGTTATTACTCCAGTTTAGGTCGGCATCGGCCAATTGTCCTTCATTGTAGTTTGTGCGTGCCATATATTTGTTTAACCATAGGCCGGTGTCCTGATAACGAGGATTGTAAGACTTGCCGCGGGTGTTGAAAATAGTAGCGTCCCGGCGGATATCATTGTAGTCAAATAAGTCAAAAGCTTCCAGTCTGACCGGACAGAATCCCCAACCATTATCCCGTCCGTCCGTTCCGTCTGTCCATCCGTTCGGGCTGATCAAACGAGAGAGTACTGTGCCTCCTGATACCAGAGGCGAATTCCATGAACGGGCAGCACCTTCACTTTTATAGTTGATTTCCCAGATAGACTCGTTACTCCATTCTCCCTCAGCTGCAAAAATTTCATTAAAATCAGGATGCAACTGATACTGGTTACTTTGGATAATCTCAGTCATATATTCAAGAGCTTTTGGATAGCGGGAATTGTCTTTCTGATAAAGAACAGCTTCGGTGTATAGCATGTAAGCCATAGCTTTTGTTACACGTCCGTAAGTATCACTGGTGGCTTTCATCGGAAGTCCGCCATTCGCAATAGCATCGTCCAGATCGGCAATGATGGTCTGATAGACTTCATCAGCCGAACTTTGTTCTGATATATAAGGAAATTCCAGATTCACAGTGTAGCAGGGTATGTTTCCCCACATTTTCCATAGGTATGTATAATAGAAAGCTCTCAGGACTTTTGCTTCAGACAGAAACAGTGCTTTTTTTGCATCGCTGATATTCTTTACTCCGTTCATATAATGCATGACATTGTTACACCGGTTAATACCTGAATAATAGCATGTCCAGATACCACCAACTACTTTATCCGGGAGTGCTTCGTAATTAGCCATAAGATGCCAGTTCTGATTATCTGTTTTGTTAGATCCGCCTACCCAGATATCATCTGCCATAATATCGCTGATAATTAAGGAAGGATTGTATTCATTCATTCCCCAATCAGGCCATTGCAGAGGATCATATGCCGCAACCAGAGCCTCGAAAATACGAGATTCACTGTTGTAATATTCATCAATGGAAATTTTATCAGGTGATTTTACAGTAAGAAAATCATCCGAACAGGCAGACAAGCCTATCATTGCAGCAATGAGATATATGTATTTTGACTTTTTCATGAATATTCTTTTTTTGAATGGATTAGAAACTAAGATTTAGTCCGATTGTATAAACTTTAGCCTGAGGATAGATACCCCGGTCTACACCCAGTGATGTACCTCCGGAAGATATTTCCGGATCAAACCCGTCATACTTCGTAAATGTTAGTAAATTCTCCGCAGCCAGATAAACGCGAAGGTTTTGAATCAGAGCCTTACGGGTAATATTTGCCGGGATCGTATATCCCAGCTGGATATTCTTTAGTCTGATATATGTGCCGTTTTTTACATACAGGTCAGATGATTGCCAGTTGACTTTATCGCCGATTACAAATCTCGGAATGGAATTGGAGGTTCCTTCACCCGTCCATCTGTTCAGCATATAAGCCGGCAGGTTGATACCCGAAATATCCGTACGTCTGGTAGCATCATAAACCTGATTGCCCGCAGTTCCCTGCCATAGCATACTGAAGTCAAGACCTTTCCAGTCTACGTTGATATTTATACCATATGTCCAGTCCGGCATACCTTTACCTAGAATTGTTTTATCATTCTCATCAATTTTACCATCACCGTTCAGATCCACAAAACGAACATCGCCCGGTACAGCTTCCGGCATAATCATCAGACCATCACCTGTTGTATAATTTCTTACTTCATCCATATTCTGGAAGAGTCCATTTGTTTTCAGCCCGTAGAAATATGGGAAAGGTAGTCCGTTAGTCGCACGTGTGATTGTACCCAGCCCCTGTATGGCATCCAGATTCTGATAACCTGATTCATTGCCATAATTGATAAGCGTATTTTTCAGATATGAGGCATTTCCGCCAACTCTGAAGTTTACATCTCCGGTCTTGAAACGGTAGGATATTTCAAATTCAACACCTTCATTCTTCATTTTACCTACATTACCCCATGGTTTAGCTTCTCCCACATAGTTAGGAATAGGCATTTCGATTAACATACCGTTTGTTCTCTTCTGATAATAGTCAACCGTAAAGTTTAACGCATTGTTAAGTAAGAAGAAATCCATCGCGACATCCGTTTGTTCACTTTCTTCCCAGCGGATAGCTTTGTTAGCCAGAATACTCGGTTTTGTACCGATTGTGATTTTAGAATCTGAACCGAACTGATAGTTATTACCGGGAGAGCTGAGAGCCATGTATTTGAATGCTCCGATAGATTCATTTCCGTTTCGGCCCCATGACCCACGTAATTTGATACCGCTGATCCATTCCGGACGTTTCTCCATGAATTTCTCATTCGTAATATTCCATCCCAGAGAGAAGGATGGGAATACGGCCCATTTGTTTTTAGGTCCGAAGTTTGACGAACCGTCACGCCGTACCGTCACCTGTGCCATATATCTTTCATTATAGTTATAACTGGCGCGCCCAAAATAAGAAGCCATTGTATGCGGAGCGTGTACATAACCCCATGCGTTCATGTCTCCGTTTTCACGTATGCCTGAAGTGAATCCGAGGTTTCCTTTATCCGGGTCTTCTTCTATCAGATCATAATTGAAAGCACCAACGGTTCTGCCCGTTGTCTCTTTGGCTGATTGTCCCAGCATGACAGATATGTAGTTGCCTCCGAATGTTTTATCATATGACAGGATGTTTTCCCATTGCCATACAAAGCCTCTGCTCATTTCGCTTTGGGCCGATGATCGCGGAGCTTTGTTATTAGCTGTCAGGTAGTATTTTTTTGTCCATCCGTCATTACCGTAGAATGCAAGGTCAGATCCAAAAGATGAACGAAACTTCAGGTTATCCCATATCTGAATTTCGGCAAAGAAGTTGGATACGAGTTTATAACTCCAACCTGTTGTTCCGGGTAAGGATAGCTGAGCCAGTGGATTGGTGATTTCATTGTAGTCTGGTCCTGCAATGGAATACAAACGTCCATCAGCAGAATAAACAGGAGTGAAGTCTGTGATACCTGCATATTCAGCAAGGGTAGCTTCTTCGTCTTCGGCATATACAGGAATGGTGGGAGCAAGGGCAAGAGCCGAACCCAGCGGAGAACCAAACTCTGAGTTTGTAGTAATACCTTTGGATTTCACATACGCAAACGAAGCATTTACACCCAACTGGATTTTATTTAACCAGTTACGCTCTTTCGTTTCGAAAAGATTGTGAAGAGAGTTGGACCGGATAGTAAGACGATCGTAATTAGACCTGTCATAATCACCTCCGACTATCCCTTCTTGTTTAAAATAACCAAGAGATAAATAGTAGTTTGTTTTTTCACCCGCGCCACTAATACTTAACTGATGGCTTTGCATAGGTGCATTGTAGTTGAATAGTTCTTTTTGCCAGTTTGTGCCTGAACCAAATGAATAAGGATCATTATACTTAGGTGCCATTCCTGAATTGAGGTATCCTTCATTCATCAGCAACGCATATTCTGTAGCATTGAGAACAGATTTTTCTTTCCATGGATTTTGAAGACTGTACGAGAAATCATATGTAACATTCGTTCTGCCGGCTGTTCCGCTTTTGGTCGTAACGAGTATTACACCATTCGCTGCTCTTGCGCCGTATACCGCACCTGAAGCAGCATCTTTTAAAACCTCTATGCTGGCTATATCTCCGGGATTCAGAAAATCAATTCCTCCGTCTATAGGCATTCCATCTACAATATAAAGAGGATCTGAATTATTGATTGTACCAACACCACGAATGCGTATACGTGATCCTTCTCCGGGTTGTCCCGAAGCTGATGTAACTGTCACACCTGCTGCCAATCCCTTAAGAGCATTATCCACACGCACAGGGGCTACCCTTTGCAGTTCTTTTTGTCCTACCTGAGCAATAGCTGCTGTGACTACACTTTTTTTCTGAATACCGTAGCCGATAACGACTACTTCATCAAGAGCCTCGTTGTCTTCATCTAAAACAATGATTAATGGATTCGTCGCGGATACGGTTTTTTCTTTGTATCCGACATAGGTAATCTTTAATAAGGCATCCTTAGGAACATTGATAAGAAAGTTTCCATCCAGATCACTGGTTGTCCCGTTTGAGGTTCCTGTCTGCAATATATTGGCTCCAATAATTGGTTCGCCCATTGCATCTTTTACTGTCCCCTTTACAGTAATTGTCTGTGCTATTACTGAGATGCCCCAGAGTAAAAACAGACAAACAAATATCATCCGTTTATGCAGATGATGATAGCGGTTAATATTACTCATCATACAATATCAATTAAAATTTTAAGGTTAGAATAATTGAAAAATGAACATTGCAAAGATATGACTGTCCATTTCTGATTGATTCCCGTGGTAAAACAAGAAAGTAAATGGTTATTTTGTGTAATAAGTTGATTTATAAGAGTCTATTGTTTTAAAAAGGGCTGAAAAAGTAAACGTTTTCAGCCCTTTTGGTAAGTGTTTTTTACGACATTATATTAATATTTCCAAGTTTCCGTATCAGAATTGCGAACTCTTCTTTCGGAACTATTGCTTTGTTGCGTATGCGCAGCCGGTTGTTGTAAACTGTCTGTGGTGAAATTCTCAGAAACTCTGCAATTTTTGTGCTGTCATTTATTCCCAGTCTGACCAGCGCATAGATTCGTAGTTCGGTATTTAGTAATTCATTGCTTTTTAAAACAATTCGTTCTTCAGGGCGCAGAAGTTTATTAAATTCATCAATAAAATCAGGATAGAGGTGCAGGAAGACTGCATCGAAATTATGATAAAACTCTTTGACTTCCTGATCTATTTTAATCGGAGAGTCAAGTATATCGGATAAATTATCCTTGCCCCCCGAGCGCAACCTGCGTTTTATCTTTTTCTGATGTTCGTCCATTTTTGAGAGATAATTCGAACAAAGATTAAAAACATGTCCTATATATTCCTCTTTAACAAGATTAGCCTCTATCATCTCTTTGTTGAGGTGTTTCAGTTGAAGATTAACCTCTTTTAGTTCATTCTGTGTATGGGTTAGTTTGCTGACGTTCTTATTTAATAACTGATTGCTGTTTTCCAGTGCCTGATTAGATGTTCTCAGTTTTCGGAATTGTAAAGCGATTATGATAATTGCTACAATAGCAATACAGGTAATAACCATCAGTCCTGTAAAACTATTTTTCAGTTTCTTTTCACGAAGTATATTCCGCTCCATATTCATCGTATATACCGTATCCATTGTATTCGCAATTTCAACAGCTCTGATTCTCGCTTTGTATGTCTGAGCATTCTTCAAGCATAGATTAATATACGAATAGGTACGATCTATATCCCCCATTTGAAATAATAGCTGAGCCAATTCCTGTAAAGAGGCTATTTCGCGGTTCGCACACCTGAGGTCAGCCATAGCAGAATATGCCAGCGCATTGATTTTTCCTGTATTATCTCTTTCCTCGGAATAGAGATGTCCGAGAGCATACAGGAGCATAGCATCTTTCCGATCGGAGAATGATTTGTTTTTCAGATCCTCTTCCAGCATATTGCGGTAATATGCCAGGCTGTCGCTTTCTCTGTATTTCCAGGCCAGATTCCAAAGATAATCTTCGTCCCCCGGTTTATTCATTTTCTGTATACTATCTATATAAGAGAGTTGTCGTATCTGATAATAATGAATCATGCCGGGTTTCACATCCGTATTATGACACATTGTATATTGATGGAGGTGACTGAACAGATAAGATTTATTTCCATAATATAGCTTAGCCAGCTCTCCGGTTAACCGGGTAGTATCGATTGAATCAAAAATCTGAAGAGATTCGACCAGTAGTCCTGTTGCTGCCAGTATGTAAGCACGTTCTATCTTGTTGCGTATTAACTCATCCGGATAGCTGTTTAGTGAAGCTAACTTATCCAGTTTATCGAGCCAGACAAGTGCCGAATCACTGTCAAATGTTTTATATTCCTGATAGATTTGTTTATTCTTCCAGTAAACCTCTTCCGAAGAGCCGTTCGTACTATTCCTTTTTAATTGCTTAAGCCGGTTGATTTTCTCTTTCACAAAGATTTCATTGTTTAAAACAAGCGAGTCAAGCTTGCGAAGAGTTGTTTCATAATTCACATGAAAGATATCTTTGCCGAATATCTGTGAGCTGAATAAAATAAAAACAGACAGTATCAAGTTTCTCATCTTGGGTTCTTATATAGAGGCCATCCCGATTTTGGGCTGATCTGAAATATTGACTGATTGTCCAAAAGTCACTTTGACCTCAATGGCTAATAGTTTTAAGTATTGTGTTCTAAATGCAAATTTAAATAAATATAACAAAATAGCAATTAAATGCTAATTAAATAGGTTGTTTTATGTTGTAAAATTAGTTTAGATGATTTATCCAACGATCTAATCTATTACTGATAGGTATACCTTATATATAACAATCCCGTCCGGAATCACAGTTTCGGACGGGATTGTTTTTTTGAGTGCTATGCATTCTTATATCTTATTATTACTTGTTATTACTTGAATACGCCAATAAGCGAATCTATCTCTTCAAAAGGAATCTGAGAAACTTTTCCTTTCGGGGATCTGATATCTGTGCTTTTCGCATTAGCAAAGAATAATTCTTTCTGATATTCCTGCAAGAGAGGCCAGTACATTCCACCGATAGGTTTTAAGGACTGGTTTTGCTCTTTTGCAACTTTGGTCATTTCTTTTAAAATGAAAATGGATTTATCGCGGGGTAGGTGGCGGCAGAGTGTACTCATATTCATAAGAATATTTTTTCGCTCCGGTATCAGAAGATAAGCATCATAATAATAGCTTAACGCAGTCTCGTATTGCTTTTGATGTACAGCACAATCGCCTTTAGTTTTGAGGATCTCATAAACAAATGCTTTCTGAGGTACCAGTAGCGAATCGCACTTTGCCAGTATGCTCAATGATTTATCGGGTTGTCTCGCTCCGGATAGAGCTTTAGCATAGAGTATTGCATTTTCGACTTCCGCAGGATCAGTTTCATAAGCTACCGATAAAACTGAATCTGCTGAATGGTATCTTTGTATGCCCAGACGTGATGCACCGGCATATTTCAGATTGGCGAAGCTCGAATCCTGTCTTTGTAATAAAGTAGTGAATACCGAGTCAGCCTCTTCGTAATCTTTATTGGAATACAAAGCCATAGCTTTGGCAAACAGAAGTTTTTTGTTGTTTGGAGCGTACCGGAGCGTACTGTCACATACGATAACCGCATCGGACGGTTTACCGTCTATCTTCAATATAAGATTAGCTAGATTGGCCGCAATATCCGGATTCTCACGGTTTAGTTTATGAGCAGTCAGTAATGCATATGCCGCCCGGCCGCCATCCTTCTGCCGCAGGTAGCAATCTGCCAGTGTTGTATGCAGGTTGACGTTTGACGGATATTTAAATGATAACCGTTCGAATATGTCAATTGCCTCATCCATATTCTCTTCGGCACGAGCTATTTGTCCGAGCTGATAACGGGCATAAAAGTTTGTCGAGTCCTGAGCAATGGCATTTTCAAAATACCCTTTAGCTTCTCCGTCTCTGCCTAAAAGCATAGACGCTTTTCCTATGGATAAAAGATATTCAGTACTTTTAGTTTCGGGCATATTCATTTTATACCAGTTGTAGGCATTACGGTAATCCATCATTCCCTCATAAGCCTGTGCAATAGTATTGGTGATCCCGGCGTTTGCAGAATCAGCAGCAGACAATTCAGGAATTAGCCCGATGATTTTTTCGTATTGCTTACTTCTTAGTTTTTCCTGTAGTGAGGAATCCTGAGCCTGAAGCTGAAGCAGGGAGGCAAAGAACATAAGTCCGGTGATAAGTCGTTGCATAGTATAGTGTTTTAGAATTCGTATGATGATCTTTATTATGCAGTTAAACGGATAATGGCATTGAGTCATTATCCGTTTGTGTTGAGAAGATTATTTACGGGTAGTGATAATGATCGCTCCTTCTTTTCCTTTTTCACCGTATACTTTTACCGCTTCTACCGGTTTCATGATGTCTACTTTTTCAATCCATTTCGGATCTTTACCTTTTGCCATTTCATCAAACTGTGCGCGGGTGTACTCTTTTCCGTCTACTATGACAAGATTCATCGTTCTTCTTTCAGGAATCGATTTATCCGGATTTCCGTCTTTATCTAATCTGAAATTAATAGGAACAGTATATTTCACATTTACAGGTTCTCCCCGTTGCATTCCCGGAGTCCATAGTGGCATTGCATTAATCACGCGCAGAGCTTCAGCATCCAGAGCCGGATCAACACCTCTTCTAACTACAGGATCAATCACTTTACCTTCTTTATTGATAATGAAAGTTACAATTACTCGTCCCTGAATCCCTTTTTTCGCTTCTTCCGCAGGATACTTCACTGTATTTACCAGATACTCCAGCAAAGCTTTCTCTCCTCCGGGGTATTTTGGCATATGTTCAACGATTGTAAATGTCTGATTTTTAGGATCTACTTTCTTATCCTGAGGTGTGCTGACCGATGCCGGTTTACCTTTTAAATTATCCACTCCTTGTGGTTGCGATTTTGTTTGTTGGGTTTCTTTTACAGGTGTCGTTTTTTGCAGTACAGCTGATTGTTCCGTTTCTTGTACCGGAGTCTCTTCTACAGCCGGTTGAGCCGGAGTGTTTATTTCTTCAGCCATAACCTCTTCCTGAATAATCTGAGGTTCAGATCCGATCCAGTTGTTAGCTTCGCGGGCAATAAGCTCAATGTTACTTACAAATAAAAGAGCAAAAGCCAGTGGCACGAATAATGCATATTTAGCACTAAAAGCGCGGTTAGTTCTTTTCTTGTTCATCATACGAATTCTGTTTTTTAAAGGTAGTACATTAAAGTTGTTATATAATTTTGCTGCAGCCTTAGTATAGGTAAGTCCCAGTAGATGATACTGATAGTTCTTGGGGTTGAATCCGGCCTCCAGAACTTCCTGATCAGCCAGATACTCCAGGTTCTGACGAATTTCACGTGAAAGAAGCCATGCAAAAGGATTAACCCATAAAATCATACAAAAAAGTTCGGAAAGAATCACGTCTAGCGAATGGAGCTGGCGTGCATGTGATAGCTCATGTGTGAGAATCTCTTGTTGCTCTGTCTCATTGTGTGCTCCCGGATTAATAAATATCCAGCTAAAGAAAGAGAATGGAGCTTCATTCTCGGGAAGCTGATAGCAATTGACAGATTGAATGTGTATTTCCGGACTATTTCTTTTCAGAATAAAGATACGTATCAGGTCTGTCAGGAAGCGGATAAATAGAATTCCTGCCCCGATTGCAATAACTAAGAGAACAATTTGTTCCCATGAACTGAAAATTGGTACAGATTCTGCATGAGCTTCGATAGTAAACTCCGAAAGCATAAGATTATAAGTGGCTACCGTCTGATCAACTTCCCAATAGGATCTGATCCAGCTTTCAAGATTCATTAGCGGATACAAAAATGCAATCATAAAGAATGATAGTAAAGCTGTTCTGCGCATCCGGAACAGTGTGTCGCGGGTGAAAAACAGTTTGTAGAATCCGTAGAACAGGATTATTCCGATATTGATTTTTATGTAATAGATTAATAAAGGTTCCATAGTTTCTGGTATTACGGTTTATGCTATTTTTTCTTTTCAATCATATCAATGATTTCTTTCAACTCGTCCGTAGAAATATTGTCTTCTTTGGCAAAGAATGAAACCATCGATTTATAGGAGTTAGAGAAATAATTCTCTACAAGTTTTGACAGGAACGATCTTTTGTAATTTTCTTCATCCACAATTGGCGAATACTGATATGTATTGCCGAATCGCCTGGAGGATACAAATTTTTTCCGTTCCAGATTCTTCACAATGGATGCAACTGTTGTATAAGGAGGTTGGGGTAGATCGTAGGAGTTTACTATATCTTTTACCACACAATCGCCGATTTTCCAAATCCGCTGCATCACTTCTTCTTCTTGTAATGTTAGTCTTTCCATTTGATTCATTGTTTATTACGAGAACATCGCAAAACTACGAAAAGTTCGTAATCGACACAATAATAGTATATTAATTAAAGTTAATGCCCTTTTATTATCTCCATTTTCCGTATGCTTAAGTTACACTGAACAGCCCTTTGGTAAAGGGTTGAGGTGAGAATTATTTTTTTTGATTTTTTTCTGCTCAGATCTCTCCGTTTTTTTCTGTTTTATTGAATTTTTATTTCTGCAGCGATATACGTATACCTCAATGAGAATATACGTATGAATAAATAGAGAGATGCGTACGGATATTTATTTTCAAAGCAGGAATAACTTCTTTTGCAAGGATGATTAATTTGTACGATGTACGTCTCCTTCCAAGGAGACGTACATGTCCTTCCAAGGAGATGTACAGGGTGAAAAAAGGAGACGTACGTCTCCTTTTTTATTGATACGTTCGAAAAATATTAATCGAGCGTTTAATGCAACTTGTTCATTCCTTTCTTTCGGATTGTTTATCCCTTTGATTTTTTGAAAAGATAAGCAGCTCTTCGGATATATAAAGTAAAAAACTCCTTCATACTCATTATTTTGAGATATGAAGGAGCCTATATTCTGCCTTACATTGTTTTTAAATTAGGACGTGTGATGATTGTTGTTGGTCCGAGCCTGAAATTCAGAGGCATTACATACATCACGTTTACCGAATCTCCGTTGAGTATGCCGGGTGTCCATTTTTTCATTCTTTTGATTACACGCAACGCTTCTTTATCCAGGTCTTTATGTACACTCTTGAGAACAAATGGCTCTGTTAAAACTCCGTCTTTTGTGATAATAAACGCACATACAACCTGTCCTTGAACTCTTTCCTCAATTAGTTTAGGCGGATATGTGAGATTTCTTGCCACGAAGAGAAGATTCCCGTCTTCTTTGTTCATAAACATGGGCTTGATGTCTACAGAATCAACATGATATACGGGATCTTTGAATTGAATAGTATCACTCTCTGCCTGCTTGTTCTTCTTCTTTTCTGCTAAAGAGAATGCCGGCAGAGGAATTGAGATGGTAATCACAAAGAGGATTGTCAGGCAAAGTACCTTCCGTACTAATTGGTTTCTTTCATTTAAATTTTTCATAGCGCGATCTGTTTAAAGAGATAGAAATATTGCTTATTATTAAGACTTTAAGTCATAGAGATTGCTAAAGTAGAAAATATTTCCGGAAACTCCTTTATTTTGTAATTAAATATCCGGAATAAAAAAAGTCCGCAACTTCTTTGATTATAAAGAAGTTGCGGACCATAGCCAAATAGAAGGCCGGTGTGGAATGTTAGTTAAAGACGTTCATTCCGACATCAGCAATATATTGGAATACCGGCGCGATGAAACCGATAAGAAGAACTAACGTTGCGCATACAACCAGTGCTGTACCCATAAGCGGGCGCTGTTTTATATGAAGATATCTTTCAGGTTCATCCACAAAGATGCGTCTGATTACCCGCAGATAAGTATACAAAGATAATACAAGGTTTATACCCGCAAATGCTATCAGGATATACATCTGATCACCCATAGCCGAAGCCAGCAGGAATAATTTACCGAAGAAACCTGCGGTAGGAGGTACGCCTGCAAGAGAGAAGAAACTAATTGCAAGAATGATTGCCAGGAACGGATTGGTTTTGTAGAATCCTTTGTAACTGTCAATCTCTTCGGTATGAATAGCATCCGATACGATTCCGATGATACCAAAGGCTGAGATGTTACTGAAAATGTAGATTAGCATAAAATAGAGTGTTGAGTCAATACCCATTACACTATTACCTGTCATACCTACCAGAATAAATCCGACCTGAGATATAGACGAGAATGCCAGCAGACGTTTCATATTGTGCTGGCGCATGGCAAACAAGTTACCGATTGTCATACTCAGAATTGCAATGATGTTGATAATAATCTGCCATTCATTGCGCATGTTTTCAAAGACTGTCACCAGAATCGAAACAAATACAAATACGATAGATCCTTTCGAAATCACCGACAGATAATTTGATACCGGTGTTGGAGCTCCTTCGTAAACGTCGGCTGCCCAGAAATGGAAAGGTACAGCTGACATT
>JBOFKD010000079.1:0-9476 GCA_051657165.1 Bacteroidales bacterium | reverse complement strand
ACCTCTTCCCATTCCGAACAGAGAAGTTAAGCCCAACAACGCCGATGGTACTGCGTAACAGTGGGAGAGTAGGTTGCCGCCGTCTTTAAAAAGCCCTTCAGCTTATTTGCTGAGGGGCTTTTGTCGTTTATGGATATTTGTTTATATTTGAAAAAAATATAATGCTATGAATATGCTTCGGTTCACACATATATTACGTCAGAGACTATCCTGGTTTCTGGTGATTATATCACTATTGCTGATAGGTTTATTCCTTTACGTCTCAAACAGACTTGTGGCTGAACTCTCGGAAGAAGAGCATAATCGGGTTCAGATATGGGCAAATGCGACAAGTCTCTTTTCTTCCGGAGAAGAGTTATCTTCCTCAACGGTAGATCTGATATTTTCCGTTTTACATGGGAATAAAACAATTCCGGTTATTGTTCTGGATGATAAAGACAATGTGTTGATCAAATCCAATGTGCCTTCATATAAAGGTGATTCAATGGCTGTAAACCCAGTATTGATACAAAAGTTGAAAAGAAATAAACCCATCGAAATATATATTGATGAGACCGAAAAACAATATTTGTATTATGATGATTCTTTGTTGCTAAAGAAACTTTCATATTATCCATATATACAATTGCTGGTTCTGGCCGTATTTCTGATCATATTATATATTGCACTGATCAGTGTTAAAAGAGCAGAGCAGAATCAATTATGGGTTGGCTTATCCAAGGAGACTGCACATCAATTAGGTACACCTATCTCTTCTCTGATGGCATGGATTGAAATCATGAAGATGAAGGAAATAGATCCATCGCTTCTGAGAGAGATGGATAAAGATATCATGCGTTTAAAAGTGATAGCAGAGCGCTTCTCTAAAATAGGCTCAATACCAGAGTTGAAGGAAGAAGATATAAATGCTCTGATACTGGAGATGACTCATTATATGTCGTTGCGGACGTCAAATAAGATTAAGTTTGATGTTGATGTACCTGATGAAGTTTTATATACTAAATTGTCATATCCTCTCTTTGAATGGGTTATTGAAAATCTCTATAAAAATGCGGTGGATGCAATAGACAGATCAGGAGCTATCCATACACGTTTATTTGAAGAAAAAGGAAGAATCGTAATTGAAATTTCGGATACCGGAAAAGGTATGTCTAAAGGAGATTATAAAAAAATATTTATGCCTGGCTTCACAACAAAGAAACGGGGATGGGGTTTAGGCCTGACTTTAGTGAAAAGAATTGTTGAAGAGTATCATCAAGGAAAAATATTCGTAAAGAGCTCTGAAATAAATAAAGGAACAATCTTTCGGATAGAACTTCCATTACGTTAAAATCAAACCTATTACTCAAGAAAAAAGAGAAAAAACTTTAGGAGCATAGGATTTTATTTATTACTTTTGCGCGAACATTAAGATATAAGGCTTTGGGAAAATTTCAAGCATATAATATTCAGTTAAATACTCTGCCTCTGGGTGCTCATAAATATGAGTTTGTATTGGACAATGTTTTTTTTAAAAACATTGATGCAGAAGATGTACAAAAGGGTAAGCTTAATGTTGAATTGACGGTAACACGCAATTCTTCAAATTTCGAGCTGGACTTCAAAATTGACGGCGTTGTACAAGTTCCTTGCAACCGTTGTTTAGATGATATGGACCTGGAAATATCCGTAAAGGATAAACTATTTGTGAAGTTCGGTAAAGATTTTGCAGAAGAGGGTGATAACATAGTCATTGTTCCTGAAAGTGAAGGTGCTATTAATATTGCATGGTTCCTGTATGAATTCATTGCAGTTGCTGTACCTATTAAACATGTTCATCCGGCAGGTAAATGCAATAAAATGATGTCATCTAAATTGAGACGTCATATTGCTAAATCAACGGATGATGAAGAGAATGACGAGGAATTCACAGATTTTGATGAAGAAACAGATTCATCGAATGAAGTGGTCGAAACAGACCCTAGATGGGACGAATTAAAGAAATTAATAGAATAATCAACTAAAAGTTATAAAAAAATGGCACATCCTAAACGTAAACAATCAAAGACAAGAACAGCTAAAAGAAGAACTCATTATAAAGCTGTAGCTCCTACTATGGCTGTTTGTCCTAACTGTGGCGCATGGCACATCTATCACACTGTATGTGGAGAGTGTGGCTATTACAGAGGAAAATTAGCTATCGAAAAAGAAGCTGCTGTTTAAAATATTTGTGAATACAAATTTTAACAAGCGAAAAATAGAATAATGCCCTAAAAAGTAATACTTTTAGGGCGTTTTTTTTAGATTAGCTTACAAGAGAGAGTGTTAACTCTTTCTACTATACGATTGTTATGAAAAAATTTAATGCTGCAATTACAGGGGTTGGTTCTTATGTTCCCGACTATATTCTGACGAATGACGAGATAGCAACCATGGTCGACACATCTGATGAATGGATCATGACTCGCATCGGGGTGAAGCAACGCCATATATTAAAAGAAGAAGGTGCCGGAACATCTACATTAGCTGCCGGTGCTATTCAAAACCTGCTTGATAAAACAGGCGTAAAACCTGAAGAGATCGAGTTGGTTATTTGTGCTACATCAACACCAGATCATAGATTCCCTTCAACTGCATCGATTGCTGCGGAAAAATGTGGAATCAAAAATGCATTTTCATTTGATTTATCAGGAGCTTGCTGTGGTTTTCTGTATGGAATGGATGTTGTAGCAGGTATGGTTCGTTCGGGAATGTACAAGAAAGTTATTCTTGTTGGTGCCGAAAAAATGTCATCAATGACGGATTATACAGATAGATCTACATGTCCGATTTTCGGTGATGCAGGAGCTGCTGTTTTATTTGAACCAACTGAGGAGGATTTAGGTTATATAGATGCGACCTTACATACAGATGGTATTGGTTATCCTCACCTTGTAATGAAAGCAGGTGGATCTGTTTTACCGGCTTCTCACGAAACGGTAGACAAAGGATTACACTTTATTTATCAGGAAGGTCAGGTTGTGTTTAAGTATGCTGTTTCTAAGATGGCAGATGCATCTGCTGATATTATGAAACGCAACAATCTTTCGAAAGACGATATCTCATGGTTTGTGCCTCACCAGGCAAATATGCGTATTATCGATGCTGCTGCTAAACGCATGGGATTGTCAAAAGATAAAGTAATGATCAATATTGAGCATTACGGAAATACAAGTGCGGCTACATTGCCGTTGTGTCTTGCCGAATGGGAGCCACGTTTGAAGAAAGGAGACAATATTGTATTTGCTGCTTTCGGAGCCGGATTTACCTGGGGCGCTTCATACCTGAAGTGGGCTTATGACGGTAAGGAATAAAAATATATACATATAATAACGCAAGACACAAAGAGCAGTGGCTAAGGTCATTGTTGTTTGTGTCTTCCTTTTTAAATAGAAGATTATGCATAAAGCAGGATTTGTAAATATTGTTGGAAATCCGAATGTAGGTAAATCTACACTCATGAATTCTTTAGTTGGCGAGCGTATTTCGATCATTACATCGAAAGCACAAACAACACGCCATCGTATTATGGGTATCGTAAATACGGAAGATATGCAGATCGTATATTCCGATACTCCGGGTGTATTGAAGCCTAACTACAAGTTGCAGGAGTCTATGCTGAATTTCTCCGAATCAGCATTAGTTGATGCAGATGTATTATTGTATGTAACGGATGTAGTTGAGAAATTCGACAAGCATCTGGAATTTCTTACGAAGGTGCAAAAGATGTCCATTCCTGTGATCCTTGTTATCAACAAGATTGATCTGACAGATCAGGCTGGTCTGGAAAAATTAGTAGCTCAGTGGAAAGAAGTTTTACCGAATGCAGAAATCATTCCGTTATCGGCGAAAGAAAACTTTAATGTAGAGTATCTTTTGCGTCGTATCAAAGAATTACTACCGGATTCTCCTCCGTTCTTTGACAAAGATGCTTTAACAGATAAACCTGCGCGTTTCTTCGTAACAGAAATTGTACGCGAGAAAATTCTTCAGACCTATGATAAAGAAATACCATATGCTGTAGAAGTGGGTGTTGAGCAGTTCAAAGAATCAGAAGACCGTATTGATATTATGGTGGTGATTTATGTTGAGCGCGATTCTCAAAAAGGAATTATAATCGGGAAACAGGGATCTGCTCTTAAGAGAGTGGGTACAGAAGCCCGTAAAGATATTGAAGCCTTCTTCCAGAAAAAAGTATTCCTTCAGCTATACGTAAAAGTAGAGAAGGACTGGAGAAGTAAAGAGCGTGCTCTTAAATCATTTGGTTACGGTCAGGACTAATATTTCCTGAAATAAGAGATCTTATGAAAAGAGGATGGCTTTTTCTTATTGTACTGTCTGCATTCTTAGGGGTGCAGGCACAATCATTACCTCCTGTCAGTAAACCCGATACCTCTGATATATCGGTATCTTTAGAAATCGATCTGCCCAAACTGCAATCAAGCATAAACAAGAATCTCAACGGAGTTCTTTATGACGATAATAGTCTGGACGGAGATAATCTCATGATTCGTCTTACCAAATCCGATCAGATACGGTTTCAGGTAAGAGGTAATCAGATCGATTATACGCTACCACTAAAAGTATGGGTAAAGACAGGATTTAAAAAGAGTCTTTTCGGTGTGCTACTCGAAGACTATTACGAAGCAGAAGGTATTATAGAGCTACAAGCCCGTACTCAGCTTCTGATTACACGTAAATGGAATTTGCAACCTCAGACACAAATACTTAGTTATCGCTGGATAGAAGAGCCGAAACTAAATATCTCAGGCTTTAAACTGACGGTGACAACAATCAGTGATCTGGCATTCAGTTACGGAAAAGACAAAATGAACGGAATGATTGATCAGGCAATCCGTGACAATCTGAATCTCCGGAAATACGTCGAACAGGTCTGGTCTGATGTTCAGAACCCGATGCTGGTAAATTCAGAGCATCAGATCTGGCTCAGAATTACACCACTTCAGGTTTCGCTCTCTCCGTTTGTTTCTACACCGGATAAGCTGGCGTTCAACGTTGGAATGAAATCCGTTATCGAGTCATCTATCGGCGAAAAGTTACCGCCGTCTGTTCGTCGCACTCAGCTTGCTGACCTTCAGTCTCATGTTTCAAACGTGTCAGAATGTATAATATTTACGATTGCAGATATTAATTATGCTAAATTAGAGGATCTGGCGCGTAAAGAGATGATTGGTAAGACTTTTACACAGGGTAAAAAGAGCATTACTATAAAAGAAATTCGTATCTTTGGCATCCAAAATAAATTGCAGGTAGAAGCACTGGTTGAAGGCTCAGTGAAAGGAAAATTGATTTTTACGGGTATTCCTGTTTTTGATAATATCGAAAAACAACTCGTAATTAATGATTTCGATTTTGATATAACAACGAAAAACCTGCTGGTAAAAAGTGCCAGCTGGATTATGCACAATAAGCTCTTGTCTATGATGAAGCCGATGCTTAATTATTCGTTTAAAGAAGATATCGATGAGCTGCTTATCGCCTTTAATAAGTCAATGTCAGCGTATCCATTGTCTAAAGGCATTACCTTGCAGGGGCAAATTTTGAATTATAATCTTGATCGGGTTTCCGTCGGAGAAAAATCTGTGAAGATCGGCGGAGATATTAAGGCAATCATTAAAATTGAATCAGGAGACCTGTAGTCTCCTTTAAAGAAGAAATTATACAAAAAAATTATATGGGAAATATAGTTGCAATCGTTGGACGTCCAAATGTTGGTAAATCAACCCTTTTCAATCGTCTGACAAAATCTCGTCAAGCTATTGTTAATGAACAGGCGGGTACTACCCGTGACCGTCATTACGGTAAAGCTGAATGGTGCGGGACCGAGTTTTCTGTGATTGATACTGGTGGATGGGTTGTTAACTCGGATGATATCTTCGAAGAAGAAATCAACAAACAAGTTACCATCGCTATGGAAGAGGCTGATGTAATCCTTTTCGTAGTTGATGTAGTGAATGGTGTTACCGACCTTGATCAAATGGTAGCGCGCACACTTCGTCAGTCAAAAAGAAACGTAGTATTGGTTGCTAACAAAGCAGACAACTACGATCTTCAATATCAGGCTGCCGAATTCTATTCATTAGGATTAGGTGATCCTATTCCTCTTTCAGCGATTAACGGATCTGGTACAGGAGACTTCCTGGATACGTTAATTTCTAAATTTCCAAAGCAGGAAGACATCGTTGTTGAAGAAGCTGAGCTGGATGATATTCCACGTTTTGCGATCGTTGGTCGTCCGAATGCAGGTAAATCATCTATCGTAAATGCCTTCATCGGAGAAGAAAGAAACATCGTAACCGATATTGCAGGAACAACACGTGATTCAATCTATTCACGTTACAATAAATTTAACTTTGACTTCTATCTTGTTGATACTGCCGGTATCCGTAAGAAAGGAAAAGTTACTGAAGATCTGGAGTATTTCTCAGTTATCCGTTCTATCCGTGCGATTGAGAACTCAGATATCTGTATTTTGATGATTGATGCTACACGTGGTATTGAGAGTCAGGATATGAACATCTTCCAGTTGATTCAGAAAAACAAAAAAGGACTTGTTGTTTGTATCAATAAATGGGACCTTGTAGAAGATAAGTCACAAAAAGCGATTACTGAATTCGAACGTGCTATCCGTGAGCGTTTCGCTCCATTTGTGGATTTCCCGATCATTTTCACATCGGCAATGACAAAACAAAGAATCTTCAAAGTGCTGGAAACAGCTGTTGAAGTATACGGAAACCGTAAGACTAAGATTTCAACAAGCAAGTTGAATGAATTCTTCTTACCGCTTATCGACAATTACCCGCCACCGGCACACAAAGGTAAGTTTGTTAAGATCAAATACGTGACTCAGCTGAAAGATACAGCCGTACCTAGCTTCGTGTTCTTCTGTAACCTGCCTCAGTGGGTAAAAGATCCGTACAAACGTTTCCTTGAAAACAAAATCAGAGCGAACTGGGAGTTCACAGGTACTCCGATCAATATTTACGTACGCGAAAAGTAAATAACGATATACAATCAGACGAAACCGCCGTTAAGTTAATCTTAACGGCGGTTTTTTAATAAATATACGACACTTTTGCATTTAGAATGATTCATTTCTAGTATCCTATATCTTTTAATATCGTTTAAAACATTTAGTCCTCTCTCTTACAAAATTAAGGATTTCAGTTTATTATTAATCTGTATCTTTGCCTATCAGATAAAAAATATTTATGGAGTATTGCTGCGGATTTAATAACCGCTGATGACTGTATAAATATAAATTGTATTATAGAAATAGCACGTCCTTTGTAAAATAGCAATTGTAATTACTCTTAATGAATAAAAGTAAATTATTATTGAAGTTAGATTAGAATTAAACCAGGATACCACAACTTAAGTGATAGAAAGAATTTAATGTTGCATTTTTCGGGATCATTTTCGAAGCCTTTTTTTCGAAACGAGGATTTAGCAGACTAAATCAGGATTAGGGAAAAGAAAGCAGACCTGAAAGGATCCGGAATCTTAGACTTGATACGTAACTTGAATTCAGGATATATAGAATGTCTCAGTAAATGATTGATATTACTTAAAAGCATAACCTAAATTATAAAAAGCATAGGACAGTTGATCTGCGAAGTTGAATAATTTATATAGTGAAAGATGAATAAAAAAGTGTTCTCTCTTATTCTATCGTTCGGTTTACCATTTTTATTTACTCCTGCAAACGCTGCAGGGAAATGGATTCGTGTAAAGGACACGAAGAAAAGCGAACCGGCTGTAGTAGAAACAGATTATCAAAAAGTACTCAAAGGGGCTACAACGGACGAAGGTATGTTGAAAGTCCACAAAGTAAAAGGGGATTATTATTTTGAAATCCCGGATTCAATTATGGGGCGCGACATTCTGATCGTAAACAAAGTATCAGGTGTTCCTTTCGATTTGAATGATGCAGGTTTGAACAAAGGTATGAACTACGAAAACAAGCTTGTCAGATTTCATGTCGATAAAGACCTGAAAAAAGTATGGGCAAAAACGATCAATCCGATGATCACCGTGAAAGAAGGTGATGCGATTGCGAAATCCGTAGCCGATAACTTTGTGGAGTCAATTTTTGAATCTTTTGAAATCGCAGGTTACTCTGCCGATTCATCTGTTTTGATTAAAGTCAATAAAATCTTTGACGGATCAGAGAAAACATTTAATGATCTATATAACGGCATCTCTCTTGGAGGATCCGTAAAAAAAGACTTTTCTAAAATTGAATCTGTAAAATCATTCCCGAATAATGTGGTTGTTAAGTCTATTCTTTCTACAACCTATTCCGAAGGAGGAAAAGTTATCCCGTTAAGCGTAAACACAACTACAAACTTAGTGCTTCTGTCAAAAGAGCCTATGAAACCACGTTTCGCCGATCCTCGTGTCGGATACTTTACGCATGATCACTGGTATTTCAACGATGATCAGCAACAAGTAGAAAAACGTCAGCTGGTAAACAGATGGCGTCTTGAACCGAAACAGGAAGATATGGCTAAATATCTGGCTGGAGAGCTGGTTGAACCCGCTAAACCTATCGTGTTCTACGTAGACCCGGCAACGCCGACTCCGTGGAGAAGCTATATCATGGCCGGAGTTACAGACTGGGAAAATGCATTCCGTCAGGCTGGATTCAAAAATGCCATTCAGGTAAAAGAAGTAACCGAAGATATGACAGACTTTGATCTGGATGATGTTCGTTATTCCGTTATTACTTACGCAGCATCTGCACGTGCCAATGCAATGGGACCGTCAATCATTGATCCCCGTTCAGGCGAAATTATCGAGGCCGATGTAGTTTGGTGGCACAACGTAATGACAGCTATCCACTCCTGGTTGAGAGTTCAGCTTGGAGCAACCTATCCGGAGTTCAGACCAAACGTATTGTCTGAGAAAGCAATGGGCGAAGCCATCCGTTTCGTATCATCTCACGAGCTTGGTCACACATTCGGATTGACTCACAACATGGGAGCATCCAGTGCTTATCCGGTAGACTCACTACGTTCGGAAACATTCACGAAAACAATGGGTACTTCACCGTCTATCATGGACTACGCACGTTTCAATTACGTAGCTCAGCCGGGTGACGGCGTATCATCGCTAAATCCTGTAGTAGGTATCTATGACCGCTTTGCCATTGAATGGGCATACCGTTATCTGGATACAAAAACACCACAGGAAGAATTGCCGGTATTGAATGAGTGGATTCGCAAACACGAGAAAAATCCGTACTATTTCTACGGCGAAACTCAGGATCCTAAAAACTGTATCGATCCGCGCTCACAATCCGAAGATTTGGGCGACGATGCCATCAAAGCAAGTCAGTACGGACTGGCTAACCTGAAACGCATCGTTCCGAACATTCTGGAATGGACAGGCGAAGACGGCGAAACATATTCAGAAGCAGGTAAGCTGCTGATGGG
>JBOFKD010000078.1:0-2576 GCA_051657165.1 Bacteroidales bacterium | reverse complement strand
ATTTATAGAAGGTTTTCTGATAAGCCTGAAATTCATCTTGTTTCAGTATGATCCGTTTGAAGAATGCTGTCAGAAAACCGCAGCCGTAGCCTAAGAGCTGGATGTAAGATGCGAAAATGGCAATCAATCCGATCTTTATATTTTTTTCGCGTACCGATGCATCAACAAAAATGATAAGTGCATACAGAACGAGGGGCAGAAGTGCCCAGGGTGTAACGAAGCAGGCCATTAGTAATAGAAATACGACACCGAGTGTAAAAACAGCAGGCAGAAGGTGTACGATCTTCATTGTGCCCGGATGTTTTTTCTCAAGATTGATTCGTGCAATCCCGAAATTATAGACCTGTTTAAAGAATTTCTTAAAATCAACACGACGTTTATGGTAGACCCAGGCATCAGGAAAAAGTCTGACCCGGTATCCATTTTCGAATAAACGAATGCTGAAATCGATGTCTTCGCCAAAACGCATAGGAGAGAATCCTTTAAGAGCTTTATAGACGTTTGTTTTTACTCCCATATTGAAACTACGGGGATAGAATTTATCAAGTTTCTTTTTTCCGCCCCGTATTCCTCCGGTCGTGAAGAATGAGGTCATGGCATAGTTGATTGCTTTCTGTACGTCAGAAAAAGAATCATGCGCTTTATCCGGACCACCAAATGCATCACAAGGAGCATCGGTTAACTCTTTATCGACAGCGGCAATATATCCCGGAGGGATAATGCAGTCTGAGTCAAGCACAATAAGATAGTCTCCATTGCTTCTCTCTGCACCATAATTGCGGGTTTGTCCCGGTCCGGAGTTTGGTTTGAAAAAGTATGAGATCCGCATGTCGGCTTCGTACTTCCGGATTACGTCTTCACAAGGAATGGTCGAACCATCTTCCACAACAATTACTTCAAAGTTTTTCTGAGTTTGTTGTGTGAGGCTCTCTAATAATTCGTCTATTTCATTCGGTCTGTTGAAAACCGGTATAATCAGCGAGAATAGCATGCTGTGTTTTCTGAATTTTTTGTTTTCTGCAAGATTACGAATATTCTTGATTTAAAACAAAAAAAAGCGCGGAGAACACAAGTCTCCGCGCTTTCTTTTTTTGCACGTTGTACGTGAAAATTATTTCGCTCTTTCTACGTATGAACCATCAACAGTGTTCACTTTAATTTTCTCACCTTCTTCGATGAATAAAGGAACACGGATTTCAGCACCTGTTTCAAGTTTAGCAGGTTTCAAAGTGTTTGTAGCTGTATCACCTTTCAAACCAGGCTCAGTATAAACAACTTCCAAAATAACGTTTGTCGGAAGATCTGCGAATAATACAGTTTCAGTATCTGCATTCATAACAACCTCAACCATATCTCCTTCTTTTAGGAAGCGCACGCCGTTAATGCGGCCTTCTTCGATAGGAATTTGTTCGTAAGTTTCGTTATTCATGAAGTTGTAACCCATATCATCTTTGAAAAGGAATTGGTATGGACGTCTTTCAACGCGAACTTCGTTTACTTTAACACCAGAGTTAAATGTGTTTTCGATCACACGACCTGTTTCAACGTTTTTAAGTTTAGTACGTACGAAAGCCGCACCTTTACCTGGTTTAACGTGTAGGAACTCAGTGATAAAATAAAGACCGTTGTTGTACTCAATGCACATACCGTTTCTAAAATCTGCAGTAGTTGCCATAAATGCTATTTATATATGTATTGTTAGATTTTTATTTAACGACACAAAGTTAATGCAATTGACTTAAATTTGAAAGAGTTAGGCAAGTAAAGACCCTTATTTATAGTTAAAGGCGACCTCACGGCCGCCTTCTCCCCCCTTTACGTGTTATAGTCTAATAATAGCAATTACTTTATTTCTTGTGAAAATGTATTCATTTCTTTTACCGAAATTTTCGGCTGAACAGTGTTTATTTCTGCCTTAACTTCATATTGCTTTACGCCTGAAAACGTGTTTGCTGAAATAATAAACACTACTTCTTTATCTTCAGAAGTCAGATATTCATTTACATTAAATGAAACGATTGCCTGAGTTCCGAAATTTGCAGGGGCACCATTACCGTTTTGTCTGAATTCTAAATATACCTTGCCATCTTCAGGTGATTGGATCAGGGTATTATTAACCAGATTAACGTAATGCCTGTATCCGTAAGCTGTATTGTATCCAAAGATAATATTAATATATTCATCAGCAAACCAGATATCAAGCATTTTAACTTGATCGTCACCGATTGAATCCTTATTAGATTCAGTAAGGTCGATAACATTCTTGGTTAAAATCTTAGATAGAGCATTTACCTTCACATAATGATCAAAACCATCTTGCTCATCTGAAAGGATCGTGTAATTAGCCCATACTCTTTGCCCGTTAGCAGGCTTGTAAAAAAAATCTTGTGCAGCAGGCCATAATTTTTCACCATTGTCAAGTTGAAGATAATATGAAGAACCTTCAGCTTTAACTGTTGCGATACTAAGCATATAATCATTTAGAGAATATCCGTCATCATCACACGATGAAAAAAAAGGCAGAAGCATAATCATAAAAAGAAAATAGATTCCCGCTTTTTTCATAAACATTAGTT
>JBOFKD010000077.1:0-5555 GCA_051657165.1 Bacteroidales bacterium | reverse complement strand
AGAGCTTTAGTTCGTTTATCCGTATGCTTTAGAAATCGCATGCGCATGCGTTGCAATTCCGATGCGCATGCGAATATAATCCGATGCGCATGGGATGTATTTCCGATGCGCATCGGAAAAGTAAATCAACCGTATTTCGTAACTAAACCAACCGTATAAAAAAACTAATTCCTCCTTTATTCCGGCTAACAGATACGTATATTTGCTTGCGTTTATGCGAATATTACACATAAACAATACCCATGCACGACAGAGTCAAAAAGAAAAGAGGATGTGACCTTTAGGCACACCCTCTTTTTTTATGCAGTAAAGAATACTTAATCTTCCTCCGTTTTTGCCTCCTCAGGCAGCCTTACGATTACAGTTGTTGCTCCCAGAATCAGGAAAGTATCATCTGTCATGACAACCCTCTCTTTTTTCGCAATATACTGACCTTTATAAAAGGTACCAACAAGACTAGGGAAATCACGTACCGTATAAATCAGTTTATTATTCTTATCTCTTTTCACATTCACCACACAGTGCTGTCTGTCCATGCTCATATCATCTGTAAGCACAGGAACCTCTACAACTGTCCCACGGGAACGTCTTCCGATAATATTATCACCCAACACCAGGGAAAAATCCTGTTTATAACCGAACTCATTCTCCAGAACCTCCACTTTACCTAAATCTTCGGAAGGTTCCTCTTTTACTTTCTTCGTTATCCGTATTCCGAAATTTCGTCCGCATATCTCGCAATGCAAACGAATGGATTGACCTTCCGTATAAATAGAATCGTCAAACTTCAGGAAATTGTCGCATCTTGGACATGCTATTTTTTTCATCTTTCTTTTACGCTTATTGAAGGTTTAGTTTCTATTTCTTTAGCACAGACGGGTCCGGAACAAAATCGGAAATATCTTTCCCGAATTTAATCAGATCCCGAACTATTGTTGAACTGATATGTGCAAATTCAAGTTCAGTAATCAGAATAATTGTCTCAATTCCTGTCATCTTACGGTTCACATCCGCAATTGACTTCTCAAACTCGAAATCAATGGAAGAGCGGATACCTCTGATGATAGCCGTAGCACCGGCTTCTTGTGCAAAATCAGCTGTTACGCAGCTATATGTAGCAATCTTAACACGTGGTTCATCCTTAAAGATATGCTCCAGTGCCGCCACTCTTTCTTCTGTTGAAAATAATGGTCTTTTTGTGTCGTTTATCCCCACAGCCACAATCACCTCATCCGCACATGCGTTCAACGCTCTGTGAACGATTGATAAATGACCTTTCGTAAATGGGTCAAACGTTCCCGGGAATAATGCTATACGTTTCATTGTTCTTTTTCTGTTAGCTTTTCCTGAGGACTAAACATCCTCTTCGACAACAAGATTATCAATAATAAAATTCTGTCGTTCCATGGTATTTTTACCCATATAGAACTCCAGTAATTCCTTCACCAGGTCTTCCTTCTTCAGAGTCACTTTATCCAGGCGTATATCGTCACCGATAAAGTATTTAAACTCATCCGGAGAAATCTCACCCAACCCTTTAAATCGTGTAATCTCTGCATTCGTACCTAATTTGGCAATGGCAGACAAACGTTCTTCATCATTATAACAATAAAACGTCTCTTTTTTATTACGGACACGAAATAAAGGTGTCTGAAGAATGTATACATGTCCTTTTTTAATCAGGTCCGGAAAGAACTGAAGGAAAAACGTGATCATTAACAGACGGATGTGCATCCCGTCGACATCAGCATCGGTTGCTATAATCACATTGTTGTATCTTAATCCGTCAAGCCCGTCCTCAATATTGAGCGCAGCCTGAAGTAAATTAAATTCTTCATTCTCATAAACGACTTTCTTAGTCAGCCCATAAGTATTTAATGGTTTACCTTTCAGTGAGAATACAGCCTGAGTTTCCACATTACGACTTTTCGTAATTGATCCGCTCGCCGAATCTCCCTCGGTAATAAATATAGATGTCTCTTCGCGTTTGTCGCCTTTATTGTCATTCAAATGCACCCGGCAATCGCGAAGTTTCTTGTTATGTAAATTTGCTTTTTTAGCTCGCTCACGGGCTAGTTTCGTAACCCCTGCAATAGCTTTACGCTCTTTCTCGGACTCCAGTATCTTTTTCAAAAGAATCTCTGCCGTTTCCGAGTTTATGTGTAAATAGTTATCAAGCTCTTTCTTCATGAAGTCTCCGATAAATTTATTTACCGAGATTCCATCAGGACTCATTTCCTTAGAGCCAAGCTTCGTTTTCGTTTGCGATTCAAATACAGGTTCCTCAACCTTAACACTCACAGCAGCAATTATCCCGTTTCGTATATCTCCGTATTCAAAGTTCTTATTGTAAAACTCTTTAATTACCCGCGATACCGACTCTTTAAAAGCTGACAAGTGCGTTCCGCCCTGAGTTGTATGCTGCCCGTTGACAAAAGAGTAATACTCCTCTCCGTACTGATTACCATGTGTAATAACGACTTCAATATCTTCTCCTTTCAGATGAATAATCGGATACAAACCTTCCGAAGTCATATTCTCGTTCAAAAGATCGACCAGCCCATTCTTCGAAACATATTTCACGCCGTTGAAATAGATAATCAATCCTGCGTTCAGAAACGTATAATTCTTAAGCAAAGAAACTACATATTCACTTCTGAACTTGTAATCTTTGAAAATTGACGGATCCGGTGTAAACTCTACCAGTGTTCCGTTACTTTCGACTGTCGTCTCACCCGGATAGTCCTCCACAACTTCCCCGCAAGTATAAAGCACTGCTTTAGCCTCACCGTTCCGGTGACTTTTTATAAAGAAACGAGACGAAAGAGCATTTACCGCTTTTATACCTACACCATTAAGACCGACAGACTTTTTAAAAGCCTTTGAATCATATTTGGCTCCGGTATTCATTTTCGAAGAAACATCCTTCACTTTCCCAAGCGGAACTCCGCGCCCGAAGTCACGGATACGGACATTTCCGTCCTCTATATCAATCTCTATCTGTTTCCCGTGCCCCATCATGAATTCATCGATCGAGTTATCGAGCACCTCCTTCAGCAGTACATAGATACCATCATCTGCATACGTTCCGTCACCTAACTTCCCGATATACATTCCCGGACGGCGACGAATATGTTCTTGCCATGCGAGCGTAATAATATTATCTTCACTATATGTAGGTTGTTTATCGAATACTTCTTCCATAATTATTGATGTAGCTTTTACAAAAATTGAAGTTCAGACTGCACTTAAATGTTATCAATCATTCCGTTGCAGCGTACAAAGATAATAAGAACATTCTTATTAACTAGCTGTTCTTTCGAAACAAACTGCGTATAAAAAGCAGAAAAGGAGAAAGAAACATAAGCTTCCCTCCCCTTTTTCCTATCTTTAATTAAACATACTCTTCACCAAAAGTCATCTGAGCATCTGCCACAAACTGACGGATACGTTGCTCTTCACCTTTCTGGCAAACCAGGAGCACATTTCCTGATTCAGCTACAATATAGCCCTCAAGCCCCTGAATCACGGCCAGTTTACCGTCTGCCAGTGTCACTATATTATCCTTTGCCTCGTAAAACGCAGATTTACACTTCAATGTTGCATTCTCATTTTCATCCTTCGGAGACAAATCATACAATGACCCCCATGTTCCCAGATCAGACCATCCGAAATCAGCACAAAGCACATATGTATTCGGCGATTTTTCCATAATACCATAGTCTATTGAGATATTCGGACACAAAGGGAAATGTTTTTGAATAAACTCTTTCTCCTCTGGCGTATGATATACGCCCACACCCTGATCGAACTGTGTTGCAATCTCTGGTGTAAATGCTCTGAAAGATTCAATAATTGTATTTACGTTCCAGATAAATATACCGGAGTTCCAGAAAAACTCACCACTTTCAACAAATACTTTAGCCAGTTCCTTATTAGGTTTCTCTGTAAAAGTTTTGACTTTGCAAAAATCTCCGTCATGCTCTTCCCCAATCTGGATATATCCATATCCTGTTTCCGGACGATTAGGCACAATACCTAAAGTAAGCAGACTATCTTTGTCTGAAACAAAATCCAGTCCCTTGCGGATTGCAGTCAGAAACTCTTCTTCTTTCATGATTAAATGATCAGATGGAGCTACTACAATATTTGCATTCGGATTTAATTCTTTTATATGATAGGAGGCCCATGCAATACACGGAGCCGTATTTCTTCTTGTTGGTTCATACAAAACCTGACTTTCATCCAGCTCAGGAAGCTGCTCTTTAATCAGCTCCGAATAAATTTCATTCGTCACAATAAAGATATTCTCTTTAGGGATAACTTTTGAAAATCTGTCAAACGTCATTTGAAGTAATGATCTTCCGGTTCCAAAAAAGTCAAGAAACTGTTTTGGATAGTTTGTGCGGCTAAAAGGCCAGAATCTGGCTCCTACACCACCACCCATAATTACGCAATAGTTATTATTCATAGCTTATGGCTTTTAAGTTCTTTTAATTATACGGCGAAACTACTAATTATATTCATTAAAAAGCCCGCCAAATCATTTTTTTTAAAAAAAATCAATCCAAAATTTGCATGTTAAGAAAAAAGACGTACCTTTGCATCGTCTTCAAGAAACAAGACGCCCAGATGGCGGAATTGGTAGACGCGCTGGTCTCAAACACCAGTGGATTCACTTCCATGCCGGTTCGATCCCGGCTCTGGGTACTAAGAGCTTCAGATAAATCTGAAGCTCTTTTTTTATACCCTTCTCTCCGGTCTCTTCCCGGCACAAATTTAGACTTATGATCCTTAATCTTTTCTCCTGTTTTATCACCCTGATATATATTTTTTCTCTGTCAGCTCTGTCCGCTTAACAATTTTGTTTTATCTTGCGACCGAAATAAGCGGCCATGATAAAACATAAAATGCAATCTGTTCTAAAATACACAGTCCGTTAATGATTACAAATTTTAAAACATATAGCATAAGCAACTGTTTATTTTAAAAGTCATCCCGACTTATCCAAAAGTCTGAATGACCTCTTAATACCATTTACCTTATAACCCTTTTTATCTGCTATTCTTTATGCACAAAATACGAATTGGAATCAATGGATTCGGACGAATCGGACGCATGATCTTCAGAGCTTCTCTGGAAAGAGACGACATGGAAGTAGTCGGAATCAATGATTTACTTGACATCAATTATATCGCTTACCTCACAAAGTATGACAGTATCCACGGGAAACTTAAATATCCTGTACAGACACACCACAACAATCTGATTATAAAAGGCAACTCTATCCGGATTTCTTCGGAATCTGATCCGGCTAATATTGCATGGGATGAACTGAACGTGGATTTTGTGATTGATGCTACCGGAAGATTCCTCAGCCGGCAAAAAGCAGAAGCTCATCTCTCCGGCGGAGCACGGAAAGTCATTCTCTCCGCACCTCCTGAGGATAATACTCCCATGTTTGTATACGGAGTCAACCATCATACATATAACAACGAGTCAATTGTCTCAAATGCCTCATGCACGACCAACTGCCTGGCACCTATTGCTAAGAT
>JBOFKD010000076.1:0-2802 GCA_051657165.1 Bacteroidales bacterium | reverse complement strand
AGGATAATTCGCTACGACTCTATCAGAAAGAGAATAAACAGAAGATATATAATTTCTGGACAGCTCGACAAAGTGTAATGCTTCAGATGCCTACAGGAACGGGTAAAACACGCCTGTTTGTTTCTATCGTAAAGGATTTACATGAATGGGGTGTCGCAAACAAGACAGCAGTAAAAGTTCTATTGTTAGCGCATCGTGTGAAGCTTATTCAGCAGATTTCAGAGAATCTGGGATTAAAATATGGATTGGCTCATGGAATTATAGCTTCTAAAAATCCGGAAAATATTAAATATCCGATTCAGGTAGGTTCAGTGCCAACGATGCACCGACGAATGGATAAGTGGGCAGAAAAGGATTTTGATGTAATCATTGTGGATGAAGCTCATCATGTGAAGGCAGAAAGTTACCGGACAATATTGAAGGAGTATCCCAATGCAAAAATATTGGGTGTAACAGCTACGCCTTATCGGCTTAACGGGGCAGGGTTCAGAGATGTATTTCAGGATCTTATTCTCTCGGATTCGGTAGCTACGTTTATAAAGAATGGTTATTTGAGTAATTATGACTATTACTCTATCCCTCCTGATTCGAATATTCAGAAGCAGATTGAAGGAATCAATGAATTTGATATAAACGGGGATTACAATGAGCGGGCAATGATGCGTGTGATGGATACCGACCGTCTACGTGCTCGCATTGTAGATACTTATCTGAAATATGCAAACGGCAAGAAAGGTATTATCTATACGATTAATCAGGTCCATAACGAGAATGTTTGTGAGCAGTTTAAAGCAAACGGGATTGCAGCAAAAGCCATAGATAGTAAAACAGATGCGGAAACGCGAAAAGAGATTGTGAATGACTTCCGGAACGGTAAGTTTCAGATACTCTGCAACGTAAACATATTCAGTGAAGGATTCGATTGTCCCGATCTGGAATTTGTACAATTGGCAAGACCAACCAAATCATTATCCATGTTTCTTCAGCAGATCGGAAGAGGTCTGCGTACGGCAGAAGATAAAGAAAAAGTAATCTTTCTGGACAATGTAGGACTCTACAATCGCTTCGGATTGCCCTCGGCTAATCGTAAATGGCGAATGCATTTTGAGGGGCAGGAGGTAACTGAAATAGAATTGAAGGGACAAGCTCCCTCTAAAGAAGATCAAGTTCGCTTTATGGATGATATCGAGGAGGGAGATGAGCGAGTGGAGCTTGTACAATCTACTTTGGGGGTTGGAGAATATACAGTTTTAGAAGATGAACAAGCAAACGAATCAGAACCAGAATGTATGGAAAAAAAAGAGGTTTCAATTAGAACAATAGAAGAGGTAGAACATGATATTGCTGTTTTCGAGCGCTATGGAACAGATATACCTGAAGCATTATTGACTGAACGCAAGAAACTTCAGGATAAAAGGAAAGAGGTTGAATTAAGCTATTCAATAGAAAAGGAATTAAGCAAGTTATTTAATGAGGTTGATTTTGAAATAGCCTTCGAATTGGATTATTCTCCACAAAGAGGACTTATACTAACCAGAAAGCCAATTTGCTTAAATAATAAATTAATAGAGGAGGGTGAGCGATCTCAGTTTATAACTGATGAGATGCTATTTATAAATGTAACAAAAGAAGGTCGAGAAGCCCAGGCTAAAGGTTATAAGACTACGACAGGATTTATAGTTCTTGCAAATTCTGTGTCGCCTCAGTCTGTAGTCCCATCTTTTCCGGAAGGTTACAGTAAACTGAGAAAGAAGTTGCTGCATAATGGTATTCTTATTAAAGAAGATGGTATTCTAAGGTTTACGAAAGATTATTGTTTTAATAGTGCCACGGAAGCTGCTGCCATAGTGATGGGAAGACCTGCTAACGGTTTAATAGAATGGAGAAATAAAGAAGGGAAGCCGTTAAAGGAGTTGAAAGAGTAATTTGATTAGGTGTGTTTTAAATGTTATTTTCTGTTTTTGATTGGTGGTGATTTTTTGCTCGAATAGAGATTTTAGGTGCCAAAAAGCAAGGTTGGAGAGTGAAAAAGAATTAATTTTAGGGCTTCAATCGAGTTTATAAAAGAGAGAAAATAACAAAATAGATATATAAGCAATGACAAGCATAAATCAAAGAGCTGAATTACAGAGCAAAATATGGAAAATCGCTAACGAAGTTCGTGGAGCTGTAGATGGATGGGATTTTAAACAGTTTGTTTTAGGAGCCTTGTTCTATCGTTTTATCAGTGAAAACTTCACAAACTATATTGAGGCAGGTGATGAAAGCATTAATTATGCCGGGATGTCTGATTCGGTTATTACTCCTGAGATTAAGGACGACGCTGTACGTACAAAAGGATATTTTATTTATCCGAGTCAGCTTTTCGTGAATGTGGCTAAAACAGCCAACACGAATGAAAATCTTAATACGGACTTAAAAGCGATTTTCGATGCAATCGAAGGTTCTGCGAATGGTTATCCGTCTGAACGTGACATTAAGGGGTTATTTGCTGATTTTGACACAACGAGTAATCGTTTGGGAAACACGGTTGCCGATAAAAACAGTCGTTTAGCTTCTGTTTTAAAAGGAGTGGAGGAGCTTGATTTTGGTAACTTTGAGGATAATCATATCGATTTGTTTGGTGATGCGTATGAGTTTTTGATTTCTAACTATGCGGCAAATGCAGGGAAATCGGGAGGTGAGTTCTTTACACCCCAACACGTGTCTAAGCTTATCGCACAGCTTGCTATGCACAAACAAACAACTGTAAATAAGATCTATGACCCGGCAGCCGGTTCGGGATCTTTGCTTTTGCAGGCA